>JBNGDB010000005.1:0-126050 GCA_049975245.1 Methanomicrobiales archaeon
ACGAAATCCAAGAAATTTACGCTCTAGAAAATTTCACCTAAAACAGACACCCTGACTAATAATTAAATAGAATAATTTTATAGATTATGTTAAGAATAAATTTAAGATTTTTTTAATAAGGCTATTTGTTCAGCAAAAGAACTTAGAACTTTCTTAGAGAGTCCTTCCACAAATTTCAAAGAACCTGCACATTCATGTCCCCCACCGTCAATGCCTGCTTCTGGAATTTGTTCTGAAAGTTTCAAAACTATATTATTTAAATTAAAACTATAAATCTCGTTAACTGCATCTGTAGCTCTTATCACACTAAAATCCGGGCCGTATGATAAAGTTACAATGGGTTTATCTTCCCCATACTTTTGAACTATGGTGTCATGAACATATCCACAAGTTTTGCCTGGAGCAGGAAAGGTGAATTTATGAGCAAATTTCTCAACATCCAGAACATTGAATATTATGCCATTAGGAAGTTCTTGGGTTTTTAAATTAGGAAGAGCTGCTCTTAGCTGTGATTTTACTCTTTTCTGGGATTCTGCGTATAATGCATCTACCAGTTTAACCTGTTTTTCACGATTGGCTAAACCTAAAATTGTATCAATAATACCTCTACCATTCATGAACCGCAAATAAAAAGCTTCAAAATCAATAACTGTAGCAATTTTTTCCAGATCCTCCCGATTATAACCTTTGGCTGCAGCAAGTTCAATATATTGCTGTGCTTCCTCGGATCGGGCATGATCTCCTACTGCAGCAATCCCCGGTAAATGGGTTAATTTGTCTTTAACTTGAGGGTTTATCATTTGAGCTAATTCCACTGCAAGGGCTCCGGCAGTTATCTGAGAATCTCCTCCCTCTAAGTAAGGATTAACATGAACATCGACGTATTCATCCACTGCTACTTTTCCGTCTTGTACCACGCCAGGATAGTGGTGATCAACTACCACCACTTCAATATCATAAATTTTGACCTTCATCAATGCCAATATATCTTCTTCAGTAGAACCATTATCCAGTAGCACTAGAAGTGGGAGTTTTTGACCGTGACGTTCCAAATCTTCAAGGGCAAATGATAAATCTTTAACTACATCTTCTATTTCATAAAAGGGGGCTTTACTAGGAGCTCTTTTAAAATAATGCCATTGTGCATCACTGTCTGGATTCATCTCATTCAGTAAAGGTACAACTGCTTTTTCCACTGCTACTCCCGCACAAATACCATCGGCATCGGCATGATGTCTAACTAAAATAGATCTTCCATCAAATACAGCTCTACGAATAGCTTTAGCAGCCATTCTCATTCTTTCGGATAGTCTATTTAAAGTTTCACTTTCTATTAATAATTCCGTGGTTGCAGGTTCTGCTCTTTCATCTATGGCCTCATCTATGAGTTTTCTGGCTTCAGTGGCCTCAATTCCCCTAAGTCTTTCTATTGACTCTGATTCTATCTGTATTTTTCCACCATGTAGAGATACTTCACCAATGGCTTCTACAATGTTTCCAATATCTATATTTGGATAAACTCTAACTCCCGGTTCATCAAAAGCTGCCACCCAAGTAGTTGCAGTTTCATCACTTATGGTAAAAATAGTTGGTCCCGAAGTTTGCTGGATCTGTATAACTTCACCAACAATTCTTACCATTTTTCCCATGGATTTTTTGTTAATTTCCCCAATTTTTGTTCTGGCTATATTTCTTTTTAGTTTAATTAATTCGTAACTTCCTTTAATGCTTGATAATGTCAGGTCTACTTCTCCTCGATTCTTTTTAATCTCTATAATTTTTACTAAGAGTTCGTCTCCTACATTATATTTTGGTTTAACAGTTCTTAAAAGACCAAAAAGATTTTTACTTAAGCTAACAAATACTCCGTAATTTTCAACACGTGTTATTTTTCCCTTGTAGTTGGCTCCTACTTCCAGATCATCTATAGTGCATGTGGGATGTAAAGCGTAAACTATGTCTTTAACTTGACATTTTTCACAATAATCTTTAGGATATTCAATTTCTTTGCCACAATTTTTACAAACATTAATTTCTCCTTTTCCTTCACAATTTATGCATTTTTCAGTTACTTCAATCTCTCCTTTACCTTTACATACACTACATGGAACTTCTTGTTCTTCATCCAGTTCAAAACGCTTCATTGCACTGTTTGAAACTCCTTTGAAATGTTTTTTCATGTCCATTTCAGCTTTTACTCCAGTTCCATGACATGCTTCACAGATTTTATAACTAATAACATTGTAACCTTTGCCTTTACATTCTAAACATTGTTTTTTCATGATCATCTCTCATTATTAATCTAATTTAGGTTTATTGGAATTTTGATGGATTATTATTGACTATTACTTCTTTTTGATCCATATACTCTACCGCTTTACTCATAAAATCATTAGAAGAACTAACATAAGAATTTGCAGTTTCGTTATCCCCTTGAGCAAAGTACTGGATGGCCAGATTTAGTTCCGAAGTAGCACTTAGCTTGGCATCTATTTCATTTAAAACCAGTCCAAAATACTGGATATAAACACTATCTCCAGTATTTTTTGCTAAATTATTAGCTTCATTTGCAGATGATTTTGCTAGATTAAATTCACTGGTTGCATTTGCACAATTCTGACTAGCTTCCTGGTAATTAAAGTTGTTGGTATTCCATGCAGCGTCATTAAATGATTTATCTCCCTGTTTAATATGATTATTAATATTAGGGGCCAGTTCATTAATTTTACTGGTATCGGATTGAATACAACCCGAAAGAAATATTATTCCCAGTATCAAAATCAATATTAAATAATTATTTTTCATATTCCCACTTTCTAGATGTTATAAGAATATTATTATTTCATAATCTAAATTTAAATTTATGCTAATATATTATTTTATCTTATATATTTTGAAGTTTTATCATATCAATATAAAATAAACTAATTTAAAATAGTTTTTAAGTACTTTTTGGTTAAAAGAAAAAAATAGAAAAATAGAATATTAAAATAAATAAATTTAATTGGATATCCACAACCCATGGATATTGCAGTAATCTCGGGCCACTATGTTTTCACTTTTTGAATCAACGTTAAAAACTGCTTCTGGTTTATCGCCCGCTTGGAGGTACTTCTTATAGACTGCCCCGTCTACCATAATTTCAATCCATTCTATATGATGTTCTTCCTCCATTGGATGGGGAACAGATCCTACCTTAATTTTAACTTCTGAACCTGTTTTTTCTATAATGGGAACATGTTTTTCTGCACCTGTATCCTCATTTCTCTCTTTTAATAGATCCATTGGCTGATTACAGCAAATTAAATCTCCTTCACCTGCATGAACTACTTCCACAATATTTTCACAAACTTTACATCTATACACTTGATTTAATTTAGACATGTTGTCACTTTCCAGTAACCTTCCTAATTTTTATTTAATTTAAGATTTCTTAAAATTCTTCATTAATTATTTTAAAGTATTTTGCCGGATGATCACATGAAGGACATTCTTCAGGAGGTTCTTCGCCAATACGGGTGTATCCACATTTAATACAAGCCCATTTAACTGGTTTATCTTTCTTAAACACTGTACCGGCTTCAACTTCTTTTAAAATTTTTCTGTACCTATCCTCATGGTGCACTTCAGCTTGAGCAATTGACCTTAACCTTTCAGCAATATCATCATATCCTTCCGATTGAGCTACATCGGCAAAATCAGGATACATTTCCGTGTTTTCATAATATTCACCCGCAATAGCTGATTTTAAGTTTTCAACCGTATTTCCAAGTGTAGTGGGTGCCAGAGCCTCAACAGTCAATTCCTCAAGATCTTCATCAGTTTCTTCTTTTAGTTGATTTATTAATCTAAAAAGCCATTTAGCATGCTCTCTTTCATTATCGGCTGTTTCTAAGAAAATTTCAGATAATTGTACATATCCTTCTTTTTTAGCAATCTTAGAATACATGGTGTAACGGTTTCTTGCTTGACTTTCCCCTATAAAAGCTTTGGTTAAATTTTCAATGGTTTTTTTCATACTTTCACCTTCCTTTAACAATAAACTCCCTATTATATGATAATATTAGAAACTTCAACTTAATAAATCTTAGGATAAAAATGTAAATTAACTGTTATTTTGTTAAAAAAAGGCATTATTACTAAGATTTCATAAAAATGGTGACTAATTAAAATAATAGGTGAGATATTGAATATTCTTCATATATTCATGAATTTAATCTTTTACTTTTAAAAATTGAGCATTAATGGCTACTATAACCGTGCTTAACGACATGAGTGCTGCGCCCATGGCCGGAGTTAATAATATCCCATAACCAAATAAAACTCCAGCAGCCAAAGGTATGGCAAATGCGTTGTAACCAGTGGCCCATAATATATTTTGAACCATTTTATTATAGGTGGCCTGAGCAAGTTTTATGGTGTTGACCACATCTTGAGGATTACTTTTTACCAGAACTATATCTGCAGTTTCCATTGCAACATCGGTGCCGGCACCAATGGCTATACCCACATCGGCCTGAGCCAGTGCAGGAGCATCGTTCACACCATCACCAGTCATAGCCACTATTAATCCTCTATTTTAAACCTCTTTAACCTTTTGAGCCTTTTCTTCAGGTAATACTTCAGAAAAATAATCATCCAATTTTAGTTCTTCTGCTACCCACTTGGCAACTTGTTTATTGTCACCGGTTAACATGAGACATTGAATATCCTTATTTTTAAGTTCAGATATTGCTTTTTTGGATTCTGAACGTATAATATCTGCCAACCCTATACATCCCTTTACTTTACCCTCAATTATAACAAAAACCACAGTTTTTCCTTGCTTTGCCAATTCATTATATTTTTCTTCATTAATCTTTAGATTCTTTTCTTCGATATATCCTGGACTTACCACTTTAACCTCCTTACCTTTAACCACTCCTTCTGCTCCCTTCCCCGGTATAGAATTAAAATTATCTACATCCCATATCTCATTAGATTTAGAGACAATACCTTCTGCAATGGGATGTTCACTGCGGTTTTCAACTGCAGCAGCATAATTTAACAGTTTTTCCTGTTTGGTATTATCTTTAAAGGATATTACATCGGTAACTCCAAATTTACCCTTAGTTAAAGTCCCAGTTTTATCAAAAATAACTGCTTGAATTTTTCTAGCTAATTCAAAGGATGTACGGCTTCTGATAAGCAACCCGTTTTTGGCAGATAGGGCAGTTGATACTGCCACTACCAATGGAACAGCAAGACCTAATGCATGGGGACAGGTGGTGACCATAACTGTTACCGTCCTCTCCAGGGAAAAAGCAAATCCTTCATTCATAAATGCTAACCATACAAAAAGTGTAATTCCTCCACCGGCAAGTGCAATGAAAGTTAACCACATTGCAGCACGGTTAGCCAGATTCTGAGTTTTGGATTTACTTTCTTTCGCCTCTTTTACCAGCTCAATAACTTGTGATATGAAAGAATCTTTACCAGTTTTTTGGATGACCACGTTAAGGGAACCTTCTCCATTAATTGATCCTCCAATTACCGTATCACCTTCATTCTTATAAACAGGTTGAGATTCACCAGTTAGTAATGATTCATCAACAGAACTCTCCCCTTTTATTATTTCCCCGTCAGCAGGTATCTTTTCTCCAGGTTTTACAAGAACCTTATCCTCCACTTCTAGTTCAGCTATAGACACGTCCTTAATTTCTCCGGAAGAAACAATTTTATGAGCTTCAGATGGAATTAATTTAACTAACTCCTCTAAAGCTTTGGAAGCACCCTTAACTGATCTCATCTCTATCCAATGCCCTAACAACATAATATCTATAAGTGTAACCAGTTCCACGAAAAAAACTGAACCAGACAACCCAAAAATAACCGCGCTACTGTAAATATAGGCCGTAGTAATAGCTACTGCTATAAGAGTCATCATACCGGGATTTCTCTCTTTTAACTCTTTATAAAATCCTTTAAAAAAAGGATAACCACCGTAGAAGAAAATTATTGAAGCTAATATAAATAAGAGGTATACATCGCCGGTAAATTCAATAAGTTCTCTAATACCTAAGGCTCCTTGAACCATTGGTGAGAGAAAAATAATAGGTATAGTTAATATTAAAGATATCAAAAAGCGTTTTTTAAAATCACTCATCATTTTTTCATGATGATTGGACTTTTGGTGACCTTGGTGTTTCTTTTTATTGTCTAAACTATTTTCATGATTAGCGTTAGGATGATGTTTATTATCTATTGGAGCTTTATCATCATTGATTAGTTCATTATCATTCTGCAAATTAGATCTATGATCGTCATGATCAGACTCTTTTTGACTAG
This sequence comes from Methanomicrobiales archaeon, assembly GCA_049975245.1. GTDB lineage: Archaea > Methanobacteriota > Methanobacteria > Methanobacteriales > Methanobacteriaceae > UBA117. The sequence goes on from JBNGDB010000005.1 coordinate 6,328, forward strand.
TTTTTGATTCAGAACATTTTTTATCGCTGGTATTATCTCTATTACTTCCATTACTTTTCTCGGGATTAGATTTCAATATGATCCCACCGTTTATAAAAAAAATATATTTAAGGGTTAATTTTAGGAAATAAGTCTATTGACTACTTATTTATCATTTATCTTTAATATAATCATGGATAAAGCCGAAAATAAATTATTTTTTTAATTTATAAAAAATTATTAATTAATGTCTAATATTTCCCTAATTTCCTTAATACTGGTTGTTGGATTTTTACAAGTTCCCATTGTACATATATATGCTGTGGCTTTGTTATTTAATGGTTTTTTAGCTGTTAATGTATTGGATAATTCTTTTAGATCTGTTGAAAGTTTTTCTGCGCTCCTCAATATTAAACTTTTGTTTGGTAGGAAATTCTGATAAATTACTTGCAACATATTCCTTGTGTCTTGGGATTGGGGATTTCCCGCAATAACAATTTCATAATTTGGGCCCATTTTAAAGTCTAATCCCATTAGTAACTGGGTATGTGCGGTAGGTGATCTATTGATCTTTGCTGAGAATGTCTTCTCTATTGCTGTTGCTCTTTTAAAGTATTCATTTTTTTCAGTTAGTAGAGCTATTTTTAGTAAGTTTATCATGGCAACAGAGTTTCCGGAGGGTATGGCACTGTCATAGCTTTCTTTTTTTCTTACTAAAATTTTTTCTTCTTCATCGCTGGTAAAATAGAATCCTCCATTTTCTTCATCCCAGAAGTGTTTTATTAAGTTTTCATTTAATTCTAAAGCTGTTTTTAAATATTTTGGATTAAATGTAGTTTCAAAAAGTTCAAGTAATCCCCATATAAAAAAGGCATAGTCATCTAAATTTCCGTTTACAGTTGCCTCGCCGTGTCGATATCTATGTATTAATCTCCCATCCCGGTACATATTTTCTAATATGAAATCAGCAGCTTCAACAGCAGTTTTTTCATATAGATCTAATTGGAATACTTGAGAAGCCCGGGATAGGGCGGCTATCATCAGACCATTCCAATCTGTTAATATTTTATCATCTTTATGCGGATGGACTCTTTCTTCACGAGCATTAAAAAGTTTTTTTCTAGCTTTTTCTATTTTTTCGTCCAATTCATCAGTAGAAAGATTCATTTTATCTGCTATTTGAGAAAGGGACATTTTCAAGTGAATTATGTTTGTACTTGTTTTTTTGAGTGTTGACTCATCCTTGAAGTTTCCTTCATCTCTTAAATTAAATATGCGAGACATTAACTTGGCTTCAGAACCCAATACATTATCAAATTCGTTTTTAGTCCAAACGTAGAATTTACCTTCAACACCTTCACTATCTGCATCTTCTGCCGAATAGAATCCTCCTTGTGGAGATTTCATGTCTCTTAAAACATAGGTTATTATTTCTTGTGCTGTTTTCTTGTAGATTGGATTTTCAGTTATCTGGAAGGCCTCTATATAGGCCATTGTAATTAGAGCCTGATCATATAACATCTTTTCAAAGTGGGGTACTAACCACTTAGGATCCACTGAGTAGCGGTGGAAACCAAATCCAACATGATCATATATGCCCCCATTTCTCATGGATTTTAATGTTTTTTCCACCATTTCTAAGGCTTTTTTATTATCATATCTCTTTGCATATCTTAACAAAAATTGAAGGTTATGTGGTGAAGGGAATTTCTGGACCATTCCAAAACCTCCATAGTTTTCATCGAAAGTTTCTAAAAACATTGCAAATGCTTTTTTTAGAATTGATTCGTCTAAAATTTTTCCCTTACTTGATTTAGATACATCTTTTAACACACTAACTATTCTATCTGCTGATTCTATAGCATCTTCAGGATTTTTAGACCATAATTCCTTAATGTTGAAAGTTATATCCTTAAGACCGGTGCGACCGTACTGTGTTTCTTTAGGAATATAAGTACCTGCAAAAAAAGGTTTTTTATCTGGAGTTAAAATAATTGAGAGAGGCCAACCACCCGTACCTGTCATTATCTGACATACGGTCATATAAATACTGTCTATATCTGGACGCTCCTCTCGATCTACCTTTATGGAAACAAAGGTTTCATTCATAATATGACCCACTTCTGGATCTTCGAAGGATTCATGAGCCATAACGTGGCACCAGTGACATGTAGAATAACCTATAGATAGGAAAATTGGTTTATTCTCTTTTTTAGCCTTATTGAATGCTTCTTCACCCCAAGGATACCAATTTACCGGGTTGTGAGCATGTTGTAAAAGGTATGGGCTTTTTTCTTTAATCAATTTATTGGTATATTTGGGATTTTTATCTTCTTGGGAAGATTGAATTGACATTTTTTTTTGCTCCTGAAAAATTAATTTAATTTAAAACATCATTCCAAGTTATTAAAACTGATTTTTTCTATTGGATCTTTTCCAGATTATAAAAAAAATAAATGCATTTAATGTATATTGAATATTTTAGAGCATACAATTTAGTTATTTACCACAAATAATATAAAATTTAGTATTTCAACATAAAAATCAAAAGTTTATATTATTCAATATGTAATTTAAATTAATATAGATACTAAAAATTATTGTATAAAAATCAACTTAAGATTCTTAAAATGATACTTAATCTATTCAAAAACAATTTAATGCTTAAAAATAGTGGAGAGATAGTTTTAATTATAGATAATAAATATTTACGGTGATGGATATGAGTCTCATAATGACCTATATAGGCAGTCAGGGATGTGTGATAGTTGGTGATAAACGTAGAATAGGTTTTTTTGGCGACAGGGAATCTATTAAAAAATTGGAAACGGAATTATATTCTGGAAACATTAAAACTGACCAGGAACTTATTGATGGAGCAAAAAATCTTAATGTTACTATTAAAGTTATAGATGATGCTAAAAAGGTAAGAAGTTTAGGCGATGTTGTTGTTGGAGAAGTTAGATTTAAAACTCCATTTGAAACCAGGCGCAAACGGATATATGCCACTACCAATGGTTATGATATTGTGGAGCTTCTTGGTTCAAAGATAGATAAAATTCAAAAAGGCGAAACTTCAATCATTGTTTTTGGCAATAAAATAACTAAAAAGATTGCAAATGAGGTTATTCAAAAAAATTGGCAATCAAAAACTAATTTAAATGAAATTAGCGAGTTATTCAAAACAATCATGGAAGAAATTGCTAAAGTTACTCCCAGCATCAGTAAAGATTATGATTTTTTCATGAAAACAAAAAAGATGAATAAAGAAGAAGCTCAAAACCTTTTAAGGGAAACTATTGTCCGCGACGTTAAATTACTGGAGAAATGGCGTACAAAGTTGAAAGGTGACCTATTAGAAAAAGCTAAAAATATTGAAATGGCTAAAAAGATCATCGTTGAAGGAGAAATTGGTTCTATAATTACTATAAATGGTGAAAAATTAGAAGTTACCCTTAATGATCACTGTGAAGCCCTAGATATCAACTGGAATGTGGTGGCCAAACCAGGCGAAAAAATTTCCATGTCCACAGACGAAGCTGGATTGGTAAAAATCGGTGATGTGGTGGTAATTGAAAAGGAAAACCTTTGTATTAAAAGAACCAAATCACCATTAAAATGTGAAGTAATATTATGTAAAGCAGGTGAATAAATGAAATTGACTTTTCTTGGAAGTGGTGGCGGACGCTTTCGCAACCATAACCCAGAAGCGAATGACTGGCGGATTTAGAATTGATGGAATTGATAATAAAAATATCCATATAGATCCTGGTCCTGGAGCACTGGTTAGAAGTTACCAGTTTGGATTAAATCCGGTAAAATTAGATGCAATCCTTATTTCTCATTCACATACAGATCACTATAGTGATGGAGAGGTTTTAATCGAAGCCATGACCAGGGGAGTGACCCGTAAAAAAGGTGCTGTTTTTGGAAGTTTAAGTGTTATAGAAGGTTTTAAGAATTGGGGACCATGTATTTCTAAGTATCATTTAAGCAAACCAGAAGTGGTTATTTTAGGTGCTAATAAAAGTCGTAAACTGGGAAATATTAAAATTAGAGGTACAAAAACTGTACACGGTGATCCCACAGGTGTTGGTTTTCAGCTAAAGACCAAAGATTTAACCATTTCCTACACTTCAGATACAGAATATTTTGAAAACCTTCATAATTATCATAGTGGTGCTGATATATTGATCGCTAGTGTAATCAGACCAGCAAGTGAAAGTATTCGTGGTCATATGTGCACCAATGATTTCATTAAACTGGTAGGTGAAGTAAAACCGAAACTTGCTATAATGACTCATCTGGGCATGAAGATGATAATGAACAATGCCCCTCAAGAAGCCCAAAGGGTGAAAAATGAAACTGGAATAAATACAATAGCTGCTTATGACGGCTTGGAAATTGATTTAGATCCTTATATTTCCAAACAGCAGACTTTAGACTCATTTTAAAATAAAAAATAAATTAATCATATGCCCTGGTAGCTTAGGCGGTAGAGCGCGGGATTCGTAATCCCGAGGTCGCGGGTTCAATTCCCGCCCAGGGCTTTTTATCTATTTTAAATTTGGACATCACAATTTTTTCCGTTTCAATGCTGGAAAATATAATTTATTATTCAGTAATAAGACTGTATTAACTTCCATTTTCAAAAAATCATATTTTAAATCATGTTTTTACAATTTATAAAGTTCTAATTAATATATTCGCTTTAATTATCTATTAACAAGTTTAGTTTTATTCAAAGTACTTCAAGAATATATTTTATACAAGAATAAACCATGATAATTTAATTTAAAAATATTATAATTATAATATCTTTTCTTAAATTATCAAACTTCTAAAATTTCTTCTACCATCATTTTACCTCCACATGGGCAGGAATCTATAAGATCTCCTAACGAGTAGGGTGGACGGTTTCCAGAAACTTCGAATTCTTCGTACATGTTACATAGATTACATCTAGCTTTAACAATCCATTCCATCGAATCACCTTTAAATTTTCAACTATTTATAAAGCATAATTACTCTAAATGTACTATTAATCTAATATATTGAATATAACCTTAAGATATTACAAATTTACATTAAAAAGTATTTACATTTAATTTTTTCAAATCATAAGTTTACTTAATATTTTTTTTTATTCTAATTTACAAGGGTGTATTAAACCAGATCTAATTAGATGGTCAACTAAAATTATAGACACAGAAGCTTCAGCTACACTAGTTACCCTGGGACAGATACATGGGTCGTGACGTCCCTTTATCTCTATTTCAACCTCTTCCCTCTTAATTAGGTCAACTGTTTTCTGTGCTTTTGAGATTGAGGGGGTCGGTTTAACTGCCATTCTAATTATGATGGGCATTCCATTAGATATTCCACCCAAAATTCCTCCCGCCTGATTAGTAGTAGTTCTTACACCGTCCTTGGAGATGTAATATTCATCATTCATCCCATAAGCAGTAAGTGTTGCAGCATCAAATCCTGCCCCTATTTCTACTCCCTTAACAGAGCCAATAGACATTAATACTTTAGCCAGATCTCCATCCAGTTTATCGAAAACAGGTTCCCCCATGCCAGCAGGAGGGTTTAAAACAACAGTTTCCACGATCCCACCAATAGAATCGCCTTCTTCTTTGACTTTAAGAATTAAATCTTCCATTTTACGAGCAGCGGCCGGATCTGCGCATTTTACAGGATTTTCTTTGATTTTAGATTTTATATGATTAATACTAACCTTATTTGCTTTTATGTTACCAATTTGGGTTACGTGACTTATAACTTGAATGTTGAGTTGTTTTAAAAGCTTTTTTGCAACTGATCCTCCAATAACTTGACCAATGGTTGTTCTTCCACTTCCACGGCCTCCGCCACGATAATCGTAATTACCATATTTATAAATCCAGCAGAAATCTCCATGTCCGGGTCTAGGTTTATCTTTAAAGGGTTCGTATGCTGAGGAATCAATATCTTTATTATATACCACTGCAGTAATGGGAGTACCATCTGTTTTTCCCTGAAATACTCCAGATAATAATTCTACTTTATCCATTTCACTGCGAGAAGTTGTAATTTGGCTAGTGCCCGGCCTTCTTTTGTCTAATTCCTGTTGAATATCATTTTCAGACAATTCCAGACCGGCGGGACAACCATCAATAACCGCCCCTAGAGCGGTACCGTGGCTTGAGCCAAAAGTAGTAACTTTAAAATATTTGCCTATAGTATTACCTGACATAAATTAAATCCCCCGCTTAATTATTGTAAAATAAATTGTTATCTCCATAAATTTATTATTGACTTCGATTATTATATCATTTTCATCTAAATTAACTTTTATTATACAAAAAAATGAATAATTCACATTAATGAAAATCTATCAGAATTTATTCAACCATCTAAATATGAATTTTAATTCTTTATATCAATCATATCAATCAACATTTAATAGCTTATAATTTCTCATTATCCACTAAAGTGCTAATTTACATCTTCAATGGATATAATTTTACCATTTTGAAATTTAAAAATTGATTTACCATGAATTTCAATACTTTCCCCCGCTTTAGGGCCGTCAGGAATATCTCTAGCTAAAATTCCTCTAAAGTTAATATTGTTTTTTACCCTATCACCATCAATTTTTTGATGAACAATCTCCATCTTCCTTTCTTTAAATAATTTAACTGCTTGTTCTGCTTGTTTTTTAAGATTATTTTTTCCCATAATTTGAAGATTTACTTGATTATTGGCTATATTTTTAAATTCAACATCATCAGTAAGATTTTTAAGCATTCCTCGTATATCAAAATTATTATAAGCCATAATATATTCATCAATAATCTCTTTCATCTGTTTCTCGTCCATCTTAATTCCTCTCAATTTTTAAATAGATAAACCCAGTAAAATGCAACTAAAGCATTTTTTTTACATTAATCCAACAAAATACCGATATACAAATTATATTTTTCTATAATTTTATATAGATTTCAATTGCATTTATTAATCATGAGAAAATTTCATCATATTATAGAAGAAATGTATTATAAATTATATGATCTTTACGGGCCTCAAGGATGGTGGCCTTTAACCAAATATAACGGAGCAAATCCAAACAAAATCGGTTCTATCATGGGTTATCACCCTAAAAATTATGATATTCCTGTTTTAAGAAATGATATCTATGAAGTAATTCTTGGATCTATTTTAACGCAGAATACGTCTTGGATTCAGGCGCAAAAGGCTGTATTAAATCTGAATGAATTAAATGCTATAGTTCCTGAAAGATTACTGAATTTAGATGAGCAAATAATTAAATCCCAAATTAAATGTGCCGGATTTTTGAATCAAAAGGCAATGTATTTGAAGGAAATTACTAAATTTTTTATTAAATTAAAGGGACGATCTCCTACCAGAAAAGAACTTTTGGATGTTAAAGGTGTGGGAAATGAAACTGCAGATACCATACTACTTTACGCTTATAAAAAACCCGAATTTGTAGTTGATACTTATACTAAACGTATATTTACACATTTAGGTATGGTGGATGAACACATTGGATACTTGCAACTAAAGGAATTATTTGAATCAAGTCTCCCTGAAAATTTTAAGATATACAACGAATATCACGCTTTAATAGTGGAACATGCCAAAAGATATTATAAGAAAAAACCCTATGGAGAAAATGATCCTCTCAAAAAAATGATAAAAAATCTTAAATAAATATTTAAAGGCTTTGGTGGTAAAATGCAATTTCCAATCACTAGAATGAGAAGACTTAGAAAAGATCCTCAAATAAGAAAAATTTTAAGTGAAAATAAGTTAAATCCTGAAGATTTAATTTATCCAATGTTTATAAAGGAAGTTTTAAAAGACGACCAAAAAGAAGAAATTAAAACCATGCCTGGCCAGTACCGATATTCATTAAATGATGGAGTAAAAGAGGCTAAGAAGCTTGAAGAAATGGGTCTCTCTTCCATACTTCTATTTGGAATGCCTAAGTTTAAGGACGAATTTGGTTCTTCAGCATACGATGAAGATGGTATAGTGCAAAAAACAGTTGCCAGATTAAAGGAAGAAACTGATCTGGTAGTTATTACTGATGTTTGCATGTGTCAATACACATCCCACGGTCACTGCGGTATAGTGCATGAAGATCAAATACTAAATGACGAAAGTCTAGATTATCTTTCCCAGATCGCTTTAAGTCATGCTGAGGCCGGTGCAGATATAGTAGCACCTTCAGATATGATGGATGGTAGAGTAATGGCCATCAGAGATACTTTAGATGAATACGGATTTTATGATACTCTCATCATGTCTTATGCTGCAAAATATGCATCCTCATTTTACGCACCATTTAGAGATGCAGTTAGTTCAGCACCCTCCTTTGGTGATAGAAAAACGTACCAAATGAACCCCGCCAACTCATCTGAAGCATTAAGAGAAGCTGAGATGGATATTTATGAAGGAGCTGATATAATCATGGTTAAACCTGCTTTAGCCTATTTAGATATCATCAATAGAATTAAAACTGAATTTAACGTACCTACCGCTGCCTATCAAGTAAGTGGTGAATATTCTATGATTAAAGCAGCTATTGATGCTGGTTATTTAACTGAAGATTCTATCTTAGAATCATTGACATCAATTAAAAGAGCCGGCGCAGACCTTATACTTACTCATTTTGCCCCTGATTTCTTGAAAAAGGATTAAAACATATAAATTGATAGAGAAAACCATGAAACCTAATTTAATAACCAAAATTGCTCAGATAGCATCTGTACTGGAAGTTAGTGGACATCCTAAACCGGGCAATGTTCACCGAACTCAAGATTTTAATGATATGGTCTTTGAAGACTTTATAATTAGTGGAATCGTTATAGGAGACCAGATTAAAAAAGCTGCTCAAAGAGGTCAAAAATATGGTCATCAAGATAATAAATTGAACCATATAAAACTAGGTGAATTAATTAAAAAAGCAGTCATGGAAACTGATAATTGGATTGCCAATAACACAAATTTAGGTATAGTAATGCTTTTAATTCCTTTATCCGCCGCAGCAGGTATGAGTAAAAAATTTAACGATTTAAGATTTAATGCAGATAAAATAATGAAAGCTACTACTGCAAAAGATGCGATAGATTTATACGATGCTATAAACATTGCTGATGCAGGAGGGATGGGAAAAAAAGATGATCTTGACGTGGGAAGTGAAGAATCAAAGAACTCTCTCTTAGAGGAAAATGTGACCATGTTTGACGTATTGGAAATATCTTCATCATGGGATCATTTGGCCTTTGAGCTAACCCATAAAATGCCTGTAACTTTTGAGGTGGGAGCACCTTTCTTTGCCCGTGTAAAAAAAAGCCATGGAATAAATAAGGCCACTGTTCAAACATTTTTAACCATTTTATCCCAATATCCAGATACACTGATCTCCCGTAAATACGGGGCGGAAATAGCCGAAAAAGTTTCTGAAGAGGCGAAAATTATACTGGAAAATGGGGGAATATTGACAGATAAAGGAGTTTCTATGTTAAACTCCTTTGATCAAGAATTAATTAAAAATAAACTTAACCCAGGAACAACTGCAGATTTAACTGCGTCTTCCATTATGGTTGCACTTATAGGAGAATATGGATTTAAAATTTGAAGCACATAAATAAAATGATATTTAGAATAAAGAAGTATCTTATCTAAATAACAAATTAGATTTATTCAAAAATAAAATAAAAAAAATAGTTATCTTAACTTAAATTTTACAAAAATTATATATTTTGGTGTTTTTAATGGACGCGAAGATGCAAAGAACTATCAATGAATTACACATATATGAAAAAAAGATTTTAAAGGCTTTAGAAGTATTAGGTTATGAGAGTACACCAGAAGAAGTGGCCAAAAAACAGGAAATGAATATTAAATCTGTTATGAGTGCTGCAGGTTCTTTAGAGTCTAAAAACTTTATTGAAGTTCAAAAAGACACTGATCAAATTATCAGCTTAAGTAATACTGGGAAAAAATATGCCCAGGAAGGTTTGCCCGAACGTAAGATTTTGAAAATACTTGAAAAAGAAAAATCCGTTAAAATGTCCGAAATTAAGGACAAAGCAGATCTAGAAGGATCGGAAGTTAAAATAGCCATTGGATGGTTATTAAAGAAAAAATGGGCCACCATTGATAAAGGTATCGTAAAAATTACCGATGAAGGTTTGAAAGCTGTAAATGAGGAATATAAAGACGAAGCATTGCTGGACAAACTTCTAGATACCCAGAAACTTTTGCTATTTAAACCTCCCCAAATAATTAAAGAGGGATTTGACCTTTTAAAGAAGAGGAAAGGAATAATTGATGTTAAAAAAGAACCAAAATATAGATTTAAGTTAACAGATGAAGGTAAAAAATTGCTGGATATGGGTATGGACATAACCGAAGAAGCTACTCAACTAACCCATGAACAGCTAAAAACCGGTGCTTGGCGATCCCTTAAATATAGGGGGTACGATATAAATGCAGAACATCCGGATGTTTTTCCAGGGAAAATACACCCCTTAAGACGAATAATTGAAGATATAAGAAAAATTTTCCTGCAGATGGGATTTACTGAATCTAAAGGTTCAATATTGGAATCAGCATTCTGGAATTTTGACTGTCTATTCCAACCCCAAGATCATGCAGCTCGTGAGATGCAAGACACATTCTATATAAGAAATCCTAAATATGTCCAACTTCCAGATAAGGATTTAGTATCTAAAGTTGGAAAAGTCCATGAAACTGGTGGTTCAACTGGATCTGAAGGATGGGGTTATAATTGGGATGTGGATGTTGCTAAACAATCTGTACTTAGAACCCATACCACCTGTGTCTCTGCCCGTTACTTGAAAGAAAATAAACCTCCTTTAAAGATGTTTTCAGTTGGCAGAGTATTTAGAAGGGAAACCATAACCTACAAGCACTTGCCAGAGTTTCATCAAGTGGAAGGAATTGTTTCTGCTGAGGATATAAATTTTAGAAATCTTTTGGGAATACTTAAAGAATTTTATAAAAAGCTTGGCTTTAAAGTCCGTTTCAGACCTGCTTATTTCCCATATACTTATCTTTCAACTGAATGTGAAATTTATCTCCCGGAAAAAGAATCATGGGTTGAACTAGGGGGGGCTGGAATGTTTAGACCCGAAGTACTTGAACCTCTAGGGGTAGAAAGTCCTGTTGCGGCTTTTGGTCTTGGAATTGAAAGACTGGCATTAAAACAGTTAGAAATAAACGATATTCGAATGTTATATAAGAGTGATATGGGATGGCTTAGAAAGCTTCCAGTAACTAAGGGAATATTTTTAGATGAATAATTCTTTAGATTATTCCCTCTAATTATTTTTAAATATTTTAACTTTTTTTATCAAAATTTACAATACAATTTTTACTTTTTTTTATCAAACTGGATTTACAATATAATATTCACCATCACTCTTTTTAATTTTTTTTAATAACCCCTTATTTTCCAAAGAGATAATAATATGATACATCCTGAAAGTGCTAACTTTAAGATCACCGTAAAGAAGATTTCCCTCTAAAATATGACGGGAGACCATAGAAGAACCATCAACAATACTTTTTATTATGTCAAAGGATTTCTGTTCAAGCTGGTCTAGTTCCTCTCTTTTAACATCTGCCTTAGAATCTACCACTTTAACATCTTGATTACCTTTAATTAGAACCCTATCATCATTCCCTTTTATTATCAATCCTTTACCTATTAAGACACCCAATATTTCTTTTACATCGTGTTCAGACATGTTTAAATCTATTTTAAGAATATTTGGAGAAACTTCACCTCCAAATTCTGCTTGAATATATTTAATCTGATTATAAACTATATTCTGTTTTTTAGTAATGGTAATCATGAAAATTCAGCCTTTATACTTTGATTAATTAACTTCTAAAATTGGGTATATCCATGCTGCAGCATGCCTTTAACTTTAGCATCCAAATTATCTGCATGGTGCAGGGCTAATGCTTCAGGAAGTTGGGGACTAACTGGCGAGCCCCAACCATTTTTAACTTCCCCATGGTGGCTTAAAATTAAATGAAGAAGATTATTTTTCATATCTTCCGGCATATCTGTCTTTTTTAATTTTTGGTTAACTATTTCAGATGATATGAAAATATGATCAAGTAGTTCACCTTCCCGGGACATGGTTATACAAGTTCCATACTTGTTATATTTATAGGACTTTAATTTACCTATATCATGTAGTATGGCCCCGGTGTAAAGTAAATCCCGATTTAATTCAGGATAAAATTTATATATTTGTTTGCAAAGCTTTAAAACCCCAACAGTATGTTCTAAAAGACCTCCAATATAATCATGATGATGGTATTTCGCTGAAGGAGATTTATAGAATTTTCTGGTAAATTCTTCATCTTCAAAGAACATTTTTAATAATTTTTTCAAATGTTTGTCTTTAATCTTCTCTACAGTATATTCAATCTCTTTTTTTAATTCATCTAAATCTTTATCGGAAGTTTTTATAAAATCTGATAAGTGATATTTATCCTCAGTTAATTCCTTAAAAACCTTAATTATTATGTTATATTTTCCAGAACCTCTGGGAAATTCGTTTACTTGTCCTTCAATTTTATACACACCGCCTTTTTTAATGGATTTCATTGTTTCTTCTATATCTTTTGGAAACATTCTCCCTAAAATATCGCCGGATTTGTCCGATAAATTCAAATCAATGTATAGATTGTTATTTTTACTTTTTTTAATTTCTTTATCAGATATAACAAAAACAGACTTAATAGGCCGCCTTGAAACTAAATTAATGATAAAATCTTCTTCAGATTTTCTAAACATCACAATCTCCTCATAATATAATATTAAAAATATCAATTAAAATAATTGGTCATAACAAAAATTCATTTGGAAGATTACAAAGATAACTTTGGATCAACCACTTTTATTCCTTCATCCCTTAAAACATGAAATTCCTCTTTTTTAACGGTATGAATAGGGTATACCTTTTCTGGTGCTATTTGTCTGATCATATTCAATATTTCTGTACCATTGGCATGGCCTGAAGCATGCATCCCCTCCTCAATTAGCTTCAGATTAAAGTGATCAAGCCAGTTTTTTGCTTTTTGATAATCTATAACCATTTCATCATCAAAAGGTTCTGTTACGGATCGTATGTAGATCCCCTCTCGTGGTTTGATATCGATTAATTCCTTTAACTCAAAAAAATCACAACGAAATATGTAATTTTCAGGTTCATCCCTTAAATCTTTGTAATTTATGGTGTTGTCCCAGTCCAAGAAATCTCTTTCCCATTTATCATAATCAGTCTTAACATGGTACTGATCAATATCCATGGAACAAGTCCATTCATCACCAAAGCATGCGTAGGAATCTTCACCTAAAAGACCCCAACCCTTGCGAGGTACGTAAACAACAACATCATCAATTTTTGGATAACCTTTACCATAAAAAAGGTTCAACATATAGGCTTGTTTGAGATTGACAACCAACTTACGATCCACATTACAAGCCACCTCATAAAATGTTAAAAGACGATCTAAGTCCCTTATGGGGTAATTTATTACTACTAAACCATGATAATTTGATATTAAATTAGTAGCATTCTTTTCTATATCTTCTTCAGTTACACTGGAAGCTTCATCAATTCGCGTTCCCTCAGATAGCATTACTGTAGGATTAACTTTTTTTGCTTCTTTAACAAATTTTTTGGTTAATTCAGGTCGTCTACCATGAAATCTTAAATCTCCAGTGTAAATAATTGCATCTTCACTATTTTCAAGTATGAAACCGGTGGCTCCTGGAAGTGAATGATCAACCGGAGCACTTTTAACTGAAAAACTCCCTAAATCATAATTATGATAGGGTTTCATCACTTTTATATCTCTTTTAACTCTGGCTAAATCCCCTTGAAGTCTCTTGTAACCTTCAACTCTCTTTTTAGGTATAAAATGAAAGTCTTTTTTTAATGTAATTAAATCTGTGAATGTTACACTGGTAGTATTTTCCAAAACCTTCATAATTAAATAGGACTGCTCGGTCAAAAATAGAGGAATATCCTCTCTTAAATGATGTACATAAGAAGAATGGTCCATGTGGGCGTGGCTGATTAATACTCCATCAACAGACGGTTCTTCAGTACTATGCAGTCCAGAATGTTTCAAGTAATCTTCCCGATATATTCCTTTAATATCAGGCAACAATCCAAACTCTATGAAATCTAATATTCCATTGGCTTTTCTTGGCTGTAAAAATTCGGCGAAATACTTGTTAGCTTGGGAGAAACTCATACCAAAATCTAAAAAAAGTGAAGTATCTTTAAAATTAGTTAAAATCTTGTTTCCACCTATTTCATCCACGCCACCATAGAAATCTAAACTGGTCATGTCCTAATTTCCTTTCGATTCTAAATAAATTTTTTAAATTATCTTATATTATGGCTTATTAAATCAGAATTTATATATAAAATTTATTAATTAAGTATAATATATGGTGTTCTATTTATACAAATCTATTGTAATGTTATAAAACATCGATAATGACTTTTTTATAAAATTAAAGATTTATAACATGGAAATTTAGTAAATAAATGATTAAATAGTTGTAAATATATATAAAAATTTATATTTTTCAGGTTATTATTATAAAAATTAATGCTATTATTTCGTCAAAAAGTTCTGGAGCATTATCGATTAATATAAGTAAATATTAAGTTATTTGGAACTTAATAACCCTTTTATTATTAGTTTGACCAATATACTGAATATTTTAATGATTTATTTTTCAATATTGTCTGATTTATTATTATTAAAGAGTTTAATAGATAATAATGCTATTAGTCCCCCTATAAGACCAAATATCGCAGCAACAACTATCCTGACTAAAACCAGTCCTATAAGACTTAGGATACTGTTCCAATTGACAGGACCAATCGGAATACCATGAATTACAATTGTATATAGCAGATAAAATACAATGAATATCACTCCAATATCTAATCCCATCATAAAAGAATATTTAAATTTGAATTCTCCTTTGTAAAAATTCGATATAAATGCACCTACAACCGGTCCGAAAAACCATGCCAACAATGGAACGTTAATTAGAACCAGTATTACCGAAATTAAACTTCCGATAAGTATTGATTTGGTATCTATAGACAGTTCTTTTATACTCATATAAATCTCCTTAGTTTTAATTAATAGAAATAATCATTATTTAAAGGATAATTATTGATCTGAATCTTATTTTATAGTTTTTAATAACAAATAATAATATAATTTACATAATGATAAATTAGTAGCATATAAAATGTATAAAAAGCTTTGGATTTTATTATCCACATTTATATTTAAAATAAACATCTTAATATCTTGAATTTTAAATATTACAGAGATATGATTATTATGCTATAACAAAGTTTATAAGTTTGTTTTTAGAATATTAAACCACTAAATTTTTTATTAAGATATGAATTTTAAATTTTAAAATATACAAAGAATTTGATTTCAAGTATTTCAATTCTTTAAATTTTAATTACCTATTAAGAATTACGGTCGTGATATTAAATGTCAGGAATTGTAGGATATGGAGTTTACATACCTTCATACAGAATAAAAGTAGAAGAAATAGCCAGAGTATGGGGAGATGACCCTAAGGCAATTTCAAGAGGATTGGTAGTTGATGAAAAATCAGTGCCTGGTCCAGACGAGGACACAGCAACTATATCTGTAGAAGCTGCAAGAAGTGCGCTTAAAAGATCCGGTATTGACCCGGCAAAAATAGGAGCAGTATATGTGGGCTCAGAATCCCACCCTTACGCAGTTAAACCAACCTCAACCATAGTGGCTGAAGCTGTGGAAGCTTCACCAGAGATGACGTCTGCTGATCTTGAATTTGCATGTAAAGCCGGAACTGCAGGGATGCAAATCTGCATGGGACTGGTTGATTCAGGATTAATAGAATATGGGCTTGCTGTAGGATCAGATACTGCCCAAGGGGCGCCAGGAGATGCATTAGAATATACAGCATCAGCAGGTGGGGCTGCCTATATAATTGGAAAAAAGGATACTGTGGCTGATTTTGAAGCAACATACAGTTACACCACTGACACTCCAGATTTCTATCGTCGAGAAGGACAACCTTACCCCAGACACGGAGGACGTTTTACTGGAGAACCAGCTTACTTTAAACACGTGTTATCTGCAGCAAAAGGATTATTGGAAAGATTAGATAAAGATGCTTCGGACTTTGACCATGTAGTTTTCCACCAGCCCAATGGAAAGTTCTATTTAAGAGCAGCCAAAAAATTAGGATTCAACAATGAACAGGCAAAGACAGGATTATTAACTCCTGTAATTGGAAACACCTATTCAGGTGCAACTCCACTAGGATTGGCCGCAATATTGGATATTGCTAAGCCCGGCGATAAAATACTGGCTGTAAGTTATGGATCTGGAGCTGGAAGTGATGCTTTCAGTATCGAAGTAACTGATAAGATAGAAGAACAAAGAGATGCTGCACCAAAAGTAACTGATTTGATTGACAGAAAATCTTATGTTGACTACGCAGTTTATGCTAAATATAAAGGAAAATTAAGGATGGCCTAGGGGGCGATTAATTTGAGAGATGTTGCAATAATAGGAGTATCACAAACCAAGTTCGGCGAACTATGGGACAAATCATTCCGAGATATGATTACTGACGCAGGTCTTGGAGCAATAAAGGACGCTAATATAGAAGGGGCGGAACTTGAAGCAATGTATGTGGGAAATATGTCTGCAGGACTTTTTGTACAGCAAGAACACATAGCTGCATTGATAGCCGACCACGCAGGTCTAACACCCATACCTTGTGCTAGAGTGGAGGCTGCTTGTGCTTCTGGAGGACTTGCTTTAAGAAACGGTATTATGGCTGTAGCTTCTGGTTATCATGATATCGTGATTTCTGCCGGTGTTGAAAAGATGACCGACGTTGTAGATCCAACACCAATGATAGCCAGCGCCTCAGATCAGGAATGGGAAGCTCAACAAGGAGTAACATTCCCTTCACTCTATGCTATGATGGCAAGACGGCACATGCATGAATATGGAACTACTCGTGAACAGTTAGCAATGTTTTCTGTTATTAACCATAAGAATGCAGCGAAAAACCCAAGAGCCCAATTTCCAATGGAAGTAACAGTAGACCAGGTTCTGAACTCTACAATGGTAGCAGATCCTTTAAGATTACTTGATTGTTCACCTGTATCAGATGGTGCCGCGGCAGTTATTTTATGTCCAGCTGAAGATGCTAAAAAATATACTGACACACCAGTATATGTTAAGGCTTCTACCCAAGCTTCAGGTACTATTGCCTTGCACGACCGGAAAAGTTTAACCACTATCGACGCCACCGTCAACGCGGTCCAAACTGCCTATAAAATGGCTAAAATGGGACCTAAAGATATAGGTGCTGCTGAAGTACATGATTGTTTCAGTATAAATGGTTTACTGGCAATAGAAGATTTAGGATTCGTTGAAAAAGGAAAAGCCGGAATTGCCGTTGAGGAAGGTATGACTGAAATTGATGGTAAAATACCTATAAATCCATCAGGCGGTCTAAAAGCTCGTGGACATCCATTAGGAGCAACAGGTATTGCCCAAACTGCCGAAATAGTATGGCAACTACGCGGAGAAGCTGGGAAAAGACAAATTGACGGTTTAGAAATTGGTATGACCCATAACATAGGGGGTACTGGCGGAACTGCCGCAGTACATATCCTTTCGCGTTAAAAAAAGTTTCAATTAGACAGTTAAATGGGATTAAATAAATAATAAATTTTAAAAATCCCCATTTACATTATTTTTAATTAAATTCTATTTTATTTCTAAATTTAATTTTTTTTAATTTTTTTGTGGCTATATAAATAAATTGCAAAAAAAAGAATATTTATTACTTACTAATCATAACAATACTTAATGTCCACAATCCCTCATTAAGGGGTAATAAAGTTTCGATATTATTTTATTTAAATATTTAATTAATCATTGATTCAATAATCGAATAATCCGCTTCCAAAAAAGCAGTCCACACAGTAACCATCTCCACCCATATGATCCCTGCAATAACATCTCATGCATACTATACAACGGTCTAATCCTGGTTTGCCGCAAAAATCACATTTATCACACATTAAATTAACCTCTTTTTCATTAAAAATTAAATTTAAAAAACTGCTCTAATTAGAAAATACTGGAAATTATAAGCGTTAAATGAAAAATTCAACCAGTCTCTAAAATTTTGTAAACTCCATATATCCACAAGAATGCGGCAATAATTAAAGCCAATACTAAAGGATCCATTGAATAATATCCAAGTATATTAAATAAAATCCCACTAATTAGACCAAGATATCCTAATATTTTGGTACTCTTATCTTCTCCCATGAATATAAATAGTAATCCTGCGATTAAGAGTATTAATCCGACGATGTAGAATGTTATTCCAAAGAAGAAGCTGTATAAATCTATATTACCAATGATTAATAGTCCTATTATCAGTGAAATAATTCCTAATATCAAAAATGCCAATGAATTGTTTGTATTATCTTTAAATCCTTGAATACTGTGCATTATGAGCCACAGACTTATAACTATACATAATGTTCCATCTATTATGCTGGCTGTAAAAACACCTATTAATGGAAACGCAACTATTAAAATTCCAAAAAGTATTGCCAATGATCCTATAACTACATTTTTACTTTCAGCCAATAAATCACCCCAATTAATATTACATTATTATTTAATTAATCCATTAATAAAAAATTTGTTCCTTTATCAAATTTGGTAAAAATTAAAATATTTTGAATCACTAGATTATCAATAAAACCTTATATGGATAAAACATTAGAATATGAACATTCAATAAAAATATTAAATCTTAAAAAAGTATATAAATAGCTAATTTTTTATCTATTTCTTAGAATAATTGGAGAGCTTTAATATGGAAAATAAATATATTGCATTAATATTTGTTACAATAATTGTAATTGCCGGTGTAGGATATTTTGCATATCAAGATTCCCAATCCAAGGCTTATAACAATTATCTCAGGAAATCAGATAAGTTATGGTTAGATGCTAGATCATCTTTTACACAAATAAATATGGAAAATGAGTCATCAAAAACAAATATATTGTATGTAACAGATTCCATAGGATTCACGGACCAGGCCATTAACTACACCCAGGAAATGATAAAAACTGCTCCTGATAATTCTACCAAAAAATTTGCCCAAATAAGATTAGAACAGTACCAAGAATCAAAAAAAGTTATGGGGCTATATTTACAGATATTCGAAAAGTTAAGGTCAGATGGAGTGGATGAAGCAATAAAAACTGCCCAAACATTGGAAAATCAATTAATGGCTAGCACTCAAAAGTTGAATTCCCTTCAAACACAATTAATAGAATTAGTAAATTCCGATCCTACACTTAAAGATCGTTTAATAAAAGTTTTAGGCAAAGAGCGAGTAAATGAAATGTTGCAAGAACCTGGAACTACTGCAGCAGGTTGAATCGGATGAAAAAATATTTTCTTTTATTAATTTTTTTATTATAGACTGTATTGTTTATTATCTCAAAAATAAGTAAAATCCGTATAAGGTTTATATTAGAAAAAAATTATATTCAAAATATTGTAACAAACAAGAATAGGGTTAATACAACCTATTAATTCAAAATTAGCCCCAAATACCATTTGGATAAAATATTAAGGTATCTTCAATTATCAATGGTGATTATTCGTTGGTTTTTCTTTATTTAAAGGGTTGATGTTGGTAAACTCAACCTAATCCATCTTAAAATTCCGCCTAAAACGTTGCATACATCTTGAAATCCAAGTAAATGCATTATTTCCATAGCATTTTTACTTCTAACGCCAGATCTACAATAAACTACATATAACTTATCCTTATCTAGTTCATTTAATTGTTTCTTAAAATCATTAGAATAGTAATCAAGAAGAATTGAACCCTTGATATGACATTCATTAAATTCTGTAGCAGTTCTAACATCTATAATGATAAAATCAGGATTATTATAATTTTTTTCTATTATATCGAAAGCTTCTTGGGGAGTAACATTCTTCATCATTTTTCACCAATATCAAATTATATTATAATAAATAAAAAAAGTTTTCTTAAATAATTATTCAAGATTAATAGAACGTGCAATATAAGCGGTAGAACTAAAATTTAAACAAAATAATTAAAAATATTCGAATTAAATATATTATTTTTGATTTAAAAAAAAATAAAGAAATAAAGGTTATTAACCTTTATTACATCATTGGTGGCATTCCACCAGGCATTCCGCCCATACCTTCCATTCCTTCCATGTCAGGTTCGCCGGAGCCAGTTGATGCTATTACATCATCGATTCTTAGAATCATTTCTGCAGCTTCAGCAGCAGATTGCATAGCTTGTTTTTTAACCCTGTGAGGTTCGATTACACCTGCTTTATTCATGTCAGCTACTTCAGCTTCAAAAACATCTAATCCCATGTAGGGTGATTGTTCATGTGCAGCTCTTAAGTCTACTAAGGAATCTATACTGTCTAATCCTGCGTTTTCTGCTAAGGTTTTTGGGACAATTTCCAGTGCTTCTGCAAAGGCAGCTACTGCTAATTGTTCTCTTCCACTTATTGCTTCAGCGTAATCTTTGAGCCTTTTAGCTATTTCAATTTCAGGTGCTCCTCCACCAGCTAAAACCTTTCCATCTTCCACAGTAGCAGCTACTACTCCTATAGCATCATCTACAGCTCTTTCAATTTCATCTACTACGTGGTCGGTGGATCCTCTAACTAGTAAGGTTACTGCCTTAGGTTCTTTGCAGTCTTCTACGAAGATCATTTCTTCACCAGAGATTCTTTTCTCAGATACTAATCCTGCTAAACCTACATCTGCAGCAGTTAAATCGTCAATATTACTAACTACTTTAGCACCAGTTGCTTTGGATAATTTGTCTATGTCGGATTTTTTAACCCTTCTAACAGCCATTACTCCGGCTTTTGCCAGATAATGTTGTGCCAGGTCGTCTATACCTTTCTGACAGAATAATACTTGTGCTCCGCTGTCTACTATCTTGTAGACCATGTCTCTGATCATTTGTTCTTCCTGTTCAATGAATGCTTGCATTTGAGTAGGGTCGGTAATTCTGATTTCTGCATCTACTTCAGTTTCTTTTACTTCAATAGCACTGTTTAAGAGTGCGATTTTTGCATCTTCTACTTTTTTAGGCATTCCAGGGTGTACTCGTTCTTTGTCTATGATAACTCCTTGGACTAAAGTTGATTCGTCTACCACTGCACCGTCTTTTTTCTCTACTTTTATGTGGTCAGTGTCCACTTCACCATTTTCTTGTACTTGTTTTACGGCGTCTACTACTAGTTCTGCTAGTGGTTTTCTTGCTTTTTCAGTTCCTTTACCTGTCATTGCAGTCATTGCCACTTTTATGAGTGTTTCTCTGTCATCAGCATCAATAGCAATTACGTTTAATATTTCTTGAGCTTTTTCTGCTGCTTGTCTGTAACCCATAGCTACAATGGTTGGGTGTATGTCCTGATCGAGTAAGTTTTCTGCTTTTTTGAGTAATTCACCTGCAATAATAACTGCAGTTGTGGTTCCATCCCCCACTTCGTCTTCCTGGGTTTTGGCCACTTCTACCAGCATTTTAGCTGCTGGATGTTCAATATCCATTTCCTTTAATATGGTAACTCCGTCATTTGTGACTACTATATCACCTAAGGAGTCTACTAACATCTTGTCCATTCCTCTTGGACCTAATGTTGTCCTTACTGTTTCTGCCAGGACTTTTCCTGCCATTATATTCATTCTTTGAGCGTCTCTTCCTAACAATCTGTTAGTACCTTCTGGTAATACTAATATTGGTTGGCCTTGGCCACCACCTAATTGAGCCATTATTTCACCTCTCTTGTTTGTATTTTATCGATGGGTTAGAGGTTCTATAAATAGTTTTCGTTAGGTAATAATTATGACTTTTCTAAAAATCTAATATCAATTGGAGTTAACATACTCTAAAAGGTTAAACAGAAGATTAATTCTATATGTTCAACTAAATTGTATTTAATAAACAATTTTGTGATTAAAATGATTGACCTAACCCATAAATTATATGATAAAATGCCAGTATACCCTGGCGACCCTCCAGTTAGCATCGCCGAGATTAAAAATCATGAAAATGAGCCTTATTCATTCTACCAATTCTCGGGTAATATGCACATAGGCACCCATTTGGATGCCCCATATCATTACCATTCGAAGGGTAGGAAAATTTCTAAGATTAAATTAAGTGAACTTATTAAAATGGCTGAGATTATAGATGTAGATTCAAAAAAAATAGAATTAAACCATGCAAAAAATAAAATTAAACAGGATATAGTTATTTTTAGAACAGGATGGTCAATAAATTGGGGGCAAAACAACTATTTTACCCAAAATCCGTACCTATCAGAGAAATGCGCCAAATTTCTTGTTAAAAAGAATGTGAAAGGGGTAGGAATCGATTCTCCGAGTGTGGATGCATGGGGAGAAAATCTAATTCACAAAATTCTACTGGAAAATGACGTATGGATCGTGGAAAACCTCAATAACTTGGATAAAATATCTAAAGAAAAATTCAAAATTTACATCATACCTCTTCTTATTGATAGTGAAGCTTCTCCAGTACGTGTGTTTGCAAAATTAGATTGAATAACGATAATAATAAAAAATCAACGTTAAAATCTTAAAAAAATCAAAATATCTAAAAGAAATTTATTTTATAGAAATAATAATCAAAAATTGTAGGGTGATTGATTAGTTACTATCTTGCTTTTTCCAGTATAATTGTCCGCCTTTACGATAAGATTTAACATAATTCTTTCTTTCCAAATTTTTCAAAATAAAATTAAAGTTCTCAAATGATAACTCCTTAAAGGCTATGCTAGTTATTTGGGAGTAAAGTTCCTTAGTCGTATCCTCCTCAGACGGCAATAACTGATATACTTGGGATTGGAAAGAGGTTAAATCCTTTTTAGGTCTGGAGGTTAAAAGCTGGAAATATTGTTTAATCTTTTTTAGTTCTTCAATTTCATCAGAATCTATTTCTGAAACACTAAATTCACTATTTACAACTGATCCTTTAGTAGATGATTTTAAATTAGTTAATTCTTTTTCTTTCTCTTCTATTTTATTATTTAATTCTTTTTCAGTTGATTTTAATTTGTTATCTAATATATTTAATTGATTTTCACGCTGTAAAAGTTCATTTTTAAGTAATGAGATTTCCGAATTTTTACTGTTTAACTCATCATTAAATTTAGATAATTCTTTTTCCATAATATCCATTTCTTGTGTAAACTTTGACAGTTTAGATTCATGATTATCAATTTGTTTGGTTTCATGTTCCTTTGAAACCTTTAAATCCTCTATTTCACTGTTTAATTTGTTTATTTGCAGTTCCTTCTTCTCTAATAAATTTTTGAGTTCATTCATATTTTCAGTTCGTCGTTCCAAGTCATAAATGTTAGAATCTTTAGTTTTTATTTGATCTATCAACTTTTTTTTCTCGTCATCTTTATTATCTAATTCAGATCTTAGCTTGTCAATTTTAAGATCTTTTTCTTTAATTTTTTCTTCAAATTTATTATTAAGCTGCGCAATCTTTAGCTTTTTATCTTCCATTTCACCATCTAATTCTGATTTAAGCTGTTTTAATTCAGATTCTTTTAATTCAATAATGCGTTTTAACTCGTTTCCTTTAGATTCCAAGGTTTTTTGTACAGACTTTTCTCCATACATCTGCTTTTCCATTTTGGATATGATATTAGATTTTTCTTGAAGTTTTTTATGAAGTTCATCGATTTTAATTTCTTTTTTTTCTAGTTTAAGTTTAATATCTTTATTTTCACCGATTATTTCTGGATCTTCTATTTCTCCTACAAAATCAGAGCCTTCTTTGCACTTTTTAAGATCCATCTTGAGTTTGCTTATTTCCAGTAGGCAAGCCTTCACTAATTCTTTCAACTGTTCCTTTTCTTTATCCTTTAGAAACTGCATCGTATCACACTATGTTAATTTTAAATCAGAATACCCGTATTAATGTTTATTTAAAATCTTTATCTATCTTATAATATTAATTAATTTATCCTTCACCTTTAAAATATTATCCTCATATTTCAAAACTAACAAAGAACACAGTATCCCTATCACTGCACCTATCAATACATCAAATGGGTAGTGAACACCCATGTATATTCTAGAAAATCCTACTAAAACTGCAAACAACATAATAGGTATTAAATAGCCATATTTTAATCCTATTATGGTGCAGCCTATAAATGAAGCAGCAGAATGTCCAGAAGGTAACGAATATCCGCCCATGAAAAAGAAAAATCTTATTTCATCAAGTACCGTGTAAGGACGTGGACGGGCAAATAAAGTTTTTAACAATTCAATAACAATATAACCCAAAATAAGGGCAATAATAATCAATAAAGATGTATTTTTTCCTTTTTTACCTTGAAAGAAATATAAATAGACACATACCAAAATCCAAAATATCTGAGTACCAGCAAATGTAATTACTGGCATTATAATATCAAAGACAGGGTTATGTATTTGTACGTTAATAAGATAAAAGATGGAAACGTCTAACTGAGTTAATGTGAGAATAAAATTGTTTAACATAAGATTCCTCTCATTAATATACAAAAATTCTATAAATTATACAAATCAAATCTTATAAAATTTCAAGTCCCCAAATTCAATTATAATTACTATAATCCAATGATTTAAATTTTCAACTATATAAATAAACTATAATTATTGGAAAAAGATTTCAATTAAAAGAAAAAAATAAAAATATTAGAAGAAAAAAACTTCTAATAAATCTCAAAGCTATTTTTCAGGAAAATATAGAATAGTAATGCTAAAAAATAATCTCATTTATTAACTCAGCATTCAATATAGATGCTCCTGCAGCACCCCTTACAGTATTGTGACCTACCAGAACATACTTTAAGTTTTTTTCAAATACTGGATCTTTTCTAACTCTCCCCACCGCTACAGCCATCCCTCTTTCTGCATTCCTATCCATTCTAGGCTGAGGTCTGTCATCTTCATTCCTAACTATTATAGGTTCTCGAGGTGCTGAATATAAATCCAATTTTTGAGGAAGTCCTTTAAATTTAGTAAATGACTTTAAGATATCATTCACTTCAAAATTATCCTCAAATTCTATGAATACTGCCTCAGTATGACCATCTAAAACTCCCACCCTGTGACATGAAGCACTTACTCCAAAAGAAGCTGGAGTAACTATTCCTTCATGAATGTCTCCAAGTAAATGCAGGGTTTCAGATTCCATTTTTTCTTCTTCACCACCAATATATGGTACCAGATTATCAACGATAGCCATAGATGGTACACCATTATATCCTGCTCCTGATACAGCTTGCATAGTGGAAACGTATACTCTTTTAATGTCGAAACGGTCATATATTGGTTTTAAGGTAATAGTTAAAGCTATGGTTGAACAGTTGGGATTGGTTACTATAAATCCATCCCATCCTCTGTTTTTTTGTTGAATTTCAACTAAATCCAAATGATCAGGATTTACTTCTGGTATTACCAAGGGAACATCGGGTTCCATTCTCATTGCACTTGCATTTGATGCTACAACACAATATTGGGCAAATTTAGGTTCCACTTTAGCAGCAGTATCAGCTGGTAGAGCTGAAAAAACTATATCAACATTTTTTACTTCGTCAGGATCAGTATCCACTACTATGGTGTCTTTGACAACATCTGGTATTTTAGTATCCAAATGCCATGTTACTGCATCTTCATATTTTTTTCCTGCTGATCTTTTAGAAGCAGTTAAGGCAGTTATATTAAATTTAGGATGTTCTGCCAAAAGTTGAATGAATCTTTGTCCTACCATTCCAGTTGCTCCAAGAATACCCACGTTTACCATTTAATCACCTGAACTAATATTTTGATATTTATTACTTTATTATCTTTATTATTTATCATCACTTAAAGCTTGTTTCTATTCTAATTAAATAATGTTTGGTAAAAATCAATATCATCGAATAGTAAATTAAAAAATCATATTTGACAATTTGAAAGTTATTTTTTAAAAATTATTAATATTTTAAAATTATTTCAACCCTAAAACATCTGCCATGTCGCTAATTGTACCCTTTTCTGCAGTTTTAATATATCTTATTGCTTTTATAACACCATTTACAAAAGCTTGTCTACTATGAGCCCTGTGAACAATTTCTAATCTTTCACCATCCCCTGCAAACAAGACTAAATGATCTCCTACAATATCCCCTCCGCGAACTGCGTGGACACCAATTTCTTCTTGAGTTCTAGCCCCAACCATTCCCGAACGTCCATAAATTCCTATTTCATTGCTATTTCGACCTGTTTCCTGAGCTATGATCTCAAATGCGCGTACTGCTGTACCTGATGGTGCATCGGCCTTATGTTTATGATGAGCCTCTATGATTTCTACGTCATAATCGTCTAATATTAGAGCTAAATCTTTTAAGATTTTAAAGAAAACATTTACTCCAATAGCCATGTTAGGAGCAATGACTGCCTTTACATTATTCTCAGTTATAACAGCATTAATTTCGTTTAACTGTTCTTCAGTAAATCCTGTTGTTCCCACTACTAAATTAACATTGTTTTCGGCACTAGTTTTAATTGTATCTGCTGCTGCGTCAGCTATAGTGAAATCTACAAGAACATCAACTTTTTTATCATTTAAAACTTGACTAAGCTTTTCTGCTCCACTGACCGGGACATTTATTGTGCCAACACCAATCAATTCCCCTACATCCTTTCCTTCTAAATTGGTATTTGGAGCTTCTATTGCAGCTACTACTTCCATATCTTCCTGATTTAAAATAGTTTTTATTATTTTAGATCCCATTCTTCCGCATGCACCAGTTACTGCCACTTTTATCATTTTTTATCTCTCCGTTTTAATGAAATTAAAAAATTAAAATTATTTCAGATTTATCTGATTAAACCAAAGATGATAAAAGATTAGAATCTTTATAAATTTTGTGATATAAAGACTTTAATATCTTTATATAGGTTTAAACTCAAAAAATCGGATTCAATGTTGAAATCTTACAGCAACTCATATAATTAGAGTAGTGAAAGATCTTGAAGAACTTTCTTCAATTGTTCCTTGTTTTCTAACTTTAAAGAAGCAAGAGGCTGTCTAACATGACCTGCTGGCCTGCCTATCATGTTTAATGATTCTTTTGCAGGTACAGGATTACTTTCAATAAATAAAACCTTCATCAAATCATATAATTCATAGTGGATTTTTTTGGCGGTTTCAAAATCTCCTTCAAGTGCATATTTAACCATAGAACTCATTCGGGCCGGATCTACATTGGCCACTACACTGATTACCCCTTTAGCTCCCATAGATATCATAGGTAAGGTAAGGTTATCGTTACCACTTATTATGTGGAAATCATCTTCTCTACCTATTCCCTGGAGTTTTTTCATAATCATGGAAACTTTGTCCAGATCTGGACTGGCCTCTTTAATTGCTACGAAATTGTCCATCTGGGCAATTTTACCAATAGTATCCACATCTATATCGGTACCAGTACGAGAAGGTACATTATATATAATAATAGGGATTTCAGTAGACTCCGCCAGCATTTTATAATGTCCATAAAGCCCATGGGGTTGTGGTTTATTATAATAAGGAGTTATAACTAATGCTGCGTCTGCATTTGCATTTTCAGCATATTTAACTAGATCTAATGCTTCTTTAGAAGAGTTACTTCCTGCACCGGCTATTGTTGTGACTCTATCATCAACTTCATCAATTAAAATGTCAATCATCTTTTTCTGTTCTTCATGAGTTATGGTAGCTGATTCACCAGTGGTACCGGCAGCTAACAATCCATTTACACCATTTTCTATCAAATAATTAATGTTGTGACGCATCCCTGCCTCATCTACTCCATCATTTTCAGTGAATGGAGTAATCATTGCAACTGTAGTTCCTTCTATTTTCATTCTAACACACCCTTTACAAGTTCATAAGCTCTTTTACCATCTTTTCCATCGACAAATATAACAACAGAAGTCTGACTTGATGAAATTTCAACAATATTTATTTTATTTTTACGTAAAGGTTCTGTAATTTCAGTTATTATTCCAGGAGTTTCTATAAAATCTGGACTAGTAACTGTAATCATAGCTATTTCTATACCTAGTGATAGAGAGCTTAAATTTTTATTTTCCACTACTACTTCATGTAATACTTCATGAGCTTTTTCTGCCTCATGGGTATTAATAAAGAAAGTAATTGAATTTTGTCCAGTTGAAACTCCATAAATATTAATATCATTATCAGCTAGTGTTTTGGTTAGTTCTGCCAATATTCCAGTTTTGGTTAGTATTTCTTCACCTACTACAGCTATTACTGATATATGATCCGAATTTAAAGCAGTAGTTTTCATTAATTCATTTTTTGAAGGCCCTATAATCTCTGTTCCGGGTGCTGAAAGATCACCGTGCTCATAACCAATTATTTTAGCATTTATTTTAGGATCTTTGTATTTAAGTGCGTTGGGATGAAGTACTTGTGCTCCATGTGTTGCCAGATCTCTCATTTCTTCAACAGATATTTGTTCAAGTTTTTCTGCTGTATCTAACTTGTTTGGATCAGTGGACATAACCCCACCAACGTCAGTTACAATAATAACTTCATCAGCTTTGAGACAGTGCCCAATTAAAAATGCGGTTATATCACTTCCACCCCTTCCTAGGGTGGTGATATATCCATAATCATCTTTACCTAAAAATCCACAAACTACAGGAATGATTCCTTGTTCCAACATTTTCATTATTTCTTTAGATTTTTCTTCAGTTTCTTTAAAGTTTACTTTAGCACTTAATAGGTCGCTATTGGTAATTATGGGCCAGTTATCCATATATGGATCAATATATTCGGATTTAACACCCAATGATTCAATTGCAGAAGACATAACCCGGACACTGGTCATCTCACCCATTGAAACAATTTCTGCCAGTTGTTTTTCAGTAACAGACTCTTCCATGGCCTCATCTATTATGTTTAAAAGTTCATCAGTAGTTTTATCGATTGCGGATACTACAACCACTACCTTTTTCCCTTTCATATACTCATTAACCACAGATTGGGCTGCATTTTTAATCTTTTGGCCATCTCCAATGGATGTTCCTCCAAATTTGGCCACTAATAATTCCATTAACCTTCACAACCTTATAATTAGAACTTAATAAATAAAATATTGGATAAAAATTATTTTTATATTATTTATAATTTAAATTCATAATTTTTTAGATTTTAAGAACGTTGACTCATTAATCTTGTAACATATCCCGCTATTTTGTTCCTAAGATGTTTGGTGCTTACAGTTGAAAATTCTTGTACTAATTCCTTATTTTCATCAAAATCATTGGTAAATTTACCGGGATGAGTTTCAATTAATTCTTTAGCCATTCTTTTTACAAATGATGTTCTAATATTTCCCATTTTATTCTCTCCTTAATATTTTTTCTTGTTCATTTTTGTTTAAATCTGTTAATATTTGCATAATTTTTTTAAGATACTCTTCATCAATTTTATTTATCTCAGCAATTTTTTTAGTTTTTTCTTGGATATAATCTTCACGTTTTTTATCTTCAATACTTATGTCCAAGACTATCTTGGCCGAGACAATATCTCTTGCAAGAGATGTTCGCTTGCTTACCAATTTGAGGATCTCCTCATCAATGCGGTCAATTTCTTTTCTTGATTTTTCAAGAAGTTTCAGAGCATCAGATTTATCCATCTAAATCACCTTTGTGCCTTGGTTATCCACCCCAGTAAGTATAATCTTACCCGGATATGATCTCCATGAATCTTCAACTTTATGACAACTTTTATCATCAACTAGGGCTACAAAGGATGGACCTGTACCTGACAATCCAGATGCTATTGCACCAGCATCTAAAGCATCTAGAGCCATTTTAGGATCAAAACCTAGTGCTGCACAATATAAAAGTCCATTTAAAGTAAGTGCATCATAAAAATTACCTTTTAATGCTTCTTTATATGCCATCTTTACCCATGGCGAAAGAAGCCTCATTCGATTTACATCTGATTGTGAGGTTAGTGATTTTTTATCCGGCATATATATTAATATGTTTTGTTTTTCCATATTTTGTTTGACAATAATTTTCCTTTTTATGTTATCAGTCAAAGTCAAACCACCGAAATATGAAGCTGTGGCATCATCAAAGGCGCCAGTTATGGTGACTCCCGCCTCTAAGGAAGCGTCAATAGCCATATTAATTAAATCAAAGTCATTTATATCCACTTTAAGTTCAAATTCATCCATTATGGCCCGAGTAGTGGCCATAACCACTGCATTAGATGTGGCGCTGCTACTGGAAAGACCAGAAGCCATAGGGAGGGTGGCATAAGTTTTTACTCTTACTCCAGTCTCTAAATTAAATTTATCAAGAACTTTTTCTACACATAGATCCATCAATAGTGAATCAACAGGTTTATCAGCACTACATTTAATTTTAGAGGATTTTATTTCTACTTCTGCAGTTACATATAGTTTTATACCAAATGCTGATCCAAATCCCGTTGATATTGCATTAATTATGGTGGCTGAACCTGGAGATTGAACAGTTTTTTTCAATTAATTCACCTATTTTGAAGTAGGATATTAAAAAATCCAAGTATTATGATAATTATTTATAGTTTAGATTACATTAATAGAAATACTAAATTATTAGAATTTGATTATTGAGCAGAATTTAAATCTTCAAGTGATAATATGGACCGAAATGCTAAATATTTGCTGATAGTAATTGGTGGATTAATTATAATATCCATTACTATCTCTGTGTTTTTAACATATATAGGTAGTTTTTCAGGCACTTCATTCGGCGGCACTGTAGCAGTCATACCAATTCAAGGTGAAATAGCATATGGATCATCAGATATACTTGGCGGAACTGTAGTTAATCCAGAAACTATCAAAAGCCTGATAAATGAAGCTGAAAATGATATGACCGTGAAGGCTATTCTTTTGGAAATTAACAGCGGAGGTGGAAGCCCTGTTGCAAGTGAAGAAATAATGTCAGCAGTAAAAAATTGTAAAAAGCCCGTAGTAGTTTGGATAAGTGATGTAGGTGCGTCGGGAGCTTATCTGGTAGCATCACCCGCAGATAAAATTATAGCCAGCCGTTCCTCAATAGTAGGCAGTATAGGAGTAATATTAAGTTTAACTAATCTATCATATCTTTATCAGAAACTGGGAATAAACCGAACCGCTATAACTGGGGGAGAATATAAAGACATTGGAGCAGATTATCGTGAATTAACTCCTGAAGAGAGAAAAATGCTGCAAACTATGGTGGATGAAGATTATGATTACTTTATTACACTGGTTGCCCAAAACCGGAATTTATCTAAAAAATACGTTGAAAGCATTGCCGAGGGAAAGATTTACACTGGAACCCAAGCTAAAAACAATAAATTAATAGATGAAGTAGGAAACAAAGAATATGCCTTGGATGTGGCAGCTAAATTAGGCGGAATAAGAGGACCCTATGAAGTGGTGACACTAACACCACCCCAAACATTTGAAGAAATGTTAACTGGCTTCTCATCAAAATTTGCTTATTCATTAGGCAAAGGAATAGGAGAATTTATGGAACAGGGAACAATTAAGTATGAATTCCGTTAAAAAGTTGCAAAGTATAAAAAGATTTATCCAATAAGTAAAATTTAAGTAATAATCAAGATAAATTTTAAATTTCAAGTTCATGGAGGAAATAAAATGGTAGTAAAAGTAGAAGTATTCACATCACCCACATGTCCATATTGTCCTATGGCCATAGAAGTGGTTGACAAAGCAAAAAAA
Organism: Methanomicrobiales archaeon; assembly: GCA_049975245.1. Classification (GTDB taxonomy): domain Archaea; phylum Methanobacteriota; class Methanobacteria; order Methanobacteriales; family Methanobacteriaceae; genus UBA117. The sequence continues at coordinate 38,337 of JBNGDB010000005.1, forward strand.
GATTTAGGGGACTCAATTGAAGTTGATAAGATTGATATTATGCAAGATCGTGAAAAAGCCATAGAATATGGATTAATGGCTGTTCCTGCAGTTGCAATTAATGGTGTTGTGAAATTTGTTGGTGCTCCTTCATTAGAAGAACTAATGGCTGCTCTTAAAGAGGATATGTAATTAGATAAAATTTATAATTAGAGTTAAAATGGATAGATTAAATGAATCTTCAGATAAGAGGATTGAATTTGGTATAACCACAGGAACTGCAGCTACTGCTGCAGCTCTTGCGGCATATTTAGCCATAAAGAATAAAACTGTTAATTTTGTAGATATTAAAACACCAGTGGGTATACTCAAAATTGAAGTATCTGATTTCCAGAAATTAAATAATAAATCAGGTAAATCTTGCATATTAAAAAAATCGTATAGAGATCCAGATGTTACCAAAAATATAGAAATATGTGCCCAGGTTAACATAATTGACCATGATAATATTATAATAAAAGGCGGCGAAGGTGTAGGTACTGTGACCAAACCAGGACTTCAATTACCAGTTGGAGAAGCAGCCATAAATCCAACACCTCGCAAGATGATAGAAGAAAATTTAAAACTATTTTTAGAAGGAAATAAAGGATTAGAAGTAATTATAAGTGTTCCTCAAGGTAAAAGAATTGCTAAAAAGACCATGAACTCCCGATTAGGTATTCTGGGCGGAATCTCAATTTTAGGAACTACCGGTATTGCTAGACCTATGTCCTCTAAAGCATATATGGAATCTTTAAAATGTCAAATTGACGTTGCTCTGGCTCAAGGCTTTAAAGAATTGATCTTTGTACCTGGAAATATTGGACAGAATTTAGCTCAAAAAATATTAAATGTTAAAAAAGATCAAATCGTGCAGATGAGTAATTATGTAGGATATATGTTAAATGAAGCCTCAAAAAAGGGTGTTGAAAAGATAACTATGGTGGGACATGCTGGTAAATTAGTTAAAATAGCTGCAGGAATATATAATACTAAAAACAGCATAGCAGACGGAAGAGCAGAAATAATTACTGCATATTCCGGATTAGCAGGTGCTAATAAAGAAACCTTGAATAGAATATTTAAATCTAAAACCACAGAAAATATGATCGACATTTTAGAAGAAAAAGATCTCGTTAGAAATGTATTTGATCCTATAGCGGATTCAATAAAATCCAGATGCCGAGAAAAATACAAAATGAGATTTGATGTTATTATTGCTAGAATGGATGGAACCATCCTAAATTCTTATTTTAAATAAAAAAAAGGTATTAATGGAAATGTATGTGATTATATGAGGATATGCATAGTTGGACATTTTCCGCCCCATATTGGAGGGGTATCCTCCTATACAAACTTATTATCCCAGGAACTAGTTAAAAGGGGAGATAATGTTTATGTAATCACATATCCATATGAAAAATTCTATGATAAAAATTCAGAGATTAAAAAAAATTTAAAAGTAGAAACTGCCTTTGCACCAGATATAAAGGGTCTTAGAGGAACTATCTTCACATTTACCGCTTTTTTTAAGTTAATATATATAACTAAAAAGTATAAAATTGATTTAATTCATGCCCATTACCTTTTACCACCGGGTTTAATAGGTGTCTTAGCAGGTAAACTTACTAAAACCTCCACTGCAGTGACCATTCACGGATCTGACATATACCGGCTAGGTAAAAATAGAATTTTAAAATCCATTATAAAGTATATTTTAAAAAATACTGACCATGTATATGCCGTAAGTTCAGCAGCGAAAAAAGAAGCGTTAAAATTCAAAATTAAAGGATTAAAAGACAAAATATTAATAACGTGGAATGCTGTGGATATTGAAAAATTCAATCCCCGCCAAAAAAGTTCCTTCAAAACTGAGCAGGGTATTGAGCCTAAAACCCCTATAATACTCTTTGTAGGTAATTTAGTAGAACAAAAAGGAGTTAAATATTTAATAGAATCTAAAAAATTCATAAAATATAACTGCGAAATAGTAATTGTGGGGGATGGTCCATTGAAAACAGAACTTAAAGCTGTTGCAAAATCAGAAGGTTTGAAAAATATTAAATTTGTAGATGCCCGAGATGATGTCCATAAAATTTTACCGCAAGCAGACGTCCTAGTTTTACCCTCAATTTCTGAAAGCTTTGGAATAGTCCTCCTAGAGGCTATGGCAGCTGGTGTTCCAATAGTAGCCACTAATGTAGGGGGAATTCCCGAAATTATTGCCGATGATGTGGGAATATTAGTTGAACCAAAAAATGCCATGGCTATTGGCGATGCTATAAATAGAATTTTGTCAGACCCTGCTTTAAGTTCTAATTTAAGCTTAAACGCTCAAAAAAGAGCCAAAAAATATTCCAAACTTGAAATTCCTTACTAATATTTACTTTTATGTAAATATAATTATTATTTAGATTTCTAATATTTTCGAAATAATATAAAATAATTAATTTAATTATATAAATGAACATAAAATTATTATATAATAATAAAGGTGTATCAATGACTGAAAAAGAATTCACACACCTCTCCAATGAGGGCGTGCGCATGGTAGAGGTTGGAGACAAACCAGTTATTAATAGAAAGGCCATAGCCAGTGGAAAAATAAATTTAAAACCAGACACCATAAAATTAATACAAAATAACGAAATAAAAAAGGGTAATGTCCTCACTACCGCCCAAATTGCTGGTATTAACGCTGTTAAATCAACACACCATCTGATTCCTCTATGTCACTCTCTTAAAATAACTGGGATGGATGTTAATTTTAAATTTGAAGATAATTGCATCATTGTGGATTTTAGCGTAAGATCTTCCGGTAAAACTGGCGTGGAAATGGAAGCTTTAACTGGAGTAAGCGTAACTCTTTTAACTATTTGGGACATGGTTAAAAGCGTTGAGAAAGATGAAAAGGGCCAGTATCCCTCAACTAACATCTCAGATATTCAAGTGATAAAGAAAGAAAAAAATAACCATTAAAATATTAAATTAATGTTAAATATGAAATCTATTAATTTTCATTGAAGATAGAATCAAACAGGAGATTCTAATAATAATGAATGACGAAAGAATTCAAATTATAACTAAATTGAGTAAATACAAGTCCCATCTTCAAAATAAAGAAGATGAACTCCTAAGAAAATTATTAAAATATTATAATAGAGATGATTCAATCCTGGAAAAACATGGAGTTTACCATGTAAAAAAGGATTTAAAAAATGTTAAAAATGTAAATTATTCCAATCCATTGGAAGCCTACTTAATCTCCCAAATCAAAATCTGCGAAAAAGTTCCCCCTATCTTAAGCAAATATATCTCATTACTAGAAAATGGCAACGACATTGATCATACATTAGAATCATTTGAATTGGAAGTATATAAGATAAAAAAAGAGATATATGCAGGTATGGATGAATGGAAAGCTGTTATCGACCATATACCAGATTATAGATTATTTGAAATTGAAATAAATCCAAAAGGGCCGGGAGACCATTTGATAAATGAATTATTATGGTTAAAAGATTATGAAGAAAGATTTAAAAAAATCGAATTAAAATAAATAGACATTAATTATAAAATTCATTTAAAAAATTTTAGCCACTATTTCTATTAAAATAAAAAATTTGGAATATAAGTGTATTGATAATATGAAGAATATAGAAACTGCTTTAAAAGAAGTTATTGGAGACTGTTATCCCACTATTCAAGAATTAAATCCAGCACAAAAAGCTGTGGTGGACTCCGGTTATCTGGATGATGATACCAATTACATAATTGCCATACCTACTGCCAGCGGTAAAACTCTTCTAGGAGTTCTGGCTGCAATTAACACTATTTTAAATGGAGGAAAGGTAGTATATGGAGTTCCTTTATTATCAATACAAAATGAAAAAGTAAAAGAATTTAAAGAACTGGAAAGACATGGTATAAAAGTAGGAAAACATCCTAAATCAGCTGATCTTGCAGTTATGGTTTTTGAATCATTTGATGCTCTTACTAGATTTTCTTGGAATACTTTAAGAGATGTTGATCTTTTAATTGTTGATGAATTCCATATGATAGGAGAATTTTCTAGAGGTCCAACCATTGAATGTGCTATAAGCAGATCTAAAATAATAAATCCTTCTATGAGAATCATTGCTCTTTCTGCTACCTTAAAAAATCTAAATGAATTATCTGATTGGATGGAGGCTCATGTAATAGAACATGATTATCGTCCAGTTCCATTACATAAGGAAGTGCTGACCACTGAAGAATTAGGTGTAAAAAACAAAAATGATGTAGTATTAAAGATTTTAAATCATAGCATTGAGGAAGAATCACAAATATTAGTATTTGTTTCTACTCGTAGATTTACAGAATCATTGGCAAACAATATAGCAAGTAAAATTAAAAGGAGTATACCATCTGAGCGAAAAAAAGTATTTGGCCAGGTTTCGCAAAAAATATTAGATGTACCAAAGAGGCGGGGTTCCCGGCCCACTGCACTATGTTTAAAATTGGCAGAATCAGTGGAAAATGGTGTGGCCTTCCATCATGCAGGATTATTCAATGAACAGCGGGAGATAATTGAAGACGAATTCCGTGCTGGAAATTTGTATATGATAACTGCAACACCTAGTTTGATGTACGGAGTCAATTTACCTTCTAAAAATGTAGTTATAAGAGATTATACACGTTGGACAAATCAGGGCCCTCAAAACATTCCCGTTTTTGACTATGAACAGATGTCCGGACGTGCAGGTAGGCCTCAATATGATAATGAAGGTTATTCCTACTTAATTGCTAAGAGTATAGATGAAGCTTACAATCTAAAGGATTATTATATTTACGGGGAGGTAGAAGCCACTAATTCTAAACTTTTAGAGAATAAGGACGCTGTTTATCGGCAGATTATTGCACAAGTAGCATCTAAACTTGCAGACAATCAATCAAAAATACTTGATTTTTTCAATCAAACCTTTTATGGTTATCAGATGACTCATAATGAATATATGAGCGTTTTTGCAGCGGATAGTATGGAATATGAAATAAACTCCGCCCTAGAATTTTTAATTCAAAATGGAATTATACAACCCACCCCCGAAGGACTGAAAACCACTGATTTTGGAACTCTTATCGCTAAAACAAATTATTCAGTGGAAAGCGCAGTCAGACTTAAAGAATTTGCCCTTCAAGGTGAGTTTGATATTTATAAGTTGATATATGAAATTTCTAAAACGCCAGACATGCCTAAGATTGCTTTCAAGGGCCGTAAAAGCAAAGAACCAGTCAGGGATAAATTAAATAATAAAGGTATTTTTATCGTTGATACTGGACTGGCCGAGGCTACTGCGGCCACTCTTATGGAATGGATAGAAGAGCGAACAGAATATCAAATTGAGAATGTTTTTAATGTTTACGCTGCTGCCACGAGACGTGCAGCCTATGAAGCATCTCAAATGATCAAATTTTTCCGTGATATCTGCCAGATACACAATATTTATTCTCAAGCGGACCATCTGGATAAACTGTCGGCACGATTATATTATGGAGTAAAAGATGACATAATACCCTTAGTGGTTAGTGTAAAAAGACTTGGACGGAAAAGGGCCCGTGCACTCTGTAATACTTTTGGGAGTGATCTAAGTTACATATCTAAAGAACAACTTATGAAAGTTGATGGTATTGGACCTAAAATTGCCGAATCCATAAAAAAGAAGTTTAATGCACCTTTATAGCCAAGATTATACTAATATAAAGGAAGATATAAATGTCTAGCAATTTAAATATGGATTTTCAATCTGCTACTAAAATGGATTTATTAGTATTTTTAAAAAGTCAAATGCAAGATATCCATATTTCTGACATCATGCGGGCTTGTAGTTTTTTATTAAATGAATCAAAATATATACAGCCCGAATATGCTGATAAATTTATCAAATCATATGTAAAAGGTTTTATTTTGAGAGTGAAAGAGTTAAAAGATAATAATAATATATATACTGGCCAATTAGATATAGGAGAACTTCAAGAATCCCTGAATCTCTTGAATTATCAGGAAAAGTTAATAATTAAAATGCACTCTGTTGAGTCCAATTTTTTTAAGATTTACAAAATTATCTCACTGTATACCACTTTTATTTTGGAAGAACCTATCCACATAGTGGGCACTCCATTTCCAGGGGGATTTGAAGTTAAATATAAAAAGGGTAAATATTACTGTCCAGTTAAAGATAAACAGAAGAACAATCCCAACGCAGTTTGTGGATTTTGTATCGCCATTCAAGATGAAGAAGTATTTTAAGATGATGATATGAATAAAGGATGATGATATGAGTAAAATAGAAGAAATAGATTTAACCAAGAAAATTACTAAAGATCATCTTCTTAATATTTTAAAGAAGGAAGCTTCTCATATCAGCATAAAAGATATTATGATGGCCAGCGCCTTTTTAAGGGAAGATGCTAAATATATGCAGAAAAAATATAGGGAAGATTATATTAAAAGATTTACTGATGCTTTTTTTCGCAGACTAAGACAATTAAAAAATGACAAAACTGACTACTCTGGCGATTTAAATACTGAAAAACTTGGCGAAATGATACATGTACTCAAAAATCAAGAAGAAGAAGCATTAAAAAAGGGAAATAAAAATGAATTGTCTTTCATCAAGATTGCTAAAATTATTCCTTTATACACAACCTTCATAAGGCAGGAATCAATTCACCCTGTAGGGACAATTTTTCCTGGTGGTTTAAGACTGCGTTATAAGGAGGGAAAGTATCTATGTCCCGTCAAGGAGAAACAATTAAAAACTCCTAACGCACTTTGCCGTTTTTGTGTTAGCGTGCAGGATGAAAGTGTTAAAGAATAACAATTAAACTTCTACTTGTTACTTAAAAATTAATAAATAAATAAAAATAATTTAGACATTTTTATCCGCTGAACCTTAACCTTACCCAGTCTTCACCCCGACTGGTTAAATATCCTCCTAACGCAGTTAAATACAGTAGCACCGGGTAGGCTAATAAGCGTTCGGTTCCACCCACTCCTAAAAGAGCTATCAATGGGTTAGAAATACCATCACCCAAAATAAACACGGATATTATGGTAAAAAGGGATATTAAACCCAAAATCATCGATATTATTACCATTGGAATGTTTAAACCTAATCTGTAAGAAAATATTGCAGATAAGCTTCCAAAAATAAATGCCATCATGGCAAATAACACATGTGCCCCACCAGTGTATCCTGGAAATATTCCTACTCCAATCGCACCTACACTCATTAGAGCTAGACATGTGGAGAATAGGCGACATCCACCACTTTTTAGAATTAAATATACTCCTGAAAGACCTAATAATCCCAGCAAAGTTATGCTAATATTAAAAATTGTAGCAGCTGGTTCTACTGAGGGAAGTGTGCCTCCTAAGTCACTGAGGGTATTAGTAGCTGTACTATAATCCGGGAACTGTGTCTCAGCTACAGTTACCGCCATGAAAAACTGTATAAATGCAATCATTAATATAATACCGGCGAATTTATAATAATTTGTCTCTGGTTTGAATATGCTTCCTCTTTGAATTTTCATTTAAATCACCCCATTTATCACTTCATAATCATAATTATAATTTCAATTGCAGTATGATATATCTTCAATTTAATACTTCAATGTTTATAGTGAATTATATTTATGAAAATATATTTTTCCACAAATTAAAACTTCATTAAGATTACAATATCTATTTAGCAATATCCAATTAGATGAACTCTAAACATTATTAAATTAATTCTTTAGCCTTAACTGCACGATATGTTTTCCCTTTATAATTAAAAGGTGCTGAAATTGCATTTCTTGGACAAAAAGATGTGCAACGCAAACAATACTCACAATTTTCTAAATTAACTGGATATTCACCTTCCTCAAATTGGATATTATTTATCGGGCATAGGTTAGCGCATAAACCACATTTACTGCATTTATTTTTATTCACAGTTAAAGGAAAGTATTTCTGATTTAGATTAGAATGAGTCAATTTCAAAGCTGCTATCGAAATATAATACATTAAGTCAGATAATAGAGGTATTCTTCCCCAATTTGACTTTCCCAAAATTAGATCTGATGCGTATTTCTCCGCTTCTTTAAGACCTTTTTCTATTTTTTCATTATTATTAGACTCTCCTTGAACATAAAAAATATTTAGTGGCATCTTAATTTCCTTTGCCCCGATTGGTAGATAGCCTTTCTTTTTAAGTATTTCTCGAAGTGGCCCTACTATGCCTCCTGAAAAACCGCCTAATGTATCTACCATAAATATTTCTGTTTTATCTGCTTCTGGTAATGATCTTATAAATTTCCACACAAAATCATAAGTAGATTGTTCTGCTATGGGAAATCCTAAACCAATAATATGATTTAGATCTATTTTTGTAGGATCTGATTTCTCAATCTGATATAGGTTAGCTTCAACTCCATATTTCTTGAAAATTTCAACCATTTTATTAACCACAAGATATGTATTGCCTGTGCCTGAAAAGTAATATAAATCAATATTCTTTATTCCCATGTGAATCACTTATCTAAATCATTTCAATTTGTAAATAAAACTGTTTTATAAATTGCCCAGTAAACCTTTTAAGTTATCCCTAAATTATTAACCTAAATGATCAATTTTTTATTTAAATATAACTAAATAACATTTAGATAGCATTCAACAGCATTAAATTGTTTTATTATTTGCATTATACTCTTTATAACTTATACTGGAGTTGTTTTTTGGTAAATATTTAAAAATACTGGGTATTAATATTTGGGTTATGTGAATTTTTTTTCTTTATTAATATAAGTTGTTATAAATCAATTATTGGTCAGAATTTTTAAAATAGTAAGATAAATATTTAAAATAAGAAAATATATGATAAATGGGGTTTGGATTTGAAAAATAACCAAAAAATTGCATTGTTAATCGTTTCTCTTGGAGCGTTTCTTATACCTTTCATGGGTACAGCGCTAAATATTGCCACACCTTCCATTGGATCAGAATTTATTTTAAATGCCTTATTTATCAGCTGGATTCCAACATCTTTTTTATTGGGAAACGCTGCTTTTTTACTGGTATTCGGAAAAATTGGAGATATTTATGGTAGGAAAAGAATATTTCAGTATGGAGTATTAATTTTTACGGTTTCATCTATTGTGGCGGCTTTAAGTAATTCTGGATTTATGCTTTTTATATCAGTCTTTTTTACTGGATTAGGTTCTTCCATGATCTATGCAAATGCTGTGGCTATTTTAAGCTCATTATTTCCATCAGGTGAACGTGGAGGCGCTTTAGGGACGTATGTTACTTCAGTATACGCAGGTATTCTGGCAGGATCTATTTTGGGAGGGTTTCTAACAAATTCTTTAGGCTGGAGAAGCATATTTCTTTTTGTTATACCGTTAGGAGTTTTAACAGCCTTATTAATTCTATTTAAATTTCCTCAAGATTGGAGGGACGCTAAAGGAGATGAATTTGATTACAAAGGATCTTCTATATACTTGATATCAATATTAGCCATTATGTATGGAATTTCATTTATTAGCTCTTTACAAGGCATTATAGCTTTAATACTTGGGTTAATAGGAATTAGCATGTTTATATGGTGGGAGTTGAAATTTAAAACACCAATTTTAAATATAAACTTGTTTAAGAATAGATTCTTTACAGTTTCTACTGTATCTATATTGATAATGCAGATATCCACATCAAGCATGTGGTTTCTTCTTAGCTTTTACTTACAATCAGTTAAACTAATAAAACCAGATATCACTGGATTAATACTTGTTGTTCAACCTTTAACAGTTGTTTTGTTGTCAGTATATACCGGTATCCTATCGGATAAAGTTAAACTGAATATTGTACCAACTGTAGGGCTTGCTTTGAGTGCGATAGGACTTTTTATATTTGCTGGTTTAAATGAAAGTTCACCTATAGAATTTCTGTTTTTAGGTTTAATTATGGTTGGAATAGGAAGCGCCCTTTTTGCATCACCAACCACTAACATAACAATGAGTTCTGTGAACAAGAAATATTATGGAATGGCATCAGCCACTGTTTCTAATATGGTTTTTACCGGTCAATTATTGAGTATGGGAGTGGTTATAATGGTATTCAGCATACAAATGGGTACTGCAGCCATAAATGAAGCCAACAACCTCTGCTTTTTAAATTGTATGAAAACTATTTTTACCATATTTACTATAATTTCATTGATTGGAATGTTTTTAACCTTTACCATATTAAAAAAGAAAACAGTTTAATATTCTATTTTTATCAAAATTAATTTAATGGGGCCGATACTCTTACAATACAAATAAAAATTAGAAATAATACGTATAAATATCTTAAAGATTTAGATTTTCCCTGATCTTAGAAATAATTTTTTCCCTGATTTTACTGTTGAGATCTAATTTTTCGTCTTTTACACTTAATGTACTCCTTCCAAAACACGGATCTTGAAATATTACACCTGCAAATTCAATTTTGCCTTGGTAACGGGGTATTAAATGCCAGTGAACTTGGGGAGTAGGTGGAAATTTAATATATGCTGTATTTAAAAGACATCCCCAATTGAACATGGTTACTTTAAAAGCTTTTTTTAAACTTAACTCTAATTCTCGTACAATACCAGTAAAATCTCTCCATTCATCAGGTTTTAATGTAGATAAAAGTTTTGCCTCTCTTTTTAAGGCCACTACACATGTTCCAAGATTCTTCTGATCCTGGTCTAAAAAAATAATCCAATATTTAGTCTCGGCTATAAAATCAATTGGTCCATGATTTAATCGCTCTAAAAATTTATATTCCATTTTCCAATCCTGAAAATTTTTTTCCGATTAAAAGAATCTTTTTTATTATCCTCCACCATCACAAAGCTCTGAACTCATGTCAATATCTTCAAAGTTTTCTTTCATTTTATCAATTTTGGCCTTTATATCTTCTTCTTTAGACTTTTTAGTCTTTTTTTCTACTTTGTCCACGACTTCTAGGTAATCACTGTTATACCACAGATCATTACCCATCTTGGCCCAAGATTCTTCTTCTTCTGATTTAAGTTCTGATACTTGTCCAATAGTGCCAGTTCCGCTGTATCGAACGTACGACCCTACTGATATATTTTTACCCCGCACATCAGTAACTGCCATGATTAACACCCACGATTTTTTAATAAATAATAGATTTTTAGTTCTCTTCTATTTCTAATTTAATTTGAATATTAATTCTAGTCTTCTTTTATTTCTAATTTAGTTTTTTCTGGTTCTTCTTCCGATTCTTCTATTCTCCCTTCAACTTCTGTATTGTCAATAGTTAGAATGACATAATCCCCCACTTTATCAACTTCTGTCGGGGTAACTACAAAACTTTTAATCCATGGTCCTATTTCCCCTTCAGAAATAGTAATATTTTTAATTAAACCTTCTTCAGGTTTTACTTCCATATCAGTAACTTTTCCAATTTCATTGGCGGTTTTATCCAGAACTTTCTTTCCTAAAAATTCACTAACTTGCATTATTACACCTAATTATGATCTGTTTTTAAGAATATATAATTTTTTTCTACTGATAAAAAGTTTAAATTATACTTTCTTTTATTATTTTAAAGGCTTGGAGATTTAAATGGTATTATTATGCGTTTTGAATTAGGCTTTTTGAATTATTTCCAATGTCTTTATGCCGAACATATATAATTAAAAAAATGTTTAAAATGAATGAAAAACAAATATTAAATTAGCTAAAAGTTTGAATTTATAATAATAAAATTTTTTTAACGAATGGTGGTAATATGCGCTCTTCCTTTAAAATATTAACAGTTTTTGGAATTCCTATTGAATTACATATATCATTTTTATTCCTAATTTTGTTTATTTACGCTATGGCAGTTTTAAATTTTATTGAAATACAACTGGCTGTGCTAATTACTTTATTATTTGTTACTGTGGTTATTCATGAATTAAGTCATTCCTATGTTGCTCAGAAATATGGGCTGGAAATTGAAAGGATAGTGTTACTACCGATAGGTGGTGTTTCTCAAATGGAAGATATACCTGAAAATCCTGGCCAGGAACTCCGGATATCCTTCGTAGGCCCTTTATCAAACTTTGCTATTGCAGGATTGTTCTATTTGATTCTTTTAGCAGTTCAAAACATTATACCACCTATTTATGCCTCTTTTATATGGGATTTTATCCTGGTAAATCTGGTTTTAGGAGGATTTAATCTTTTACCAGCATTTCCCATGGACGGGGGGCGAATTTTAAGATCCTTGCTGGCTAATAGAATGAATTATCTTAGAGCTACTGAATTATCTGCGACTATTGGTAAACAATTAGCCATTATAATGGGTATTGTAGGGTTATTACTTATTTTTAATCCTTTTTTAGTTTTAGTCGCATTATTTGTTTACATTGGCGCTGATCAAGAATACAAATCCACGGTAATTTCATCACTGCTAAAGGATGTATATGTTAAAGATATTATGACTGAAAAGGTAAAAAGTTTCAATCCAGATACTACTATAGACGATGCATTAAAAACAATGTATAGTGAAAGACATATGGGATACCCTGTCCTAGATGATAATAAATTGGTAGGTATAGTTACTTTTCAAGATATATCCAAGATACCGGGATACCAAAAGACACATTCCCATTAAAGAAATAATGACCACTGAAGTTATTACTACTAAACCCGAAGATAGCGTGGTAGATGCCCTTAATAAAATAACCATAAATAACATTGGAAGATTACCTGTGGTAAAAGACCATGAACTGGTTGGTATAATATCTAAAACAGATATTGTAAGAGTTTTAGAGATTTTAAGTAAAAAAAAAGATTAAAATAACCAAAATCTAATAAAATATTATAATAAACCCAAATTTATTATAATTAAATAATTGGATATTAAAAGATTAATCATATGCCAGGAGTAAAATCCGATGGAAAATGCATGTAAACTTATAATTAAACAGATATTATCTGGGGAAATAAAAAATAAAAAAGACTTAGAAAAGGCAAAACACCAGCTATGCAGAGAATATAATTTGGAAAAATTTATGAGTAATTCTTTAATACTCCAATATGCTACAGAAGAAGAGAAAACAAAAGTATCGAGGATATTGAGGAAAAAACCTACTAGAACTCTTTCTGGTGTGGCCATAGTGGCAGTAATGTGCCAGCCCACAGAATGTCCGCATGGTAGATGTCTTTATTGTCCAGAAAGCGAAAAAGCACCTCCTAGTTATACTGGAGAAGAACCTGCAGCATTAAGGGCCCGAATGTATAACTTTCATCCATATAAACAAGTTTATAATCGACTAATGCAATTGGAAAGTATTGGACATCCTTTAGATAAAGTTGAATTAATTATTATGGGAGGAACATTCCCAGCTCATTTTTTATGTTATCAAGAATGGTTTGTAACTAAATGTTTAGAGGCTATGACAGATTTTGGTATTAAAAAATCATCTATAAACTTAAAAAAAGATATAAATGAAAAAAAAGAAAAATTACCGAATTTAAACAATTATGATGGGTTAAATATTAAGAATTTTGTATATTTGGAAGATATACAAAAAAATAATGAAAACTCATCCATTAGAAATGTGGGAATGACCTTTGAAACTAGGCCTGATTTTTGTAAAATTCAAGATGTGGATCGTATGTTAAATATGGGGGTCACCAGGGTTGAATTGGGTGTACAAACCATTTATAACTTCATATATCAACGGGTAAAGAGGGGTCATGACATTAATGATGTAATTGAATCTACAAGAATTCTTCGAGATTCTGGTATAAAAGTAGCCATGCATTTAATGCCCGGACTTTTCTCTGATTTTGAAAGAGATATGCGAATATTTAAGAGGATATTTTCCGATCCTAAATTTAAACCAGATATGCTTAAGATTTATCCATGTCTGGTAACTAAAGGCAGTAAGTTATATGAATTATGGAAAAAAGGCGAATATAAACCCTATAATACTCAAGAAGCTGTTGATTTAATAGTGGAAATCAAGAAAATACTTCCAAAATGGGTTAGAACTATGAGAATTCAGCGTGATATTCCATCACCCCTCATTGAAGCAGGAGTCAAAAAATCAAACCTAGGAGAACTTGTTTATAATAAGATAAGTGAGGATGGAGTTAATTGTAAGTGTATTAGGTGTCGTGAAGTAGGACATAAAGCTTCAAAGGGAATATTTCCAGAAAATGATAATATCAAATTTTTAAAAGAGGAGTATGATGCTGGAGAAGGTAAGGAAATTTTCCTATCCTTAGAAGATCCCCAATCGGATGTCTTAATTGGTTTTATAAGGCTTAGAATTCCGTCATTAAAAGCCCACAGACCGGAAATAGATAGTGATACGGCGTTAATACGTGAATTACATGTTTATGGGCCTATGATACCACTAGGTAAAAAAATCGAAGATATGTGGCAGCATAAAGGTTATGGGAAGAATCTTTTAGAAGAAGCAGAACGGATAGCTAAAGAATCATTTGACAAAAAGAAAATTTTAATAAACAGTGGGATTGGAGTTAGAAATTACTATCGTAAAAATGGATATGAGCTTAAAGGACCCTATATGTCTAAATTGTTAAAATAAATTGTATATAATAAAATATAGAAGTGATAAAATGACAAACGTATTAGAATCCCCACAAGAATTTGCAAAAAGAATAGATCATACCAATGTAAAGGGTGACGCCACACAGAATGATATTAAAAAATTATGCCAAGAAGCATTGAAATATGGTTTTGCATGTGCATGTGTTACTCCATATAATGCCTCTTTAGCTCTTAAAATTCTAAAAGATACAGATATCGATGTCTGCATGGTGGTGGGATTTCCTCTCGGTGTTCAAACTCCAGAAACAAAAGCTTTCGAAACAAAACAAGCAGTCAAAAAAGGAGTAGCTGAGATTGACATGGTTATGAACGTAGGTGCCTTAAGATCCGGTCAGGATAATGTGGTAAAAAAAGACATAGCTGGAGTAGTTTCTGCTGCAGATGGCAAAATTGTTAAGGTAATACTTGAAACAGCTCTTTTAACCAGAGAAGAAAAAATCAGAGGTTGTTTAATTGCTCAAGATGCTGGTGCAGATTATGTTAAAACCTCCACCGCTTATGGTGGTCTTTCAGGAGCCACCGTGGAAGATGTAAAATTAATGAGGAATACAGTAGGTCCTAAGATGAAAATAAAAGCTGCGGGAGGTATAAGGGATTTAGAAACTTCTCAAAAAATGATTGAAGCGGGAGCAGATAAAATAGGAACTTCTACCGGTGTCCAGATCATGCAAGAATTATTAAAGTGATTCTTTAGTATTGATATTATTAAAAGATTTTTGGGGGATTTAAATGACTGAAAGTCCAGAATATGTGGTTGAAAGTAAAGATGAAAATATAGAAATTAGGAAATATCCAGGTTATATATTAGCTCAGGTAGATGTGGAGGCAGATTATGATACTGCATTGGGAAGAGGATTTTCCATATTAGCAGGTTATATCTTTGGAGGTAACCGGAAGAAATCTAAAATTCCCATGACTGCTCCAGTTTCTGGAGAAAATTTAAATGAATCTGAAAAAATTCCCATGACCATACCTGTAACTGAAGAAGAATTAAAACAATCTGAAAGGATTAAAATGACCACTCCCGTTACCGAAGAATTGTTAAATGAATCTGAAAAAATTAAAATGACTGTGCCGGTTACTGAAGAAAAAACAGCCACACAAGTCTACCGTATCTCATTTACCATGCCATCAAAATATACTTTAGAATCTTTACCTGAGCCTAATGATAAAAGAATTAAATTTAAAGAAGTTAAAGGTCAAAAAACTGCTGTTTTAAGATTTTCTGGTAGAGCTAAAAAGAAATTAGCCAATAAAAAGATTGAAGAATTAAAAGATTGGCTCAAGAAAAATAATTTAGAACCTAAATCTAACTTTGTAGTGGCCCAATATAATCAACCTTTAGTGCCCGGTTTATTCCGTAGAAATGAGATTATTGTGGAAATTTAATTATTGGAAATAAAATTCACTAAAATTTCTATAATATTATAATATACAGTTATAAAAAAAGTATAAGTTAATTCTTAGATTAATAAGCGTTTATATTAATAAGAGGCCGAATTAGATTAATATCAAAAAGTTATACTAAATTAATCTTATATTTTGGTATAAAGTATCTCTTTCAGCTGGCGTTCTACCAATATCTTTTATAATTCTTTCAAGATTGGATGGAGCAGTATAAACTCCATGTTTAGCACCTGCAGACCTAGATATATTTTCTTCGCCTAGAGTACCGCCTAGATCATTAGCACCTGCGGTAAGGCACAACTGTGCAAACTTAAAACCTAGTTTTACCCAAGATACCTGAATATTATTGATCAAATTCCTAAACATTAATCGGGAAACTGCATATAGTTTCATATCTTCAGAACCAGTTGTTCCTGGACTTGAAATTCCTTTTTTATATATAGGAGCATTTTCGTGCATGAAAGTTAATGGAACAAATTCGGTGAAACCTCCGGTATCTCTTTGTATATTTCTTAAAATTTCCAAATGCTCAATTCGATGCTTAATATTCTCCACATGCCCATACATCATAGTACATGTGGTGGGTATTCCAACATTATGGGCTGTTTGGATAACTTCTATCCATTGAGAAGTATTGAGTTTATTTGGACATATAATACTGCGAACATCGTCATTTAATATCTCAGCTGCTGTTCCAGGCATGGATCCTAGTCCTGCTTTTTTCAAAAGTTTCAATGCTTCTTTTATTGTTATGTTTGCCTTAGAAGCTCCGTAAAAAATTTCCATAGGCGAAAAAGCGTGGAGATGTACTTGAGGAATTACCTCTTTAACTTTCAAAAGTATATCTTCATAGAAATATATGTCAACATCAGGATGCAAACCTCCCTGGATACATATTTCGATGGCACCCTGATTTACCGCATCTACTGACCTTTTTACAATTTCTTCAATGGTTAAAAAGTAAGAATCCTCGTTTTTTTCATTTTTTTTGAAAGCACAAAACCCACAATTTCCTGTACAAATATCAGTGAAATTTATGTTCCAGTTACGGATAAAAGTTACCTCGTTACCAACTAAATCTTCTCTAACTAGGTCTGAAGTTACTATTAATGCTTGAAATTCTTTTCCATTAGTTTTCATCAATGTTTCAGCTTCTGGAATAGATATTTCTTTATCCATGGCCTTTTGAAGAATATCTTCTATGTGGGGATCAATATTTAACTTGCTGAACATAGGATTTCATATTCAAGTTTAGCAGTTTAAAATTTTTGGTTATATGTATGATCCAATTTTTTGAACTTTATAGTGTTGATCATTGTCAAAAATTAGACTAAAAACGATAAATTTAAATATGATTGGGTCATAGCTTAATCTGGAGGTGAAATTATGGCTGAATTACCAATCGCTCCAGTTGGGAGAATCATAAAAAATGCCGGTGCTCAAAGAATCAGCGATGACGCAAAAGAAGAATTAGCTAAAGCATTGGAAGAAAAAGGCGAAGAAATCGCCAGAAAAGCTGTGGCTCTCGCAAAACACGCTGGAAGAAAAACCGTCAAAGCAGATGATATTGAAATGGCCGTCAAATCAGCTTAATATTTTTCTTTTTTCTCTTTTATTTTTTTTAACGATTTTCTATCGATTTTTATTGTATTTTTTTAGTTAATTTTTAACAGTTAGATGAAACTGGATCATTTTAAGATATTGAACTTAAATTTAAGAATTTTTACTAAATTCACTAATGAAATTAGTTTCATTTTAGAGTATGATTAAAAGTCTGCTTTAAAATTTATAAATTCAATATTCTAATGTCGCAATTAAATTAATATAGAACTTTCAATAAAATCCATTGATAATATTATTTAAAAAATTCTGGAGGGATAATTTGAGTACTGAAGATAATTTAAAAGAAGCATTCGCAGGAGAATCACAAGCGAACAGGAAATATTTAGCATTCGCTGAAAAAGCTCAGGAAGAAGGATTTTTCCAAGTTGCAAGGCTTTTTAGAGCTGCTGCTGAAGCAGAAACTGTGCATGCACATAATCACCTTAAAGTTTTAAAAGGAATACAAAGCACCGAAGAGAATCTTAAAACTGCTATTGCGGGGGAAGAAGAAGAATTTAAAGATATGTATCCTAAATTTATAGAAGAAGCTAAAAAAGATGGAAATGACGCTGCTAAATGGAGCTTTGATGTAGCCAATAAAGTAGAAGAAATTCATGCCAATCTATACCAAAATGCATTAGAAAATCTAGGTGAAAACATAGAAGTTATATATTATGTATGTAATTTCTGTGGAAATACTGTAGAAAAAGAACCACAAGAAATTTGTTCTATTTGTGGTGCTCCAAAAAAAGAGTTTACAGAAATAGTATAATTTAGTTAAACTCACTTTTATTTTATTTTTTTAAATACAATTAAATTATTTTAAACATCGATTTTTTTAATCAAATTTTTCTTCAGCAAATTTTATTTTAAAATTAGTTCCCTGAACCCTGTCTAATTCAATTGTTCCACCAATTTGATCTGTTAAACTATTTACAAGTTGTAAGCCTAAAGAACTAGTATTTTTATAATCCAAATCTTCAGGGAATCCAATTCCGTTATCACTTACACTTAAAGTATATTCAGAATGTTTAGAATACAATTCAATAGTAATTTCTCCCGCTTTACCCTTAGGAAATGCGTGTTTCATGCTGTTTGAGACCAGTTCATTTACTATCAATCCTAAAGGAATAGCAGTGTTGATATCTAACATTAAATCTTCCACATTAACATTAAGCTTTATCAAACTGGGATCCGGCACATATGTGTGGTAAAGTTCTGTGGTCAATGACCGAATATATTCCCCAAAATCTATTCGTTTAAGATCAGTGGAACGATATAAACGCTCATGTATCAATGCCATGGATTTTGCCCTGTTTTGACTTTCCCTAAAGATATCCAGTGCAGCTTTATCCTTGATATATCTTGACTGAAGACTTAATAAACTGGAAATAACCATTAAATTGTTTTTCACCCTATGATGAATCTCTTTTAAAAGCATTTCTTTTTCTGCTAAAGATTTTTTAATTTGTTCTTCCGCTAATTTACGTTCGCTAATATCTCTTATTATGGCCAGAATAACTTTTTCATCTTTAAGTAAGAAAGTGTGAGTATTTATTTCCACAGGTATTTTATTACCATTCTTTGTTAAAGCTAATGTTTCAAAAGTGGCTTGACCATATTTTGAAAGTTCTTGAGCAACTTCTAAAAGATCTTCTGTTTTTTCGGATGCGATGACATCTGAAGCACTCATTTTCATAAGTTCCTCTTTGCTGTAGCCTAAACCGTCTAAAGTAACTTCATTAACTTCAAGAAAATGTCCAGGCAAACCATTTTCCTGTAATTCCAATAGAACAATTGGATCATTAGCATTATTAGATACTTCTCGGAATTTTTCTTCACTTTCCTTTAAAGCAATCTCATCCTTTTTAATATTAGTAATATCACGGGCAATAATAGAATTACCTATTAATCTGCCATCTGTATCTTTAATTGGAGAAACAGTAAGTGAAACATAGATCTTTTTACCATCCTTGCGATATCTAATAGTTTCGTAATGTTCAACCACTTTTCCTTTTCTTATCTTTTTAAGTATTGTTTCTTTTTCTTCTGATTTTTCAGAGGGGATTAAAAATGAATGATTTCTTCCAATCATTTCACTCTTTGAATATCCATATATATTTTCAGCACCCTTATTCCAGCTTATAATTGTTCCTTCTAAATCTTCCCCAATAATAGCGTCATCAGAATACTCTACTATTGCTGCAAGTCGAGCTTGTATTTCCTCAGCTTTTTTACGCTGAGTAATATTTCTAGCAATACCTAAAACTACTCTTTTTTCATCTAATTTAATGGGAATGGTTCTTATTTCAACATCTATTTTAGTGCCACTTTTAGTTTTCAATATTATTTCATCAGGACCTGTTGAAAGTCCAGCGGCACTTTTTGCTAAAAGTTTCAAAGCCTTTGGTACTTGACTTAAAGGTAGAATACCTGCTTCTTGGAAGTTTTTTCCTAACAAATCTTCCTTTTTATAACCAACAAGTTCTTCAGCAGCCCTATTTCCATCTATAAAATGTCCCTTTGAATCATTAAGATAATATGCATCAGGAGCATATTCAAAAATAGTTTCGAATCTTTTTTTAGAGTTTTTTAATGCAGATTCAAATTTTTTGCGCTCAGATATATCTCTAATTATGGCTGTGAAAAATAACTCCCCACCGGCCTTCCAATTAACAATAGATATGTCAAAAGGAAATTCAGATCCGTCTTTTCTTAGAGCATTCATATCTTTCATTTTACTGAGATATTCCTGGCTTGCATCTGAAGGAGAAAACCTACTAAAGCTTTCTTTAAATCTCTGGCGATACCTCTTTGGCATAATAACCGTAATATGTTTGCCAGTTACTTCCTCTTCTTTGTATCCAAATATTTTTTCTGCACCTTTATTCCAGGAAACTATGTTTCCATCATAAGATAACGTTATTATTGCCTCAACAGCTGTTTGGACAACAGATTTAAACTTTTTCTCGCTTTTTTCTATTATTACCTTTGATTTTTCTATGCTTTCACTTAGTAAGATTACTACCATGCTTACAAAAGTAAATATAACTGAACGGAATATATCATTTGTTAGTATATCAACGCTCAGACCAAATATTAGATCAGTTACAATGAGAAATAATGCTAAATATACTGCAACCACTATACCTTTCCTTTTCCACCACAATGCAGATAGTATAATAGGTATATAAAAAAAATGAGTGAATATGACCCCAGTATTTAAAATTATATGAAAATAATATGTTAATAATGAGGAAAAAAATAGTAAAGATGCCATAAATAAAATTTTATATTTTTCTTTAGGGGGGTTTATATCTAATTTCATGAAAATCCCTTAATATAACGAATATTTTAATATTTTTGTTACTAATATTTAATATCTCTACTCATTAATATTGGATAGAGCATCTATTTTTATATTTAAATTAATAATAATTTAAATTGTCTAAAAGAAATTAAATTTTAACTTTTCAGATTTAAAAAGGGGAAAAGATTATATATGAATATCATCATACCCTAGATGGACTCGACTTGGGCCGGTGGTCTAGGGGTATGATACCTCCCTGACACGGAGGTGATCACGAGTTCGAATCTCGTCCGGCCCATTTGCCGTGGTAGTTCAGTTGGGAGAACGCCAGACTGAAGATCTGGATGTCGCTGGTTCAAGTCCGGCCCACGGCACTTTATTTTAATACTAAAATATCTAATTCTGTAATTTTGATTTTAAATAATATTTTCAGGTAATTCTAGAATCCTAATAAATTATATTATTGATTTAATAAAAAAAGTGGATTTAATTTATTTTTGTACCTTTTAAGTAGGTGGAACGAGCTTCTAATATTTTTACATGTGTAAAAGTTCCAGGTTCTGCTGAATCAACAATTACCATTTTATAAGAATCTGTAAAACTTGTATATCCTCCTTTAGGACCTTTACCCGTTATTAAAACCTTTTTATTAGTACCTACTAATTCTTTATTTTTTTCATAACTTATCCGTGATTTTAAATTATCCAATTTCTTAGACCGGTTTTTAATTATATTATAATCTAATTCATCAATAGAAGACGATGTCGCTCTAGGACGATGCCTGTATTTGGAAATATGTATAAAATCCGGTTTTAAATCTGCCATTAATTTATAAGTATCCATGAATGCTTTTTCATTTTCAGTAGGGTATCCTACTATAACATCGGTAGCAATGGAAATTTCTGGAATTTCCTCTCTGAATTTTTTGACTACATTTTTAAAATCAGAAACTGTACTTCCACGACCCATGTCATTTAAAACCTGGTCATTGCCACTCTGTATGGGGATATGTAAAAATTTGTATATTTTATCTCCCTTAAATGCTTCTATGATATTTTCTAGATCTTCAATTATGTTTTTAGGGTGCATCATACCTATTCTTACCCTAAAATCACCCTCAATCCGGTTTATTTTTTTTATGAGTAAGGAAAGACTTTCTCCGCTATCCATACCATAGGCCGCAGTGTCTTGTGCAGTTAACTGAAGTTCTCTACATCCTTCAGCTATTGCATCTTGGGCCTCAGAAACTATCATATTTGAGGGATAGCTCTGAAGTTTTCCTCGAGCAAATCGGGTGCAGCAATACGTGCATTCTCCCATACATCCTTCACATATTTGTATTATGTTTATATATGGATTATAACGCATTTTAGGTAAAGTTACTTTAATATCTCCAGTGAACCCTGTTAACCTAATTCTTTCTCCCTGAGATAATGATTTAACAACATTATGCACGGATTTTATTCGGTGGGGTCCAATCCATCCGGCATCAGGAGCAATTTTTTTCAATTTTACAGGGTCAATTTCAACCATACAACCTGCAATGATTAAACTTTTTTCTGGGAATTGTTTCTGTAATTTATGGATGCGATTTAACATTTTCTGTTCAGTAGGATGCTTCACATAACAGGTGTTAACAATAATAACATCAGCATCTTCTACTTTTTGAACTATTTCAGCATGATTTTCTTCTAAAAGACCCGCCATGATCTGAGAATCACCCTGATTAAAGGTGCATCCAAATGTTTCAATGTAAACTTTCATCTAAATCAGCTTTAATAATATTTTGTTAATTTATAAAGAATTCAAAATTAGGCTTATTTTTTTTCAAATTTATTTTAAGAATTATTAATATAAATTAAAGATTAATTTTTTACAAAATTTTCGTTTCAATATCAATATTTATAAATTTATTATTTTTCGATTTAATTCAACTATTAGGGGCAATTAAATAAATTTAGAAATCCAAAGAAGTTGCTAATAATACCAATAATACTTCTGAAAAAATGACACTACTGCTATAATCCAGTATTCACAACTCAAGGAAAATTTGTTAATTTCATTTATATCAATGCCAACAGTGTTATAATCATGCAGCAAAATCAATTATGATTTTTTTTCTTCTTTTTTTATATTCCTATATATTAATTTAATAAAATGAAGAAAAAATATTTTGATATATGCTATATAATAAAGATATTTAGAGATTATTCATTGTTCTATTCGTTAGGCCAGCCATATTCTCCGATTAAAGGAACGAATGCTACCCCTCCAAGACTCTGTACTTTATATTTTCCTTCTGCTTTTTTTTCAACACACAACAGTTCCTGGGAGTAACTAGATTGACCGACAGGTGCCAAAAGTTTTCCACCGATTTTGAGCTGTTTTTTCAATGGTTCCGGTATATCTGGTGCCCCTGCTGTTAAATAAATCCTGTCAAATGGTGATTTTTCTTCGTAACCTTTAGTACCATCACCCTCAATAACAGAAACCCTATCTGCATAACCTGTCCTTTTTAAATTATTCCTTGCAGTATCAGCCAGTTTTGATAATCTTTCTATGCTGTAAACACGCCCAGAATTACCAATAACTTCAGAAACAACAGCAGCATTGTAACCAAACCCTGTACCTATTTCTAAAACATTCATTCCTTCATCAAGTTCGAGTTCCTCGCATATAATTGCCACCATGTGTGGTGCAGAAATTGTTTGGCCTTCACCTATTGGTAAGGGTTGATCCACGTATGCGTATTGTTTAACCTTATCCGGCATGAATTCTTCTCGGGGAACTGATTCCATGGCCTTTTTTACTTCATTAGTTTTTATATAACCCGCGCTTAGGAGTCTTTCTACTAATTCTTTTCTTTCAACTATCATCCTACCACTTTGCTGGTTAGATCATAATTATAATGGTCAACATTCCTCACAGGTCTTCCATATACTCTCTTAATCTGGAAGGCCTTAGAAGAACCTTTTCTTATTTTAGCTTCAGTTGTTTTCATGGAATTAATCTGGAAAATATATTTTCCCAATTTTACAATATCTCCCACATTAAATTCAAAATCACGGGGCATATCTACCTTTTTTGATAGAATTCTTCCCCTGAAATCTATTGAAACTCCTACCCTTGCCGGCATATCAATCGATGTTGCCCAAATCGTTTCTACTTCAGAAAGTATACTTTTTTCCACTCTTGATCCTTTTTTTGTTTCCAGGGAGTTAATTTCAACCATAGTGCCGTTGGCATCTAAAATATTTCCTACTTCTATTAAATCTTCTGGATAAAGCTTTATGAAGTCCTTTTTAGACCTTTCATGTTCACTTATAATTATTCGATAATCTTGAGGTTTTTTCTCAGTAATAATATCTCTATAAACAGTTCCACAATCTTGGCATTTTAATAATAATTTTCTAGATTTGACTGCCTTTGAATCCACTAATTTAGATTTTAAAACGTCGTAAGACTCAGAGCCACAAATGGGGCATTTCATTTTATTTGACCTCATCCTTTTGCTTTAAGTAATGTTTAACCAAACCACCATTTGTTAATATTTCTAACATAAACTTTTCAAATGGTTCAATCTCAAAAGACTTATTTTTTGCAATATTTTTTATTACGCCTTTTTCTAGATTAATTTTTAATATGTCTCCTTCATCAGATTCTACATCAGCAATAATTACTGGAAGACCAACATTTATAGCATTCCTATAAAATATTCTTGCAAATGATTTGGCTACAACCGCTGCAACACCGGCGTGCTTTAATGCTACAGGTGCTTGTTCTCTCGAAGAACCGCAGCCAAAATTCCAGCCCGCCACTATAATATCTCCTTTTTTTACATTTTTAGCAAAATCAGGACTTATACCTGCCATCACATGTTTTGCAAGATCATCTAAATTAAAAGTTCTTAAATATCTTCCTGGAATAATTACGTCAGTATCAATATTATCTCCAAATGTCCAGACACTACCTTTCATCTCTTCCATCATATAAATCACTGCAATAAAACAAGAATTTATTCTATTATAGCCCCCTGGTTATGGGCTTTTGTTTTAATTATTTTTCCACCGATATCTTCCATTGATTCTAAAGCTGCTTTTTCTATATCTTTTATATTTGTATCTGCCACCGCATAAATTGTTGGTCCAAAAGAACTCATACCCACTCCATCAGCACCTGAAGATCTCATATTATCCATAATTTTTTTAATAACAGGGTTTTGTAGTTTTAATTCAATTTTTTTAAACCCTACTTCCTGAATTTGATTAACTGAAAATCCAAAAGAATCCAAGTCTTTTTCTAATACTGCGGGCATCATTTTCATCAAGATTAAATGGCTGAGTTTTTGCACTTCTTTTAATGGAATAGGACAATATTCCTGGAAAATATTTATTTCTTTTAGCCCAGAAACCCTATCATCAATATTTGGAATTGCCAATATTATTTTCCAATCTTCTGGAAAATTGTAACGGGCAATAACCGGTGGTGGGGAAGCTGATGAGGCAGATGATGGTAAAAAATCTGCCTTTTGAGATTTTTCATGGCCGCCGTCAACTAGAAAACCCCCATAATCAAATGCAGCAACACCTATACCAGAAGTACCGCCTCTTCCAACAATTTTAGCAATTTGCTGAGTTTTTACCTCTTCTCCAGAAATATTAACCACAGCTTTACCCACTGCCAGAGATAATTGAGTTCCTGATCCTAAGCCAGAATGACTTAAATACAATTTTTTAACGGTAAATTTAAATCCATGCCCAATATTAAGAAAATCACTCATTTTATTAGCTGCAGATTCTATCTTAAAGATGTAATTATTTCTCAAATCTTTATTTAGATTAGAAGATTCTTTATTTGATGAATCAAATATTATTTCAATATTTTTTTCAGGGATAGACTCTGCTTCGAGAACTAATTGGGGATTTTCTATAGTGATCCCAACTCCACCATCTATCCGGCCATAGGCCCCGTTCATATCAATAAGTGTTAGATGAAGTCGGGATGGAGTTTTAATAATCAATTGAACAACCATTCTTTAATTTAATAAATTTAACTGGCTAAAAAATAATATGCTAATCTTTAAGGGGTTTAGCATATTTTTTCTCGATCTGTTCACGGTATAAGTTATTCATGGTACAAAATGGTATTATTCGACCATCAGGAACAGCATAATGAATAACACATCTTTTAACCCGATCAGTATCAAAATTCCAAGGGTCCATAAAGTGCATGCACGCAATTAATAATGTATTATGGTGGAAATCTCCCAAGGCCGAGTATGATCGTTCTTTAAAAACTTTTACAAGTATATTTTTGATATCTATAGTACTAGGAGCTTTGGATCTGTCAACTGTTCTCGGTAGTTCTACTGTAGCCCTAGCAAGTGTTTTAGCTTTACCTGTTATTCCTCCATCTTTAATATCGTCAGCACTTTTAGAAAGTAGATCAAAGAATCTATCAACATCAATAAATTGTGTGATTGGGATTATATCTCCATTATCAATAAAAACATAGGTAGCTGCACCACAATGATGGTGGCAAGTAAAAGTAACTTGGGTTTCGCCTTCGATGGCTTCTATAAATTCAGATATAGGGAAAACAGATGATGCTGGATAAAAATCTTCAATTGTTATTTTAGAATCAGTTTGTTTTTCCACTAGTTGTTCAAAATCGGGTATAGTTATACGTTGTTTTTCTACTTCATCTGCAGGAGTCCTGCCAGCGAATGAAACGGGCTGGAAATTAACTCCCCTTATAACATCAATATTTTCAACAGCGAATTGTATAATATCACCTATCTGATCTTCATTAACTCCTTTTACAATGGTAGGAACCAGTACTATACCTAAACCTTCTTTTCTGCAGTTTTCTATAGCCTCTAATTTTATGGGTAGAATATTTCGGCCCCGGTTATTAATATAAGGTTCTTCAGTAATCCCATCAAATTGTAGATAAACTGTGTTCAAACCGGCTTTTTTTAGTTCTTTTACCATTTCAGGATTTTTAGCCAGTTTAATTCCATTAGTTGCAATTTGTGTGTGTGAAAATCCTTCTTCCTTGGCTAGTTTAATTAAATCTACAATGTCTTTTCTTACGGTTGGTTCCCCACCAGCATACTGTATAGCTGGAGCACCAACAGGTTCATTATCTCTTAAATTTCTTAACATCTGCCGTATTTCTTCATAGCTTGGTTCATAAACATACTTAGATACAGCTGCGTTGGCAAAACATACCGGACATTTCATATTACAACGATTAGTTACATCAATAAGTCCTAATATTGTATGACTTTGATGTTCAGGACATAAACCACAATCTAAGGGACAGCCCTTATCAATATCAGTTTGAGGATTTTCAATACCCTCACCTTTATAATTGCTATCTATGGCCAGTTCATAGAGCTCTTCATTGCTCCAATAAACATTTTTAAATTCACCGTGCTCTGAACACGCTTTTTTTACCATTACTTTATCGCCTTCCCGGTAAACTTCAGCTTCAACAACTTTAAGACATTCAGGACACAAGCTTTTCGTTTTCTTGATAAACATAATTTCACCTAATATATATTTAATGAATGTTACAAATCATATAAAAATCATTGCTTTACTTTAACATCGCATTTGATTACATGTATTAATACCTATTATCTGGAGGAAAATAATGAATACCGATATTACTAATGTTCTAAATATGTCAGTCTATGTAATATACTTTATGTTACCAGCATACCTAGCGAATGTTGCAGCGCTTAGCTTTGGCGGTGGACTTCCAGTAGATTTTGGAAAATCTTTTAAGGACGGAAGACGAATAATTGGAGATGGTGTAACATGGAGAGGATTGATAATTGGAACTCTGATAGGAACTTTGATAGGTTTTATTCAAGGTATGATTTCAGGAAATCTGTTGGAGGGAGTATTATTAGGTCTGTTCTTAGGTGGTGGAGCTCTAATTGGAGATGCTTGTGGAAGTTTTATTAAGCGTAGAATACATATAGAGCGTGGAAAACCCGCACCAGGTTTAGATCAACTTGATTTTGTTGTCGGAGCTCTTTTTTTCGCATCAATAATTGTTGTTTTACCATTTGAAATGATAATACTTATAATTATAATAACTGTTATTTTGCATATTTCAGCTAATATGATAGCCTATGCCATAGGTCTGAAAGATGTATGGTATTAGTAACAAATTATTTCACCAAAATCCCCTTATTTATCTTTTTTAAAAATATAATTTTATTTTAATATTTTTTTATTTAATTATTTTATGAAGATTTTGTAGTGCTTTAAACTTCTTTTTATACTTTTAAAGAGGAATAATGGCATTTTAATTTAATATTAGATATAATTCTATATTTTAGTTTAAATTAGTATTGATAGGAAATATTATTAAAACTTTAAATGCCTGACTTAACATATACAATTCGTGAGAATACTAACAATTAATTTAACTTAATTGAATCATTAATATTGAGGAATTAGATGAAAGCAGAGGAACTTAGCCAAAAATGTCCAGAATGTGGTTGTAAAGATAAAAAAATATCAAGAAAAAATATTAAACCCACCGAGGACGGATTTTATATACAACATATCCCCCAAGGAGAAGTTGGAATAGTTAAATGCGCTGAATGTGGATATGAATTTGAATTATGTAAAGATAGTGAATTGCCAGTGAAAATAAAAAAAAAGACCTTATAAATAATTATTTCATAAAATGCCAGCTTAAAATCCGTATGATTAATTTAATTTAAAATATAATAAATAAAAAAATAAAGATTTTAATTGTAAAAATTAGTCCCTATTGCACTAGAAGATGCATCTATTAAGCGGTATGTCATGTAAAATGCTTCTAAGTAACCGTCCCATTCTGGAATTTCATAAACAAATGTAGGATAACCTGCTGCTGCAAGTGGATTTGAAAACCGAATTGCTGATGTACTTTTTTTACCTTTTTTTGAAGCTTTATAGTAATTAAAATCTTTTAGAGAATTTTTAACAGTTTCGGCTAGATATACGGATTTTGAATCCATATACGGTGTGGCTATATAATAGCCCTCCCCATAACCTTCTTCGTGGGCGTGGGCAATTATTATCAAGTCATAGTCCGAATTTTTAACGTCAGGCAATATATATTGGGCGGCCAAACCTTCACCATTGTTTCTACCAGCACTATAATCTTCAGAATTTAACTCTACCACTATATTATAATTTATTAGTTCTATACCATGAGTCAATGCATAAAATTTTGCCACGTCTTGCACTAAACCAATTGCAATACTTTCTCGAGGATGTATTCCAGTAACCACCGCTATTTTCTTATCAGATTCACCATAATGAGCATATACATCCTTAGTTACGTAACCTCTTTCATCTGAACCTAAAGTAGAATGCTCACTCCAATTAGCAAATAAAATTAAGAATATAAATAGGGCCAATACTGCAATTATAAGTCTTTTAAATACTCTTTTTTCCATTAAATCACTTATAAGATTTTATTGTTTATTTAAACCATTAATAATTTTATTTTATATTTATATTTTTCATAAAATTATACTTGAAACCAGTATAAATAATTTATCTTCAAATAAAAAATCATGTTATGTAAAAAATTCTAAAATTAAAGATTATAATAAAATAGATTTTACTCTTTAATTAGTATTAATTATCTTTTTAGGTAATCTTGCATTAAAAGTGCTGTTCCAATAGCAGGTGCCACCACACATTCTTCTTTACTAAAAATTGTATCCATTCCAATAAATTCCAAACCAATGGATCCAGATGCTTTTTTTGCGAGAATATCCATACCCAAACCAGTTCCTACTACTTTAATATCTTCACCGGCGGATACTTCTAAAAGGGCTTCTGAAATCTGTTTTATTTGTTCTTGGTGAATATAGTTTGACATTTGTTCTATTTCATTTTTTTCTAAAACATCTAAATCCCCGCATACTAGTCGGGATATTCTGCGCATACATTCTTCTTTAGACTTTCCTGCTCCATCGGGTGTGTCACAAGTATAAACTTTTTTGTCTATAAGGTCTAAAACAGTGTGAACATCTGCCGAAATGGCGAAAAGTTCTGAAGAAACTCTAAACCATTGATTATTTATAGGAACCTGTTGAACTATGGTTGCCAGATTCGTTCTTAAAGTTCCTGAATAAACTAACTCCCCGGTCCCTAATCTTTCCAGATCAGACCTTCCCTGGGCACATTCCAATCCATTTTTGATGGGTATAATATCGGTTGTGGTACTTCCAACATCGACCATAATGCAATCTGGAGTGATTTTAGCTGCAATCATTGATGTTGCTATCCAATTTGCAGCGGCAACTTTTTCTGGATTATTATGAAGTTTTTCATAATCTACCATACCGTTAACACTAACAAAACCTACCGGAACTTTAAAAACCTCTTTGACTTTTTTTGCAATATCTAAAACTCCTTCTTTTTTAGTTTTATATGCATCTACCAGTTCAGCAGTCATACAAATTCCAACAGCATCAAGATCATCGATATGCGGCCCTAATAGCTTTTTAAGGGCAACACCCAGTTCCTCTTTCTTTGCCCACATGGGTAAATATTTATAATCGACTTCTATATTAGAGATCTCCCCAGAATTATTGAAATCGATTATTGCAACATCTGTATTTGCTCCGCCAACATCAAAACCTGCGATTTTCATATTAAATCATCCTAATAAACTTAAAGCATGAAATTATTATTAATTTCAATTTTCGTCTATATAAATTTGATTTCCCTTCTTTTTAAAACTAACTTTCCCTTCCAATGATATGTTTACCGGTAAAATGCCTTTAACTGAATTTATAATAGATTTAGCCAGGTTAAAATTTATTATTTTTCTTAAACCAATATAAGGAGTGGTAATTCTAGAATTAACTTCTACCACATATACCTCATCATCCAGTATAAGATCAACCCCTACATACCCCCTTATACCTGGTAATGCTTCAACGGTTTCTTTAGCTATTTTTTTCGCTTTTGTGCTCATTGCATGATTTAAAGGTATGTGACCACCTTTATACTCACATTTATTAATTATTGATATATCTTGAGCATTTAAACTTAGCGGTATTGCATTAATTCCATCAGATAATAAACTTACGCTACATGGCAATCCTTTAACCTGATCTTGCATGACGAAGTAAGGATAATTAGTTTTTATTAATGATGCAAAGGTTTTTAATTCCTTATAAGACCTTACAACATATACTCCTGAACACGATACTCCATCAACTGGTTTAATAATCTTTTTATTGTTTTCCTGGAATTCTTTATTAAATCTTTCATAATTATTAATCTCTTCAAATAATACTTTTTCCGTTTTTATTATTGGTACTATATTTTTTAGTTTATCATAAGTTTCTAATTTATTTGAACAAACTTTCACTGCATTTGAATCGGAACCTATTACATTTACTCCTTTATTTTCAATTAGTTTAGTCAAATTATAAAGGACATTATCTTCTTCTGGGGCAATGAATAAGCAAGAATCAAATTTATTTATATTATTATCTAGCCATTTTTCCAAATTACAGTTAAATAGAATAGGATTTAAACCTTTAGATTGGTTATAATTATTAATAATATCAATATATGAATTTGATTGCTTTGAAAGCAGATAATAATAATTAAACCCTTTTAAATCGGTAAGAAGCCCCTCCAACATGGCTAAACCCTCAGATGAAATTGAGGGATCCTTACTTCCTGTTGCGGTTGCAAATTCAAAAAATAGTAAATTCAAAAACGGCCCACTCCCTTAAATATCACATCTTTTTTTCGAAAATCATTAGGATTAAAGATCGGCCGGGTACAAACAAATACCCTTTTTTTAATATCTTCAGGAGTTAAATCCTTATATTCATCATGATCTGTAATTAAAACTACCACATCACAGTCTAATAGTTCACTTGTACTTACAGGTATGGCTCCTAATGATTTGATAATTTCAGAGGGGACATGCGGATCATTTGCCTTAACAATGGCTCCCCTCTCTTTTAAATCATTTATTAAAGGTTCGGCTGGTGTCTCCCGCGTGTCAGCAACATTTCCTTTGTATGCTACTCCAAGAATACCGACTGAAGCATGATTAATATGCTTTTTTATGTCCTTTAAAGCTTCTATTACCAGATCACTCACATGTAAAGGCATTGATTCATTTATCATTCTACTTGTTTTAATAAGATTTGCAGATGTACCCTCCTTTTCTGCAATTTCCACAATGAAATAGGGATCAATGGATAAACAGTGCCCACCCACACCAGGACCCGGAGTATGAATATTTACGCGTGGATGGTGGTTAGCAGCTTTTATCGCTTCTATAGCATCAATACCTAGTTTTTCACAAATTACAGCCATCTCATTTGCCAAAGCAATGTTTGTATCCCGATAAGTATTTTCCATTAATTTTACCATTTCAGCAGTTATTAAATCTTTAACTTTAATGATTTTTCCATGGGTAATTTTTTTGTATATGGAAGCTGCAAAATCTGTACTTTTTTGGTTAATTCCCCCAATTACCCTTGCGTTATGTGTCATCTCATATAATGTATTATTTGGTAGAGCTCTTTCTGGTGTATAGGCTAAATAAAAATCTAAACCTGCCTTTAAGCCACTGGACTCAAGGATGGGTATGACAACATTTTCACAAGTTTGGGGAGGAACTGTACTTTCTATTACGACTAAATCATCCTTTTTTAAGGATTTAGAAATTGTTTTACATGCGGATTCTACTGCACTAAGATCAGAATTATTTTTTTCATCAACAGGAGTGGGAACAATTACAACCATAATTTTTGAAGTTTTAACTGCATCTATGCCGTCAATGGTTGCCTGAAGTTTACCCTGATTTACAACTTGCTCCACCAGTTGTTCAAGCCCCGGTTCCATTATAAGAGATTTTCCTAAGTTTATATTATCTACTATTTCCTTATTTATTTCTACTCCCATTACTTTAAACCCGTTTTTTGCTAAAAGAGCTGCGGTTGGAAGGCCTATATACCCAAGCCCGAAAACGGCTATTTTTGAATTTTTATTGAACATTTTAACTCCTTAACCTGCAGTGAAATAAAATAATACTTTATGGATATGATTTAATTATAATAAATTAATTTAAATAAATTTTTAAAATACAAAATCCTTATAACTTTATTTCTATTTAAACGATTTTATTAGTAGTTTCAGTTCTATTGAAATTTATCTACAATTATATATTTATTTTTCAGATTCAAGTGAGGGTGGGGGAATTTTGGAACTTCAATTTCATAAACCAGGTTAATCCTAGAATTATTTAATTTTTCAAATTCTAATACTGTAATTTGACTATTGACTTTAAGAAGTTTTCTTTTGTAATTAGTGGTTATATCTTCCGGAGTCTCTATTAACAATTTACCGGTATCATACATTTTCTGTGAAACGTCCAATATCTTTTTGGATGCTTTTCCATCGCCATAGGGATTAGGAGCTTTCTCCATTTGTTGATAAATTTTTTTATCTTGTGAAATTTTAAGGAAGCTATTAACAATTTGATCTTTTTGAGTTCCAACCAAAATATTTCCCCCCGCACTTACAGTCTCAGGTCGCTCTGTATTGTATCTAAGAGTTAAACATGGGATATTAAGAGTTATAGCCTCTTCTTGTATGCCTCCTGAATCTGTCATAATAAATTTTGCTTTTGATAGCAGTAAAAGAAAATCCAGATATCCCAAAGGGTTAATTAATTTAATATGAGAAGAATTATCTAATTTATCAAAAAGACCAAATTTTTTAAGATTTTTAACAGTTCTAGGATGTGCGGGAAAGACACAAGTCACTTGATTAATTTCCATTAAGGCCTCTACAATATTATGAAGTCTTTCTGGGTTGTCAACATTCTCGGCCCTATGCATAGTTAAAACCATAATGTCTCCATTTCTTGAAAACTCCTTCTCAATACTTGAATTTTTCTGAGCAATTTGAAGATTTCGTAGACACGCATCTACCACAGTATTCCCAGTTATAAATATTTGGTGAGGATTAATATTCTCAAAAATTAGATTTAAAGCAGAATCTTCGGTAGGTACATAATATAGCTTAGAACAAACGTCTGCTATCATCCTATTTAACTCTTCAGGCATGGATTTATCAAAGGATCGAAGGCCTGCTTCTACATGCCCGACGGGAATATGCAATTTTGCGGCGACTAATGAACCCGCCAATACTGCGTTGGTATCACCCTGAACCATTATCAAATCAGGTTTTTCGGTTATTAATAATTCTTCTAAACCCTGCATCATATTTGCGGTTTGATCTGCATGTGATCCAGATCCCACCCCTATGTTATAATCCGGTTTTCTAAGTTCAAGATCTAAAAAAAATTGATCAGACATTTCATGATCATAGTGTTGGCCAGTATGAATTAGAATATAATCTAATTCACGTTTTTCAATTTCATCTATAACCGGTGCCATTTTAATAATTTCAGGTCGGGTCCCTATAATAATCGCAATTTTCATATTATCCTCTCTACTTGCAAGATAAACTATCAATTAAATTCTAATATTGCTATGGATATTATAACTTCAATTTAGTTTAAAATGTATTTATTATATAAAATAAGTCTAAATAATTATCAACTATTTAGAATCATCACTTAATCTTTTCCTTTGAGCACGGTATTCATCTATAATACTTAATAATTTAGTTTTTTCCTCTTTATCTCTCTTATTTTTAATTTTAAGCTTCCATTTTTCTATTTGTTTCTTTAAATCTTCCTCTTTAACTACTGCAAATTCATCAATTCTATTAATATAAATTTTATTAGCATCTATGAGGGGGATTTTATTTTTTTCAAAAACTTCAAGTGCAGTATGTGCCATTTTATCATTAATTATTATTGCCTTTACACCTATTCTGACCAATAAAGAAGCAGTTTGAGAACCTCCTCCACGAGAACTAGATAATAAAACAATGTCTCCTTTTTTAATCTTCCAATACTGGCAGGCTTCCTTAATACTCTCTCTAGTAAAAGATTCGATAATTTTTACAGGTATGATATTTTTTGATAACTTTAAGGAATCTAAATGTTGAATAGATTCTAAATTTTCCTCTAATTTAATTCTTAACGTCTTTTCTTCCTGGTACTTTTCCTGAAATGCTTTTATCAAGGCAACTTTTGATGCGATTTCTTTTTTGTCCAGAATATTTTTGGAATATTCGTAATGAAGCTTTTCTATTTTTAATTCCAGATTTTTTATTATTTCTTTGTAATCTTTAGTTTCCTCTTTCAAATATTGATTTTCCTTTTTTAAATGCTGAATAATAGTTTCCTGCCTTTTTATCCGCAATTTAAGATTAGATAACTTTTTTTCGATCTCTGGATTGATTTTTTCACTTACAATTTTAGATGATGATGCTATTTCGGCTTTATTACCATCTTCAAATGAAAGTTGAATAAAATCGATTAAAACCTTATCAATGGCTGAAGTTATAGTATTTCCCTTAATTACCATTGCTTTTATTTCATCTACTTCTTCTGACGAAA
Source organism: Methanomicrobiales archaeon (assembly GCA_049975245.1). Lineage (GTDB taxonomy): Archaea > Methanobacteriota > Methanobacteria > Methanobacteriales > Methanobacteriaceae > UBA117. The sequence goes on from JBNGDB010000005.1 coordinate 73,859, forward strand.
GACCTAATCCATCAACTCTTTTATCAATTTTTTTAAGCTTATTTTGATAATTTTTATAAGTTTTTATCGCTGCAGCAAGTGCATCCCTTTCATGGGCATTATTAGGTCGTTGTATTAGTGATTTTTGATTTAAATGACTTTCAACGATTTCAATCTTATTTTCTACAGACATGACTTTTTTAGGCGAATAAATTTTAGCATTTAGTAATGTAGCTAATTTTTTAACCTTTTTCGGAGGCGGATAAACATCTGTAGCTAATATTAAAGTTTTTCCAAAGCTTATAATATAATTTATTATTTCGGATATAGGAATTTCCTTACAACTTTTTAAAGAAATCAAATCTCCATTTAAGTCTAAAATAGCTATTCCGACAGTTAAACCAGGATCAAAACCAACTATATTCCAAATATGCTTTTTTTTAATATTTAAAACAGAATTTATATTTTTTTCATTTTTAGATGTAATTTTGTCCTCTTTCAAATATTCTGAATCTTTTTGAAACGTTTTTTCATTATAATTTTTATAAACCAGGAAATTTCCTCCTTTTAATGGTTTATAATAAACATTACATGGTTTATTATGTTAAAACAAATATATATTCTATTTGGCACGATAAATTATATTATTAATATGTTTAGATTTAACGCTTTAAGTGATAAAAATTATATATTTAATTTTAAAAATAAATAACATAAATTATTAACTTAATAAACACTTAAAAATACGTTTTGTATAGTTTAGATGAATTAGGGTGAATTTAGAGTTATAATTAAAATATTGTAGTTTTATAAATCCTTAAATAATTTATTTATTTTTTGACTAATATCTTGCAATATCTCTGGAGATTTTGCCTCTACATATATCCTTATTAAAGGTTCGAATCGTGATGGTCTGACTAAAACAAATGAATCTTCCCAATCAACCCTTATTCCATCTTGACAATCTAAAATACCCTCATCTTTTAAATTTTCTTTTAAATGATTTATTTTTAATTCTTTTTCATCGTGTTGGCACTCTATGGTGTAAATTGTTCTAGGATAATCTGGTAATTCTTCAACGAGAGCAGATAAGTTTTTATTATTTTTGCAAATTATTTCCAACATCTTAGCTGCAGCAAATATTGCATCAAAACAACCATTAAATTTTGGGAAAACATACATTCCTGGTTCATCACCACCAAAAATAGCTTTATTTTCTGAAACACCATTCAAAACCAGATCTACAGGTGTTTTTATCAATTTTCCGCCCGATTCAGTTACAATTTCTTCCAAAGACATAGAAGCTACCACCGAAGATACTATATTACCACCCGGTTCTTCTTCCAGCGCATCCCTTGCAAAAATTCCGATGATAGTTTGATCTCTTATTATATTACCTTTTTCGTCGATAAAAACCACCCTATCTCTATCGTTATCCATTGCAATTCCCATATCCGCACCAACAGCCACCACCAGATTAGATATCAATGACAATGTATCAGGACCCGGTTCAGCAAATTTAGTGGCCTTATCTAATGGCTGGCATCCGGTTAAAATTGCTTCACATTCTAACTCAGATAGTATATTAGGAGTTATTGGAGACAAAATTCCTTTTGCACAATCCAAAATAACTTTAGGGTTCCTCTCACTTATTACCTTCTGGTTTAAGTTTTTAACCACTGCATTCCTATATTCATCAATATAATCATGTACATATGAAAGCTGACCTACTTCGTCCCAAGCAACTCTTTCTGGGTTCCTCTGCGCTAGAGGAATTTCATGATCACTAAAAATCTTTATTGTTATATCTTCAGGATGTAAATGGGATGCTGTAACTGTAATCACAACACTCGCATCATATATATCCTTAGAATAGAACACCGCCGGAATTGGTGATACTCCACAGTCAAAAACATCGATCCCCGCGGCCATAATCCCTGAACTTATAGATCTTTTTATCATCTGCGATGGAATACTTATATCTCTTCCCAATACTGCAACTTTTTCGGATCGCAGAAAATTTCCAATAACTGTCCCTAAATTACAAGCAAATTCATTAGTTATTTCAGTATTTACATTTCCTCGAATCTCATTAAGATATAAAGACATATAAAACCACCATTAATTACCCCGATAAGATTAGTCTGTTCCCATCAAATAATCATAATCCACAACTGAATTGTTAGCTAAACGTACATTGTTTGCAATGCATCTGGAAGATTTAATTATACAATAAGAACCTATCTCAGAAAAGCTACCAATTACTGCACCTTTTTCAATAATAGCATTATCCTCGATTTTACACCTACTATCTATAATACAACCATCTAAAAATGCATCTTCCCCAATAACACTATTGGAAAGTACAACTGCACCTTGAATATAAGCATTTTTCTTAATACAAACATTATCACCCATGACTGTACCTTGAGATATTCTACATCCTTCTTCTAGTATACAATTATTACCAATTAGAACCGGCCCTTCTATTCTTACTTTAGGGCCAATTTTAACATTTTCACCCACCCAAATATCTCCTAACCTCCCAATTTCTTCTTTAATTATTTTACCGTGTAATTTTTGTTTGATCTCCTGATCCAACAGATCATAAGTAGCTTTTAGATACGTCTCTGGTCGTCCTACATCATTCCAGTAACCATCAAAAATATAACCATATAATCCTGCATTTTCTTTAATAAGTTCGGGAAATATATGTTTGGAAAAATCTACTTCTCCTCTTTTCCTATCTAAAAAATTGAAAATTTCTGGTTCGAAAATGTATGTTCCAGTATTTGCAATATTACTGAAAACACGTTCCGGGGAAGGTTTTTCCAGATAATTAACTATTTTATTTTCTTCATTCATTTCTGCAATTCCAAAATGACTGGGATCATCCACATGAGTTAAAACCATGGTTGCTATGGCCCCTTTTTTCTTATGAAACTCTAATAATTTATTAAAATTAACATCAGTTATAACATCACCACTGATTACAAAAAAAGTATCATCAACAAAGTTTCTAACCTTTTTAACTCCCCCACCAGTCCCCATTGGCCAAGGTTCCACAGAATATTTAATATTCAAATTCATATGTGAACCATCTTTAAAATAACGTTTTATATGGGATGACATGTAGCTTAGAGTAATTATCATATTATTAAAGCCATATGATCTCAGTCTTTCAACCATATACTGCATAATAGGTTTATTGACCAAAGGAATCATAGGTTTTGGTCTGATAAAAGTCAATGGACGGAGTCTGGTACCTTTTCCTCCGGCCATAACAATTGTTTTTATCATAATATCTGCATATTATTCTTTTATTTAAAATATAAATAAGTTTTGTCCAAAAAAAACTTGAAAAACTTAATAAAATTCTATATCTATCTAAAAAAAATGTATTTTAACTATAAAATGTTTAAAGGACCCATATAATGGTATAACAGTATATCACTTAAAATTTACTAAAAATAATTTATAAACTATTTATTTATTTAGAACTAGGAAACTTCATTTATATTTTTTTTAATAGTATTCTTTTAATGTAGTTATCATATTTTTTTCTGCCAATGCCTGGCTGTAAATTGATTTAAATTTTTTATTTAAATAAGTCATAAATTTGGATTTAGCATAATAATCATATTCAAAATCTATTGAATTATATTTAACGTCCATTAATATTAAAGAATTTGAAGGAGCTGGTTGAATATTGAACTTATTTGAACTTTGAACAAACAGATTAACCATTTCTGATATAGTGATTTCCAATTTACCCACCATTAATAATATAGAAACAATTTTTCGCACCATATTCCAGAGAAAGCTTTCTCCCCAAACATCAATAATTAAAAAATCATCTTGGGGTGAAATTTTTAATTTGTTTATTGTCCTAATGGAACTTCTATCACTCTTTTTAGAAAAATTTTGAAAATTATGGGTTCCTTCAAATTTCTTTGAAGCTAATATCATCAAATCCAAATCAATTTCATCCTCAATATACAATAAATATCTATAATGTCTATCATTAGCAAATCTAGGATTAAAATCACTTGAAACATTAGAGATTCCTATTATTCGAATATCTTCTGGTAAATAATTATTAACATGGTTAATAATAAATTTTGAAGACGTATTGAATGATACTACGTTTCCTAAGGCATGAACCCCCCGATCAGTTCTTCCCGCTATGGAATAATCAGATCTTTTCGTATCATAAATTACATCCGCTTTTTTTAAAGCACTGATAAGCTCGTCCTCAACAGTTCGAAGCCCGGGTTGTCTTTGAAAGCCATGAAACCCTGTCCCAAGGTAGGCTAATTTTAATGCTATCCGATGCATAATTCCACCATAATGAAAATTGATTCATCAAAATATTATTTATTAAATGATTAATTTTTTTCAAATTCTTATCTAAGTTATAATTCTATTTGTTGGAATTTCAATGAATAGTACAATATAGATTTTGATAAATAATTAATATTTAGAATAAACAATATTCATTTTATGCGTTCAATATTTTCTCCAACAAAAAACAGGTCACCTAAAAAAATCAAAAGTCAGGAAGATGATGTTCAAGATAAGAAAACACTTCTAGATAAAAAATGGGGATATTTAAGCATTATTGCTGCAATGGTTTTTTTTGGGATAAGTAGCACCCTTAACAAAATTTTATTAGTTGACATTAATCCTATTTCTCTAGCAGCGCTTTCATATATTATAGCCGGAACATTTCTAATGATAATCCGTTTTTCCCCTTTAAAAGACAAAATTCTCAATATATTAAGTCATAAGACTGAAACAGAAAATATAATAACTTATAAAGATTATGGAATTTTATTTCTTACTGCAATTTTAGGTACTGTAATAGCACCTATAGTTTTTTTAAATGGTTTAAACAACACCACCGCAGTTAATGCGTCATTATTAATGAACGCAGAAACATTATTCATAATTATTATAGGTTTTTTCTTTCTAAAAGAACGTTTTGTTAGAAAAGATATAGTTGGTTTTTTATTTCTTATAGTTGGAACAGTATTTTTAATTACCAATGGTCAAATTGAGAATATTTCAATAAGCCAGGAAATTGGAAATTTATTAATAATTGGTGCTGCCTTCTTTTGGAGTGTTGATACTAGTTTAGGTAAATTTTTAAGTGGAAAAAGAGATCTTTTATTGATATCTGCCCTTAAATGTGTTATCGGAGGATTAATTCTTTTTATTATATCCCTATTCTTAAATATAAGTTTTTATATTCCTTTTAACAAATTACCCTATTTATTTATTGTAGGAATTGTGAGTATTGGTTTTTCATTTGTTCTCATATATTTTGCTATAAGAGAAATTGGTTCAGCAAGAGTAGGTTCTATTTTTCCGTTATCAGCATTATTTGGAGCAATATTCGCATTTTTAATTCTTGGAGAGCCATTTACTATATTACAATTATTGTTTGGACTTTTAATGTTTTTAGGCATATTTATACTATATAAAAATGGGAAATATAGAAAAGATGATAAGTAATTAGAACTTTCAATCAAATAACTAAAGTTATATTTAGTAAACTTAATTCTAATTAAGATTACCAATAATAATTTTAAATAAAAAAAATGAAATATATTGATTATATGAAAAAAGTGGTTATAATGTCTGATTTAAATAAATCCATGCTTATAATACCAGCAGTAGATATAAAAAATGGTAAATGTGTTCAATTAGTACAAGGAGAACCTGGTAGTGAACAAATTGTTATAGATAACCCAGTGGAAGTTGCCAAAAATTGGGAGAGCCAAGGAGCTAGTTTATTACATTTAATAAATTTAGACGGAGCTTTTGGAGAAGATAACAAGAATCAGGAAATAATTGAAAAAATAGTAGAAGAGGTATCAATACCAGTTCAATTAGGAGGGGGAATAAGAACAAAAGAAGATGCAGCAAATCTTCTAAAAACAGGAGTCAGTAAAGTCATATTAGGTACTATGGCCATTGAAAACCCAGAATATGTTCAGGAGCTTTCAGAGGAATTTGGAAAAGAAAGAATAATTGTAGCTTTAGATAGTAAAGATTCTAAAGTGGTTATTAAAGGTTGGACACAAACAACTGATAAAACAGCTCCAGAACTTGCTAAATTATTTGAAAAAAAGGGTGCTGGAGCTATTTTATTTACAAATGTAGATGTAGAAGGACTTCTGGATGGATTTGAACTATCACCTGCATTAGATCTACTTGAGGTTGTAGATATACCCATAATATATGCAGGGGGAATTACTTCAATTGATGACCTTATAAAACTTAAAAAAACAGGCGTTTTTGGCGTAGTTATAGGATCAGCCCTTTATAAAGGTAAAATAGATTTTAAAAAAGCTTTAAAAATATAAGTTCAATTCTTATTGCAAAAAATTTTAATTTTTTTATAAATTTTTTATGAAAGGAAATATCCAATAAATTGAATCCTTATTTGGAAAATCCTTTCAATATTATGCTGTTTTCAATATTCTCTACTATTTTTCTCATTTTTAAAATCTGGTCCGGATTAGTAGAAATAGAAGTTATTCCATATTCAACCAGTTTTCTTACAATTTCTGCATCAGTGGCAGCATAACCACAAACACAACTTTCTATTTCATTTTTTAAGCATTTATGAATAACAAATTTAGTTGTATTTAAAATTGCGGGATGGATCAAGTTAAAATGCTTAGCTACGCGTACACTTCTTCGATCCACAGCCAAAATAGCCATGGTAAGATCACTCATTCCAATGGAGACAAAATCAATTCCTTCCTTAATAAAATCGTCAATTAGTAATGCTGAAGAAGGTGTTTCTATTGAAACTCCCAATTTAATGTCTTTATGAGGTTTTAATCCCACATCCTTTAACAGATTTCTAGCTAAAATATATTCAGAAATATCCCTCACAAAAGGAATTTTTATTGCTATATTATCATATCCGCTGTCAATAATTTCTTTTACAGCTTCAAATTCTGCATTTAATATTTCAGTATTATTTAAATCTTTATAAATACCCCTGAAACCTAATAAAGGATTTTTTTCACGTTTTTCCACTAACCCTCCTTTTAAATGCGTTAATTCGTCGCTTAAAATATCAAATGTTCGAAACCATACAGGTTTAGGATAAAAGGCATCCACTATTCCCTTTACGCCCTTAACGATTATATTGGTTAGTTTATTTTCATCTAATAATCTTGTGGGATGTTTTCCTGTGCGTATAATTATATTTTCTATCCTTATTGATCCAACACCGTCAGAAAGAGGAGCTACTTCACCAGCTATTTCTGGTATGTTCAAGTTAACTTTAATATTGGTTGCTGGATTAAATAATTCAAGATAATCTATCTCTTCTTCAATTTCTATAAACCCGTCATAAATGTTGCCAGTTTTTCCATCCACAGTAACAATATGGTCATCTTGAAGAATTTGTGTAGCATTACCCGTTCCCACTATGCAAGGTATTTTTAATTCCCTTAAAACAATAGCTGCATGACTGGTTATTCCCCCGTAGTCAGTCACAACTGCTGAAGCTTGTCTTAGATATGATAACATATCTCTTGCTGCTCTGGAGAGTACTATGATTTCTCCACCTTCAATGTCTGCCAGATCTTCTATTTTATGAATTTTTTTAACTTTTCCCACACTTACATAAGGACTGGTACCAATTCCTTTTATTAATATCATGCATCTTATTTATCTTCTTTATAACAGAAATATATTTAGTTAATTAAATCTAATTTAATGTAATCAATGCTTACAAAAAATCAATTAATGGTGAAATAATGAAAACTGTGATGGCTACCGGAACTTTTGATATTATTCATCCCGGACACTTATATTTCCTTGAAGAATCTAAAAAACTAGGTGGAAAAAACTCTAAACTAGTTGTAGTTTTAGCTAGGGATATTACAGTAAGAGCTAAAAAAAGGATACCTATCGTCAGTGAGAACCAAAGACTAGAAGTTGTAAAGATGCTAAAACCTGTGGATGAAGCATATTTAGGCAGTAAAACTGATATGTTTAAGATAGTGGAAAAAATTAAACCGGATATAATTGTTATTGGTCCTGATCAGAAATTTGAAAAAGAATTTTTAGAAGAACAATTGAAAAATAGGAATTTAAAAGCAAAAGTGGTTAGGATTAAAGATTTTAAAGAATCTCCACTAAATAGTACTTGCAAAATAATTAAAAAAATCAAAAGTATGGATTTTGACCAAAACATTTTCAAAGATTGTTAGATCAGAAATAAATCTATTTTTAATATTTTAAATTAATTTAAAAAAAGAAAAAAATTAGAAAGGCAATTGTGAATATCGGCCTTTCCAATACAATATTTTACAGTTTTGCATAACGCCTAAAGAATTTCTCGAACTTGTCGCATCTGCAGTATACCATGTACCGTTGGCATATAATTCTGCCCAAACATGACCTACTGTCATGGTAGTAAACTCGCACTGCGCATGAGCATACCTAGCAGGAATACCCACTGATCTTGCCATTGCTATTAATAAATGGCTGTGATCAATACAGTTACCATCACGAGTTTTTAGAATGCCCGTCGCACCGTATTTTGTATTGTAATAGAATGTATAGCTCAAATTATCTCTGACCCATTTGAATAGTCTATCTGCTTTCTCATACGACGAACTAGCGCCTTCTATAATAGACAGTGCAAGTGATCTAATTTCTGGATCATCTGACTGACAATTATTTGTGGGGACAAGATATTCTTGCAGATCGCTTGAAATAACATCCGAGGAACCCATAGTTTTTGTGTCAAGAATAGCGTAATTCGGTAGCCTTCCATTTGATTTATAGAAATCCATTATTTTGGAAAAACTATAAACCACGTAGTCAAACTTAACCTTACCTGCTGAATATATAGCATAATTTGGTGATCGGTTGTATGATTCCATGAAGGTTTTTAATCTTCCAGCTACATCTAAGTATTCTGATTTATCGATATTAGCGCTGACAATATCACCGCTAGGATTAGGTGCTTCGCCTAATGATGCGAATTTCATAGGAACTGAAGTACCTTGATCTACTTGCAGTACACTGGATACCAGCAAATATAAGAAATCGGACATGCTGATTTGTTTTCCCGAAACAGTTACATAGCTAGGAAGTCTGTTATATGACTCAATGAAACTTTTAACTCTAGAAGCTGCATCTTTAACATCATTTATTGTCGTTGAATCAGTACCAGTCGAACCAGAGTTCGAAGAATCTCCATTGAAAAAATTACTATCAATTAATCCATAAACAAACAGTGCATAACCATTTGCCCCGTTATTTAATGCAGCATCTACATCCTGCAATAATTCAGTTGATGTCAAAGGAGTCACATCACTATCTGACCTATAACTTTGCAAACCAGCAATAACCGGCTTACCACCAGCATTATTAACTATATAATTTACAGCTGATCCAATCCATGCAGTATTTGCTTTGTAATTGCCTTTATAAACCATAGGAACTAAGAAATCCAAATAATTGGATAACTGAGAATAGTCCTGCCCATAATAATAGGCATTAACTGATTTTTCAGGCATTAAAGCCGCTGAAACCGCAACTTTAGATTTCACAGATTTCACCGCAGTGTATACACTTTGGACAAAGGAAGTTATACTAGCAGTACCATTTTCATATTTATATGCTGTACCCGGATACCGCACGTAATCCAGGTGAATACCATTTATGTCATAATTTTCTGTAATATCTGTGATAGTCTTTATTAGATTATCTTTAAATGCTGTATTATTACCCGTGCGTGTCTCATAACGATAAAGAGTCTTATTGACCCATTTATATTGTGTTTTATAGACATATTTGTATGCTGTTTTATATCGTATTTTGTACTTCCAGTTGTATTTCCAGGTATATTTCCATCGTCCGTAAGATTTGTACCAGGCTTTATACCAAGATTTGTACCAACTCTTATATTTTAGAGTGTATGGAACCTTAACTTTAGCCGTGTACGCTTCCTTAACCTTTTGTGTGTATGGGATTTTAACTTGATAGCTGTATGTTCCTTGTGGATCGACCCATTTACCTTCGCTATCTAAAAAACAGGTAATCCACGCGTGAACTCTTATTCCACTACCATTTAATTTGTTTATTAGATTTTGTAGTTGGCTGGTGTAGGTAGATTTATATCCTTTAGTTAAAAGGAATATATCTGTTATTCCAGAAGCTTTCAAAGTATTAACATTGATATTTGAAACATCTTCTGGCCTCATCCAGAAACCTTTAACATTGGAATATATTCCATCCCCTGCAGCAGCGTATTCTTGAATATTCTCTGAAGAGTTATTAGTATTGTTAGAAGTGTTATTACTAGTTGAATTGGATATATTTTCATTAATTGACTGGGTAGAACTTGAGTTCGTAATATTAGTTATTGGCTGGTCCTCTAATGTGGCGTATATGCTATTTGTACTAAGCAATGCCACGCCAAATATAAGCAGCACTGCAAGCAACAAATGTCGCTTCATTATACTGCCTCCATGTTTTTCCCCATTACCAAATAACTCCTATTTGGAATTCTTTGGTGAGATATAGATCGTGACAGCATAACATATAAATCTTTTGTTAAATTAGTAAAGAAGAATTCTTTGCTAATTTTTGTTCTTTAGAAGTTCTAGAATCAGTTTAAAGAAGTAAAATCCATAATTTTATTCTAAAAAACTTAATGGGGTTGATTTAAGAAAATTCTTACTTTTTTAAAATGATTTATAGTAAATTAAAAGATTTTTGGATTTAGTTAACTAAGTTAATTAAATTAAATCTAGAATAAATTTTGTTAAAAAAATTTATTAAAAATACATAATTAATATGGAATAATTTGGTAAAATATCTAATTAAATTAGCGATTTTAAGAATAATAAATATTCTGATTAATTTAAATTAATAAACTTTGATTAATTATTTTTATTATTAAAAATTAAATTTATAACAAAATTAAAGAATAAATGAAAATTTATTAAGTGATGCTTCACTTAATTTACTTTGGTGAAACAATGATAGATGTTGGAATTATAGGTGCAAGTGGTTATACTGGTGGAGAATTGTTAAGATTCTTAAATAATCATTCAGAAGTTGATGTTGTTGCGGCCACATCAAGACAATATGATGAAACTCCTATTAAAAAAGTTCATCCGCATTTACAAGATTTAGAACTTAATTTTACCGATATATCAACTAGTGAAATTGATGCTGAGTTGGTTTTTACAGCAACTCCCCATGGAGCTTCAATGAAATTAGTTCCAGAACTTATTGAAAGAGGTATTAGAGTTGTGGATCTAAGCGGTGATTATCGTTTTGACGATATCGCTACCTACGAGAAATGGTATGGATTTAAACATCAAAATCCGCTTAAAGCAGTGTATGGACTACCTGAAGTATATCGTGATAAAATTAAAAATGCAAATTTAGTAGCAAATCCAGGATGTTTTCCTACGGGCAGCATATTAGCAGCATTACCTTTGGCTGATGAAAAATTAGTGGATACTATGATTATAGATGCTAAAACTGGAGTTAGTGGAGCAGGAATAAAACCAACTGACGTTACACATTATCCCAACATTAGCGATAATGTTATACCTTATGCAGTAACTACTCACCGACATAGTCCTGAAATTCATCAGGAGATAAATAAATTTGGTAAGGTTAAGGTTTCCTTTACACCACATTTAGTGCCGGTAATAAGGGGAATATTAACCACAATTCACACATTTTTAAAAGAAGATTTGACTTCAGAAGAAGTTAAAGAAATCTACCATACTTTCTATGAAGACGAACCTTTCTTAAAAGTTATGGACATAGGTGAAATTCCTCGTTTGAGTTCTGTTCGAGGTTCTAATTATTGTCATGTAGGTTGCTTCGATATTGATGAAAATGGTAGAATAGTTATAGTCTCAGCCATTGATAATCTGGTTAAAGGAGCTTCTGGAGAGGCAATTCAAAATATGAACATAATGTACGGATTTGATGAGAAAAAATCATTAGAATTTGTAGGTTTACATCCATGAAAACTTTTATATAACACTTATAATGAATAATAAAGAAAAAATAAAGAAAAAAAATATTATTATAATGTAATTTATAAAATGTTTATTATGATGATCTTATCTTTAGGATAGAATTTCAATTTTTTTTGAGATTCTATAGATCGATTCTATAGATCAATTTAATTGTTTTATGGGGTGTTGAATTGAAGACCATGGTTATATATTATTCAAGAACGAATAAGACTGCTAAAGTTGCAGAAATCATATCCAAAAATGTTTCTGCTGATATAATCGAAGTTAAAGATTTAAAAAATAGATCCGGTGCTATTAACTATTTAAAAGCATCTTTAGATGCTTTAAGAGAAGAAAAAACCAATATTGAACCATCCCCTGTTGATCTTAGTGAATATGGTTTGATATATATAGGAACACCCACCTGGGCTGGAAAACCAGCCCCTGCCGTAATAACTTTAATTGATAAATATGATTTTAAAGGCAAAGATGTTATTTTATTTGCCACTGAGGGAAGTAAAGGTGCAAATAGTGTAATTGAACGAATGAATGAAAAAATTGAAGCAAGAGGAGCTCGCATGGTCACTTCATTTACCATAAAAACTGGTGGAAAAAATGCAGCTGAACTTGACCAAGAAGTTAAAAAAATTATTGAAGAAATGGATTTAAAGATATATGGCATATAATGCCATATTAAAGGTGATTTAATGAAAATAGGTATAACTGAATCTTACAAACCATTAATAGCAATTCCACTTATAATAACATTGCTAGCAATAGCATTAATAGCTATAAATGGATTACCCGAAAGTATTGATCTGCAAGGAGGATCAATTACTGTTTTAAATCTTGAAAAGCCTATAAGCCAGCAAGAATTGACTAGTATAATCAGTAATGGACTTAATACTAATGATGTAAATATTAAATCAATTACCAATACCCAGGCTATTGTAGAGATTGGTGGAGAAGCAGATGTTATTAAACTTACCAATTCACTAAATGGAATAGCCACTATTGAAAGTTTTAGATCAGTTGGACCGCTTATAAGTCAGGAAGCACTTACACAAGTTTATTGGGCCATAGCATTTGCATTCATATTTATGTCCATAACTGTGTTAATAATATTTAGAAATTTTGCGCCTTCCTTGGCTGTTATACTGGCAGCATTATCAGATATATTAATAGCAGTTGGAGGAATGTCCTTATTTGGCATACCACTTTCAATTGCTTCAGTTGGTGCGATTTTAATGCTTATTGGTTACAGTGTAGACACAGACATTCTATTAACCACCAGAGTTCTGAAAAGAAGGGAAGGTACCGTAACAGATAGAGCATTAGATGCGTTAAAAACTGGTTTAACTATGTCTATAACTGCAATAAGTGCTTTAACAGTTTTATACCTAGTTGTAATCTTTTTAATTCCATATGCACAAGTTTTAAGTGAAATAGCTGCAGTTCTAATAATAGGATTGATTGCCGATATTTTAACAACTTGGTTAATGAACTTAGGTATACTAAGATGGTATTTGGAGGCTAAACGATGAAAGAAGGAATTAAAAATTTTATTAAGGATTATCGTACAATTATCCTCATTGTTTTCATTATTGGAAGTATTGCTTCCATCTCAATAAATGGAATATCTCAAGGTTTAGATCTAGAAGGAGGATCATTAATTCAGATCCGACTAGAAAAACCAGTTGATCAAGATACTATGAATAGAGTTACAGGTGTCCTTGATAGAAGACTGAACATCTTTGGTGTAAAAGATGTTAAGGTTCGAGCCAGTGGAAATCAAGATGTTTTAGTCGAAATTGCAGGTGTTAAACCAGATGAGGTTGCACAAATTGTAGGAACTCCCGGTAAATTTGAAGCTAAAATTGATAATCAAACTGCTCTTGAAGGTTCTGATATAGTTAGTGTACAACCTTACGTTATACAAGGTACTAATTGGGAAGTTCCATTTAAAATAACATTAGACGGTGCCAATAGGTTTGCTGGAGTTGCAGAGGGTAAAGCAGGAGCCCAAGTAGATATGTACTTAGATGATGAACTTATTTCATCGCCAATTTTATCTGAAGAACTAGCAACTGGAAGGCCCAGTACTGATGTTAGGATTACGGGAACTGAAAATACAAAAGAAGAAGCTGAAAAACAGGCAAAATCAATACAAACTGTTTTACAATCTGGTGCTCTTCCCGTTAAAGTTGAAATAGTAGGCATCAGTAGTGTAACCCCAGATCTTGGTTCACAATTCAAAAATGGGGCATTAATAGCAGGTATTCTTGCCCTAATAGTGGTATCAATCATTATATTTGTTAGATACAAAACACCAAAACTGGTTATTCCAATAATATTTACCAGTCTAGCAGAACTTCTTCTTATTTTAGGTGTTGCTTCATTTATTAATTGGAATATCGATTTAGCAGCTATAGCAGGTATTATAGCAGCTATAGGAACGGGTGTAGATGATCAGATTATACTAACTGATGAAGTTTTAAAAGGTCTAAAAGAAAAAATATTGCCTAAGAAAACTAAAAAGAATAAAAAAAGTAAAAAGAAGAAAAGTAAAAAGACTCAGAAAAAATCCAAAGTAACTATAAGTATGAAAAATAAGATCAAAAATGCATTTTTCATTATATTTGCATCAGCAGCAACTCTCATAGCTGCTATGCTTCCTATAGCATATGTTGGGTTTTCAAGAGGTTCGACTGGAATAGGAACTTTAGCTGGTTTTGCTTTTACTACAATTATAGGGATTCTTATTGGAATTTTTATTACAAGACCTGTTTATGCTAAATTCCTGGAAAATTTCATCGTTGATTGAATTTTAGAGGATAATCTTATTATTCAATGGATTATTCCTTATTTTTTTTAAATATTTCATGAAGGTTAATAATTTAAAGGAGAATAAAACAAAAATTTTATAAGTAAGAAGTAGGAAACATAGTTCCGGTGGGTAAATGATATCCTGGATATTTTTAGTTATAATCTTAATCGTATCATTGTTAATCGTTATAAAATCAGCGGATTTATTTGTAGATAATTTAGTCGAAATAGGGCTGGCCTTTGGAATATCAGAGATTATATTAGGGGTTACCGCAGCAGCAATTGGAACCTCCCTGCCAGAATTTGGATCAGCAATGCTAGCTATATTAACCGGAAACCCTGAAGTAGGGATAGGTTGTGCCATCGGAGCTAATATCTGGAACATTGCTGGGATTTTAGGAATTTCAACTATAATGGCAGGAACAATAGCTACACAAAAAGAGGAAATTAATCGAGACGGATTGATGGCCCTCATTACCACGGTAGTAATAACATTTTTCATGTATATATATGGTGAACTAAATTTAGTGGTGGGAATTCTTCTATTAGCAATTTATATTGTTTATCTGTGGATTCTAATACGTGCTCAAAAAAATAATGTTAAAAAGAAAAAATCAATAAATTATATGGAAGAAGAGAAAGAAAAAGTAAAAAAATTTAATAAAAAAAATGTTTTATGGGTTATAGTAGGATTAATCGGCCTAGCTATTGGTTGTAGAATAATTGTTTATTCCACCGTTTCACTGGCTGAAATTGCCAGCATCCCTGAAATGCTTGCTGGTATCCTTTTAGCATTTGGAACAACTGCCCCTGAATTTTTCACAGTTCTGACCTCTGCCCGAAAAGGTTTAAGTCGTCTTGCTGTGGGAACGGTTTTAGGAAGTAATATATTTAATATATTAATTGGGTTAGGTATACCATCTCTTTTTGTCGCAATTCCAGTAGAAGAAATAGCTATAAGATTTGACGCTCCCTCCATGATTTTAATAACATTATTATTACTTATTCTACTTAGAAGACGTATGAAACTTACTAGAATGGAAGGGGTAATTCTATTCTCTTCATATATATTTTATATGGGAACAAGACTATACATAATAGCGTGATAACATGGTCTATAAGAAGATATTAGTTACAAGCACTGGTGAATACTTAGATGATATTCTGGAACATACTCTGGATCTAATATCCGAAAGAAAAATGGATGTTATAGGTCTATACGTAATCGATACTTCAGTACCTTTTTTAACTCCTAAAAAAATAAAAGAAATGATGAAATTAGAGTTAGAAAAGCAGGGAATAGAAATTTTAGATAGTATGAAAGAAGAATTTGAAAAACCAGGGAATTATATGATAAATTTTGAAGGTAGAATGGTGCAAGGAGATCCTGCCGACGAAATTGTTAGAATTGCAGAAGAAGAAGGAGTAGATGTTATTGTCATGGGTACTGGAAAGAGTATAGTAGATAAACATCTATTAGGGAGTGTTTCAGAAAAAGTGGTTCACTCTGCACCTTGCTCAATCCTTTTAATAAGAACCGCGGGAAAAGTTGTTGATAGAAGAAAAAAATAATTTATTAATGATAATAAATTAAAAAGTTTGAAAATAAATTCCTATTTATAAATTTTAAATGCTAAGTGTAGATAGAATTAAAATTTATCAAAATTAAATCATCTATATTATTGAGGCATTTAAACTGTTATAAAGGATGCAACCATATCCAAAAATTCTCCTTGGACTCTGAAAAAGTCTTCGGGTGTAGAATTTAGATGGATTTCATAAACTTTTCCATTTTTTTCAAATAAAATTAATTCATGCTCCTCAATTTTCTCTCCATCGGATGAAGAATCCTGTAAAACAAAATCATAAGAGTTTACACCGTCCACCGTAATAGATCTATTTTCTATCATTTTAAAATTAGGATCAAGCTTTCTTTTCTCTGTTTCTCGGTAAGGATTAAAAATTTCTGTAATTTTTTCTGGAGTTAAGGAGAAATTTCCTAAAAATTTAAATGTGGCTACAGATTGATTATTATTCCCTAATTCATTTTTTGGTACTGCCGTTACCACCGATTGATTTTCAGTTATAGTTTTTGCTTCCCACTCATCTGGATATCTAAAAGAGAAATAAGTACCATTATATGTCTTAAATTGAAAATCAGTGCATCCACTAACTACTATAGACGAAAAAAGTGTCAATATAATTATTAAATTTAATAATTTCGTACTTACACCCCTTTTAATATTTATTATAGGATCTAATATTGATTAGAATTAAATTATATATAATCTTAACTTTTTGATTAGATTGAAGAATTTATATTAATAAACGTCTGTATAACTCTTTAAGAACTTAAAAATTGTTTAATCAGACATAATCCAATATATTTTAAGTAATTTCAGATTTATTTAATTTTAAAGTGAAATTAAATTTAAAAATAATTTGATTACTAATATTTGAATAATAGAAACCTTTTAATATATGTCTTCTCAATATTCTATGGTTTAAATACTACAACATGTCTATTAAATAATTTTATTGTCAGGGATAATATGCTTTGGATTATACTAATTGGAATATTGATTGTCTCTTTAATAATTGTTATAAAAGCTGCTGATTTATTTATAGATAATTTAGTTGATATAGGAACACGACTAGGTATCTCAGAGATAATTTTAGGAGTTACTGCTGCAGCGATTGGTACATCCCTACCGGAATTTGGATCGGCAGTAATTGCTTCATTTAGTGGAAACACTGATATTGGTGTGGGAGTAGTTATCGGATCCAATATTTGGAATATAGCCGGAATATTAGGAATTTCTGCTACGGTTGCAGGGGTAATTAAAACAGATACCAAAGGAATCACACGAGACGGACTAATAACATTAGGTACAGGCTTAATTCTAGTATTTTTTATGTTATTTGGAGATATTAACCGCATAGCAGCAATTATTATGATAATGGTTTATGTGGTTTATCTTTGGATTTTAATTAGAGCGCAAAAAGATTATTCTGATGATTCTAAAGAACAATCTACCCTAGAAGAAAGAAAACTAGAAGAATACACTGAAAAATATTCAGAAGAAACAGATAAATCCATCAAACCAAAAAACATAATTTTCCTAATTCTAGGATTTATAGGATTGGTAGTTGGATGTAAATTACTAGTAGATAGTGGTACTGAACTAGCACGAATAGCAGGAATACCCGCTATGATAATGGGTTTATTTACACTGGCTATTGGGACAAGTATCCCTGAACTGGTAGTAACTTTAACTTCAGCGGTTAAAGGATTGCATAATCTCTCTTTAGGGACTGTTTTAGGCAGTAACACGTTCAATATAATGATAGGAATAGGTGTGCCTGCACTATTCATGAACGTCCCAGTCGAACCTTTATCATTAACCTTTGATGCCCCAGTAATGATTTTTGTAACTGTTCTTTTAATATTACTGGCTAAAAGAGGGAATAAACTTACTAGATTCAATGGTTTACTTTTGTTAAGTATTTATATTATCTATGCTGCCACTAGATTATATCTCTCAGGCATATAGTAAAAATATTTTTTATAAAAATTTATATCACCATAACAACCATAATAACTTAGATAATTTATAAATTTATTGTGGGTTATTCTATGGAAACGGCGAAAAAGTTACCAAAAGAACTGAAGGTGAAACCTATAAAAAATGGTACTGTAATAGACCATATTACTGCAAACAAAGCATTAAATGTTCTTAAAATTCTTGGTTTACCTAATGAAAAAAGTAAAGTCACCATTGCCATGAATGTTCAATCTTCTCAGATGAATAACAAAGACATAGTTAAAATTGAGAATAGAGAATTAGATTCTGGAGAAGTTGATAAAATAGCTTTAATAGCACCTAATGCAACGATAAATATCATCAGAGACTACGAAATTGCTGAAAAGGGAAAAGTTCATCTAATGAATGAAATTAGAGATATATTAAAATGTCCTAATCCTAATTGTATTACCAACACTGAAGAACCTGTTAATTCTAAATTTTATGTAATTGACAAAAAGGCCATCATATTAAGATGTTATTTCTGTGAGAGAATTGTTGATGAACAGAGTATTGAATTTCAGATTTAATTAAAAAAAGAAAAAAAATATTGATTTTTTTTATAAAATTTTACCATACCTCAAAAAATACAACATCTGATAGAAAGATTTGGTTATACTTCCTGATCTAACTGTACCGTGGTTTGATAATACTTCACAAGTAACTGCAGGTATTCCCATTACATTTGAAGCATCTTCAACTGCGCCGGGGTATTCCATTGCTGCTTTACTATAAACAAGTAGTTTTGAACTAGTTTTTGTACTGATGTAATAAGCCATTTTATAACTAGTATAAACTGGATATTTTGAACAAAAAACTGCATTTCTACCAGGATATCCTCCTACACGCGTAGAGTGGAAATCACCAAGATAATTTACATTATTTAGTTTAGCAACTTTTAAAATCTTGTTGGTTGGTGTCCCTGAAATATGGGATATGGTGTTTGGATTTTTACCATTCCAGTAACGGGTTACTTTAGCGGTAGATGAGGGAATAGCAAATGGAACAATATAGATTGTACCTTGAATGTTTCTGTCCATTAAGTAATTAACCATTTTAAGCATGGCTACTTGTGGAGGTATTTCGCTTCCATGGACTCCTGAAACCATCATTACTTTGGTACCACTACCATCACCAAATCGAATCATAGGGGTTCCATTTTTGGAAACTTGTATTAGTTTATTTACCACTGCAGTTCGTGGAACGTATTTCATCAAAACTTTATTTTTAGTTACATCAGCGCCAGTTGTAGTATCAATATTAGATATCTCTACTGTTACTGTTCTATTAGTTGTGGGTGTGTCTGATGTCTTTTCTATGTATTTATACGAATAACGAGTCTCATAATGGTATTTTGTTATATAAGTCCATTTATATTTCCAATTGTATCTCCATACACTGCGCCAGGTATATCTCCATTTTCCACGGTATTTGTACCATCTCTTGTAATATTTCTTGTAATATTTTTTATAGTATACTTTTTTATTTTTGACTTTATAGGGAACCTTTGCTGTGTAACTGTACTTAATTTTTTCATAGGTAACACTCTGTGAATTATAAACTCCTTCTGATTTAGTTTCTTCTACTGTAGATGACTTAACTTGAGTATCAGTATTATCATTCGGTGATATATTACTAGAATCTATGTTCTGAGTGTCTAGATTAGTTTGTTCTTCAGTTGCTGTTGCAGCTCCAGTGAAAATGACTATAACGAATAATAACGCTAACGACATTAATACGGCTTGTTTTTTTATGTTTACACCTCCATTGTATTTTTTACTAAAATAAGTTATGTTGATGCATTATATAAAAGATTTGCTAAATAATAATACTAAATATATGTCAATATGCTAATTTTAGTAATAATTTGTAATCGATGAAAGAATAGTTATAAATTAATTATGAGAAATAATATGTTCAGCCAATCGTTTAGCCAAAGCTATTATAGTAATTATGGGAGGCATACCTGGTGAGTTGGGTAAAACACTCGCATCACCCACAAATAACCCCTTAATTTCTGTTTCTAAATTTTTATTAACTATTTTACCTATAGGAGCCGTCCCTCCAGGATGCGCTCCTCTAGGTGGTGTAGAAACAATAGTTTTAGGATCTACTCCAGCTTTTAATAAAATTGTGCCGGCCTTAGTAGATGCTTCACAAAGTAATTTCACGTCATTTAAGGTATTATACTTTATTATTCTATCCTTTTCAACTCTTCCGGCAGATTCATCTTTTATTTTAACCATTAATCCTAAAATATCAGATTTTTTTGCGCCAATCTTTTTTAATTCATTAAATATCAAACTTGAATAATGGGGAGATATAATATAATCTTCAAATTCTATTAGCGCATTCATCTGCACTTCTTCAAAATAGCCAATATCTTCTAAAATTCCTCCTACAGTTACAAAAGTATCCATAAAGAATTCTTTCCCTGCATTTAAGCCTAATTTTTGAAGTATTCTTGGAGTTGTAATAGCACCAGTAGCTAAAATTACAATATCAGATTTAAATATTTTATCGTGACTTTTAACACCAATTACATTACCATTTTTTGTAATTATATCATTTACAGGTGTATTATATAATATTTTAGCCCCGTGTTTCTCTGCTTCATGAAGGAAATCTAAAGCTGTCCATTTAGCATCTTGAGGACACCCTAATGAACAGTTTCCACATGGTTTGCATTTTTGTGGACTAATAAATTTTGGCATTTTACGTACATTAAAACCTAGTGAAGAGGCAGCAGCCATTATTTTTAAAGTGCCTAAACCAAAATGTGAGTCAGGCAGTTCTTTGATATTCAATTGTATTTTAATTTCTTTTAATTCTTTAGAAAGATTAATTCCAAGATTCTTCATATAATCTGAAGATGTAGCCATGGCATTTCCTGCTGAAACCAATGTTGAACCACCAACACATACCGTATTTAATAAGTCCAGATAATTATCTGTTGGTTGATAACATTTATAGGCCTTTCCTGTCTTAATCATAGGGCCCTTTTCAATTATTGTGACAGGAATACCTGATTTAGCAAGTTCCAATGCTACTGTAGATCCACCAGCTCCTGATCCAATAATGAGAACCATGTTTAACTTCCAATAAAATTTTTATTCCATTACATTAATTGCCTTGGTTGGACATGAAAATGTGCAAAAACCACAGCCAATGCATAACTGATTATCTATCTCTACAGACCAATCATCTTTAATGGAAATAGCCTTAACTGGACATAAAGAAACACAAGCACCACAATCTATGCATTTTTCTTCATCCTGTTTTACCACCTTTTTGATGGGAAAAACCTGTATACCTTGTTCTTCCATGTATAAAATACTTTCATTAGATTGTTTTCCACTAATTTCAACTAGCATGTTTCCTCCTTTAGGAGTGATATCTGCTCTTAATATGTTAAAATTAATATCGAAAATCCTAATGGTATCTGAAATTATGGTCTTACTAACAATGCTAGGAGAAAACCTTAGTCTCGCTTTCATAATTAATCACCACCTTCGCTATCTGGATTTTCACCAATTAATCTAGAAATATCTTCTGCTGTTATCATACCCTTTAATTTATCATCTTCATCTACTATAGGCAAACCAGAAATATTATATTTGTCAATTCTTCTGGCAATAACATCCACTGGTTCATTTTCCCTAGCTATAATAACTTTTTTTGTCATAACATCTTTTAAACTGATTTTTCCCTTTGCAACTGCATCTGCTACGTCCCATGAAGTTACAATACCTTTTAATTTACCATTTTTGTCCACAACAGGTAAATGGTTTATATTATTTTCAACCAATCTTTTTGCCACAGTCTTTATTTCATCAGTTGGATGGACTATTATGGCTGGTTTACTTTCTATGTTTTTTACCATTAAAGTTGGTTTTTTAATCTCTAGAGGATTTACAATTACTCCTTTTGATGGTATTTTATCCACCGGATTAGATAAATAAAAAGTTCCATTTTCTATCCATTTTTTAAGCTTTTCTGCAATTTCTTCAGCCTTTTTTAGTGATGATAATGGTGAAGTAGGAATTTCTAAGCCATTAATTTCTATTTTGCCAGTTTTTAGTTCTTCATAATTCGTTTCTTTAACTACGGGACGGCTCCTTCTAGCCACGCCGTAATCAATTACACGGCATGATATCTCCTTATCACTAATTGCTGTTCTGGCCGCTATGTCCTCATTTAGTATGGGTATTGGTATACCGGCCCCTACATACAAAGTCGGACCATATTTCTGCATATCCGCTCCACGCACGTAATCAGAGTTCATTTTTTTCATGTCACCTTTCAACATTAGTGTTCCTGCTGAGGTGACAGGCACACCATTAACTCTATCAGATTCTGTAGCATGCTGTGTCCCTTCTCCTATTATGTAACCTTCTGATCCGCAAAGGAAAATTCTAGTTCCCAGTCCAATAGTCTGGAAGTAAGGATCATTTATTAATGGACTGAGTGCTCCAGCACTGGAATAGGTTATATTACCCAGATTTGGTAATAAAGTTCCCATATATGTGTAGAGTGTTTCATCTGTAGAATTTACAGCAACTGCATAGTTCTGATAACAATTTCTAGGGTTTACCATTACTGCTTGGTTCAGTTTATCCAGAGTTATAGTAGTATCCAAATTCTTTGAGGGATAGCAATCCGTACCATACGCATCTACGCGTAATTCAACTTCTTTTCCTCTTATTAAATCTTCAATAACATGGGCACCGCCGTAATTCGATCCTATTTCTGGATTTTTATTAGGTTGTGTTGCCCCAATATATGCGTCTACAGCTGCTAAACCTGAATAAGCCTCTACATTATTTAAAAATGTTTTATTCATTTTAATAGGAGGATCAGTATGGCCAAAATTTAAAAATGCCCCGGATGAGCACATAGCACCAAATGTACCTGTAGTTACTACATCTATATTTTTTGCAGCTTCTTTAATACCATTTTCTGCAACTATATCGATCATTTCAGCAGCATTTACTACTACTGCATCTCCATTTTTTATTTTTTCATTAATTTCGTCTATAGTCTTCATCAAATCACATCCGGTGCTATAATAATTGTTTATTTTAAAAATTATATTAAATCATATTATAAAATTATGTTTATTTTATTAATATTTAGAGGAAAATCTAACTAATTGTTTATTTAAACTACTGTTTTTAATTTATAAAGTAATTTATTGGATATATTAGTAAAAATTTATTTACAAATTAATGGGATGAATTTAATTTGTTATAAGTTTAAAATATTTACATAAATATTGAAAAGTCTTATATGGAAAATCAAACAATTCTATATATGTATATATTAAATTAGTTAAGAATAATTTAAAGTTTATTTATTTTATTATATTTTATGTGTCTGAATATTATGTATCTGAATAAAATTAAAAATTTTTTTATAAATTATAATAAATATACAATATATTAGTTGCTACCAGATTTAAGCAGGAGTATGAATAACATGGCTTTTTCAATTGATCAGGATTTATTTGAGAAGATTATACATTTATTGGAAGATAGAGCAGATTATGTTGATATTAGAGCTGGAGAAAATAATAATACTTCAATTGTAATGAAGGATACAAAAATAAAGGAAATTAAATCTGGTTCAGACTTTGGATGCAGCATCCGTGTGTTAAAAGATGGGGCATGGGGTTTTGCCTTTACCAGTCAAATTTCAAAACTAGAAGATATGGCTGAAGAAGCATTTAAATTAGCAAATTCGATAAAAAGTGATGTTGTTTTAGCAGACGTGGAAGATATAGTGGCTAAAGTAGGTTCAAATGCTAAAATAAAACCGGCAAATGTTACTATGGACGAAAAAAAGGATTTAATATCTGAAATCAATAATGCGACACGTATAGATAAAATTGCAAGTACTAATGTTAGCTATGTTGATATGGAAGGAAAAACCCTATTTTTGAATTCGCAAGGATCTTCTATCCATGTGGAGGATGCCAGGGTTGCTATATTTTTGAATGCTGTTGCATCCTCAGGGAATAACATGCAATTTGGACATGGGAGTATTGGTGGAGCATGTGGATTTGAAGCATTCCGAAAAGAAGATACTGAAAAATTTGGACGTAAAATTGCTTTAAAAGCTGTAAGACTCCTTGATGCAAAATCACCTCCTTCCGGTCAATTTCCAGTTATTATGGATCCCGAACTTACAGGAGTATTTATTCACGAGGCTGTAGGGCATGCTTCGGAGGCTGATCTAATATTACAGAATGATTCTATCTTAAAAGGTAAAATTGATGAGATAATAGGTTCTGAGATCGTAAATATAATAGATGATGGCAGTATGGACGCATTTGGTTATTATCCATACGATGCAGAAGGAGTAAAAACTAAGGAAAATTATTTAGTTAAAGAAGGAAAACTAGTATCTTACATAAGTTCCAGAGAAACAGCATCTAAACTTGATATTGAACCATCTGGTAATGCTAGATCTTCTATAAGTGATCAACCCATTGTTAGAATGAGTAATACATATTTGAAACCAGGGAATATGGAATTTGAGGAATTAATAGAAGATATTCCATATGGAATATATCTTAAAGGCTCTAGAGGAGGACAGGTTGATACTGGAAAAGGTATCTTCCAATTTAATGCAGCTGAGTCATTTATGATCGAAAATGGTGAAGTTAAAAAACCTTTACGTGATGTTTCATTGTCTGGAAACATTTTAGAAATTTTAAATAAAGTTGATGGTGTTGGTTCTGATTTTAAGATGAGTATCGGTTTTTGCGGAAAAGCTGGACAAACTGCACCAGTAGGAGATGGTGGACCTCATGTAAGAGTAAACCAAGCCACAGTAGGGGGAATGCAATAATGTTATCAGAAGAAGATGGTAAGTTACTATTAAAAGTGGCCCGAGATGCCATAAAATCCTATTTAAAAAATAACCTAGTAATTGAACCTCCCCAAAATATTCCTATAGTATTAAAAGAAAAAATGGGAACTTTTGTTACAATTCATAAAAAAGGAGACCTTAGAGGATGTATAGGATACCCAGAACCTGTGAAACCCTTGATTAATGCCGTGATAGATTCAGCTATATCTGCAGCAACTGGAGACCCACGTTTCCCGCCGATGGGATTAGATGAATTGGACGTAGTTGATCTGGAGTTGAGTGTTTTAACCAAACCTGAAAAAGTAGAAGTAGATCATCCCCCAGAATATGTGGAAAAAATAAAAGTTGGAGAAGATGGTCTAATAATAGAAAAAGGATTTAATAAAGGACTTTTACTTCCACAAGTACCTGTTGAATGGGAATGGGACGCTGAGGAATTTTTAACCAATACTTGTCTTAAAGCCGGTCTTCGTCCAGATTGTTGGTTTGACCCTGAAACAGAGGTATATAATTTCCAGGCCCAAATCTTCCAGGAGAAAAGTGATTAAATGTTTATTCCCACTATTCCCACCTCAGATGAAATATTAGATAAAGCATTTAGAAGGGCAAAAAAAGCTGCTAATAAAGTTCGAACTTCCAAGATCCCGCGAAATCTAAAATCTAAAAAGATTGAAGAAGCCCGGGTAAAAACTGCCTCACAAGTTATCCAAGAAACGTTTAATAACATCTTAGAAAAGGTTCCGCACATTGAAAATCTGCATATGTTCTATCAAGATTACATTGACGTAGTAGTTGGTGTAGACCAGATGAAAAAATCTCTAGGGGCCCTTAATTGGGCCGTAGGGATAATATCTAAACTTGAAAATCAATACGTTTTTAAAATAAGAAGATCAGGACCAGAAAATTCGTCTAAAATACGTAAAGAAGCATTTGGAAGAATTTCATCAGTCATAAATAGAATTGAAGACGATCTTGAATTTCTGGATTTTGCCAAAGTAAAACTGAAAAACACTCCAACCATTGATTTTGATGCAGTAACAGTTGTTATTGCTGGTTTTCCAAATGTTGGTAAATCTACATTACTGAGAAGATTGACCACTGCAGAACCTAAGGTTGCTGACTATCCTTTTACCACGCAAGGTATTCAAATTGGTCATTTTGAAAAAAGATGGACGAAATATCAAATAATAGATACTCCTGGTCTTTTAGATAGGCCCGTTAGAGATATGAATCAAATAGAACTTCGTGCTATGGTAGCATTAGAATATTTAGCAGAAGTGATTCTCTACATCTTTGATGCTTCTGAAACCTGCGGATATTCATTAGATAATCAATTTAGATTATATGAGGAAATTAATAAAATCTATGACACCCCTATTATCAGTATTTTTAATAAAATTGACTTGGCAGAAAATATTAAGTATCTTGACGAATATATTGATAAAGTGGATGATCCATTGTTGTTAACTGCAACCGAAGGTGTTGGAGTATCTGATCTAATAAAAAGGCTGGAGGAATTTGATGGTGAAAGAAAAAAAAGAAAAAGAGGAAATTCCTAAAAAATCCGAGGAACCTTTAGAAATCGAAGAAAAGATTGAAGAAGGTAAAGGAAAGTTAGAAAAAAGAAAAACTGTCGCTGAAAAAATGTTGGAAGACATGGTTGGCAGTATTAAGGACATGCAAATTGAGGTGGAAAAAAGAATATCAGATTATGCCAATACATCTTTTTCTAAACCCAGTATGGACGTTATTGAAACTGATGATTCTATCATCATAAAAACAGATCTTCCAGGTGTTAGTAAAGAAGATATTAATATAAATCTAACCGATGATTCCATCGATATTCAAGCCAAATTTGAAGAAGAACTAGAAGTTTCAGAAGCTAATTATATTAAGAAAGAGCGAAAATATGGTGAAGCCAGAAGATCCATGGTACTTCCATCAAAAATAAAAGTCAAAGAAGCAACTGCTAAATTTAATAACGGTATTTTAACTGTAGAACTTCCTAAAGTAGAAAAAACAGAAAAATTCAAAGTTAACATCGATTAATTTTGAAATTTCTATCTTTAATTTTTTTCATTAAAATATAATCTATTTTATGATTTTGATACTTTAATTAGATAAATTCACTCTAATAAAGATTCATTTTTAGATTGTAACTTATTTTTAGCGGATTACATTACTAATCTATTTTTTTAAAAAATTAAATATAAAATTATTCTTTGAGGATCTGAATTTTTTCCATGTACTTAGCATAAGTT
This sequence comes from Methanomicrobiales archaeon, assembly GCA_049975245.1. Taxonomy (GTDB): domain Archaea; phylum Methanobacteriota; class Methanobacteria; order Methanobacteriales; family Methanobacteriaceae; genus UBA117. The sequence continues at coordinate 101,408 of JBNGDB010000005.1, forward strand.
TCGTCAATAGATTCTTCAATCACCCGCGTATTAGCTAAAGTTTCCATGAATCCAGATTCCATTCTAAATCTAGGTAAAACATGGATATGGAGATGTTCAACACTTGCGCCGGCAGTTTTTCCTAAGTTTATACCAACATTGATACCTGCGGGTTCCATTACTGCCCTAATAAGTTTTATAGTCTTTTGTACCATTATAAATAAATTTTTAAGAGATTCTGGTTCAAGTTCATTTAAATCCGTGAAATGATTAACTGGTACTACTTCCAGATGCCCTCGATTATAAGGAAATATATTCATTATAACCATATTTTCCCCATCATTATAAAGAACTTTAGATGGCACTTTAGGATCGTTTTTGGCAATAGAACAGAATAAACATTGAACGTCGGGTTTTTCGCTAGGGTAAGAGCCCCTGGAAGGAGCGAAAAGAACATCATATCCCTCCGTTACATTATAGAGTCTTGATATGCATACTGCTGTTTTAGCAACTTCTATTGCATTTTCACCGATTAAAACAATTGAAGGTTCTTTTCCCCAATCACCAGTATGATATATTACATCTGGAACTTTTCCAATTCTTTCAATAGCCGATTTCACACCCCACGGAATGGTACCGCCTTCTACTTTTCTTATATCTTCTGGCTCTTGGCTTCTATCATAATATGAAATATTTAATCCCAATTTAGTACAGATATCTATTAATTTTTTATCATAACGAAAATTTAACGCACTACGTTTAGATGGATAATATTTCATCATACTCAATACTAAACGGGCCATATGGGATGATGCTCCATATTCTGGTTTAGTAAAAACTTTTGGTTTGTTGTTTACTCTGGTAATACGTCCCGGGATTCCTACAACGTCTTCAATGGTATGGGCATCCTTTTTAGCCATAACAATGTTACTTCTAACTTCGGGAATTAAATCTGCAAAATCTTCAGATTTTTCAAGTATCTCCACAGCACTTTTCACATTTTCGATTTCCATGCATTTAGATATAGAACTAATAAAATATAATATTTATGAACTGAAAATTGATTAAATTTACACTGAAAGAATCATATAAATGTTCTAATATTCAAAAAACTTAACTTAATATTGTTAACTTATTAAAATTGAATCTGTTTTAATTTTCCAAAATATTATTTTATAAATTATTTAATCTAATCCGTGAATTTTATATACTTGCAATTATTAACTAGATTTTAGTGATAATATGAAAAAAATAAAGGAATTTGAAGGATTAACTGGAAATCTATTAGCTTTCAAAGAAGAAGTGGAAAATGCAGACAAAGTAACATTTGTAGGAGTTCCCGGGGTTTGCACTCCTTTTGCCGAATTATTCGCTTATGCTATAAGAGATAAAGAATCTGTCTTTATAAGTGGTAAAAACATTGAAAGCGCCAAAAAATTAGAGCTGAAACCAGAAGGTATGCAACTTACAGAAAAAACAGACCCCCAAGCAGAAGTAGTTGCTCTTTTAGGAGGACTTTCAATGCCCAAGAGTAAAATTTCTGCCGAAGAAATTCAAGAAGTAATTGATAAAATTCTTAAACCAGAAGGAAAATTAATTGGTCTGTGTTATATGGATATGTTTAAAAAAGCTGATTGGGATAAAAAATTAGATTTTGATTGCATAATAGATGGTACACTGACTGGTAATGTGTTTAAATGAAAAATAAAAAAAATGACATAAGTTTCTTGGGAATGGAAAAAGGATTACTTTATGAAACAATTATAACTTCTAAAAATTCTGAAGACGTGCCTAACGCTGCTCCAATTGGAGTATTATGTAAAAGTAGCACTGAAATTGTAATTTATCTACATGAAGGTTCACATACACTTAAAAATATAAGGTTGAATAAAAGATTTGCAGTTAATATCCTTAAGAATCCTGAATTATTTGTTAAATCCACGATTTCAGATCTTTCTTTAGATTATTTTAAAAAATACAAAGATATTTTTGTGTTAGAAGATGCAGAAGGATTTTTTACCGCAGATTTAACTGATATAAAAGAAGTGGAAAGAAAAGATAAATTAGGTGAGTCTAAACTAAGTATAATTCAAGCCGATGTTAAAGAGGTTGTAAAAATTAAGGAATGTGTAGAACCTCTTAATCGAGCCATCTTCGCAATATTAGAATCTTTAATTTATTTAACCAGATTAGAAATAGCAAATCAAGAGACTTATAACAATTATACTGAAAGAATTAAGGAATTGTCCAGGTTAGTTCATAAAGTGGGTGGTTCAAGCCATAAACAAGCTATGAAGTCCATATTAGAATCTATTAATAATAAAAAATAGTAAAAAATAGTAAAATGATTAATTTATTATTTAAGGAGGCGAAACAATGGAAAATAGTAATAGCAATGAATGGATGTTGGGTTTTCTAGGTTTTCTAGGATTTTTAGGATTTACCGCATTTAGCTCTCATGAACCTCTATTATTATTCCAATTCTGTTTATTTGGGCTTTTCGCATTTTTTCAGCCGAAAATTGATCAATTTAAATATTTAGGTTATTTAGGAGCATTATTTGGTCTGATTATGGCCTTTTTAGGATTAACTGGATTGATCAAAGTATAGAAAGGACCTATTAATTTTTTATTAATTTTTTTTATTAGTTAAAATAATGCTAATTTTTTATGATAACATCCACAAATTGGAATGAATCACCATCAAAAAGACCTTTATCACTTATTTTTAATTTAGGTATAACTAATAATGCCATGAAAGACATGGTCATAAAGGGAGACTCCAAATTACATCCCATTTTTTTAACAATTTCATGTAATTTATTAAGATCCGCTGAAACCTCACTAGCACTTTTAACACTCATGAGACCTGCAATTGGAAGTTTTAATGAATATTTTACAGACCCATTAACAGCAGTAAGACCGCCCTTATTTTTTAAAATATTATTAACCGCTACTGCCATATCACTGGAATTAGTCCCAATAACTATTATATTATGAGAATCATGAGCCACGCTAGATGCTATTGCTCCTCTTTTAAGGTCAAAACCATGTACAAAAGCATTAGAAATACGATTATGTCCATATCTTTCGACAACAGATATTTTGAGCACATCCTCATCAGTATTTGGCTGAATATTGCCATCCTTTACTTTAAGTGATTTTTGAGCTTCATCAGTTAAAAGTTGTCCTTCAATTACCTTAATTACCCGTACTGTTTCTTTGGTATTTTTTGAACTTATTTCAAATTCAGAAGGAGTTTTTTTATTAGAAATAAAGGAACTATCTATAATTTTACTTTTTACTGAGAATAATGATCTTCCCTTACTTGCAACCAATTTTCCGTCAATATAAACTTTTTCTACATTTAATTTTTCAATATCATTAACTATTACCATATCTGCAGATTTACCTGGCTGGATTGCACCAATATTCAAATTGTAATGTTCTGCCGGATTTATAGTTACCATTTTTATGGCTTTAACAGGATCTAACCCTAATTGAATAGCCTCTTTTAGCATTACATCTACATGACCATTTAATAAGTCTTCCGGGTGCTTATCATCTGAGACTATGAAATCACCACCTGCAGATAAGATTTCAGCCAAATTTTTAGCTGAAGATCCTTGACGAAGCATTATTTTCATTCCCATCTGCCTTTTTTCCCAAACTTCAGAGGGGATAGTACATTCGTGATCAGTCGAGATTCCCATTTTTACATATTTACATAAATCTTCACCTGATAATAGGGGAGCATGGCCATCTATAGGCTTTTTATGTTTTTTAGCTGCTTCTATTTTTCTTAATACCTCGGGATCATCACCAATAACTCCTGGAAAATTCATCATTTCCCCTAAAGCCACTATTTCATCATTTTCCATTATAGTATCAATATCCTTGGAATCTATAACCGCACCAGATGTTTCAAATAGTGTGGCTGGTACACATGAAGGCGCGGTTAAATAAACTTTTAGAGGGACAGAATTTGAATCGCTTATCATGTAATTAATTCCGTCCATACCCATTACATTAGCAATTTCATGAGGATCAGATACAACTGCCGTGGTTCCATGAGGTATTACCACTTCTGCAAATCTAGATGGTGTAATCATAGAACTTTCAATGTGAATATGGGCATCAATAAAACCGGGCAAAATATATTGGTTTAATTCCTCTTTAATAGGTTTCACACATTTTATAATACCTTTATCCATTTTAATTTCAGCAGGATATATCTCTTCTGTGAAAACATTCAGTATATTCCCTTTAACCATAAAAATCCTCTTTAATTTGCTTATTAGAAAATATTGTTATATTATAATTTCAAATATCTTTAGTTAAATTTTAATGAAATTTATATGATTTTATAAATTTTTATTTAAGATGAAGAAATCTTCAAAGGCAATAGAATTTTATTGAATTTTTATCCTTTTTTATTTCAAAAATTAATAAAATAAAATAAAAAAATTTGAAATAAAAAAAATTTTATTTCTTATTATTTCTATGAAGTTCTTCAAGTAAAATTGGTAAAAATGCCCCAACATCTGTAACAATACTTACAACTTGTGCACTCCCCCTATCTGCAAGTTTTGTAACAGTAGCAGGATTAATATCTACACATATACTTTTTACTTGAGAGGGGAGAATGTTTCCGGTTGCAATAGAATGCAACATAGTGGCAATCATTATAACCATATCCACATCCTGCACATAACTTCTCATGGCATCTTGCGCATCAATAACATCAGTTATCACATCTGGTAAGGGGCCATCATCCCTTATAGAACCGGCAAGAACATAGGGGATATTATTCTTAATACACTCATACATTATTCCTTCATTGAGTACTCCCTCTTTTACAGCATCCTTAATGGAACCTGCCCGGTTAATTTCATTTATAGCGTATATATGATGTCGATGACCTCTGGCAACTGCTTCTCCAGTTTTAACACACATACCCAACGATGTTCCATATATAGCATTCTCAATATCATGGGTAGCAAGTGCATTACCCGCGAACAAAACATCAATATACCCTTCACGTATCATCTGCGATAATACCGGTGCTGATCCAGTGTGAACTATAGCAGGACCTCCCACTATAGCTATTTTTCCACCTCTATTTTTTATTTCATTTATCTCACGAGCTATTTTCTTAATAATAGTAGTCACTGGTTTTTCAGATGATACCTCGCTTCCCATAAATTCGAAAACACCTTGTTTTCCTCGAGGTCTTTGTGGTGGTTCAACCCTTATTCCTTCTCTTCCAACAACCACGAGTTCTCCTTTTTCAATTCTACCCATTGGTTTGCAATAGGCTTTTTTTGTATCTGGATTTACTACAATCATGCAGTCCATCTCTATATCTTGAACAGGAATCCATTCTTCTTTATATCTTACATAGGTTGGATGATTAGTTGTTGAATAAAAATCATCAGGAAGTACTTTATCTTTTTCCGATTCTATAAGTTTAACTTCACTTATTTCCGCAATAGTTGCCCCTATCTCACTTAATTCATCTAGAATCTCATTTAAATGTTCAGGATTATCTCCTTTTACATTTATACGGGCGTAACTGGTATCGGTTTTTCTTTTACCAACTTTAAACTCAAGAATTTTAAAATCTCCTCCCATGTCCATTATTATGTCTAACGTCTTAGGAAGCATTAGAGAGTCAATTATATGTCCAGAAAGTTCTACTTCTCTCGTGTTCATGGTAAATCCTCTTATATTCCATTAGTTTAATTTATTTAGAATAAATTTATAAAGCTATTTATGTTTGCAAAGTTTATAAATGTAATCATTAGCTTAGAATAAATATTATATGATTATAAATTAGTTTTAGCTTTAATATGCTCTAATTTATGTAATTATAGTAAAAATAATAAAAATGGATAATATTAGAATGAATTTCATTTAAATAATATGCTATTTAGTTTAAATTAACTTTTCAAACATAAAAAATCATATAATATCTTAGCAGCATTTACAGCGGTTATATCGCCCAATTGATTGGTTGCTACCTCCACTAGATCAAATCCAATTACATCTTTTTTGGAAAGGTAAGAGATGATCTTTTCAACTTGGACGGGGTTAAGACCTCCTGGCGTGGGATTACCACTGGAAGGTGCAAATGAAGGATCTAAAACATCTATATCTACGGTTATATATATTTTACCTTCAATTCTACTAATTTGGGTCAATATATTGTTAAAATTATTATAAACATCGTTAGAAGTGTAATAATCAATTCCATTTTCATTAGAAAAAATTTTTTCTTCCAGAGCACATGACCTTATCCCGATCTGGATAATATGTTCTGGATTCAAGTCATAGACTCTTTTCATTACTGTTGCATGTGAATATCTTTCACCCATATAACTATCCAGTAGGTCCATATGGGCATCTAAATGAATAACTGTTACATCTTCAATTTCCATGGTCTTTAAAGCTGGATAAGTTAAGCTGTGTTCACCACCTAAAAGTATTGGAATAAAATTTTTATCTTTTAGTTCTTGAACAGTTGATTCAATTTTTTTACAAGTTTTTATGAAATTTCCAGGTACTACTTCAACATCGCCAAAATCCAACACAGGAACATTTAAAGATTTATTAAAAGTGAGATTATATCTTTCAAAATTGTAGGAAGCTTCTCTAACAACAAGAGGCCCATATCTTGAACCAGTACGGTAGGTGCTAGTACTGTCAAATGGCACCCCTACAATTCCAAAACAGTTATTATTATCAAATTCGGCCTTCATATTGGAATGATCATATTTATTATCATCCAATGAAAAGGCGAATTTAGAATTATTATGAGTATTAAAAAGCATTTATCATTCCTCAACAATGCCCATACTCATTAGAATCATGGATAATTTTAAATCCTTCTTATTTTATTCTCATCAATTTTTTATTACCTAATGCTAAAATGTAATCCACTTCAGCTCCTTCAATTAATTTATCACCTAACTCATCAGGTATTGGTAATTCAAATGTCTCATATGTTTCCAGATCCATTAATTGAACATCACTTCCCATAATAGCTAAAACCTGTGCAACTCGCTTATCAATTATAGGTATATCAATTTTAGTATCCACTGGTTTAACTATGCTCCTCTTCTGATTGTCAAATATCCCCACAGCTTCAACTCGAGCCTTTGCAGATCCGTGTTTTCCCGGTGATGAGGTCTGAATACTGGTTATCTTTGATGCTTCACCATCCAGTATGACATATTTACCAACTTTCAATGTTTTAACTTCTACCACTTTTTTTGACATAATATTTCCTCCAATAATTATAATCTGCTCTTTATCAAAATAAAACGTGAATTATCACATTTCAAGATAAAATATACAGTAACTTTAAAATCTGTATTAAATAAGCTATATACAATTTCTACGAAATTTAATTAAATAGATTGTATTAATCTAATAGTAATTTAATTAATAATATATTCTTTGATATAAATCTGACAGTTAATTTAATTTCATTATAATTATAAAATTCATTGTATAAATAAGGAATTATAAATGTATACTCATATGAATTCACTTGCATCAAAACAAATTTAGGCGATAACAATGAAAGTTGCAATAACCGCAGGAAAAGCAGAAGGACCTACAAAGCTCAACGCATTCGACAATGCACTTTTGGATGCTGGTATTGGTGATGTAAATTTGATCAAAGTTTCGAGCATAATTCCTCAGGATTCCGAAATTGTAAATTTACCGGAATTAAAAGCAGGATCCATGATAAAATGTGTATTATCCTATGTGACATCAAATAATAAAGGAGATCATATTACTGCAGTAATAGCTGTAGCTAATTCCGATGAGTTAGGCTGTGTAGTGGAAAATAGTGGAACAAACGAAGATCCTACCAAAATAAGAGAAGAAGCTGTGGAAATGGTAAAATATATGATGGATATTAGATCAAAGACTATTAATGAAATTATGGTGGAAGAAACTAACCACACAGTAGAAAAGTGGGGTTGTGCTGTAGCAGCACTGGTTTATTTGGAGTAGAATAATGAAAAAAGAAGATTTAAAACTTTGGATGGAAGTCTCCAAAGAAATAATTAATAAAGTTGAAAGGGCTGTAATTCCCTACATTGGGACTAAAAAAGCTGGTAAAGTAGTAATGATGGGTGCTGACGGCACACCAACTAAACTTATAGACATAAAGGCAGAAACTGAGGTTATAAAGGTATTAAAAAACCTCGAGATGCCGGTTACACTGATCAGTGAAGAGATTGGACAATTAAAAATTGGGGAAAATCCATCAGAAACTTACATAGTTGTTGATCCTCTGGATGGAACCAGTAATGCTGTGAAAAATATACCTGCCTATGGTGTTTCAATTGCTGTGGCCAAAAAAAATAAGGATTATCCTACCATCAATAATGTGAACATTGGTTATGTTAAAAATTTAGCAACAGGAGATATTTATGAAGCGGTTAAAGGTCAGGGTTCCAGAATAAATGGCGAAAAAGCTGTTCCTTCTAATGTAGAAAAACTAAATGATTCTTCAGTAGGTGCTTTTATATATGGTAGTAATGTAAAAAAATTGGATTACATTTGTAAGAGAATTAGAAGAATGAGAATAATGGGATCAGTGGCTATAGAGTTATCTTATGTATCTAATAAAACTTATGACGCGTTTATTGACTTAAGGGATAATTTAAGAATTGTTGATATAGCTGCAGCAAAATTGATAGTTGAAGAAGCAGGAGGAATCGTGACCAATTTGAATAATGAAACTATTAATGGAAAATTAACGGTTCGAGATAAAACATCAATTTTAGCTTCAAGCAATGAAAAACTTCATAATGATATACTAAATGTGATGGGGGTCATTTAATGGATATCGGTATGGTTGCACGCCTGGATGCTGATGAAGCAGTTGAATTAGCAGAAGATATAACTGAATTTCTTATTAGAAAAAAAATAAACGTGGTTATGGACTCTTCACTATCATCTAAACTGGATAAATTTCACAATCTAAGTTGTGAACTTGAAGATATGGACGTTGACATGATTATTGCCATTGGTGGTGATGGTACAATATTAAGAACCCAAAATTTCATAAATGGGAAGAAAATACCCTTATTTGGCATAAATATGGGTACTGTAGGATTTTTAACAGAAATAGAACCTGAAGATGCATATAATGCCATAGAGGAAGTCTTAGAGGGTAATTATTTTGTTGAAAAACGCATGCAACTGAGAGTTTGTCACTATGATGAATTACCTTCGGCCCTTAACGAAGTGGTAATATTAACTCGTAAACCTGCTAAAATGCTGCATATCGAGATTTCAGTAGATGATGAAAGTGTAGAAGAACTTAGAGCTGATGGACTTATAATTGCAACTCCAAGTGGTTCTACTGCATATGCTATGTCTGCAGGTGGTCCTATAGTTGATCCAAGAGTAAACGCATTTATTATAGTCCCCATTTGTCCATTTAAATTAGGCGCAAGACCGTTTGTAGTATCTAATGAAAGTGAAATTAAGGTTAAGTTGCTTAGAAAAGGTAAAAAAGCAATGGCGGTAATAGATGGACAATTTGAAGAAGAAATCAACTACATGGATGAGTTGATCTTCAAAAAATCTGGTAACTATGCTTTTTTTGTACGTTTAACCAAAGGATTTTATAAAAGAGTTAGGGAAAAATTAACTGAAGGCGGAATAAATTATTAAATACCTTTTTTTATATTTTTAATATTTATTTGGAAGGGAAATCCTGATGAAAGTTTTAATCGTAGATATGACTCACGGCGGGATAAAAATAGCCTTAGAATTTCTAAAAAATGATAAAAATAAGGTATACGCTTATGATATATATAAAACTTTAAAAAAACAAGACAAAAAATTGCTGCAAGATAAAGGATTAGTTTTTGTCAATGAAGTTATTAGTGATAAGGATACGCTGGTCATATCTCCAGTTCACTGTATAGTCAATCAAGAAAATCAAATAAGTCATCATAAAGCAGTTGGATTATTGTTAAAAGATAGAATTAAATGCCCCATTATAGAAGTTACAGGTGTCAAAGGTAAAACTAGTGTAGTACATATGTTAAAAGAGATATTGAAGGAATTTAATCCTCTGATCTTAACCAGCCTGGGTATTGAAGTTATTGAAAATGGACAAAACTATGTATTAGATGAAAATATAAGCATAACACCGGCAAACATTATAAAGGCATGGGAATTAGCTCAAAATTATCAAATAGGTATTTATATATTGGAAAGTTCTTTAGGGGGAACTGGATTGGCGGATGTAGGAGTATTAACAAATTTAGCAGAAAATTATCCTATTTCTCAGGGGACTAAAACCGCAAGCCAAGCTAAAACCCAAATATTTAAAAGTAAATTAGTAGCATGCGATTATACTGCATTCAAATCATATTATTCTGATTTTAGCGATAAAACTATTACTTTTGGTTTAGAAAATTCCGATAAAGTTAAAGTAAGCCCATTAAATATAAATTTAGGACTAAATGAGACCCATTTCAAAGTTAAAGTTAATAATTTAAAAACCATAAATGGCAATTTAATAACCACAAAATTTAATGTTTCAACATTTGCTCCTGCAAAACATCACCTAAATAATGTTTTATCTGCAATTTGTGCTTCTTTAATTTTAGAGGTGCCTATAGAAATTATAAAGAAAGGCTTAAATAATTATAAAGGAATTAAGGGACGAACTTCCATTATCATAAAAGATGGAGCTACCATAATTGAGGAAATAAACCCTGGAATCAATGTTAAGGCAGTAGAAAAATCATTTGATATTATTAATAATTATGAAGACTGCGCAGTTATATTTGGAGGTAAATATGGAGTTACTTGTGAAGAAATTGATGAAGATAAAGCTGCGAAGTTCTTAAGCAATACTAAAAATGAGGTTAAACTAATACTTACTGATGAGCTGGGTAAAAATATAATGACAAAAATTAGCCGAAAAGTAGATTATAAAATCAATATTGAAGATGCCTTAAATTTTGCCATAGAACTGGGATATAAAAACATACTTTTGATTTACAGATCAAATTATGCAGATATTAATAAGCGATGAAAAATTTTATTATATATAATCAATGAATGTTTCTAAATAGTAAATTAACCATAAAATTAAAATTAAGATAAGTAGAATAGTATAAAAATTATTAAATCTAAAATTTTTTTGTTTTATAGTGGAGATGGTGCTTTGAAAGTTGGTACAAGAGGAAGCAATTTAGCACAAGTACAAACAAATTATGTAGTAGACGAATTATCAAAAATAACTGATGAAAATATAGATATTAAAATTGTAAAAACTATTGGAGACAAAATAAAGGATTCACAATTATATAATATTGACGCCAAGGGTATTTTTACCAAAGAACTTGATAAATACGTATTAAACGAGGAAGTAGATTTTGCAGTTCACAGTTTAAAAGATGTTCCAACAGAATTAGATCCAGACTTGGAAATTGTGGCAATTCCGCCTAGAGAATCACCTAATGATGTATTAATCTCAAATTACAATTGGGATGAACTTTCAAAAAATTTTACATTAGGAAGCAGTAGTTTAAGAAGAGAAGCCTTCTGTAATTATCATAATAAGGAATTTCAATTAAAACCATTAAGAGGGAATATTGAAACTAGAATAAAAAAAGTTTTAAATGGTGAATGTGATGCAACTATAATGGCTGAATCAGGATTGATAAGGTTAGGTTTAACAAAGTATATAAAAAAGAGGTTTTCACTCAAATATATAACCCCTGCGGCAGGTCAAGGTGCATTAGCCATAATAACTAGAAAAGATAGTAAAAAAAAGGAATTGATAAATAAGTTAAATGATTATAAAACTTTTCAAGAGGTTTTGGCTGAAAAAACTGTCCTTAAAGAACTTGGGGTTGGATGCCAATGGCCTTTAGGTGTAATTGCTAAAATAGAGTATAATCGATTAAATCTTTATAGTATATTACTTACCCAAAAAGGAGAAATTTTATCACAGGTAAAATTATATAGTCCTATTAAAGATGCAGAAAAAATTGGTAAAGAAGCTGCCATGATGATGAAGGAGGATTACAATTGAAGGAGATTAATGTAGGTGTCATCGGTGTTGGAGCCATGGGTCTCAATCACGCTCGAGTATATTCACGAATAGAGAATGCTAATCTTTTAGCAGTATCTGATCTTATGAAAGACAAAGCAGATGAAATAGCAAAAACATACAATTCCACCAGTTATAAAGATTACAAAGATGTGCTGGAAATACCAGAAATAGACGCTGTAAGTGTTTGTGTACCAACAACTCATCATCATCAAGTTGTAATGGACGCGATTCAACATGGAAAACATGTTTTGGTTGAAAAACCTATAGCTTTTACACTGGAAGAAGCAAGAGAAATGGTAAAAGCTGCTAAAGAAAGCAACCTAAAATTAGCTACAGGCCATGTTGAAAGATTTAATCCAGTTGTACAAGAAGCTAAGGCCTTAATTCAGGATGGAGCAATAGGCAATGTGGTTTCAACCTCTGCAAAAAGGGTAGGACCTTTTCCTCCCAGAATTAAAGATGTGGGAGTTACCGTAGATCTAGCTATACACGATTTGGATGTAATGTTTTATCTTTTAGATGATCCTATAAATGAAGTTTATGCAAACATGGGAAGCATTCTAGAAAAATGTGAATACGAGGATCATGCTGAGATTATGACCAAATTTAAAAGCGGAATAATAGGTATGCTTGAAGTGAACTGGTTAACCCCTTATAAAAAACGAAAACTGGAAATCACAGGAGTAGATGGTATCATATCTCTGGATTATATTGATCAAACAGTAGATGTTTATGGTAAATTTACCCAAAAAATTGGTGTTGCTCAAAAGGAACCATTAAAAGAAGAACTTAGTTCCTTTTTAAATTCGATAATTAATGACGAAGAACCAGCAATAACTGGCGAAGATGGTATCTATGCCCTTAAGGGAGTATTAGCAGCTATGGAATCTGCCAAAATGGGCAAACCTGTTAAAATAGAATAATATTAAAAATAATGGGAAGTGTTTTAATGAGCGAAGAACTCATAAAAAAAGCTTCAGAATTGCGAAGCAGAGGTTTTACAACCGGAGAAATAGCAGATGAACTAAATGTATCAAAAGATACTGCTCGCTGGCTTATACTACAAGTAAGTGGAAAAAAAATCGAAACAGAAACTCAGAAAATACCAGTTGACTTTGCTATCAATTGGGAAAGTCTAGGAGGAAGTTCAGCCAGATTAAAATATGTTTCTGCAGCAATGGCAGATATGGCCATAAAATACAAAGAACCAGATGTTATTATGGGTATAGCTGTAAGTGGAGTTCCATTTGCTACCATGATGGCTGATATAATTAATATAGAAACTGGTTGGGAAACTTCGATAGCTGTTTTTCATCCCAAGAAACATAGAAAGGGAGAAGATGCAAAAGGAGCCATAAGTAGTAATTTCGCATCAGTAGAAGGTAAAAAAGTGGTTATAGTTGATGATGTAATAACCAGTGGCAGAACTATTAAAGAAGTGGTAAACATCCTAAAAGATTTAAATGCAGAACCATTACTTGTTACTGTATTAATAGATAAAAAGGGCATTTCTAAAGTAGAAAATGTTCCAGTTGAATCTTTGATAAGAGTCCGTAGATTAGGGTAAATTAACTTATTAAATTAAATTCTTCTTTTTAATAAAACCAAGACTTATACTATTTTAAAACATAAAAGAGAACCTTATTTATCAAATGGTATAAAATTTAAACTCTATATCGAAGTATAGCTCCTATGCCTCCAAATGCCCTTAGAAGCTGCATTCCTTCTTCTGTTTCAGTTGATATTATTTCTACTTCAGATCCTACCTCTTCCGCCATTTCCACAAAGTTATCAATAATATCTTTACTTTCTATTAGATTCATCTTTTCCCCGCACTGGGAACAATTCTCCACACTTTCCGTTTGAACGTCTTTAAATGTTTTATATTCTATAAATCCACATGAAGGACATTCAAACGTATCTCTTCTTGAATTGATATCTTCTGAAAGTAATAAAATTTCTACTGCTCCTATTTCTAAATTTCTTCTAACTTCTGCTTCACCATAAGAAGCTAATCCTTCATCACTTACCAGTTCAGTTAAAAATCTTTGAACCAGCTTTTTTTCCCGCATAACATCTATCTCAGTTAGAACATCCATTGATTTTTCAATTACTTCTCTTATACCAAATTCACCAGTATATGATGTGTCCACTGTAGTGATTATCATATTTTTTATTTCGTGGTGTAAATAATCGCCCTTAACAAATTCTTCTTTAGTATGGCCCGGCCCTCCAACTATAACTCCTTCCATTTCCGGTATAGCAAGGAAAGCTTCGTTAATAATCTCACCTATTCTCTTTTTGAATTCGTGTGCTGCCAGATCAATTAAACGATCAAATCTCCTTTGTGACTGTCCACCAGCTTTATGTTTACCGGGCACGCCGCTGGTTAAGGTCTTAACTATATCAACCCTTTTACCTTTAAGAACAGCTATAGTAGCTTCTTTTCTATCTATGACCGCCAATCCATATATTTCTTTTTCACCTAACATTTCTTCCAAAGGTTCTAGGAAAAATTCGGAATTACAATGATAAGTATAGGTTTTAATTGGTTCTGGCGGTTCAAAAACATATGTCTCCATTTTTTCTGTTCCAGGGCCACCTTTCGGAATCATGCCTACAAACAAAACCAATCCTTTCTCTGGAGGTTTTGGAAAGAGTTTTAAACGCTGCATTATAACTTCTATGGCAGATTGTACGTTCTTTTTTGTTTGTTTACTTTTAATATTTGCACTTTGACTTAATTCTTCCCTCATGTGTTTAACTACATCACTAATTTGTCTATCTGGCGGGATATAAACTGAAACGAGTTCTGTTCCTCTTCCTTTCTTATCAGACAACTCACCAATTGTCCTTTTAAACTCGTATAACTCCTTTGATGATATTTCAGCCACTATTAACAACTCCTTATAAAAATAACAACTATACAATTTACAGATAGTTGTGTTGTATAATATTTAATTTTTTTCAAGAAAAATACGGATAATTATCTAAATTACTTAATAAAATCATATGTATTTCATAATATATCAACATTTAGTTTACTATCCTATATTAAATATAGGTAAATATACTAAAAAAAACCAAATTAAGGACCTTTTTCAAAATACTGGAATTAAACCGGGATTAGTACCAGTTATACATTCTCCACCATTATCAGTGACTATGAATGTATTTTCAATTCCAACCATCCCTATATTTTTTATTCCATGTTTCGGCTCCACTGCCAATACCATTCCTTTCTGTAGAGGTTCATCAAATCCATTGGCAATTACTGGCCATTCATCAATTAATAACCCTATTCCGTGGCCTAAGAATTTGACTTTACGATTACCGTAACCCATAAAGTTTTCTAGAAATTTATCTTCTAATGAATCCATAATGATGTTATAAATTTCAGAAGGTATATTGCCGGGCTTCAACAGGGATGCAACCTCATTTTGTATATCTACACACTTTTCATGTATTTCTACAGCATTATGAGGAATTTGTTTACCAAACATGTAAGTGGTGGTTTTATCTGTATTATAACCATCTACTCCACACCCTACATCAATATATACTAGATCTCCTTTTTTTAACTTACGTTTACGACTTCCGATGAGAGGAACAGCAGGGCCCATTCCATAACTTCCTCCGGCACCGTTGAAATATGATGGATAAATGGAACTTTCACCAAAACAGATCTGGCCTAATATCATTTCAGTATCATACATACCAAAACGAGTAACACCATGATGCCCCTCTTCTATAAGCACAGAAAATAGTTTTGCAGCCATATCTGCCTCACTCATGCCCTCAATGAGTAAATTCGGTATAATGTCTTCCAGTACTCGTTTATGAATTTTACCTGATTTTCTCATCCTTGATAATTCATAATAACTCTTTTTTGATCTAAGCATTGCTATTTGACTGTCAACTGGCCTGAAATCATTGAATGGGAAGTGTTTTTGAAATCTCTGATACAATGCTAATGGAACTGACTCGGTTTCGATATAAACTGTGGAAGGGAGGTTTTCTATATTTTTAGCAGCATCTCGAAAGCTTCTCATTGATCTGATATCGGGGAATAATGATTCATTTAATGCTCTTTCATAGCTACGTCTTACCCAAAATGTGGCTTCTTCCTCCCGGGGGATGATAAGCATACCATCCTGCATGGTTCCGGTGAAGTAGTATTGATTAATTTTGCTGAATATTACTGTCATTTCCCAATCTGGATTTTTTTCATACATTAGATTTCTGAAACGTTTCATACGGTTTTTTAATTCAAGTGAAACTACCTTCCTCATAACGATACCCCCATATAACTTATCTTTAGAAAAATAATTTGTACTTTTTATAAATCTTGAATTGTGAGTATGTTATATTATTATAATAATATTAATAAACATAAATCCACAGTTTTTTATATTTATAAAATATTAATTCATATGGTGATAGGATGCGAATAGTGGTTACTATTGGTGGATCAATAATAATTAAAAATCATGATTACAAGATGTTTAAAGATTATGCTGAAGTTTTAAAACAAATAAACCAGGAAAATGATATATTTGTAGTAGTAGGGGGTGGAAAAACAGCACGAGATTACATCAATATTGCAAGAGACCTTGGTGTTAGTGAATCTTTCTGTGATGATATAGGAATAGATGTAACCCGATTAAATGCAAAGTTGCTAATAATGGCACTTGGAAACGTAGCATACCCATTGGTTCCTAAGAATTTCAATCAAGCGCTTCAATATTCTACTGCAGGAAAGATCATTGTAATGGGAGGAACAGAACCTGGCCACAGTACTGATGCAGTGGGAGCTATACTGGCAGAATTTGTTAAAGCAGATTTACTTATCAATGCAACCTCGGTAGATGGTTTATACGACAAGGACCCCTCCAAATATGATGAAGCCACAAAATTTGATACCATCACTCCCTCAAAGATGATTGAAATGTTTTCTGATAAAGATATTAAAGCGGGAACATATGAGTTCTTTGACATGACTGCCATACAAATGTTAAAAAGATCCCGGATAAGAACTGTAATTGTAAATGGTAATTTACCAAAAAATATTATTCAAGCAATAGATGGAAATATAGGTACCACTATTATTCCTGATTAATTCAAAAAATTATAAAACTAAGAAACTAATAAATCTTAAAAAATCAAAAAAAGAGGTGTAATAATGACAGAACCGCACAGACATTGCGCAGTATGTGGAACTCCAATTCCCCCGAAAGAAGTAGTTTGTTCTGATAAATGCCAAAAACTTATGGTTGAAAGACAAAACAAGGTTGTGAGAACTAGAAGGATTATATACGCAGTATTTGCTGTATTTATAATTATTTGGCTTTACATTATGTTAAGAGGACAAATCTAAAGATTCATCAAAAAAAAATTTTATTTTAATTTATTTTATGTTTAACTTGATTCATTTGCTTAAATCAAGCTTCTGAAACATTTTATTAATAATAGAATTTAAACTAACAGTTTATAGCATATTAAAAAACTTAAGTGGTGGAAAAAATGTTGCTACTTACAACTCCTTTAATTGAAGGTAAGAAAATAAAAGAGTATTATGGTTTAGTCACAGGAGAAGCTCTTCTGGGAGCAAATGTATATAAAGATCTTTTTTCCGGTGTTAGAGATGTTGTAGGTGGTAGAACATCCGCTTATGAAGAAGAACTTAAAAAAGCCCGAGATATAGCAATCCATAGTATGCAAGAAAAGGCTGAAAAAATGGGCGGTAACGCTGTAATTGGGGTAAATATTACTTATAATAACCTGGGCGGGACCATGGGGAATACCATTATGGTAACGGTCTTTGGAACAGCTGTTGCATTTGAATAACATATTATGATTTAAATAAATTAATTATAAGGGTCTAAAATATGAATTCAAATGCCACAATAAATTCAATATTCGACTATCTTTTCAATAAGAGATGGGCAATCGCTGCAATCCTTATTGGAACATTAATAGGATTTATTTCTGCAGTTCTATGTGTATATGGTAATCTGGTTATCTTTGGATTTAATATAATGTTTATTGTTTCTCCCCTTATTGCAGGATTTGTAGAAACTTACATCGCCCGAAAAAAATATGGAAAAAGTACAGGGGCGATAAGTGCTATTTTGATCTTTATTTTCATTAATATATATGGTTGGATTTTCCCTAAAAACCCCATAACCCTAAATTTATTTACTTTAGGCGGTCTTGCACTCATGATTCAGGCCGCGTTTCCTATTTTTATAAATTTTTTAGTATTCGTAGTTTTTATTGGATTATTATCCTATCTATTTGGGTATATTGGAAATTTATTGTCTAAATTTCTGGACAAACTAGGAATGAAGAAGAAGTCCATAGACGTTGAAAAACATCCCATAGAAAAAATTTCGCGAGAAGACATTCGTAAATTAGGAGTTATTCCATTAACTATCCCTTACGTTGAAGGGAAAAAAATAAAAAAGTACTTGGGCTTAGTAAAAGGAGAATCAATCTTAGAAATTAATCAAGATGACGATGTTTCAAAATTAAAAAAGATCCAAGGAGTAGTTGGATCTAAATTTCTAGATAACTTAGAAAATACTCGACATTATGCATTAAAAAATATGTTATTAGAAGCAAAAAAAATGGGTGCCAACGCAGTAACCAAAATTTCAATAGATTACAGTGAAATAGGCGGCCTTAAAGATAAGAAGGTTTTGGTAAGTTTAAATGGTACTGCGATAGTTTTAGAGGATAATTAAACTCTAATATTAATTTTTATTTTCATTCATTCTTTATTCTCACTCATTTTCAAAACATCTTTCCCTGCAATCATTATCAGATTTTAGGAAATTAGCATATAAATTAGCCAGTGGAGAAGCAGTTATGCCATGTAAAAATACACTGAAAAGAACCGTAGTAAAAACTGTTAATATCAATGTCTCTTCTCCAGGAAAACTAATTTGTTTTTCAACAGCTAATAATATCAAAACAATAGATGCCAGTCCACGGGGGCCGAACCATCCCATAAATAAGACTGTCTCCTTTTTTAATTTTGATCCTATAAGTGATATGGCAACTGGCAACATTCTTATCACAGTTAAACTTAAAATTGCATATAATATTATTTGCCAAGTTATATCCGGGATTAAAGGAAATATTATAAATCCTAATAAAAAGAAGACAAATAAATTAAGTAATTGACCTTCCGCATCAGTGAAACGTATGAAATTTTTCAATTTATCTTTAAGCATGTACCCTGCGGCTAAACCTCCCACAAATGCGGCTATAAATCCGCTTCCCCCTAGTTGATCGGCTAATAACCAAGTAATTATGGCTAATGCAATTAAACTTATTCTTTGAAAAGTTTCAGTCATCCAATGATTTTTCTGAGCATTATAAACAAGCCATCCTCCCAAAATTCCAATCACTAAACCTACAACCACTACAAATCCAATTTGCTCTAAGGTGGTTATAATAAAAAATCCTACAGGACTGAAAGTTTCTTCTGCTATTGACCAGGCCAGAAATAGAAGCAGGAATGGAACGGCTAGACCATCATTTAAACCACTTTCTACTTCTAATGTTTCTCTAATAAATAGTGGTAATTTCTCATTTTCAACAACAACTTGTCCTAGGGCAGCATCAGTTGGTGCCAGAACCGCTCCTATTATGGCGGCTTCCCAAATACTTAAATCTGTAAATAAAATTGTTGCCAATGCTATTCCTGAAATTATAGTGAGGGTTAATCCCACAGAAAGCAGACGTATGGTTAAATTATTATTTTTAAGGTCTTTAATACGTATTCTTGTAGCATCGCTGAATAACACTAATACCAGAGTAATTTCTGCAATAAAAAGAACTAAACCAGGATCCGAATTTAAATTTATTATTCCCAGAAATCCAGAACCTAAAATCAATCCCGCAATGATGAAAATCATCTGCGGAGTTAAGGGAATTGTGTCTAAACGGCGAGAAATTAGACTGTATATGAATACAATGGTTAGAAAGTAAATAAATTCTATCATATTGTACCTCTTTTTTCTATCTTAAAATTATATGAAGTAGCAACAAGTATTCATTACATTATTAGTAATAAATTTATTTAAAAAATTATTTAGATTATAACGGAATATTTAACCATTTAAAAACTCCGATCATCCTTAAAGCCATGTATAATATAATACAAACAAATATAATCTTTAAATATTTATCTGGAAGTTTATGTGCTGTACGAAGCCCCAATTGGGCCATAGGAACTGTAAATAATATTAATATTATCATTTGCAACAAATTAACATATCCTAACGAATAGGGAGGTAAACCATCCACACCCCAACCATTTACTATATAAGAAATTATTCCACCAATTGATGTTAAAACTATAACTGCAGTGGAAGTTCCTATAGCTTCTATTACCGTAAATCCCATTATTAAAATCAATATAGGTACCAGTACTACCCCTCCTCCTATTCCCAAAAGTCCAGATAAGGTTCCGGCAATTAATCCCCATATTATATACTTGTATAGGTTATTTTCCTTTTTTTTGTTAGAGGCTTCTTTTTTATATATTAACATCTGAGCAGATACTCCAATCAAAAGAAAACCAAATATTAACCTTAAATATTCGCCCGGAATATTAGTAGCTATTACTCCCCCAAATAACCCCCCTATAAACCCAGAAATACCAAGAATTAAAGCAGGTTTAAAAATAACAGATTTGCGCCGATAATGGCCATATGCTCCACTAATAGCTGTTGGTAAAATAACAGCTAAACTGGTTCCAAAAGCAACCCTTATAGCTATAGTGCTATCATAACCTAATGATTCTAATAACCAAAACTGTACTGGTCCAAGGATGAATCCCCCTCCCAATCCCAGAAGACCAGTTGCAAAACCTACTCCTAAACCAGTTAATATTAGTATTAAAATATAAAAATTAGTAATTCCAAAATTCATTTGACTTTAAATCTCCTTAAATTAATTACATAATTAAAGAGGGAATATTTTTATTTAGGTTTTTTTAGTTTATCCACTTCTGATTTAATTTCTTTTAACTGTGAGTTTAATTCATCTATTTTATCTAATTTCTCAAGTGTATTAGTTATAACATCTATCTTACTTTCTATAACCATAATTCTCTCCATGCTCTTTTCTGTAAGTTTCTCACGTTCTTGGCGGAAAGCTTCCACTAATGATGAAGTGGCTGATGCTGTAACTAAACTAGTAACAATTATGGCGCTTATCATAGCAATAACACCAGTTAATCTCCCAATAGCAGTATAAGGAACTATATCTCCATAACCCACCGTGGTAATTGTTTGGAGTACATACCAGAGGGAGTCTTCATAGTTGACCACATTTGGATTGATACCCTTCTCTACAAATAAGAATATGGCAGAACATGCGAAAAGAACAACAGAGAAAAATGCGATAGGATATATTAATTTGCTTTTCTCTTGAAACTCTATTACGCGACTTCCTAAAAACTTGAAAAATCTTAAAAGAATTAATACTTTAATAAGAACTATTAAACGTATGATTATTAAATAGTTCGGAGATGTGAATCCGAGTACATTTATAAAAATAAAATAGATAGGAATAAATGCTACTATATTAACTATTTGGAAATTGGCAATTTTATCTTTTAACTTATAATAATAGCCCAGCAAAAACAATATAGAAGCAAATAAATCGAAAATTCCTAAATAATAATAACTAGTGATTCTTAAATCAAATAAGGAGGATATAAGCAATAAAAAAATGTCTAAAAATATTAAAGATACAAAAAAAACTTCTGTATACATTTTAAAACGGGAATTCATGATAAAAAATTTAGTTTATAAATATTAATAATTTATGGATTATAAATTAGCATTAAAAGTGAATTATAAAAAAATATTAGAAAAAATTAAAATAAAATTATAGAAAAATAAGAGAAAAAAATTATTATAGTATTAAATAAGATTTTAAAATAAGTTTCAAGAAAAAATAGTTAATAAATAAAGATTTTAGATATGGTTTATAATGTAACACCCATATCTAACTGTTCTGTTAATTCTTTGTATCTGTTTCTTATGGTTACTTCAGTCACACCAGCAATATCTGCCACATCTCTTTGAGTTTTTCTTTCACCTAAAAGAACTGAAGCAATGTACAACGCTGCAGCTGCAACGCCAGTTGGACCTCTTCCAGATGTCAAACCTTTTTCCATAGCTTTTTCGATGATTTCGATAGCTTTAGATTGAACTTCACCAGAAAGTCCTAATTCGCTGGCAAATCTTGGTACGTAATCAACAGGAGAAGTTGGAGGTAATTTAATGTTTAATTCCCTGGTTAAGAATCTGTATGTTCTTCCGACTTCTTTTTTACTTACTCTAGATACTTCAGCTATTTCGTCTAAAGTACGAGGTACGTTACAACGTCTGCATGCTGCATATAATGAAGCCGCTACAACTCCTTCAATACTTCTTCCCCTAATAAGTTTATTTTCAACAGCACTCCGATATACCACAGATGCTGCTTCCCTTACACTTCTAGGAAGACCTAGTCTTGAAGAATCTCTATCTAGTTCACTTAGGGCAAAGGCCAGATTTCTTTCAGTAGCACCAGATATTCTAATTTTTCGCTGCCATTTCCGCAGACGATACCATTGTGCTCTGTTTCTAGCAGGGATATCTCTACCATAGATATCTTTATTTCTCCAGTCGATCATGGTGCTTAAACCTTTATCGTGAATGGTATAGGTTATAGGCGCACCTACCCTGGTTCTTTTGTCCCTTTGTTCGTGGTCAAATGCTCTCCACTCCGGGCCCATGTCTACCAGGTTGTCGTCGATGACTAAACCACAAGCTCCACAAACTATTTCAGCACGTTCATAATCGCCGATAAGCTTTTCTGAACCACATTCTGGGCATTTTGTTTCTACTTTTTCTATTTCAGAAACATCATACTTCATTTTTTCCTTCGTTTTCTTCGCCCCCATTTTTTCACAGGTTTTGTACCTACATACAATACCTCTCCAACTCGGTTTTCAAGGTTTTTAGAATTTATTGCACGGTTGGGTTTTATGGTAATATAAGGTTCCTTGGTTGGACCGAAAATATCGTGAATTCTACCAAGATTTTTTTTATTCTTAGTGAAAACAGGGAGTCCAAAACCAGGTGTTTGCCTGGATCTAACTATAATATTACCTTTATTGGAGATATGTGAAATATTACCCAATTTTTTCATGTAAAAAACCGAAACTTTTATATATTATTATAGTATGCTAAAGTCATATATAAACCTTTCGATAGAAATAAATGTAAAATAAATTTATATAAAAAATAGTTTATGATATCAAAATTTTATAAAGGTTTATATACCCATTAAATTTTCCATTCTAATCTAATTAAAATTTAAAACTTAAACCGATGCCGCCCTATTACGCTTAATAAGTTTTGCATAGTAAAAAGCAGCTCCTGCACCAACAAAAGTAATCGCAAAATAACTGGCCAAACGATCTATTATACTGGCAGCTAGAACTACATCAGCTGGCACACCAACCACAGCAAAAAGACCCACCATGGTGGCTTCCCTAATTCCCCATGCTCCAGGGAGAATAGGAAGCAGTGATATCAATATTGCCACTGTATATATAATAATTAAGGGGATTACAGGAGGGGCTGTACCTAATGCTAAAAAACAAACGTAGATCCTAAACACATCTATACCCCACATTCCGAAAGAAATTAAGAAGTTGATAATAAATATCTTTTTATCCTCTAAAGCGTGTAGAAAGCCGCTTGAAAATCTATTAACATACAAAATTAATTTATCTTTGATTTCGGAGAAATCAAGGCTTTTTTTAGTGAATTTGGTAATGTAAGGGAAAATGGATTTAGCTATTTTAATTATAATTCTTTGAGCTATGTCCTTATTTAGTCCGGCGTATATCAGAATTACAAAAAATATCATGGTTATGAAAATTATAAAACTTAGAATTAACCTGGTTGCTAGATTGATATTCCAACCTAAAATAAAGAATGCCGCAAATAGTGAAATTATAACAAATGGAAAAAATTCAAAAACTCGATCTGCAGTTGAAGAAGCAAAACCAATTTCAAAAGGAGTGCCTTCAAGTTCCCTCAATAAATATGCTCTTAATGGTTCGCCACCAGCTGCTCCGGGAGTGACGTTGTTTCCAAATAGACTTGCCAGAAGCATTACTAAAATTCTTTTAAATTTAGGAGCTTTATCTACTACATTAAGAATAAGCTTCCAACGAAAAGCCCATAATATTGTAATACTACCCTCTAAAAGAAAATTTAAAAGAAGGAACTCCCAACTGGTACGTCTTAAAACATTTAAAATGTCATTTATACCAATTAAAAAAGATATGGCAAATATAATAAATGCTGCTACTGCGAAAGAAAGTATTATCTTCCATTTGTGCTTCTTTATTCTATCATAAGTACTGCTCATGGAGATCCTCGATAATTAGTATAAATTTATAAATAAATTAAAATATTTAGAATCATGGCACTGTCAAAAACTTGGTGGTTGATTTTGGAAAAGGTTTTTGTGTGTTTGA
>JBNGDB010000006.1:0-111068 GCA_049975245.1 Methanomicrobiales archaeon
TAAAATATTTATACTTTTAAATATATAATATAATAGATCAATATGGTTTTCCGCTTAATTGAAATTGTCGTTCCTAATGATAAGAAGGATGAAGCCGTAAAAATTCTAAAGAAGTGTGAAGTCCTGGATTTTTCACACTCTAAATTTTCTAAAACACATACCCGCTTTAACATTTTTATTAGATCAGAAAGAACAGAACGGATACTGGAAGTTTTCCAGAAACGTTATTCCGAACTTGAAGGTTTCAGAGTTGTTATAATTCCTGTTGAAACTTATATTCCAACTCCCGAGGATTTAGCTGTTGAAAATGTGTTAAAAACCGATGAAACCGAACATGATGAGGAAAGGATTAGCAGGGAAGAGTTATACACTAAAGTCAGCGATACGAGTAGAATGTCCTACATTTATCTTGCTATGGTTATTTTATCCAGTTTCGTTGCCGCTATAGGAGTTTTAAATGATGATGTGGCAGTTATAATCGGGGGTATGATCTTAGCACCTTTACTAGGCCCCACTATTGGAATTTCATTTTCTATGGTTATGGGCGATTTCAATCTTGCAAAAACTGCTATTAGATCTAGTTTAATGGGAATAGGTTTAGCCATAGTTATTTCCATGGTATTAGGGTTTTTTTTAAATGTTGATCCTACCATTCCTTCAATTTTACTTAGAACTAATATTGCCCGGGGCGGTATTGTTTTGGCTATAGCTTCGGGTTTTGCCGGGTCACTGGCATTAGTAACTGATATATCCAGTGCAGTGGTAGGGGTTATGATCGCGGTTGCCTTACTACCTCCTCTGGTAACATTTGGATTACTTCTAGGATCAGGAGAGTTTTTGCTGGCAATTGGAGCTTTTTTAATATTTCTAGTTAACTTCGTTGCCATAATCTTCGCAGGAATACTAACATTTATTCAACAGAGAATCCATCCACTTGAAGAAGAACAAGATATAGCAGCCAAAAAGATGAGCTCAATATCATTACTAATTTTAGGTGTTATATTAGCTATTTTGATTATAATAAATTTCGATAGAACTATTATTTACGGAATACTTTAAACATTAAATGATATAACCGTTAAATTTACTTTTTAAAACTATTTTAATAAGGTAACTTTCATATGGCAACTTTTTTAATACAGTTTACATTAAATTTATTATTGATATTACTTTTCTCATGCTCTTACTCAATGCACATCAATAGTATAGAGTATACTATTATTCCCCCACAATGGTGATGGATATGAGGCTCAGTATAGTACAAATTGGCAAAGATGAATCAGTATTTTACAACCTTGGAATATTCAAAGAAGACGAAGAACTAGTAGTTTTTCCTCTTTATGAGTTTGAAGACTACTACGAAGAGAACCGCCTGCACATCAGGGCAATTAGACAACTTATCATTGAAGGTCTTGGAGTAAAGAACAACACTACCCCTGAATCAGCTTTACTCAAAATAAAAGACCATGTCCTTGAAATGAATCGTTATAGTGATAAGTTAATGGAATTTGATGTGCAGACGACTCTAAAATCATTCCAAAATACCAGTAACAAGATAAGTAAACGGAAAATACCTAAATACGAGAAAGAGAAACCTCAATGTTTGATAGGTTTATAGTAGGTGTTTTAAAATACTAAAAAATATATGAAGTATTTTTTTAAATACCCAATAAGATCTAGGGAGTATATTAATTGAAAGTAACTGATTCCCATGTTAAAAAGTGTGTGGAAGAGAAGATAATCATTGACAAGAAGATGAGGGAGCATCGCTGGAAATTTGAACGACACATCGTTCCCCTAAAGGATAAGCATCCCTTTGATGCAGACGAATCAGTTAAGGTAATCAGCCATAAAGACTACCAGAAAATTGAAAAAGCATTCCTTGAACTGAGAAAAGATAAACAGAACCTCCAGCAGCAGATTGAAATTCTCAGTCAGGAAAACTTAAACTTGAAAAAAGAAGGTGAAAATCTTAAAATATCCCTAAAGGAGAAGGAAGAATTAGTTAATCACCTCCATGAAAACGTCCCCCCAAATAAATCCCCTAAAAAAAGAGGATGGTTTAAGTTATAAAAACAATAATACAACTGTAAAACATTGTACTTTCCTTCTCAATAATGTGTGCCTCGTATCAGTCACCCCCTATTTTTTTAGTAATAATTCGTAATTTTATATCTAACCAATCACCATCTGAGTTGCAAATCCAATTACCATACCTCCAATAATTCCTAAAATCAATATTGGAGCATATGCGCGGGTTATGATCGCAGAGGGTAAACTTAATGCAAATCCTAGAATAATGCCGGTTAAAACCGGTGACAAACCAATAGCAACATTTGGGATTAAAAATCCTATCATGAAACGTTCTACAAAGGCCCCGCTTGTAGCCTCCCATTTTTCACGTTTGGTGTCAAATCCCATAGGCAGCATGATTAAAACAGCAAATATTCCAAAAGCCAATCCACATATAATACCCAAAATCATAGTATCCATCAATCTAATCCCCCTACATTTTCTATAAAAAAATAGATTAAAATTATTATTTAATATTATCTAACCAATCTTTTGAATACAGAATAAAAATATGTTTTAATAGATGAAAAAAAGTTTATAAAACACAAGTGAAGTGAATAATAATCCTCCCAGTCCCGTGTTCACGTAGGGTAAATACCAGTAGACTTTATCTATTTCTAAATCTTTTTTAATAAGTAAACTGAGTGGTAATGCAGGATAAAGAAATACCAGGAAACTTAAGGGATAAAAATCAGCCAGGTATATTACAATAAATGATAATACGAGCCAAAACCCAGAACATAATAAAAGTGACATTTTTTCGCCAATGAATACTGGCGTAGTAGTTATACCCGCTTCTTTGTCATATTTTATGTCAGGTATGGCAGAAAAGATGTGCATAGCGGAAATATGGAAATAAGCTCCTATCATAATAAGAAGAGAAGGCAGTGACTGGGCCACGAGGTAATAGGCAAATATTCCAGGCATTATATAGAGATAATTACTTGAAAAATCAAGGAAGGGTTTTTCCTTAAATCTTAAAGGTTTAGCACTGTAAAAGTAGGATAGCAATAGAAATAGGCCAAAAATAACCCTCTCACTGTTGTTCTGGAATATCATTAGAATAAGGCTAAAACCTGTAACTAAATAGATTGAATATAGAAGTTTCTTTCGTTCCCGTTTTTTAAGACGATATTCTTTATCATCCTTTTTAGGATTGATTTCATCGGTTTCCTCATCCCAGTAATCATTCACTCCATAGATGAAAATATTGGCTGGGATAAAAAAGTAGAAAAGATAGAGGTAGTAATCTGGTTGGAAAAAATCTGAGAGCATACTGAAACCTAGGGCATATCCCACCACATAGGTTCCACCGGTATAGATCCAGAATCTAAACCTGGAAATTTTAAATAAAAAAGATAATATGTCCCTCATAATTTACCTTATGAATCTGTCTTATAATTTAAACTTTTCAAATAATGAATAAAATGAAATCCATTAGATGGATTAACTTATACCTA
Source organism: Methanomicrobiales archaeon (assembly GCA_049975245.1). Lineage (GTDB taxonomy): Archaea > Methanobacteriota > Methanobacteria > Methanobacteriales > Methanobacteriaceae > UBA117. Next base: position 3,534 of record JBNGDB010000006.1, read on the forward strand.
GACGTATTGAATTGGAGAACACGTTGGATACAATTTTAGGTATGGAAGGTTTTACTTTCATACGGTAAACAATGAATGGATCCTTTTCAATTCTCTGGGCTGTCCAGTTGTACATATCTGATGCAGTCTTGATTGATATAAGGTAACGGTAGGGTATGTAGGAAAATCCTTTTTCTGCTTCCATCTGCCAGGATTTATAGGTATCTAACTGTTTTTTTATGAATCCCTTGAAATTTTCTGGATTTAGTTTGGTGTGAGTCTCCTCTAAACTTTCTAGATTAAATTTTTCCATGTCGTTCTGGGGGAAATAGGTTCTACCCAGTTCAATATCTTCGGCAATATCCCGGATGAAGTTTATGTACTGCATAGACCTTCCCAGATTACGGGCAGCATTAAATGATGCAGGATCCAGGTCCATGATCTTGGCCATGAAAAGACCCACCACCTCGGATGAACCGTAAAGATAGGTCATCAAATCATTCAGGTCTTGGTAGGTGGATTTGTAGGTGTCCATTTCCATGGATTTCAGGAAAGCTCCAATCCATTCCTGGTCAAAATCTTTACGATGAGCAAGATCTGCAAAGGAATCAACAACAATATCTCCAGTCTTTGATCCTTGCCAGGCCTCATAGTAACGATCCTTAAATGCGTAGAATCCTTCCACATCTTGAGGGATTTGATCTACGTAATCATCAGCTTTTCTTAAGAAACTGTATAATATAAAAACGTCTTTTTTAACTTTCTTTGGGAAGAATAGGGTACTATAGTAGTAGGTCTTACTTCCTCTCTTGAAGAGGGAATGAATGGTTTTGTCTATCCACATATTTTTCAACCATGCCTCTCATTAATTTCGTCGGCCACGATCTGGGATGATATAAGTGTCATGGGAACTCCAATACCTGGATGGGTGTATTGACCTGAGTAATAAAGATTTTTAACCTTTTTACTTATATGTGCAGGTCTCCATAGGGCAGTTTGTCTCATGGTATGTGACAGTCCCAGAGCTGTACCTTTATATGCATTATATCTGTCTTTAAAATCTGATAATGCAAAAATACGTTTAACAATTATGTGTTCACGTATATTTTCGTCAAGTTTTTTCTCTAAATCATCCATAATTTTATTATAAAATTTATCTCTAAGTTCAGGGGTATCTTCAAGCCCGGGTGCTAGAGGAATCAATACGAATAATGTATCATAACCTTCAGGGGCTGCTGAAGTATCTGTACGTGAGGGAATGTTCACGTAGTATGATGGCCGCTCCGGCCATGCTGCTTTTTCCGGGTCGAATATAACGTCAAAGCCCTGATCCCAATCTTTATCCAAAAACAAATTGTGATGGGTTAATTTGTCCACGGTGTAATCCACTCCCAAATAGGCTACCATGGCAGAAGGGGCCAATACTCTGGATTCCCAGTAATCATCATCATAGCTTTGGTTTTTCTCATTCAAAAGGTCTAACTCTGAATGAGCGTAATCTGCATTAACAAGGACTATATCTGCATCGTACACTCCTTTATCTGTAATTACTCCTTTAACTTGATTATCTTGAACGTCTAACATTTCAACTGGTTCGTTGAATTTGAATTTTACTCCATATGATTGAGCTAATTCGTATATGGATTGTACAACCTTCCTCATTCCACCTTGAGGGTAGAAAACTCCCATGGTTAAATCAACGTGGGACATTAACTGGTAGAATGATGGAGTGTTAGCCGGTGACCCTCCTAAAAATCCTATGGCATATTCCAATATTTTACGGGCCTCGTCGCTTTCGAATTTTTTGCCAACATAATGCTCCAGGTTTTCCCAGATGTGTAATTTGTAACCTTTAAGTATGAGTTTTCCGCTTAAAAAGTCCAGTATAGAGCGGTAATCTTTGTATAACATTTCATTGATAGAAAAATCATATAATTCCTTGGAATCTTTCAAGTAATCCTTTAATTTTTCTGCGCCATTTTCTTCAAAACTGTCAAACAACTGGTAATTTTTCTCCAGATCAGCAGAGATATCCACCACCTTTTCATCTCCAAAGAAGATGCGGTAGGATGGATCTAATCTTTCTAATTTAAAGAAATCTTCAGGTTTTTTGTCGAATTCAGCGAAAAATTTTTCGTAGACATCGGGCATTAAATACCACGATGGTCCCATGTCAAAGTAAAAGTCTTTATCTGTATAAACACTAGCTCTTCCACCGGGTTGTTCATTTTTTTCAAAGAGAGTAACTTCATAACCATCTTTTGCCAGCAGCGCCGCGGCTGAAAGCCCCCCGAAACCAGCACCTACAATTATAACTTTCATTTTATCACTTTTTTTTACAATTAAGTTTAATACAACTTCAATATCATTTACATCAAAAATATAGTGAATACTAATATTATTATTCAATGTAGATAATAAAATTAATGGTCAATGATAGAAATATTATAAATAAAGGGATAAACCTAACATTAACTCTATAGTAAAAATTGAAAAAATGAAAGAAAATGTATAGAGATAAAATAATTAAAATATTAAGATTAGGACGTTTTCACTTTTTAACTGCTGGTTTTCTAACTTTTACGGCAGGATCTCTATTAGCTGGTATTCTAACTGGCCAATTTTATCTTGATAAATATTTATTTGGCTATCTGGTCTTGTTACCAGCTCATTTATCTGTTTCTTATAGTAACGACTATTTTGACTGGGAAGCTGACCATCTACTTAAACCAAACCTATTTACTGGTGGAAGCGGAATATTAGTAGAAAATCCTGATCTACTTAAAACATCACGTAATATAGCTATCAGCCTAATATTAATCTCCCTGATCATGGCAACCGTATTTTCTCTTATATATTCCTCTCCATTTTTCCTAATCTTAGCGGTTTTTGGAAATCTTTTAGGATGGTTTTACTCAGCTCCACCCCTTAAACTTTCTTATCGGGGCATGGGCGAAATTGCCATGACCATAAGTGGTTTTATTATTCCTGCACTGGGATTCCTAGCAATAGCCGGTTTTATAGATTTAAGATTCGTATTATTCAGCATTCCCCAGATGATATACCAGGTGGTCTTCATATTAAGTGTGGAACTACCGGATAGAAAAGGCGATAAAATTGCAGGGAAAAATACATTTGTTGTTAAATTTGGTGCAGATAAAAGTCTATTTCTAATTTTATTCGCCTCAGCTTTAGGGACTATTTCTCTATTTTTACTGGGCCTTACTGGAATTTACAATGATATAAATTTTAATTTAGTAACTCTTTTTTCATTAATTCCATTAACAATGGGGATATACGGTTATAATAAGAAATTCAAAGATGAAATTGTGGAATTTACTAAATACATGGTTTCGTCATTAATATTGTTAATCTTATTGATAGATATCTATTTTTTAGTTATTCTATAATCATTAGAAAAAAAAAATATTTGTTTACTTATCTTTCTACTAATTTTAAAAGGATTATCCCGATACTTCCAATAAAAAAAATGATTTTAAATTTTTAAAGATGTATAAAAATTAGAATAAACCAATTTTACCATTTGTTTTAATAATTATAACTCCAATTAGGATAAATCCTATAATTGCCGGTACCAGTAGACCTAAATATAAACCCACAAAACTCCAAAAAACCAGGATTAAAAATAAACTGGAGATTATACCAGTAAATTTCTGGATAATATTAAGATAATCTTTTACTATAACCATAGTAATTGCAGATGATATAAATCCAGTTATGATCCATCCTAAAAAGTTGGTAAATGGGACTCCGTAATAAAATCCTCCGCTTTCAAATTTCCAGAAATTAAGCGCAACTGCTGCTGGATCTAAAACCAGATCAACCATTAATACTAAAAGAGTTGATAAAATAATAATTTTCCATTTGTTTTCATTTAAAATACTGGCAAGATAAAAGCAGCCAATAAAAAGTGGCGCATATGCAAAAGGAACTGTAAAGGGCGTGTAGCCAAATAATTTTAACCCTATAAGATCACTGTATTGAAAATGAGAATAGGGAATGCCAGTAATTATGGCCATGGTTTCAATAATGATGGCGTAGACACTTAATACAACTATTAGAAATAGCGCCTTTTTCCATTCTAACCATCTGACCAGGGCTAAATATGAAGGTACGGAAAAAGCAATTATAAAAATACCAGATATAGGGGCCATTTGAGGGCTTATAGGTACGTTAGTTACAAAAAAAGCCACGATGGCCAGTATAAATGCTGTAATAAAGAAAATTTTAGATAAGTCTTTCATTTAAACACCACAAAATAACTGGAAATATTTAATTTATTAATTTAAATTAAGTCTATGTTTATATTAAATATTAAAATAATTGATTACTCTTTATGTGGGTTTATGTAATTTAATAGTTTAATTAAATTCTGTCATTCATATTTTTAATGGTTTAATTTAATATTATGAATTTTTTTTATTTGAACAACATAGTGGAGTTTAAATAAAGTATTTATATGATTTAAATTAAATTTTAATTATGAATATACGGCCTTTCAAAATGCCCTTTAAAAAGGAAAAGCCAGATCTTAAAAGGCTTAGAGAAATAGTGGGCGTACTTGCTAAATATCAATTCGCCAATCTTTTAGAGAGAACCGGGTTGATTAAGAGCCTACTAAAATTTTTTAAGTCTTCAGATATCTCCAAAGAATTAGATAATACTGCACCCGAGAGATTAAGACTTGCCATGGAAGAATTGGGCACCACATTCATCAAGTTGGGACAGGTTTTAAGCACCAGACCCGATTTAGTGGGAAAAGATGTGGCAGATGAATTATCAAAACTGCAGGATGAAGTACCTCCCGTTTCCTTTGAAGCAGTTAAAGGGGTTGTAGAATCAGATTTAAAACAACCTATTGATGAACTTTTTTTAGAATTTGATGAAGAACCTATTGCTTCTGCATCAATTGCTCAGGTACATCGAGGAGTACTTAAAGATGGTACAGAGGTAGCGGTAAAGGTTCAAAGACCTAATATATTTGAGCAAATCCAAAAAGACATTACTATTATGCGTTACCTGGCAGGCCAAGTGGATCGGCGAATTTCTGATCTCAAATATTATAATCTTCCCGCAATAGTGGACGAATTTGAAAGGGCTATTGAAAAGGAGCTTGATTTTTTACAGGAATCCCGAAATATTGATAGGTTCAGATCTAACTTTGAAAAAGATTCTACTGTTTATGCCCCTGAAACTTACCCGGAATATTCCAGCATCCGGGTGCTGACCATGGAATTTATACACGGTACCAAGATCAGTGATATTATAGACTCAGATATTGTTATAAACCGGAGTAAAATAGCAGAGATTGGGACTAAATCCTATTTTAAACAGATATTTTTGAAAGGCTATTTCCATGCTGATCCCCATCCTGGTAACATTTTGATAATGGAAAATAATGTGCTTTGTTTTGTTGATTTTGGTATGATGGGCCATTTAGACCAGGAATTTAGGGATAACCTGGCAGAAATCTTTGTTTACACTGTAAGATATGATGTTAAGGGAATAATCAGTCAGTTAATGTACATGGGAATTATTGATGATGATACAGATATTAATGAACTGAAGTACGACTTGATCGATCTCTTGGACAAATATTATGGTGCTGAAATTAAGGATGTGGGTGGTATGATCACCGAGTTCAGCATGCCTGGCTTGATGGTAAAACACAAGCTTAAACTTCCTAAAGATTTCATATTGCTAGGAAGAGTTTTGAGTATGGCTGAAGATCTGGGAAGAAAACTGGATCCTAACTTTAATGGAATAGAATTAGCTGAACCATTAATTCGTAAACTATTCAAGCAGAGATTAAATCCATTAAGATTTTTAGATTATCAAACCCAATACCTATTCGAACTGGAACATATAGCCAAAGATTTACCCCAAACTATTAATCAAACACTTCTTAGGGCAAAAAAGGGTAAGATCAAACTGGACATGGAAGTAAAAAATCTGGATAAATTCGCAGATAGAATGGAGAAGATTGTTGATCGAATATCTGTAGCACTCATAATCGCTGCACTGATAATTGGTTCATCTCTTATACTGCAGACTAACAAGGGTATGCCCATGCCAGTAATAGGGTTTTCATCAGTGGGAACTGTAGTTTTCCTAATTGCCACCATAATGGCCATAATATTAATTATTAATATTTTAAGAAAAGAATGAAATTATATTCAGTCAAGTAATAATATAAATTAATAAGATTTTAGTTCATGAAAATTCTGACTGTAAGATATACTTTTTTACATGTATTATCAATTATTAAATTTAAAAAAGAAACCACAAGAAATAATGAAATTTTTACCATGCTAGGTGTTTAAATGAATTATTACATATTCCTGGACTACAAAGAAATATTAATTGGCATAATAACTGTTTTAATTCTTAGCATAATTTTGGGACTGATTGCTGGCCCTATTGGTTCTATTGCAGGATTTATTATTGCTAGCATATTAATTGGTTACCGTATTAATGAGGGAATAGTTAGGGGAGCTGTTTATGGCACTATTGCCTGTTTACTAGCTGGACTTATATTTGCACTGTCCATGATGTTCATGGGAGCTATCTCTGGCCAGGGCCCCGGTACGGATATGATGGAATTTGGAATCTCTGGCCTAATTATTGGATTAATGGTAGATGGTATATTAGGAGCTGTTGGTGGAGCTATTGGCGCTGAAATTTAGATTAAAAAACTGGAAATCAGTTCAGCTGTCTCTTTTTTTTGATTGGTAATAGTTTGGATGGGTAAATTTTATATAACAATATTTCTAATATAGTATTGACTCAAGTTATGAGGCTGAGAAAAATGAAAAAAAGAGATCCTGTAATAGAAATGAAAGATATGATACAGAGCATGATGGAAGATACGGCCAAGACTTTAGATGTGATGCGCCAAGATATTGAAAAGAAGATAGTAGATTACACATTTGTACCGGGTAAAAATATTATAGAAACTGATGAAAGTGTGATTGTCCATGTACTATTGCCTGGTATTAAAAAAGAGGACATAGAACTGAATACCACTGAAAAAAAGTTGAAAGTCAAAGCTAAATTCGATGTTGAACATGCTATAAAAGGAAGTTACATTACTCTTTCCGATAAAAAAAGCGGATTTATCAGAAGAACAGTACGATTCCCTAAGAAAGTAATTCCACAAGAAGCTAAGGCTTCATTCGAGAATGGTATTTTGAAAGTGGAAGTACCTAAACTGGAAAAAGAAGAAAGTTTCAGTGTGAATGTGGAATAAAAGGTGGATAATACTCCAAAATTATTTATTTTTTTATAATTATTATTTGCTTTTTTTTTTATTTGTTTAAGAAAAAAACTTTATATACCAGTATATTTAAATATAAATCTTTATTTTAATCCTAATTCTTTATTATAATAATTAGAATGTTTACAAAATAAGTAATTTTTTTAGATTGAGGTGTAAAATTGGAAGATTCCCGTGAAATATCCTATGAAGAGTGGGAAAAAATTATCGAAGAATGCGAAGAAAAATTAAAAGAGAATCCTGATGACCCTGAAGTTTGGACACGTAAAGGAATGGCACTTATAGGTATTAATGAATATGATGAAGCTATTAAATGTTTTGATAATGCTTTAAACTTGGATATTGAATATAAATGGGCCTTGGAAAATAGGAGTATGGCTCTATTTTTAAGTGGCAGGTATGATGAAGCATTAACAGCTATCGACAGTATTTTAGCTAAAAATCCAGATGACGAGATTATATTAAATAATAAAGCATTCCTTTTATCAGCTATGGGGAGATATGATGAGGCATTATCAATTTTTGAAACTATATCACATGAAGATGATGATTCTAACTTGTTGAACGAAAAAATTGAATGTCTTTTACCATTGGAAAGGTATGATGAAGCAATTAATTGTGTGGATAAACTCTTAGCAGTAGATCCTGAAAACCCTGATTATCTATTTAAAAAGGGTAATATTTTACTGGCATTAGAGGACTTTGAAAGTGCCCTTAAATACTTTGAAAAATCATTGGAAATTTATCCAGAAAGTCCAGAAACATGGAACTCTAAAGGAATAGCTCTTTCCATTTTAAATCGTTATGAAAAGGCTTTAAATGCATTTGAAAATTCATTGCGTATAGATCCGGGAAATGATCATACCTGGTTTCTAAAAGGTAAGGCCTTGTATAGTATGGGACGTTTTGATGAATCATTGGAAATGTTGCAGCGTTCAGTGGATATTAATCCTCTAAATATAGAAGCTTGGTATCATAGAGGTTTAGCATTATATGATCTGGGCCAATATTCAGATTCTCTGGAATCATACGATGAAGCTCTTGAAATATTTGAGGACTATGCTGAAGCATGGAATGCTAAAGGTCTTTCTTTACATGAATTGGGGTTATATGAAGAAGAATTAAAATGTTACGACCACTGCATTGATATAGATCCTGATTTTACAGAGGCCATTACCAATAAAGGAGCTACCCTGGCGTCACTGGAACTTTATGAGGATGCAATGGAAAAATTTGACTACGTTCTAAAATTAAATTCACAGGATATGAATGCCTGGCTTAACAAGGCTAGCGTTCTATTCCATAAAGAAGAATTTATTAGAGCCATAAAATGTCTGGATCAGGCCCTGAAGATTAATTCTAATTATTTGCCAGCATTACTCCTTAAAGCTGAAATTTTGCTGGAAATGGAAAAATTTGAGGAATCGGTAACCTTGTTTGACCATATCTTGGAAATTCAACCAGATAATATGGGGACCTGGTTTTTAAGAGGAATTGCACTGGGCAACTTGGAAAAACATTCAGATGCGGTGGATTCATTTAACCCGGTAATAAACCGTGAACCTGATAATGTGGGGGCATGGTTTTTGAAAGCAAAATCTTTGCAGATTATGGAAAGATATGAGGAATCTTTAAAATGCTATGACATGGTGAATCTCTTGGAACCTGACGAAATAGAAGCATACATTTTTAGCGGTGATATCTTGTTTGAACTATCAAGATACAACGAGGCCCTTGAAAGATTTAATAAGGCTTTAGAAATGGATTCAGAGAGTGCAGATCTTTATATACGTAAAGGTCAGTGCTATGGTTTTATGGATGAACATGAAAAAGCTATAAAATCCTTTGATAAAGCTTTGAAACTTGATTCTGATAATCCATGGGCTTTGAATTTTAAGGGTGTTGCATTTAGGGAACTAGGTGAAACTGAAAAGGCCATTAAATGTTTCTCCCAGATACTGGATGAGGATCAAGAACATGCAGGGGCCTGGTTTGAGATAGGTTTCACTAATCAAAACATGGAACAACATGAAGAAGCTATAAATTGTTTTAATAAGGCTTTGAAGATTAATCCTAAATTTGTATGGGCCTTAATTCAGAAGGGTATTAGTTTTAGAATTATAAATAAATATTCTGATGCTCTTGAATGTTTTGAAAAAGTTTTAACTATTGAACCAGAAAATTTAGATGCGTTGGAACTTAAAAAAGAAACATTAGAATATCTGGAATTTTAAAAATATAATTATTATATTTTTTTTTTAAATATTTTGTAGCCCTTAGACTCTATTTTAACCATAAAAATATATAAAATGACTAACAGATATTAATTCACTTTATAGGAAATAGTTGGAGGTATATATAATGCTCCTATTTGGGTGTAGGGTACCCTGAATCTCTGGCAAATGTTATAATTTACTTAAAATTCAAAAAACCTAGTAGGAGGAATTATATTAAGCACATAACACATTTAATATCCTTTTTATCATTTTAAGTTTAATATTTACATTTCCATTAACTTATGCTCAATTTGTCGGGGCTTATGATGTGGAGATTAAAAAAGAGTATGTTAAATCCACTGCAAAATGTTCATGTAGTCTTTACTCAGATTACAAGTACCATACACATTATTTTAAAAATTATTGTCCTAACTGTCACCGATATGGAACAATAAATTATGAACAGGGCAGTGGCGGTCACAATCCTGAAGGAATGTGGTACTGTACTGCATGTGACATGGATTTCTGTTTAGTTCATGGCAAATCACACGACCATCGCGGACTTTTCCTGGAAGAAATAAATGCTAGCGATAGATTTAGTAAAAATAAGGATTCTGAAAACTTTCCAGATAAGTTGATCTATAAAAAAAAATTGAACTGGCAGAATATTGGTGGTAATGAACATTTTAAAATAGATAATAAAGATTTACCCCAACTAAAAAATTTACTATTAAAATCTAATTCAACCAGAATAATTTAAAAATTTAGTTGTATTCTTTTTTTATTATTTTTATTTAAAAATTAGAGATTAATGATATTGGTATTAAAAACATATCAGACTTCTATTTTAATTTCATTAGAATAAAAATTTAATATTTTTTTTATTTTAAATTTTTCAAATTAATAAGTTAATGGCCAGACCATGTATGTGTAGTTATCATGGTGTTGAATGGTCTGGCCACCCCCCCATATGTGGACTCTATATGAACTATATTGTTCATAAAAAAATATTTTCAAGGATAGATCTCCATTGGCGTTATGCAATTATGTACATCTCGGTATTTATATTTTTTTATTTTTTTCTCACATTCCAATCTACTCATAAAATTTGATAAATAAGGTGAAAATATAAGAATTTCCAGAAATTTTAAATTGAAAAATTAACTTAATTTTTAAAAATCATGGAAATTGGCAAAAATAGATTATTACCTATACATCAACCGATCAATTTACACCAATTTTAAAAAATTTTGTATAAATCCAATTCATTAATAGAACTTCGTTAAACAGTACTATAACGAAGATTTTAATATTATGTAAATCATATAATAATCATGGTGTAAAAAATGGATAAAAAAAATGTTATTATCTTAGCAGTAGTGATCGCCATAATAGTAATTGTATCTGCATTAGCCTATACCACCATGAACACAAATATGAACCAATCCAAACCCACCAACAATACTTCTGATACAAATTATTCAATTCAAAATAATCAACAAAAAACCTCCACCGTAAATGGTACCAGAAAGATATGTTATTATTGTGGAGGTGCAGGTTGGGTAGAATGTTTCTGTGGAAATGGACGCATTGAATGTTTCACATGTGAAGGCGATGGTAGACTCGATGATGGATCTATCTGCTCTGTATGTAAAGGTAAAGGAACATTAATATGTCCCGATTGTAAGGGTACAGGAAAATTGATATGTCCCTCTTGTGGAGGAGATGGATATATTGATCCCGGTGACCAAGGAAATTATCCTCAATAACAATTGTAAAACTAACAAAATAATTTGTTTTAGTTAGTATCCTAACAAAAAGTAAAGTAAATCAATAATCACCAGTTTTTTTTAGAAATAATTATATTTTAGGACTTAGATGCAATTATGATAATTCCATTAGACCAATTACCATGATAACTGGTAAATTCTCTTTTTTCAATTATATCTATATTAAAAAATGGTTCTATTAAATCTCGAAGTTCTTGCTCACTGAAATGATGGGCCCGGTATATCTCAGCAGTATTTACTGTACCATCTTTCGTTACAATAAATGTACACTTTTCACCTGTTAAGTCAAAATCAGAGAGGTATCTGTCCCGATAAATTGGATTTTCCCAACTCTGGGCAAATTCAGCCATATATATAATTCCATCTTCCCCTAAAACGCGATTAGCTTCGTTTAATACGGAACTACGATCATCTACATCAACCACGGTGGTCATAAAGGCCTGCATTAGACAAACGTCAAAAGATTTATCATCATATGGCAAATTAAGGGCGTTGGCCACATGGAACTGGACCTTATTTTCATGCTTAGAATTGGTATTAACGGCAAAATCTTTTGAAATAGAAATTAATTCAGAATTAATATCAAATCCAGTAACAGTATAACCCTTCTCCTGTAATTCAAAATCTATTCTCCCCCATCCACAACCCCAATCTAAAATTTCCTTATCTGTAGATATTTTATCTAGAAATAATTTATCTAAAGGTACAGTAGAAGGTATTTTTTTACTGAATTTTTTCCAGTTCAAATGGCTGTTCATATAAATTAGTATCTAGATTAAATTATAAAAAAATTAGCAGCTTAATAATTTGTATATATAATGATGGACATAAATAATGTCAAATAAGTGATATAATTTATTATTAAAGTTAATATAATTCCCAATCTGAAATATTGGGGGTTAGGGCGGGCTTTTTTATGTCAAAAGTGAAAATACTTTTGATTGAAGATCCTAAACGATCTAAAATCCGACTTAAACTTAAAGAACTGAATTATTCAGAATTTGAGAGCATAAACATTAATGATCCACATTTTGAACGAGTAAATCTATTAAATACTGATCTCATTTTAATTGATAACATTTATGAAAATGATAATATAAAAATTGAAGATTTATATTCATTTATAAATGATAATAACATCCCTATATTATTAATCTCACCCCATTTATCTGGAAATTCCTTAAAAAAATTTGAATCCTTTGATAATAATTACTATTTTTTTAAAGATATTGACCATGAAACACTGAAATTCGCTATCGAAAGCATAGAAAGTAAATCTAAAATTAAAAAAAGTTCAAGAGTTAGATTAAATGAATTAAATAAGGCCCTTTCTCGGATGGGTAGTGATCCCGATGAAAACATTCAAAATTTGACCATTATATGTGGAAAACTATTAAATGGATTTTGTGCTCTTTATCGCAGTATGGAAGCAAATACCCTTTATAAAAAGGCACATTGGAATTTACCTAAGACTGATAATTTAGATGAAGATTCTAAGAAATACATTTGTTATGATGTAGTAAAAAGTGATTCAGACGATATATTCCTGATTAATAATTTACCTGATACTGATTACTATGATATAGATCCTAATGTTAAAGCTTTTAATCTAAAAACCTATCTAGGTTATCCTGTCAAATTCGCCGGTAAAAATAGGGGATCTTTATGTGTCCTTTATGAAAATAATTATATTCCAGACGAGGATGAAAAAGAATTATTGAAAATTATCGCCTCAGCCATTGGAGAAGAAGAAGAAAGAAAAAATATTATTTCTAATTTAAATGAAAGTGAAGAACTATTCCAATCTCTTTGGGAAAACAGTTTAGACGCTACATTGATTTTAAACTGGGACGGTGAAATTCTATTCGCCAACCCGGCAGCAGCTAAAATTGGTGGTTTAAGCTCACCAGCAGAAGCAATCGGCAAGAACATTTTAAATTATGTTGATGAAAAAACCCAGAATAAAATAAAAAAGCACATAAATCTGGTAAAGAACGATCAAGGTGGTTTTTTAGCGGAATATGAAGTTAAATCTCCTAACAACGATAAATTATGGGTGGAAGGTTTAGGTACTAAAATACAATATAAAGGAAAGGCAGCAAATATTGTTACCGTAAGAGATATAACACCAAGGAAAATTGCAGATGAGAAAATAAAGGAATCAGAAGCTTTTTATAAATCTATTTTTGAAAATACTGGGAATGCTACTATACTGGTGGAAGAAAATAGTTTGATATCTTTGGCCAATACCGAGTTTGAAAATCTCTCTGGATATTCTAGAAAAGAGATACAGGGAAAAATGAAATGGACAGAATTTGTTTACCCTGATTATAAAGAAAAAATGTTAAAATATCATGGTATGCGCCGAGTTAATCCAGAAAAAGCTCCTAATAAATATGAATTTAAATTTATTGATAAGAACCAGAATGTTAAAGACATTTTTCTAAAGGTTGATATAATAAAAGATAGCAATATTAGCGTTGCATCGCTTATGGATATAACTGACCGTAAAGCAGCTGCTAAAGAATTAAAAGAATCCAATGAATTGTACAAAACACTGATTCAAACTTCTCCAGAAGCAATTACAGTAACTGATCTGGAAGGTAAGATAAACTATGTTTCACAGAGAAAACTGGAGATATATGGCTATGAAAAGTTAAAGGAATTAATAGGTAAAAATGCATTGGAATTAGTTAAATTAGAATATCAGGAAAAGGCAGAGAAAGATCTTAAAAAAATAGCTCAGGAAGGAATTATTAGAAATCATGAATATGAAATGATTAAAAAGAATGGGAAATTTTTTACTGCTGAAATTAGTGCATCTCTATTTAAAGACGTTAATAATCATCCTAAAGGGATTATCATCACCACCCGTGATATAACCCAACGCAAAAAAATTCAAGAAAAACTGAAAAAAAGGGAAGAACTTTTATCCATAGTAACCGATAACATGCTGAACGTGGTGGGTCAAGTGGATTCAACTGGAATCTTCCATTATATAAGCCCATCTGTGAAAAATATATTAGGATACGAAGTGGATGAAGTTCTGGGCAGCTCAGTATTTGACTTTTTAGAGAAAGTTCATCCCAATGATTACGAAGAAGTAAAAAATACCTTCATTAAGTCAACTATTAGTTATATGCCCGGGGATGTGAAACACAGATATAAACATGCTAATGGCAACTATTTATGGCTGGAATCGTTAGGAAATCCATTATTTGATAATGAAAATAATTTTAGAGGAGTTATCTTCAGTTTAACTGATATTACTGATCTAAAAAAAGCCGAGATAGATCTTAGGAATAGTAAGGAAAAATACAGGACATTGTTTGCATCTTCTCCTGATTATATCATAGTAATTGATCTTGATGGACAAATACTGGCAATTAACGATATTTTACGCCATAAATTATCTAAATACGTTGATAATGTTTCCCATGTTGAGAATGTTAAAGAACTTGGAAAATTATCTGTTGAAAATGAAATAATATTTGAAAAGATCAGATCATTAATTATCTCGGGAGAAAGTGTAAAACCATTTGAAACTGAAATTGAAGGATTGGATGATAAAGAATATTGGTTAGAAATACGTACTATTCCCTTAAAGCAGGATGACATAATTAAAGCAGTGACAGTTATTGTAAGGGATATATCAGAAAGAAAATTGTATGAATATCAAATAGAAAAATCTCTTGCAGAGAAAGATTTATTGCTTAAAGAGATACATCATAGGGTGAAAAATAATTTACAAATAATTTCCAGTTTATTAAATCTTCAATCAACCTTCATAGATGATAGTGCTGCATATGAAGTTTTTAGAGAAAGTCAGAACCGGGTTAAATCCATGGCTATGATCCATGAACAACTATATCAATCTAAAGATCTATCTCATATAAACTTTTCAGATTACATAAAAAGCCTGGTTTCGGGACTTTTAAGTTCTTATACAATCAATCCCGAACAAATAAAAATTAATATAGATGTCAGAGATATTTCAATGGATATTAATACAGCAGTTCCTTGTGGACTAATTATTAATGAATTAATAACCAATTCACTTAAACATGCGTTTCCAGATCCGTTTGAAGGTTCAATAGATATAAAAATGGATAAAAAAGAAGACGAATATGTATTAGAAATATCAGATAATGGAATAGGAATCCCTAAAGAGATAGATATTAAAACAAATAAAACCTTAGGCTTTTTACTCATCAATTCTCTGGTAAAACAGTTGGAGGGTAATATACATATTGATCGTGGTAAAGGAACTAGATTTACAGTGAATTTTTCAGAAATTAAATATGAGAAGAGAATTTAGAAATTAAAATTTTACTAACTATTTATTTATGTATAACTTAATGACCAAATAAAAGACAAAGGGATTTTAATGGACAATAAAAAGGTAGCTAAAATACTTTATAAGGTAGCAGATTATTTGGACATGGAAGAAGACACCTTCCGACCTAAGGCTTACCGTAGAGCAGCCCATAATATTGAATTTCTATCAGAAGACATTGTAGAGGTTAAAGAGCAGGAAAAACTGGAGGAACTGCCCGGTATTGGTGAAGCTATCGCCGAGAAAATAGAAGAAATAATCGAAACTGGATCATTGGAATACTTGGAAAAACTGAAAAAAGATATACCAGTAGATTTTGATTCACTAATGGCAGTTGAAGGTTTGGGCCCTAAAACAATTAAATTATTATATGAAGAGTTGGGCATAACCAATTTAGATGAACTAGAAAATCAGGCAAAAAGACATAAAATAAGGCGATTAAAGGGAATGGGAGAAAAAAGTGAGAAAAAAATTTTAGAAAATATTGAATTTGCCCGTAAACACAGCAGTAGAAAATTATTAGGCTACGTTTTACCAATGGCCCATGAACTTAAAGAGAAATTATCAAATCTGGATATTACCCGTAATGTGGAAATTGCCGGATCCATCCGCAGAAGAAAAGAAACCATCGGCGATATTGATATACTGGTAATAACTTCTAAACCTGAAAATGTCATGGATTTTTTTACCAAAATGGATATTGTAGAAAATGTGATAGCTAAAGGACCTTCCAAATCCACAGTTAGACTTGAAACAGGAATAGAATGTGATTTAAGAGTATTTGATGATGAGATGTTTGGTGCTGCATTAATGTATTTTACTGGATCAAAAGAATTAAACGTAGAAATGAGGAGAATAGCGCTTAAAAATAATCAAAAATTAAATGAATACGGCCTTTTCAAGGGTGAGAAGAGAATAGCGGGTAAAACTGAAGAAAAAATATTCAATAAATTGGGAATGGATTACATAGAACCAGAATTAAGGGAGAATAGGGGTGAAGTAAAAGCATCAATGGAACATAACTTACCTAAACTGGTTGAATTTGAAGAAATAAGAGGAGATCTTCAGATGCATTCCAATTGGAGTGATGGTTCCAACAGCATCCAGGAAATGGCAGAATATGCAGCAAAAATAGGCCATGAATACATTGCATTAACCGACCACACTGGAAGTCTGAGAATCGCCGGAGGTTTGGATGAAGAAAAAATTCAAGAGGAAATGAAAGAAATTGATAAAATCAACGATAATTTAGAGGATATTACTATCTTAAAAGGTGCGGAGGTTAATATTGACTCTGAGGGTAATCTTGATGTTAAAAATGAAATATTGCAAGACCTGGATATAGTGGTTGCCAGCATCCATTCTGGATTTAGACAAGACAGAGATAAAATTACTAACCGAATTCAAATGGCCATGGAAAATGAGAATGTAAATATTATCGGACACCCTACCGGTAGAAAGATCCAGGAAAGAAAAGCCTTTGACCTAAAATTTGAAGACATTTTCGAAACATCGATTGAAACTAATACCTTTCTAGAGATTAACTCACAACCAAACCGTTTAGATTTAAGAGATGTCCTTGTAAAAAAAGCCATAGATCAAGGATGTAAACTTGTTATTAATACTGATGCCCATGATGAGAAACAATTAAATAATATTAATCTAGGGATTGCCACTGCACGCCGGGGATGGGCCACGAAAAATGACATAATAAATACATTAACTCTTTCTGAATTAAAAAAATTATTAAATAAATGAATTTAAATAGGTTAATTTCCTTTAATGATCTAATTTTACGAAAAGATAAATAACTTTAAGGACAAGTATATTATCTGTAAATTTTATAAAAAATGTATGAGGAGATATTATGGTAACCAGTGACGAGATTAGAAGAAGATTAGAAGAAAAACGTAAAAAAGAAAGGGGTTTAGAGGATGTGCCTCCAACCATTGTAGAAGAACCCATAGAAAAAGCTGAAGAAATTGAAAAGGAAAAAGTAATGGTCTGTCCGCAGTGTGATATTGAATTTCCTGCTAATTCTAAATTTTGTACCGAGTGCGGTGCCGCATTAGAGGAATATGTTGAGCCAGAACCCGAACCAGAGCCTGAACCAGAGCCCGCCCCAGAAGCCATACCTACTTTCCAAACAACTGCACCAGCAACCTATGACAATATAATTATAGTAAGCTCTAATTATGTCCCTGGATACAATGTAGTCGCCACGAAAGGTTTTGTATATGGATTGACCGTTAGGAGCCGAGGATTAGGAGGTCAGATGGCTGCAGGTTTAAGATCTGCTTTTGGTGGTGAAATAAAAGAATACGTGAAAATGATGGATCATACCCGTCAAGAAGCCTTACAGAGAATGGTAGATCATGCTAAGGACATGGGTGCCAATGCTATTATAAGTGCAAGATTTGATTCTGATGAGATTTCAAATGTTATGCAGGAAATACTGGCATATGGAACTGCAGTCATAATCGAAGCAAAGGAATAAATTAGATTTTCTATATTTTAATTTTAGAAGAATATATTAATTCTTCTTTTTATTTGAAAAAGAAATATAACCTTTTTTTTTAGAGGATATATCAATTTATTTATCTTTTAATAGTTTTATTTGTTTTTTGATTATGGTAGGCATGAAAGTGTGGATTATCAGCAAAACTACCAAGATTGGGAAAAGTATTTCATGTATTCTAAAAGCCGTGCTCTTCTCCAGTATCCCCAAGGTCAAAAATTCAAATGTTCTAAAGTAGGTTATACCTAATCCGCTTATTATGACCAGTATTATGGCCATGTACAAAATTATGCATACCGCTTTTTTAATTAATATTAAATCTTTAACTTTTATATAAATTCCTCATCTAAATTTCCAGTATTTGAATAGCCTCTACTTTCCCAATATCCCTTATAACTTGTATCATTGGATAATTCTATCTTTTCAACCCATTTAATCCATTTATAACCCCATTTACTTTCGGCTACAAGTTGAAATGGAAATCCTCTCGCAGGTGGAATAGTAGCATTGTTCATTTTATAGGCCAGTAATATGTTATTATCTTGAATATATTCAATAGGAAAAGAGGTAGAATAACCATCAACTGCATAAAAAATAACCACCTTAGCATTGGGGGAAGGTTTAGATTGATTAATAATATCTTTAACCAGAACACCTTTCCATAGAATAGTAACATCCCAACCTTCAACACAATAAAGAGTAACTACTTTTTCGTAGTTTTGAAAATTATTAATAACCTGATCATAGGTATAATTTTTTGGTTCGCTGACTAGGCCAGTTACTTCCAGTCGGTAAGATTCTTTGTCTACATTTTGGGTTCCCTTAATAGAATTTTCTCTGAAATCATTTACCGATGAAAGTTGTTCACCCTGATATTCAGTAACTTCAACGTTGTCTAGTTGAATAGGCTCATTGCTAAACAAATTAAAAACTAGATAAACTCCCATAAAAACTAACAAAACAAGAACTACACTAGCAGCTACTTTATTCATGGTCTTCCTAACCCAATAAATTGATTGAATAGTTATATATGCAATGTTCCTTAAATTTATTACTATTATAAGTCATAATTATTTATTTGTTAAATAATTGAATCTATATTTTTTTAAGATTAATTTCCCCTTTAATTTGGTTGATAATTATAGATAGGTTGATTAGATGAAAGATGTTTCATCCAAGAATTATGCATTAATTGTTGCTGTACTTGCATCATTTTTAACCCCATTTATGGGTTCCTCCATTAATGTTGCTCTACCATCCATTGCTAATGACTTTGTTATAACAGCTATAATGTTAAGCTGGATACCAGCCGCATATCTTCTGTCGCTGGCCATATTTTTAATCCCCTTTGGCCGTATAGCAGATATTTATGGAAGAAAAAAAATTTTCACCTATGGGATAATTATTTTTACAGTAGCATCATTAGTCGCTGCTTTTTCTACCTCTGCAAATATGCTTATAATTCTTCGAATATTACAGGGTATTGGTAGTGCCATGATTTTTGGCAATGTGGCAGCTATTATATCTTCTATATTCCCTCCGACTGAACGGGGAAAAGCCCTGGGAATATCTATTACAGGGGCATTTATGGGTTTATTTTTAGGACCAGTATTAGGAGGATTTTTAACCCAATACTTAGGTTGGAGAAGCATATTCTTTTTTGACGTTCCCATTGGTATATTAGCCACCTACGCCGTGGTAAAACTTAAAGGAGAATGGGCTGAAGCTAAAGGGGAAAAATTTGATCTAACAGGATCAATAATCCTGGCCCTATCATTAATAGTATTAATGTATGGTTTATCACTACTGCCTGATTTATTAGGTTTCATAATGATTATGGGAGGGCTTATAGGATTAATAATATTTTATTTTGCGGAAAAAAATATGGAAAGCCCAGTATTAGATGTTAATCTCTTTAAAAACTTGTCATTTACCTTTAACAATTTAGCCGCTCTTATAAACTATAATTCTGGTGTTCCTATTGTATTCATTTTAAGCCTATATTTACAGTATGTTAAGGGTTTAAGTCCGCAAGATTCAGGTTTAATCTTATCAGTACAACCTATAATGATGGCGGTTTTCTCTCCTTTTGCCGGTAGGTTATCAGATAAATTTAAAGCAGAATACGTCGCCGCATTAGGAATGGGTCTTACAGCAATTGGTTTAGGCGGTTTTGCCTTAATAGATATGGATACCAGTTTGTGGTTTGTTGCAGCGGGTTTAGTAATAATTGGACTGGGCTTTGCCCTTTTTTCATCCCCCAATACTAATGCTATTATGAATTCAGTTGAAGAAAAATATTATGGTGTAGCATCGGCCACCATAAGTAGTATGAGAGTTCTTGGACAAATGTCCGGTATGGGTATTGCCATGTTAGCCCTGGCCCTTTATCTTGGAAATGTTGACATAGTACCTTCTAATTATTCTTCTTTCCTTTCAAGTTCCACAATATCTTTCCTGATATTCTCATTATTATCATTCATAGGACTACTATTTTCAGTTTTAAGCTTGAAAAAGATCAATTATTAATTATAACATTAGTATAAATATATTAATAAAAACATTAAAAAATATTGGAGAATTTAAATTGTTTGAAAACGATTTGAAGACCATTAAATTATTTGTTAGTCACATAGAAGATTATAGTGAATATAATTTATTTTTAGATAAATTAAATACCGCTATTGATTATCAGTGGGAAATTTTTTCTGATCCTAATAAGATTGGGGAAAATGATTTAAAAGATCAAATAAATCCGGTAGAAATTGTAATAATATTATCTGGCCAGTACTCTAAAGATCCTTCTTTAATTAAAAAACAGATTAGAATTGCTAAAGAACTAGAAAAACCCATTATTGCAGTAAGACCTTTTGGTATGGAGAATGTTCCAGAATTTGTGGAAAATGTGGCTCAAGATATTGTAGGGTGGAACACTCCTTGCATAGTGGATATTATTGAAGAAAATGCATTAATTATTTAATTTATTCTTATATATAGGGGGATTTGAATTGCAAAAAACATTGATAATATATGAAAGTAAATATGGAACCACGCAAAAAGCTGCTAAATATTTATCATTAATATTAGGACCGGCAAAATATTGTAAAACCGAGGAATTTATCCCAGCTTATAGAGATTTTGATTTTATAGTGATTGGTACACCCATATACAGTGGAAATGTCCATCCGAAAATCTCAAAATTTATAGAAGAGAATCAAGATTGGCTAAAACAAAAGAAAGTCGCTCTATTCTCCAGCTGTTTAAGTAAAAAGGATGGGGAAGAAAATCTAGAAAACCTTAAGAAGAATTTAGGAACAGTTATAAAAATGATAGTGTTAGGTGGCCGATTAAAATTAGACAGCTTAGATGAAATTGATTCATCAGCACTGAAGGAATTCACTGAAAAACTAGGATTTGAATTATCTGATATGGACTCTTTTAATTTAATAGATCTTATAAACTATGGTTTAGAATTAAAACAGTTGAAAGAAGATTTAATTGAAAAAATGCCTGCAGAAAAATTAAAAAAACATATAGAAGATTTTCTTACAACACATAACACTTGTACATTATCTACTGCCTATGATCAAAGGGTAAGGTCTACTCCCATAGAATATAATTATAAAGATGGTTTCATTTATCTTTTAAGTGAAGGTGGAGAAAAGTTTGCCAATCTATTGGTAAATTCCAATGTTTCAATGGCAGTCTATGAAGATTATACCACCATGAATAACCTGGCAGGAATGCAGATATCAGGATCTGCCTCATTAGTCGATTTAAAAAGCCAGGAATATTTAGATATCTTAAAATTAAAAGGTTTAAACCCTGATGTGATATCAAAATTACAAATTAATATGAATATAATTAAAATAGAAATTGATAAAGTTGAATTTCTATACTCTAAATTCAAAGATATAGGTTTTGAGGTTAAACAAATTTATTTTTTTAAATAAAACAATTAATAATCACTAAAAAAGGCAGCTCCTCCTACCAGTTTTTTCAAAATATTGTTGATGGTAGTCTTCGGCCAAGTAGAAAGTAGATGCGGGCCTAATTTCAGTTACAATATCATTAGTAAAACGACCAGATTTTTCTAATTCTTCCTTAGATTTACGAGCAGCCTTTTCCTGATCAAGGTCATGATAAAATATTGCGCTGCGATATTGAGAACCAATATCAGGGCCTTGACGATTAAGAGTAGTTGGATTATGGATATTCCAAAAAACTTCCAACAAATCTTTATAGCTAACCACTGAAGGATCATAGAGTACTTCCACTGCCTCGGCATGACCAGTTAAACCAGTACATACATCTTCATAACTTGGATTTTCGCTATGTCCACCCGTATATCCAACTGAAGTAGATACCACTCCATTAATTTTACGAAAAGCATCTTCCACGCCCCAAAAACAACCAGCAGCAAAGGTTGCTTTATTTAAATTTTTTTCACTCATAATAATACTACCCCTATAATCAATTTTATGATAAAAATTTTTTTTAATATACTAATCAATTTATTTGTTTATAGAAGGGCAAATATTTTTGGTAAAAAGATGTATAAATTAATATATGAAATTAAAAATCCATGCTCTAAAATATTTATTCATAATTCTTTTTCTGAGTATAATATTGGTATCTTCATTTAATATTATATCCGCATCAACGGATATTAAACCACCTACACAACCTCTTTCTGGACCGGGAGGTTCTAATTATAGTCACACAAAAGTTTTATCTTATACTTATGGAGAAGGAGCTAAACAGTACTGGATTTTTGAACCAGGATCCCCTAAACCTAACTCGGCACCGGTAATCGTGTTCAATCATGGATGGACAGCTATGAATCCTATTTTTTACCAAGCATGGATTGATCATCTAGTTAAAAAGGGGAACATTGTTATATATCCCCGTTATCAAACCAGTATATTCACCAATTCAGATGAATTCACTCCTAACGTCATATGGTCAGTTAAAGATGCCTTTAATCGTCTTAAATCCTCAGAACATGTGAAACCTGAAGTTGACAATTTCGCTCTAGTAGGCCATTCTGTGGGAGGACTGATAAGTATTAATATGGCTGCCCTAGCTGACAATGAAGGCCTCCCCATTCCAAAAGCTGTTTTTTGTGTGGAACCCGGAAAGTCTAGATCAGAAAATGATACCATGGGGCCTGAACTGGAAAATTTAAGCAATATCTCCCCAAATACCCTACTTTTAACCTTGGCCGGTGATCGGGACGATATTGTTGGAAGTGGTGATGCTGAAAAAATAATTCAAGAAACAAAAAATATCCCTGCCGAAAATAAGAACTATATAATAATGGTTTCAGATGAGCATGGTCAGCCTCCATTAATCGCCGATCACATTGCTCCATTAGCCATTAATTTTAATATAGCTAATCAAAAACTCCCTATTCTTGTCAATGCACTGGACTATTATGGTACGTGGAAGTTATTCGATGGACTGTATGAAGCTGCATTTTATGGTGAAAATCAAGAATATGCTCTGGGAAATACTACGCAACAGCGCTTTATGGGTATATGGAGTGATGGCACTCCTGTAAAACAGTTACTTATTCAAGATATTTAAATTCAATTAATATTAATAATAAATAGGAATTATTTAGTTAAATAAAAAAATTAAAAGTATTATAATTATATAAACCATTTTAGGCTACTGTCCCTGTTTTTATGATAATTATTATTAAACCTGTGAATAAAGGTATATATCATAATATACTATTTATTTAAATAAAATTCAAATATTTTTATTAATTGTAGAATTTTCCATGAATTAAATTTATTAAAAATTATTTTACAGATAAAATGAAAGTCGCAGTAGTTGGATTAGGAGTGGAAGGTAAAAAAGCTGTTGAATCTCTTAATAAAAATGGATATTATGTGTATGCATCTGATATAAATCCTGAAATTGAAATACATTCTAATGATTTATTAGATGTGGATTTAGGTTTTCATGATTTTGATAAAATTGAAAAAACCGATGCAATTCTCATTAGTCCCAGCTTGTGGAACTCCAGTCTTGGAAAAAGTTTAAGATCTAATAAACCTTTAATATCCGATGTCCTATGTGAACATAAATCTATTTTCACTATCGGTGTTACCGGTACCAATGGAAAAACTACCACTTCTTTTATGATTAAAGAAATTCTTGAAGAAGCTGGTTTAAGTGTTCTTATGGGTGGCAATGCGGGGGGAGGATTTGAGGGTTACATGGACCTAATACTTCAAGCATCCAAAAATAATTATCAAATATTACTAGTTGAAATCTGTGATATGACCATGGATTTTGCTTCACATTTTTTTGATTTAGACTTAATTGTTGTTACCAATATAGGACGGGACCATCTGAATTTTCATAAAAATCTTCAAAATTATAGGGATAATGTATGTAAGTTTATTGAAGGAAAAACAGCTATTTTAAATGAAAACGATCCTTATTTAGTTGACTTAAAAAAATGTGCTCATAAAACGATTTTCTTTGGTTTTTCTAAGCAAAAAATTAAATTATTCGGCAGATTTAATCTAAGCAACGCTGCTGCTGCGGAAAAGGTAGCAAAATGTCTTAAAATTCCCGATGATAAAATAAGGTCAGCATTAGAAAATTTCAATACTGTTGATGGTAGACTGAAAACAATAAATATCAGAAAATCAAATATATTAATTGGTAAGACCGACAATGTGGATGCAGTTGTAGCGGTGTTCAATGAAGTAAATTTTGATGCTGTTATCATTGGTACGCCTAGAAAAGATGAAATATGCCGGTTAGATATTTTAGATGAAATAATAAATTATAATCCTAAGTTTGTAGGATTATTTGATGGTTTAGACAAAACCGCTGATGATGCCCTTAAAATTTTACAAGATAAAGGATTTGAGGGTTCACTTAAAAAATTTGAAAATATAAAGGATATTGTAAATTGCATATACAAATTCTCTGATAAATATCATAATATCTTTGTTGGTGGTAACGGCCAATCAAAGATTATTGAGATTGAAAATCGTTTAAAGGATTTTAAATAGATTATTACGTAATATGAATTATATAATTTGCAATTGTGACCTTTGGACATTACTATGAAAATTATATTAAAATATTAAATTTAAATTATAAAAATTGTATATTAAGGGTGGTTAAGTGGTTAAAATTAATAAAACAACTAAAGTAGCAGCTATTTTAATTTTACTAATTTTTGTTATGTATCCCGTGGGAAGAACTATAGAATCTTTTTATCCTCAACAAGATGCCAGTGAAATTACTGATTTAAAGATAGGAGATACAATATTACCCGGTATGCAAGTGGTTAATTACATGAAAATAAGAAAAGTGCCTATTCTTAACCATCCCGAGTACATAATTGACCAGGTAAAAGATTTAGACGTATTAAACTTACTCTATACGTTAATGACTGGAACAGTACAAACCCCTATTGTACGGATCACCAGTGGAAGTATATCACACAATGGTACTGCCCAGGGGTTTGAAGGACCAGGAATGTTGACTGTTAAAAATAATAAACTGGTGGTAGATCCTCCATCTAACTTTGTATGGGGCTATAAATCACCAACCGGATATGTGGTAAAAACCAGTAATGGTATAGACATATACGAGAATAATAAAAAAATTAAAAGCGTAGCCTATGATCAAATTAATAACGATACTGTACCTCATGAGTTTGTAGATGTTAAGTATTTGAAACAATGGCATTACTATGCACGTGAGGGTGATAAGCTAAACATAATTTTTGAACTGAATAATTTTAGTGACGGAAGAAACTCTGTTTCACCAGATAAAATAGAACCTTATTTTGGCCCTGAAGTCTATGAATATGCCCGGAAGTATCCAGAAGGAAATCCAATAATGGTTTATAAACATTCCTATACCGAAGAGGTAATAGGAAGTTCCGTCAGTTATCTAGGATCTTATCCTGAATATGGAGATTACAGTAGAGCATATAATGCAAAAACCTTTGCTTATGGATGGAATGGAACAATAATACCAGGTAATAGTGTTTCCAGTGGGAAGGAACGTGTTGGATTTGCAGCTATTAGAGATCCTGAAGCTCCTGGTGGTAGTGCCACCCATGGAACCTGCCCTCCCGCCCGGGCTCTAAGAGATGTTACCTATGACGCCGGTTTCCCCACCCCTGTCGGTATGAGCGGAGATTTCCACGCAGTACTCTACGGATACAGTCCTTCCAGTGGAATTAAGGTTAAAAACACCGGTGATTATCCAGTAGTAATTAGAATGTGGACCACTGGAAACGGGCCCAGCACAGTAATTTATGCTAAGATAATTAGAATGGTTCCTAATAACTAAATAAATTCATCAATTTAATTGGATAAAATGAATTTATTTAGTGAAAGTTGATTATTATTAAATAGTGATTAAATGGTATCTGCCATAGTTACTGCAGCAGGAAAAAATAGGAGAATGATGGAAGATCTTAAATCTAAAAATCTACCACTAACCAATAAGCTGCTTTTAGATCTAAAAGGAAAAACGGTTATAGAAAAAACTATTGAGAATATCTTAAATAGTGGTGTTAAAAAATGTATAATTGTGGTGGGACACCACAGTAACCAGATAATACCAGTAATAAATCAAATAAACGATGATAGAATACTCATAATTAAAAATCCTGATTTTAATGTGGAATTAAGTCAATCATTATATAATGGTCTTGTAAAATCTGGTGAAGATATTTGTTTATGTTTAGCTGGTGATCAACCAACCATCACTACCGATACTATGCTTAATCTCATAGCTGCGTCGATTGAATCTAGAAATATTAAGAACTTTTTATCAGTGCTCGCAAGAGGAGAGTCAGGATTTTTAAGTTCAGCTGAAGGATTAGGTATGCCATTTGTTTGCCATTCAGAGACTCTAAAAAGGTATATGAAACAGAATAAAAGTAATTTAAACCCGATCTTAAGGGAAATGTTTAAAGATGGAATTACTTTTTATGGTGTGGAACCTCAAAATTCCCTGGAATTAATCAATATTAACCGTTACCAAGACTATCTGAAGGTATTAAGTGGTATAAACTAAATTAATTAGATAGGGATTACTAAAAAATAGATTATTCTTCAAGTGATATTAAAAATTATATTTTTTACTATTGGGAATAATAATGATACTAGTAGAAATAGGTTTTTTATGATATTTAAAATAAAAAATGTTTAAAAAAATAATGTAATTATTATTTTTCTAAACTGTCCTCTAGAAGCTCAAATCTTTCTTCAAGTTCTTCAACAGCTTTACCCAGTTTGTTTACGACTTTTAAAGTATCGTAGATCCAGTTGATAACTAATTCTTGGTCGGCTTCTTTTTCGTACTTTTTTATTTTATTGCATAGATCTTCTGCTTCGGCAAGGACTTTGTAGACTTTAGTTTCGCCCATTATATCACCTCCAATCAAATTAATTTTAATTGATTTGATAAAACTTAAGATAATTATCAATTTTATTAATTTAGATTGTGTCTAGGGCATTTACTACGCAGCCAATATTTTCACCATTCAAGCCTACCATCACTTCGTAGTCTTTAATTCCAGCATATTGCCTGGATCCACTACATCCTAAAGTTATATTTGCTTGTTTTCTCATAAATGGTCCTGCTACGGCGTCTGCGCAGAAGGATTGTATGCCTGAAAAGTCTGCTTCAACACGTCCACCAAGGGTGTAAACCATGGCTTGAGCCAGCTTCATGGCCTGCGCAGGATTACATATAACAAGGATTACATCAGGATCAAAAGTAGCCTTTTCAAGAGGAGTATAAACGGTAGCATAAGTTCGTAGATCTATTTTAGGTATAGCATCTAATGTTCTTTTAGCTGCTCCTAATGATGAAAATCTTCCTAATTCATAGTAAAATTCTCCAGTTTTTAATTTTTCTGGAGCCTCATCCGCCCCAATTGCAGCAGCTCCTCCCTTACACTTCTGTTCTTCAGCTGTAGCATAAAATGATTCTCCTTGACTGGCTTTCTGTACCATTTCACAATGCCTCATCTTACCCTCTAATTTTTCAACTCCCTCAGGTATATCCTCTTCTCTTAAAACAAGTTTTATAGCAACTGGAGATTTTTCCAATTCTAAATCATCTTTTATTTTGTTAGATATTACATCATAACCATTTACTTCACATTCACACATATTTTCACCTTTATTATTACCTATATTATTATTTTCCATTGATGGAATATATTTTTTATCATTCTAACTAGAGAATTTTATAATTTAGATAAGAATTATTATAATTTAGATAAGAATTAATAAAATAATATGTAAAAAAAATAGTTTAAATGTAGAAAAAATGTTAAAAAGAATTTTTTATAAATCTATAGCAATAAAATAGTATACTATATTAAATATAAAAGGTATAAAACAGCTAAAATTGATTTAATTACTTATTATCATAAGTGAAGTATAATAATAACTAATACGACTTTTAAAAGAAATTAAAAAAAAATGATCATTTAATACCTGAAATGATCTCTTTAATTTTATTTTTTACATCATCACTATCTTCTACAACAGTTCCAGTGACAATTATATCTGCACCAGCTTCAGATACTTTTTTAGCATCCTCTTTAGTTCTGATCCCTCCACCAACAACCAGAATCATATTAGTTAATTTCTTAACCTTGGCAATCATTTCAATTGGCACATGTTCACCGGCACCAGAACCAGCTTCCAAGTACATCAACTTCATTCCTAAAAATTCAGCAGCAAGGGAGTACGCAACTGCAATATCTGACTTATTTCTCGGTATCAGCTTGGCATCACCAACCCAACCTACAGTTCCTCCAGGTTCAATAACCACATATCCCATAGGGAGAGTTTCAATACCAATTTTTTTAACATTCGGAGCAGCTAATGCTTGTGCTCCAATAATCCAATATGGATTGGTAGAATTAAGATAGCTCATAAAAAAAAGGGCGTCTGCATATACACTTACACTACTTGTGTTGCCAGGGAATATAATTATAGGAACATCAATATTTTCCTTTAATATTTTAGCAGTGGCATCAAGATCTTTAGCATCAGCAGTTGAACCCCCTAACATTATTCCATCAGTGCCTCCTTCAATTGCTTCTCTGGCAATCTTAAGGGCTGTTTTAGGGTCTTGTTCGTCAGGGTCTAATAGTGTTAAATGTAATTTATGATCATTTAAGGAAGACTTGATGTAATTTTCTACATTCATTTAAATCACTTAAATTAATTGAAGTTATTATTATAATCATTAAAATATTAGGAAGAGATTTACCCTTCCTATAACCTATTTAACCTCTAGGTTCTTTAGCCTTAAATCTAAGACCCTTATATCCACATTTCCTGCAAACCTTTGCAGTTGGTGGGTTTCTAGCGTTACATTTTAAGCATATTTTAATATGGAATAATCTTTTTTCTGCTTCTTCAAATCTGGCCATTTTTATCCTCCTATGAATTCATTTTGAACTTTAACAACTTCCATGCTGTTATCTGCATGGGAATAGGCTTCTAATAACTCTTGGTTGAGCTTTAGAAAATGAGGTCCCCATTTGAATTGGGACATAATTTCAACAGCAATATTTTTAAATCCAACTATATAAAAGGTTGCGGCTATGGCCTCTGCAGTGGAAAGTATGCAAGGTCGGCCATAATTGGTTGGATTAGCAGCTATTAAGTATGGAAGTGATCTGTGACTTTTAGCTGTTTTAAACATAAAAGAAGATCTCTCAACTTTCTTCCAGGAACAATCAATAGCAACCAGGCCTTTTTCGGCAATGGTATTTTGATCTTCACGTGATACTGATTTCTCACTAAACGGATTTAAAACTATCGCACCTTTGGGTATTCTATTTAGATTGGTAACTATTTTAAGTTTATCCTTACGTGCCAGTTTAAGGGTGGTGCATTTTTTACGATCACACTCTTCAGCATGGAAAGCAACTATTTTCATAAATTATCATTTAATAATTCAATAAAGTTATTTTTCTAATTAAAAGAATTTAATAAATTCTATTTACAAGAATCAGAATTAGTTCCAATCAGAAATTAACTAGTTAATATAGGATATTTTATTATTTAAATATATTCATAAATTTATTTATCATCACCAATTTACAACAAATTTATCTAAATCATATATTAATCTATAAATCTTTATCTTCATATTCACCTAGTAATCTAAAAAATGATTAACCATAAAATGATATTGTACATAATTATTATGGTTTTAAATAAATGATCTCTCATAGTCCAGAATCTTTGATACTATTTTACCTGGTCTTTCCAAATCTTCCAGTTCATAGTATCGTCCGCCAGAGGCCATGGCAAGTTCCATGTTGAAATTTCTACCACCAAAAACATTTTTTTCAAAATTTATTACTACGGTATGCAAATAGTTATCTTTTAATTCTTCTGCAATTTTAATAGAATCCCTGGCAGGATCATCTTCTAATGCTATGTTAGGCATTCCATCTGTTAATATCACCATTAAAGGTACAAATTCGTCCTGTTTCTTTTCATTTTTAAGTATTTCCAAACCCTTCTTTAATCCAGAGGCCATGGGTGTGGTGCCACCTACACTTATATTACCAATTTTCTCACGGAAAGCAGTAGCTCTTTTAGTGGTTGGTATTATAACCTCTGCTTCCTGACCTTTAAAACCAATAACACTCACTTTATCTTTATTCCGATTGCTATCTTCAATTATTGCTTCTAATATCCCTTTAACTCTGTTGGCTTTTCTTTCTGAAAACATGGAACCGCTAATGTCAACTACTAGGACTATTGATGCTCTTGCACCGTGTTTTCTTATCTTCTCTCTTAGATCTTCGCTTTTAACTTCAATGTCACCTTTGGAACGAATAGCTGCTGCTCTTAGTGTAGCGTCAATGGCTATGTCTTTAGAGGATACTTTAGGAAATTTACTTTTCACATATTTACCTTTTTCAGTTTTTGAATCCATACGTTTACCATATATTCTTTTTTTCTTTTTTCCCTTCATTTTTAATAATTTGTTAATATCCAAATCCTCATATTCCGTGTCTGGTATATTTTCATCTTGTTTTAAAGATTTAAGCTGCATTCCTTTTTTGCCAGGAGAATTTTCAGTTTTTTTAGATTGTGAAGTTTGAGATTCCTGTTTATCTTCATTTTTTTCATCTGATTTTTCTATTTCAGCTGGTCTTTCCTCTTTTTCATCTTTTTTCATATCATCTGATGCTTTTTCCAACTTCTTTTCCACATCGTCTTTATCAAATGACTTAGTTTGCATTCTATGTCCCAGTACTAAAAGAGTAGCTTCTTCCACATCATCCAAATCAACATATAAACGATTATTAAATGCCGCAATAGTTTTTGAAGTCTTTAGAATTCCTATGTCTGCCCTATGGCCATCTACCCCTGCATCTACACATACTCGAGCTATCAATTCTAATAGTTCACCTGAAATTTTTACTTTATCTAAAATTTCCCGTGCTTTAAGTATTCCATTTAGAATTTCCTTTTGCCGAGGTTCATATTCCTTAATGAAACTTTTAGGATCCTTTTCAAATTTTTCTCTGCGTTTCATTATTTCTATTCTTTCTTGGATGTCCATTATCGTATGAACGTCTATATGGAGTCCAATTCTATCAGCTAGTTGTGGGCGCAGTTCTCCTTCGGCAGGATTCATGGTCCCCACCAGTATAAATTTAGAGGGGTGACTTATAGATATTCCTTCCCGTTCTACAATGTTAACTCCATATGCCGCAGCATCTAAAAGTACATCTACAAGATGATCATCCAGTAAATTTATTTCATCTACATAGAGTATGTTTCTATTAGCTTCAGCTAAAATTCCCGGTTCTAAGGATTTTATTCCCTCTTTTAATGCTTTTTCAATGTTTATAGAACCGACTACCCTATCCTCAGTAGACCCTAATGGCAGTTCTACAACTCGCATTTTATGTTTTTCGATTTCTAAATCTCCACTTTTACATGATTCACACATGGAACTTTGATTTTCTGGATCACAATAAAATGGACAACCTTTAACTACGTCTAATGAAGGTAAAAGATCTGCTAAAGCCCTAACAGCAGTTGTTTTGCCGGTTCCCTTATCTCCTTTTATTAAAACTCCGCCTATTGACGGATTGATAGCATTTAAAACCAAAGCTTTCTTAATATTTTCCTGTCCTACTATTGCGCTAAATGGAAAAACTAGGTTTTTCAATATTCTCACCGCGATAAAAAAAATTTCTAATTTTTTTATTTTTTTAAATTTATTACAATACCTTGCAATAAATAAATTAATAACTTTAGATGTTATATTCGATTTTTTTATGTATATATTTAATCAAGATGATTTTTTTTGTTATATCAATTATTATTTAAAAATCTCAAATCCTATAAACAAAAAAATAAATACTCAAAGTAATAATAATAAAATTGGTGATGTATAATGTGTACAGTTGGAGGACCAATGGCTGACATTAAGATGAAAAAACTTAAAACAAAAAGATATAAATGCCTGGATTGTGAAAATGAGTTTAAAGGTATTGGAAAAAGAGTTATATGCCCATCATGCCAGTCAGACAACATAGAAGCTTTAGAATAGAAAATGATGAGATTTTATTTTTAAGGGGAGCTATTAGTACTGTAGGAGTGACTAAAGCCTCCCAAAATATTCATCTTTTTATAGGAATGCCTGAAAAGGATGAAGTTGTACAATTTCTTGAAAAAGAAGATCTAATTGTAGTATCTGCATTTGATACAGGTACAAAAGTAGAAAAGGGTATTAAAGCACTAATTTATCTTATAAAAGAATTAAATTTTCCCATAGTGGTTCTTCCTGATAATCATCCCACCTCAAAACGACTTAAAATGGTAGTAGCCTCTGGAGATCATGTTAATCTTGATTGTAATATAGTACCTGGCACCCACCCTGAACAAGATATACTCTGTTCTGGAGACGACCTAGCCGGCACGCAGATTAAATCATCCGAAAATTGTGTAGAAATTATAAATAATGCCGCTAATATTAAGATTGAGAAACTAAATTAATTTTTTATCACATAAAATACTTCTAATAAAATTCATTTTAAATATCGTCATTAAAATATTTTTTTGAGGGTATAATTTTATGAGTAAAAATCATAGTATAACTCTTATTAATGTAGAAAACATGAAATGGGATAAAGATCTGGAAGGATTGACTTTAGCTCTGCAAAGTGAGAATAGATATATCCGTAAAGAAGCTGCATTTGCACTAAGATTTATACCTGGTAAAAATAGTGCAAATTCGCTTTTAACTGTACTAAATGACCCTTTTTGGGCGGTGAGAGCTGTTACCATACAATCATTATCCTATATTTGTGATGAAAAAGTTATTCCTTATTTAATAGATTATCTTAATGATGATTGTTGGGTAGTCCGCTGCAGTGCAATAGAAGCTTTGGTTAAACTGGGAGAATGCGACGTAATTGATCATATAATACCATATCTTTTGGATGAAGATCCGCATGTTAGAGAGATTACAGAAAAGGCTGTGGATAAATTAAATAATAAAAAAATAGTTAATAAAGAAGAAATTCACAAATATAAATAAAATAGGCTGATATTAAAATTTATTACCGTTTTAGTGAATTATTTAAAAATATAATATCTAAATTAAAATTTATATAAAACTTATATAGTGCTTAGAATAAATTAAACATTAAGTTTTGATTTTAAATTTTGAAAAATAATTTGTATATTAAATATGAAATAAAGAGATTAATATGATAATGTATGATTTCTATCAAATAATTGGACAATTAATTTTTATTGCGGGTATAATTATAATTCTGCTCTTATCCACTTCTTTAATTCTGGGAAAAATACTTATAAGGAATGATAAACTTATTTTTCCAAAACTACTGCTTTTCACCATAGACATGTTTTATGGACCCTTCAAAAAGTTTTCAGAAAACTTGGGATTAGAAGAGAAGATTGTTGATCAAATAGGAGTAGAGGTAAGAAATAAAGTTAACAAAAAAGCCTTTGAAAATGCTAAACCAGAAGAAAAACTTCTAATTTTACCTCATTGTCTGAGAAACTCGGATTGTGAAGCAAAACTGGAATCTTCAGGTTTAATATGCACTGATTGTAATAGATGTGTTATCGGACCTTTAAAAAAGAAGGGTGAAGAATTAGGATACAAAGTTTTCATAATTCCCGGATCCACATTCCTGAAAAAAATTGCTGAGAAAAATAGTTTTAAAGCAGTTTTAGGAGTTGCTTGTTATCAAGACTTGAACCTGGCTATGATGAAACTATCCAAATTTTCTTGCCAGGGAGTTCCTCTTCTAAAAGATGGGTGTATTAATACTAAGGTTGATTACCATGAAGTTCTTGAGAAAATGGGTGCCATAAAAACTAAAAAGAAAGTTAAAGGAGTTTCTTGTGATTCAACCCCTGAAAAAAGAGGTTTTATCTAATTGAATTGTTCATCAATTATCTGACATATTATTTTAGAACTAAATTATTTCTTTAGATTCCTAAATAAAAAATAGAATTAGAAAGGTAATGAAACATATTTTCCTTTCCAATATAATATTTTACAATTATTTTGTTTTCCAAAAGTATTCTTGTAACTGGTAGGGTCTACAGTGTACCATCTTCCATTTAAGTATAGTTGGGCCCATATATGGCCAACAGTCATTTTAGATACTGGAAAATGACATTGCGCGTGTGCATATTTAGCTGGAATTCCTGCAGATCGGGCCATTGCTATCAATAGGTGGGTTTGGTCAATACAATTAGCATTTTTTTTATAAAGTGTGCCAACGGCTCCGTATTTTGTATTATAATAAAATGTGTACTGGCATATATCCCTGACCCAATAAAATATATTTTCTGCAGTTTCGTATGTGGTTAATTCACTTAATTTAAGAGTCTGTGCAATTATTCTAGGGTCATTAACTTGACTATTCCGGGTCTTCTTAAGGTATATTCTATACTTTTTAGGTACGTATCGTGGAGATTTTGTTAATTTATAATAATAGGACAGTTTAGTTTTAGCATGGTTGTAGCGTTTTAAGTAATAGTTATAAGAATAATTAAGGCTTCTCTTTCTCCGGTAACTTCTTGTTATTTTAATGTAGTACTTGATCCTTGAAAGTTTTCTCCCTAACCAATATTTTCGGTATTTATATTTAGAGATTTGACTGTCTACATAAGCAGAATTTAGTTTTGGTATTTTTTTTAATGTACCTACGCTTACATATTTTGGATATTTTTTGGTATACATATAGTAAAATAACATCTCAGAATAAATCTCCAATAAATCCTGATAATATATTTTACGGGTACCTATAGTTAGCTGAGAAGGAACATTATTATTGTTAGAATAGTAATCAATGGTTTTCTGAGATATTATTGGATAATAATAGGGGTAGTAAGTAGTATATTTTGTAGTACGGGATGTTGTAGCCAAATTACTTAATTGTGGGAGATCGATAGTATTATTAGTGGTTTTTAGATATTGACTGGATAAATAAATGAATTGTGAACGGTTTATAACAATATTTTCATTATCACGTTTAATAGTCACTGAATTAGGAAATTTATAATATCTTCGGTAATAATAAGAGAATTGCGATGCACATTCTAAGAGTTCATCTCGGGTAATTTCAATGCTATCTTCAGGAGTTTCTTCTTCAGTCTCATTGCTACTAATATTAATGGTAAAATCAGATGATGAATTATCATCGCTCAGATTGTCTTCGGCATAACATGAACTAACTAAAAAAAGAGATACAAACATACACAAGAAGATTAATGAAATTTTTACAACTTCAATATGATGCCTCCACATATTATTATATTTGAATAGATATTTATAGTTCATTAAAAGTAGATAATCCATAATGTAATACGGATGGTAAACTATATATTAGTGAATATTCAAATAGTATAGATACCTATGAATTATCTAACATAGGGGCCATAATGTCACTTCCAGGGGTTTATAATTTTGCTATAACCTACTCCCACATATTAGTAATCCCTGGATGGCATTAATTTAAATATTTATTATTTTTTATTTGTTAATATAACCATTCAAATATTTTTTAGATATTATAATTATTTTTATTAATTTTTGATTAATATTAGACGTTTATGGTTTTCTGATTTAATCTTATCTTATTTATCGTAATTTGAAGAATTAATTTAGATTTTGAATATTTTTTAATGAATAAATTTGATTTAATTAATACATATTATTAAATCTACTAAAAATAAAATTAAATAAATTATAAATATCAAGTAGGTATATGGGAATTTTATAATCAATATTTTTGAATTAAGGACCTAAGGAGAGTAAAATTCATGGAAAATGTGCCAGTGACGGATAATCACATTCATGTGGATCCAATCAATGGAGAAGGACCTTTAGAAGTAGCCAAAAAATTTGAAAGAGTAGGTGGAAACGTAATGATAATACCTAATAAGCCTACCTGGACTGTTAGTGATTCATGCTCATTAAACGAGGCTATGGAAAGAGTAGTTCATTATGTTAATAAAATAAACCAGGAAACTAATGTAAAAGCCTACGCAATTGTTGGCACCCATCCAGCAGAACTTTCAAGATTTATTAAAAATGGTGTTTCCCTAAAAAAATCGGAAGAAATAATGATTAAAGCCTTTGAAAAAGCTCAAAAACTGGTTATAAACGGGGAGGCCATTGGTATTGGGGAAATTGGACGACCGCATTATGATGTAAGTCCCGATGAAATGGAAATACATAATCGATTAATGTTATTTGGAATGGAATTAGCCGCCGAGGCAGATTGTGCAGTTCAGCTGCACACCGAAAGCGCTCAAGAAAAAGAATTCGAAGAATTTGCCAGTATGGCTATTAAAAGTAATTTAAAAAAATATAGAGTAATAAAACATTTTTCAGGGCCGCTGGTAGATAAATCAGAAAATTTTGGTATAACTCCCTCACTTATATCAACAAGGAAGGTCATAACAGAAGGTATAAGAAAAGGTAATAACTTTTTAATGGAAACAGATTATTTAGATGATTTAAGCAGGCCAGGTGCAGTTTTAGGTCCTAAAACTGTTCCTAGAAGAACAAAAGAGTTTATTAGAAAAGAAATTATAACACTGGAAGATGCTTACAAAATTCATGTTGAAAATGTTGAAAGAGTTTATGGAATAGATCTTGATTTATGAACTTGTATTTTTTTTTACTTTTCAAATATTAGTTCAACTATCCGTGGCCTCCTCCTATTAAAAAACTGACTATAGATATAAATATTCCAATAGCTACTATTTCCAGACTGGTTTTTAGAATATTTTCTCTGGATACTTTTCCAAGGTAAATACCCAGTATGGTTAATGCAATAAAACACAAAGTTACAGTTATAATAATGGCCATTAATCTATCAGCTATTAAAATAAAGGGCATTACCGGTACAAATGCTCCAGTGAAACTTGAAAAACCATGGGTAAACATGCTCATATATATCCTTTTTTTGGCCTGTTCATGGATTAAAGTGTCATCTAGAGAACCTTCTTCTAAAACCATTTTTTTCTCCAGTTCCCGCATGGTTCGAACTTCTTCAGCCCTCTCCCCAATAAAAGAACCAAAAGCATTGGATAAAGCTAAAGCTATCCCTCCACTCAAACCAGTTAAGCCAATGAGATAGTTTGGAATATTAGCATTTCCCACAGCTGCTACACCACTTGCAGCTAGTGTAACACCCATAACTGCTAAAATACCATCTAAACTACCTAAAGCCACATAACGACTCATTTTAAAATATTCATTTATAAATTCTCTTAAATTCATTTTATAAATAGCCTCTATTATATAAATTAAACTGATAATAGCCTTTTCTATCTAAATATTTCAATTAGATATATTCTAAATTTCTATTAGATATATTAAAAAATAGTTTATCCTCGGCCTAATTCTTTATGAGCCCTTGCAAGATGTCCTGCAGCTAGAGCTCCCATCAAAGATAGTTCTCCGGCCAGAACTGTTCCTCCTACAATTTCTGCAAATTTTCCAATCTTACCAGAACCATAGGCATCCATTATCTCTAAACATTCTTTAGCTGTTTCTAATCTGGTTCCTCCGCCAAAGGTAGCTAAAGGAAGATCAGGTAAAGTTACTGAAAAGTATAAATCTCCATTTTTACTCTCAGCAGTTGTGATTCCCAGACTACCTTCCACCACATGTGCCTCGTCTTGACCAGTTGCCAAGAAAATTGCGCCGATCATGTTAGCATAATGAGCATTAAATCCCATGGAACCTGCGATGGCTGATCCTATATAATTTTTAGCTATATTAACTTCTATAATGGCATCTATAGTTGATTTTAACTTTGTTTCAACTATATCTTCAGGAATTACTACTTCTGCAACCACTGTTTTTCCTCTTCCTTCAATAAGATTAATAGCAGCTGGCTTTTTATCAACACAAACATTACCACTTAAAGTAACTACATGTGCACCGGTTTTATGATGTAAAAGATTTAAAGCAGCTTCAGTTGCTATGGTAACCATATTCATTCCCATACTATCGCCGGTAGTATATACGAATCTAGGATAAACGTATCGTCCGACCACCAGTATCGGTTCAATTTTTACGAGTTTTCCATGTCTAGTTGTGACTTCAGCAGCCTTTTTAAGTTCACTAAAATGGTTTTCAATCCATTGTTTTAATTTAATGGCGTCACTTACCGATTCTGTTTTAATTACTGGAGCCCGGGTCATTTTATCCTCTATTATCCTAACAGTTGCACCGCCAGACTTGGATATTACGGAGCAGCCCCGATTAACTGATGCAACTAAAGCACCTTCAGATGTTGCTAATGGAATATAATAATCTCCTTGTGCATATTCTCCCTTTATATTCAAAGGGCCAGCCACACCCACTGGAATTTGTATTGCTCCAATAGGGTTTTCTATATTTCTTTTAGCTGCTTCTTCCATGTTCATTGAAAATTGAGGTATATGTTCAAATTTATTGGTGGAAATTGTTTCGATAAATTTTCTCCGGATTTTAACTGCTTGGCTAAAATCTTTCACATATTTTTCAATTTCATGTAATTTAATCTGACCACTGGCCATTTTTTCGATTAATTCTTTCTCATCTGACATGTTCTCACAGTAATGATTTTAATTTTAAAAAATTTTATATAATTTCTTTAATTATTCCTACAATTTCCGAAGGCCGAGTAGCTACTTGAACTCCTGCTTCTTTTAATGCCTTCATCTTAGTCTCTGCAGTTCCTGCTTCTCCTTCTATTATTGCACCTGCATGACCCATCCTTTTTCCTGGTGGAGCAGTTATGCCTGCTATGTATGCTATTACTGGTTTGCTAATATTATCTGCAATATATTCAGCTGCCTTTTCTTCAGCATTACCTCCAATTTCACCGATCATAACCATAACCTCAGTTTCATCATCATTTTCGAATCGGTATAGAACATCGGAAAAATCCATACCTACTACTGGGTCGCCGCCAATACCCAGACAGGTGCTTTGACCCATACCTGCGTTAGTTATTTGGCTGGCAACTTCATAGGTTAAAGTTCCGCTTCTAGAGACAATACCAATATTTCCGGGGTTAAAGATGTGTGTAGGCATTATTCCCAGTTTTCCTATTCCCGGCGTAATTATACCTGGAGTATTAGGACCTATTACCACTGAATTATTTCTGCGGGCAAATTCTACAATATCCATTGAATCTTGAACTGGAATGTGTTCAGTTATAATTACTACTAGATCAAGTTTTGTAATAGCTTCATAGGCCGCATCCTTGGCAAATGTTGCTGGAACAAATATTATGGATGCATTAATATCCAGATCCTCTTTAGCTTCTTCTATAGTGTTGTATATGGAGATATCTTTAAATTTTTGGCCACCTTTACCAGGACTTGTCCCTGCAACAATATCAGTATTATATTTAAGCATTTGTTCTGTATGGAAAGATCCTTGCATTCCAGTTATGCCTTGAACTATACATTTGGTATTTTGGTCAAGAAGTATCATTATGCCCACCTTTATTATATATTGGTTATAATTTTTTTTTAAATCAATTAATCTAGTTATATAATAATTGTCTTTATTAATATTAGTTTAATGTTAGAAATAGTTAATCCTATTAATATTCATCTAAATTTTTATAAATTCAATATTCTGTTTCTCTGTTCTATCGGAACCGCCAGATCTATTACATTACCATTCATATAAGCACTTACTGACATAATTACGCTGCCCGGGATAATATGGGAAGGAGAACCTCTTTTCACTAGATATACATTTTTATTACCCAGTGAAGCTCCAACCATTGCTCCTGCAACTACTCCCACACTTTCAATATTCTCTACCGTGGCCACCACCACTGGATCGTCAGTCATGTCTGAAACGTATCCAATTCCAGGAATCTTTTTTATACCTTTAACCACGCTCCCCTGAACATCAGTTACATTATCCATTGAGCTGGCAGCTTGGATTGCTGATTCTGCAACTTTATTAACAAAAGATTCACCACCATAAGTATCAAAAGCTATAATGATTGCATCTGGAAAAAAGTCCTGGTTTATTTTTGCCTCAACATATGAAATTCCTTCGCCTGCATTTTCGGGTTCTACCGAAACTCCGGAGATATCTCCCATGTCTTCGGCATTCTTTTCTAAAATATCCATAATCCCCTTATTAACTACTTCCAAATTATCATCATCAACAAAAGCGCTTATAACTAAGTCGTCTCCAGTAATATTGGTTAATGCTGCACTATAAGCTCCTTTTTTCATTAATTGAGGAATATCGTTTTCTATATTTCTTATAAGATTAGGACTGCATGAAACATCGTTTATAGATATATCGGCACCTATGGAAGTTATTTTCAAATGATCACCCATAAAATTGAACCCTAATATATATAATATTTATTTGTTATTTTATTAGGATATTTTAAATTATATCTAATTGGTTAAATATTTTTTTTATTAACTCCCACTAAGAGGGGTATTAATTTAAAATCATATTAAATAGATTAAGATAATTATTTATAAGATATCCAATAAATAAAATAAAACTTAATATGAGATTTATTCAATATTCGATTAAATTCAATTCTTTTTACATCGATATAACAGGTTGTTTATAATTTAAGTACAATGTAGAATGTTTAATATTAATATTCTAAATATTAAAAAATAATATACAGTTTAAGGCGTGTGTTGGTATTGTTAAATAAAACCTCAATTTGTGTACCCATCACTGAATTAGATATAAATCAAATGGAAAAATCTGCCTTAAATGCCCTAGAAGTAGGCGCCGATATGCTGGAGATTAGGATAGATTATATGAAAAATCCTGATCCAGAACGTGTGAAAAGATTGGTATACGACCTTGATATTCCCACAATAGTTACAAATAGAATTCAGAGCGAGGGTGGTTATTTTACCGGATCTGAGAAAGAAAGATCGGAAATTCTTATCAAAGCAGGTAAATACTCGGATTTTATAGATATTGAACTTCAAAGCAATCCTAAATATTTGGAAATGGTTATAAGTAGTGCTAACTCCACTATAATATCTTATCACAATTTCAAATTGACCCCTAAACTCGAGTTACTGCTGGGAATAGTCAATGAGGAAAAAAGATTAGGGGATATCGCTAAATTTGCAGTAATGCCTAGGAATGTTAATGATACATTAACTGTTTTAGAAGTGTTAAGTAAAGTTGAAAACACTATTGGTATAGCTATGGGAGATATAGGCAAATATACTAGGATAGTAGGTCCTATTTTAGGTGCCCCAATAACTTATGCCTCATTAAATAAAGGATCAGCACCTGGACAATTAGATATTGAATCCACTAAGATCCTATTGGAAAAGCTTTTGTAAAAGAAAATTAAAATTTAAAAATCTAAATTTAAAAATATTATATATTTTGGTGGTGATTGATTGAAATCAAATTATTGGATTATTATTGGAATAGCTGCAGTTTTTATAGTGGCAGCTAGTGCTGCATATTTATATACGGGTATGGATAAGGTTGACATTACCATTGACACTAATGGAACTGTGGTTACAGTAGAAACTTCTGCTTCAATTTTTAATAATCCTCCGCCGGAAATGACTACTGAAATAGAGGAATACGCAACTAATGCCATAAAGGATTATTCCACTACAGTAGGAAGTATACAAAATGATGTACAAGAAATTACTAAATCTTATGGTTATAAAGAGTCTAAAGTAACAATTAAATCTCAATTTGGGGAGAATCAACTGCCTATGCCTGCTGTTGTTAATGGAAATTCAATGATCCCCACATTACAAGATGGTCAACAGATAATTGTATTAAAAACTGATGATTACAAAGTAGGTGATATTGTAGTTGCAGTGCATCCAGAATATGATCTGATAGTTAAGAGATTATCCAAAATAGAAGGTGATCGGGTATACTTAACCAGTGACAACAAGAATGTAGAGACAACCACTATATATCATGCCACTTACTACGAAGTTATAACAAAAACTCCATTAAATACTTGGCTTCCGAAAGAGAATGTTATAGGTGTTGTAAAGCAATATTAACACCACTATCTTTTTTTAAATATAATCTCTTTTTTTTAGAATTTTAATTTTATTAAACGATTATTTTTTTTATTTTTATTTATTTCAAGAATTATTTTATTTAAAAATTAATTATAGAAAAATTGTATTAGATATGCAATGAAATTATCAGCAATTTTAAAATTAGAAATAATTTAAATTTATTAAAAAATTAAAAAGAAACTCAATATTTAACTGAGTTCGGATAGGCGTTTTATTCTTTTAATCA
Source organism: Methanomicrobiales archaeon (assembly GCA_049975245.1). Lineage (GTDB taxonomy): Archaea > Methanobacteriota > Methanobacteria > Methanobacteriales > Methanobacteriaceae > UBA117. Next base: position 46,510 of record JBNGDB010000006.1, read on the forward strand.
TATTAGGATGAGTTGATATAATTTCCATGATTTTGCTGGATAAACTTACCTTAGTTTCACTATATTTAAGTTTAGAGAGTTCGCTTTGACTTATAACTCCATCCATATCCATGTCCAGTTGCCTTAGGTCAGATATTTCATTTGATGCATCAGACACGTCATTAACAAAGAAGGCCTTTACTCCTTCTACTTCTTTTATCTCATCTTTATTTGCAGCTGCAGAACCATATACAAGTTTATAAAGGGCACTAGCTAATTTATGGGGAGGATTACCTAGTTCAACGCTTCCCTGATCAGCATAGTATTCCCGTACCCTGGATACAAATAAGACTAAAAGGTTTCCTATTATATATCCCGCAAGTGCAGCAATTCCAATAAGAGCTGCACCTCCTTCTCTATCTCTGCCACCTGAAAATAAAGTGCTTATAAATATGTAGTAACAAATTAAGGGAACCACACTTAAAAGGGTGATTACCATCATATCCATATGTTTAATGTGGGATATCTCATGACCTAAAACAGCTTTCAATTCACCTTCATCTAATAGGTTGATTATTCCACGGGTTACACATACTCTTCCATCTTTTTTTGATTTTCCAAATGCAAAAGCATTTGGTATTCCAATTTCAGATATTCCAATCTTTGGTTTGGGAATTCCTGCATTATATGCTAATTCTTCAACCATTCTGTGTAAATTTGGCGCTTCTGCCTCGGACACATAACGGACCCTCATCAAAGATTCTACCATTACTGGACCTAATAAATATTGGACAATTACAATTACAACTGCAAATAATCCAAATGTTAATGGGCCTCCAAATCCAAAATAATAACTTATAGCTGCGATTAGCGCGTAAAGCAGACCAAACAATAGTACTGTGGCAAACCATAATCGGAGTCTTAATTTCCAAATACTTGAACCGTTCATTTAAACATCTACCTCTTTATTGTTCTGTATTTTGCATAATTAATCAAATTCATACTTCATTAATTTAAATATAACTTTAATACATTAATTAAGATTAGTTTTTCCTAATAATCTTAAAGTTAATATTTGTAATTAAAATATTATATTTTAACTATAAATAATTTATCATTATACATTATGTTTAAATAAATCAAAGGTAAATAAAATAAGAATTATTTATATTGATTAAGATTATTTTAAATTCTTATAATTAAAAAAAGAAAGTTATTTAAATTAAAAAAATAAATAAAATGGTTAAATTGTTGAAAATTTAATAAAAAAAATTTAATATACTGGATTTATAATTTTTATGATGGAGGACCTATGAAAAAAAATTGGATGTCAATGGAAACTTTTCTTATATTTTTACGAGGACTATTCATGGGTACTGCGGACATCATACCCGGAGTTTCTGGTGGAACCATAGCATTAATTACCGGTATATACGAAAGATTGATACACGCCATTAGTAAAATCGATTTTAAATTCTTCCTGTTTCTGATTAAGGGCGATTTTAAAAGTTTTAAAAAAAATGCAATACAAGAAATAGATTTTGAATTATTTATTCCCTTACTGGCTGGTATAGGACTGGCTATTCTTACCATGTCCAAGGTCATATCATATCTTTTAGCAAATTTTCCAGCCCCAACCTTTGCCTTCTTCTTTGGATTAATTTTATCCTCTGCCATATTTGTTTATGGTCACGTAGATGAACTAAATATCAAGAATATTTCATTTGTGATTATAGGATTCATATTTGCTGTTATTTTTGTGGGTTTAAACCCAATAGAAGCTAACCATTCGCTACCTATAATCTTCTTATCAGGAGCGGTAGCTATATGTGCCATGATACTACCGGGAATTTCAGGAGCTTTCATATTACTCCTTTTAAATCAATATGAATATATGATAAATGTTTTGAACAATTTACAGTTACTGGAGATAATCACTTTTGGTGCAGGTGCATTGATCGGAATATTATCATTTTCTAGAATACTTGATTATCTACTTACAAACCATAAATCAATTACCATGGCCTTCCTAGTTGGTTTGATGGTCGGAACATTAAGACTGCCCTATGAAAAAATTGTAGTAAGTATGGACTCAACATGGCCCATTTTAGCCGCGGGAATATTTGGTTTTGTACTAGTTTTTATATTGGAGAAAAAATTTGAAGGAGAAACAAATCCCGAACATAGATTATTTAAAAAATAATACGTACATTAACAAAAAATAGGTAAAAGCCTAAAAAAATAGATGATTAATAAAAAAATTATGAATTCAGATTTATTTTACCTTTGATAAATCTTTATAAGCACGGCTAAGACTATTTAAAACATGTTTTCTAATTTCAGGGTCTTTATCGTCTATAAAATCAACTAATGCATCAATGGCTGCCGATGGCCCTCCTATTTCGGCAAAGTTCCAGGAGTTCATAGCGATTAAATAATAAGCTTCTTCATCTATATTTTTAGCTTTCCAGCCAATATGCATCAATGATAGAGCTGCTTCCTTTCTAACTTGTTTATCCTCATCTTTTAAAGTATCAATTAAAGGCAGTATGGCTTCTTTATCCATTAACTTTCCTAAAGATCTGGCAGCGCTGGCCCTTACAACATTCTCTTCAAATTTTAAAGCACTAATTAAAGGGTCTAATGCCGGTTTTCCTATTTTGATTAGAGCTTTTTCAGTTTTATTTCTTATGCGTTGATTTTCATCATTTAATAACTTAATTAATGAATCAACTGCTTTATCATTACCCATATTCCCTAAAGCTTCAACTGCTACTCTTCGAACACTAGAATCTTCATCTTCTAATTTTTTGACTATATAATCGACAATCTGTTCCTTCTCCATAATCTGCCTCCATTATACTATATTAATAATAATTTTGAATTTAGAAACATATTAATCCTTCGATTAATAATAATGAACAGTAAAATAAATATTAATTTTAATTAAAATTTCTCAATTGTTGAAAAAGTGAATTCATTATTTATATTTAGTGAATATTCCCGGGTTAAAACCTTGCTTACGTATAAGTTCTGAATCATTAATATCTAATTTAGATTTTTGAGTGGGCGGTATAGGGCTTCCTTTATGAGCAAAAATAATGCCACTTTTTTTGTTAGCACCTAAAAATTTACCAGCATTACCATTTATGATTAAAGTACCAGAAATCATGTCAATACCAGTAAAATCGTCAGTGTTTCCATTGATAATAACCAGACCACCATTTAATAATGCACCAGTATTTCTGCCTGCGTTTCCATTAATTCTTACCCTTCCTCTTCGCATGAGTATTCCTGTACTTAAATCCACATTACCATTTAAAACTATGTCAGCTTCTTTATCTAATCTGGCGCCAACCGTGTCTTTAACTGTGCCGTCATTTATTAACAGCATATTATTTAAAAGCTGGCATTTTATTAATTTTTCACCATTTAAACCATTAGAAATTATATCTGTTATTGATTTAAACTTTTTATATCCATTCTTATCAGATTCAACCTGTATTAAGTTACCTATAGGTTCTTTAATTTCTCCTTTAACATATAATGAACCTTTAACCATGCTTATACCCATTCTAGTATCCACACTTCCATCCACTATAACATTGCCCACGTTTACTTCTTCTCCACTTCCTCCAAAATATTTTAAATCAACACCCATACTGGAACATAATCTATGGCCTACATCTCCAATTATATTAACATCCCCACCAGTTTTGAGGTGTTCTACCACGTCATGAAAAGTGTATTCAGAATTTGGAATCTTCCAATCTGGTGATAATTTTTCCCCTTTATGCTGCCAGATGAAATTATAAGTAAAATCGCATAAACAATCAACCGGCTCTTTAAGCTCAATAACAATTGTTTCACCGTTAGTAGAATTATCCTTGGGCTTTTTACCGAAAACTTTTAGCATTTAATTTCCCCTTACACAATTATACCATCAAAATTTTTAACATAACTATTTTAATACTTCAATCTTTATTAGCCTATTGATTTAGATATTATAACGATAATTTATGCCAAAAGATGTATTGAAATATTTGAACAATATAAATGTAGACACCCGTTTTGTTAGCTTAGTAGACAATAAAGTTTATATTAACAATTTAAGGTTTTCAAAGTTTTCAAAACGAAAAGAAAAAGTATTTATAAATAGATTTCCAGATTTTAACGTGATAAGGTCCAAAATATTTCAAAAAATATATAGCCGTGCATCAAAACTCTTAGTGAAGAATATTAAACCACATCAAACAATATTCATTCTTAATGGCAATGGTCCATTAGATTTTGCTCTATATACTGTATTGGAACCTTATCAAAGAAAATATGGTATTAAAATTGTTAAAGGCGATTCTATGCACGAAATTAATAATTTTCCGGTTGATTTGGTTGCTAAAACTTTAAATCTGGATGATGAAGTCGAGAATATATTAAATAATATTTTAAATGGAGAAAAAATTGATTTAATCAGTGCCCAAGAATGTTACTGGGAAGATATAACTAATGAAGAGGGAACTCATAAATCAATTAGATTAATATACCCTCTATTGAATGTGCCTACAAGCTGGATTTATTCCTGGTTAAATATAAAATCCGATAATGATAGTAAGGATGTTTTACCCCGATCTCTCCTTAATTTTTTAGAAGAACACGTACCAGATGTAAGGGAAAATATATATAAATCTGCATTATTTGTGATTGAAAATAGAATAGAAAATTAAAATAAGAAAAATAGATAGAGTATATAATACAATTAATCAGCCGCCGTAAATTAATCTAAATGCTAATTAAAGCTGAATAATGATGATTGTCCATCTTTTTTTTCAGATTTTTTTTCTTTATTTTTTGTAGAATTTAAGTTTTTATCTTTATCTGCTTTTTTACTTTTAACTGGTTTATTCTTAATATTCTCTTTAATGGCACTTTTTTTGTTTTTAGGTTTTTTTTCTTTTAAATTACTTTTTCCTGACTTTTCAGGCTTTTTAGATGACTTTTTTGTTTTTCTGTTTGAATAGAGTGTTGAGCCATAATCATCTTTCTGTTTTGGAATTTTTTTAGATTTTTTCTTTTGTTTAGATTTTTTTACTTTAATTTTTCTTGATCTAAAAAGTTTAACTTCTGCATCATCTAAGTCAAAATAATTGACCAGATCGTATGCTGTTTCATCGTCCTGGAACATGAACTCATAATATGGAAACTGATATATGGCTTCTTTTTTAGAAATATGCAATTTTTCTCCGAATTTTTGAGCTACTCTGTCTTTTAAATCTCTTTTGCTCCTGCTCTTTGAAAGTAAGCTGTAAACTGATGATGAACCATATCTGGTAAATTTTCGATAAGTATCATCCTTTGCTAAGGCCACGCCTAAACCCATTAAATCAAAGGAATATCTCCAGTAGGTATAATCACGGGTGTTAAATGCTCTTCCAAAATTTATATCAGCTAGAGAGATCATATCATATGCTTTTTCAATTTCATAATTTTTTTCGTATTCCTTGGGAATATTTTCTGTTATTAATTCGAATACGAATTTAGGATCTTCATCTAAATGCATAGCATCTTTAACATGCCTTATATTTTTACTTTTAAGAACTGTTCTAACTGAATCGAATATGTTAGAGACTTCATCCTTCTGTGATATCGTTTCCAAATCTTCTGATGTAATATTTTCCTGTCCTTTAGCCATTAATTCCAAGTCATTTATGGCTGATCTTAGATCACCACTAGATCTTTTGGCTAAATTCTTTAGGACTTCTCCTTCACATTTTAAACCTTCTTTTTCACATATTCTCCTTAAATAGGCGGCTATGGAATTAGTATGTACGTTTTTAATGTTAATGACTTTACACTTAGGTTTAATACTTTTAATCCTTTTACTATAAGGATCGTTGGCCGTCATTACCACTGGATGTTTACCTTCTTTAATTATTTTATTTATTGCGCGTGCTCCACCACGATCATCCCTTCCATGAATACCGTCCACTTCATCAAGTATAATTACTTTATATCCCTTATTGAAAAGTGAACGAGTTGCTGAAGCCTCACCAATGGTGTTCATTATCACATCATAGGAACGCTTATCACTAGCATTTAATTCTATGTAATCTGTAAATTCACTGGCAATAATGTGAGCTATAGTTGTTTTCCCGGTTCCCGGTGGTCCTACTAACATGAGACATTTCTGAGGATTTTCCTCTTTCCAATTATCAATCCATTCAGATATCTCTTTTTTGGCCTTTAAATTTCCGGCTATCTCGTCTAAATTTTTCGGACGATATTTTTCTGTCCACATTTAATCTGCCCTAGACTTTGATAAAAACTTAGTAAGAAGAGCCTCCAGCTGAATTCTGGGATTTGCACCTTCTCTTATTCTGAAATCATATTCACTAATATTGGTAATAATATCCATATAAGTCTCTTCATCAATTGAATCCTGCATTGACATTCGTGATATTTCCTGGTAAATCTGAGTAACCATATCTTCTCCACTTATTCCTTGAACAACCATAACCTCCCTTAAAATATTACGGGCCCCTAAAAAGTCCCCACTCAAAGCCTTGTTAATCATTTTTTTAACATCTTTAGGTCGGGCTTTGGATACAACTTCGTGGACACTTTCTTCTGTTACCTTTTCAGTAACTGAAGCTGATGCTTGTAGAATATTTATCGCTTTTCTCACATCTCCTTCAGCAAAATAAACAATACTCTCAATAGCTTTGGTATCAATGTCCAGATCTTCTGCTTCGGCAATTACCTCCAATCTTTTGATGATATGATTACCCTTTACTGGACTAAATCTGAAGATGGCACATCGTGATTGGATAGGATCAATAATTTTAGAGGAATAATTACAGGAAAGAATAAAAGAAGAGGTTTTGGTATACATTTCCATTTCACGCCTTAATGCGTGTTGAGCATCCTTGGTCATGTTGTCTACTTCATCTAAAAATATAATTCTAAAGGGTGCGCCTACTGGTTTCAATCGGCAGAAATTCTTAATATTGGTTCTAACTGTATCGATACCCCGTGCATCAGAAGCATTTAACTCTAAAAAGTTTTGTCTCCAATATTCTCCTAAAACTGATTTAGCTAATGCTAAAGCTGTAGTGGTTTTACCTACTCCCGCAGGACCGGTAAACATTAGATTAGGCATGCTTTTATCATCAACATATCTTTTGAGTCTCTGTACAATATGATCTTGACCTACTATATCGTCTAAATTACTTGGTCTGTATTTTTCTACCCACGGCCCTGTCATTTAATCACCATCACTCTTTTAAACTTTTCAAATTTATTAATCTGTAATTTTTATCTCCAGTTGTTAAGATAATAAATATTAATTATGGATATTTTTTAATTGTAGATTTTTTAAATATCTTTTAATGTAATTAAAATTAGTTACTTCACGGGCATAAATTTATTTATCCAATATAAAAATATATAAAAGATTTTTTAAATGCTAATTTTTGCAGTTCAAATAGGGTTAAAGTAATTATTTTATTTTTAATGCAGTTTCAAATATTTTTACAGGAGGTTTGATGCCTGTCCAGATATGGAAAGATTCAATTCCTTGATAAATTAACATTTTTATTCCGGATATTGTTTTGGCGCCAATTTTTTCTGCTTCTGTTAGTAAACCTGTTTTTAAAGGATTATAAACTAGATCCATTACTATTAGATCTGGATGCATATCCTCAGCAGAGGCGACAGGTTTTTCTTTTACATGGGGATACATTCCTATTGGTGTGGTGTCAATTAGAATGTCTGCATTATCTAATTCTTTTTTAAATTTACTTCCAAGATCTAAAGCATCAACATCTCCGCCGATACTGCCTATAATATCATCCCTAAGTTTGACTGCTTTTTCAGGTGTTCTATTAGCAATTATTATTTCTCCCGAGTTATGAAGGACCATTTCAAATGCTGCTGCCCGTGCGGCTCCCCCGGCCCCGGTTATAATTATTTTTTTATTTTTAATTGAAGTAATTTCTTCCAAAGATTTAACAAGACCTATACCATCGGTATTGTATCCTTTGATCATATTATCCTCAAATTTTATTGTATTTACCGCCCCTATTAGTTGAGCTGATTGATCTAAAAAATCAGTTAAATCCATTATTGTTCTCTTGTGAGGTATGGTAACATTCAAACCTTTAATATTAAGATTTTGGGCCCCAATAATAGATTTAGTGAGATTATCTGATTTAACATTAAAAGGAACATATACGTAATCTAATTTTAATTTTTTAAAAGCTGCATTGTGCATTATTGGAGATAAACTATGTTCCACTGGATCTCCAATTAAACCTACAACATTCGTTTTACCAGTTATCATTATACCACATAATAAATTCTAACTAGTAAAGATTTATTCAAACTAATTAATAAATTAAATATTAAATCCCAGATATTTATATAAATTATAACTGATTTTAGAACGGATTTTATATAAGTTTGTACATAAAACTAATAAAATTAGTATTTATAATTAAAAATATAATAATTGGATTTATTAAATTAAAGGAACTATTAAATTAATATTTTATGAATATTAACTTAATTAGAAAATGTAAATTAATAAATATTTAAAAAAATAATGAATAAATTTTAAATTAATAAAAAATAAATAGATAAATATTAATCATCCAAATTATTATAAGATATTGGGGGATAATATGCCAGCTAAACAAAGATTTGTTCTTGATACAACTGCATTTACTGATAATCAAATTCGTGATCAACTGGGAGATGGGGAATTATCAAAAACTGTTGATGTTCTTCTAGATCTGATAGCTCGTTCAAGAATTAAACTGAATATGAGTTGTCACATGCCCCCCATCACATATAAAGAATTTTTAGATTACATGGCCAGATATGAATGTCCAAATGATATTTTAATCAAAGCAGATACTTGGATTGTCAAAAAAAGTCCAAATCGGTATGATACAAAAATTCCATCAGAGATATTTTATGAATATGTGCACGATATGAGAGAGAGGATGAATAAGGGCATGAGAATATCGGAGAGTGCAATATGGGAAGCTGCAGTAGAATCCATGGTTATGGCGTCAAGAGGTCAGAAAAAAACTGAAATTGAAGTTAATGTGATTGGTAAGGCCATCAAAGATTTCAGGAAAAAATATAGGGCCGCTCTTAGAAAGGGTACACTAGATAGTGCCCCTGATCTTGATGTTTTACTGCTGGCTAAGGAGTTATGTGCCGGTGTTGTGGCAGCAGATGAAGGTATTAAGGTCTGGGCTGAAAGATTGGGACTGAGATTTTTAAGTGCAAAATCTTTCCCTAAAATGCTTAAAGAGTATTTAAAATTCTACGAATAATTAAATATACATTTTTTAAATGATTCTCATAATGTCAAATTTGTAGTATTGTCCAAAAAAATTCCATATAATTATTTTTTAATTTGAGTAGATAATTTTCGACGACTTTTATTACGGAGGACGTATAATGGAAATATTGAGACCCAGAGGAACTCGTGATTTCTTATTTGATGAAATGAAACAGAGGAAATATGCAGAAAATACATTAAGAAGAGTATTTGAAATTTATGGTTATAATGAAATTAAAACACCAATATTTGAAGATTTATCTCTTTTCACCATGAAATCTGGTGATGAGATTAAAGAACAAATTTATCACTTCCAAGACAAGGGTAAACGTGAATTATCCCTGAGACCAGAACTTACTGCTCCTGTGGCAAGACTTTATCTGGAACAATTTCAGAAAAAACAGAAACCTATAAAGATGTATTACTTTGGAAGTTGTTTTAGATATGAAAGGCCTCAAGCTGGAAGATGGAGACAATTCTGGCAATTTGGATGTGAATTAATTGGTGGAAAATCTCCTGAAGCTGAAGCAGAAGTTATTTGTATGTCAAACCACAGTTTAGATGAGCTAGGCCTTGAAAATTTCGAAATTCATATAGGTAACCTTGGTATATTAAGAGGAGTTCTGGCAGATGCAGAAATTAAAGGTGAAGATCAGGATAGAGTTATGGGTATAATTGATAAAGGAGATATTGAAGAGCTTAAATCGTATCTTAAAAATCTTAAACTTTCTAAAAAGTATGAAGATATTCTTTTTAAGTTAATTGGGATGAAAGGCAAAAAAGAAATTCTCGCTGATGTTCGTATTATTATTAAAGATATAGATATTGCAATCAAAGCTTTAGATGACCTGGAAAATCTGCTCGATACTCTTGAAAATTTTGATATGGATAATTATGTAGTTAATTTAGGTATTGCAAGAGGTCTAGATTATTATTCAGGAATGGTATTCGAGATTTATGTGCATGGTTTAGGAGCACAAAAACAGATCTGCGGTGGCGGTACCTACAATTTAATCGAAGTTTTTGGTGGGGAAGAAGTAGAGTCTACTGGATTTGCATTTGGATTTGACCGTGTTATGGGAGCCCTTGAAAGTCAAAAAGTTGATTTGCAAGTTGAAGATCGTTTAAAAGTATACGTTGCACCCATATCTAACAAAACAAGATATAAAGCTTTCGAAATAGTACAAAGATTACGAAAAGAAGGTATTGGTGCAGATGTAGATTTAAATCGTAAAAAATTGAAAAAAATTCTAAATTATGCCAACAAGTTAAATCTAGATTATGTGATTTTAATTGGAGAACGGGATCTGGAAGATAATAAAATAACATTAAAAAATATGCAAACTGGCAGTCAGGAATTAATCGAGGTTGATTCTTTACCTAAAAAACTTAAAAAATTAATTAATGATTAAATAAATATATAATTAACTAATTGTGAAAAAAATTTTAGCTAAAAAGAATTAAAGTGAAAATAATGAAAAATAATAAAGTTAATTTAAATTTCAGACACGAAATAAATGGTGAAAAACTTTTAATTGCAATTTCACAGGATTATGAAACTTCTGAAGTTTTAATGGTAGCTTATATGAATGAAAAAGCCTTTGAACACACTTTAAATACAGGAAAAGTACATTACTGGAGTACTTCTCGTGAAAAAATATGGTTAAAAGGTGAAAGTTCAGGTCATATCCAGCACCTTAAGGAAATCTTTGTAGATTGTGACCAGGATGCTGTTTTGCTCAAAGTAGTTCAAGATGGTGGAGCCTGCCATGAAGGTTATAAAACATGTTTTTTCAGGAAATTAAATGATAATAATTTGGAAATAATTAAAGAAAAGGTTTTTGAACCGGATAAAGTATATGGGGAGAATTAAATGAAAATAATTCCAGATACAAGTGTTATTGTAGACGGACGCATCACCACTATAGTACAGGAAAAAAAGTATCATGGTTGTGAAGTAATAATTCCCGAAGCAGTTGTATCTGAATTGGAATATCAGGCAAATAGAGGGCGCGAAACAGGTTTTAATGGTTTAGAAGAACTTAAAAACTTGCAAAAACTAAATAAAAAAGATGAAATCATATTAAAATATGTCGGAAGAAGACCAACCCTAAATGAGATATCTCTGGCCCGTGGTGGTGAGATAGATGCATTAATACGTGGAACAGCTCAGGAGTTTGGCGGTACATTGATAACCAGTGACAAAGTACAGTCTGAAGTGGCTAAAGCACAGGGACTTGAAGTAATCTATATAAAACAGGAAATTATTGAATATCGGGATTTAGAAATAACTAAATTTTTTGATAAACAGACAATGTCAGTGCATTTAAAAGAAAAAGTAGCTCCGATGGCTAAAAAAGGAAAACCAGGAAACATCAGGCTAGTTAAAATTGATAAAAGACCTTTATCTCATTCTGAAATTCATGCTATGGCTAGAGAAATCGTAGAAAGAGCAAAATCAGATTTTAATAGCTTTATTGAAATAGAAAGAGAAGGAGCAACTGTAGTTCAATTTAGGGAGTACCGAATTTCCATTGCGCGCCCTCCGTTTTCCGATGGTTTTGAAATAACTGCAGTAAGACCGGTAGCAAAAGTTTCTCTGAAAGATTACAAATTACCAGACAAACTAATTGATCGTTTAAGTAACATTGCAAAAGGTATACTAATTGCAGGATCTCCTGGAGCAGGTAAAACTACATTTGCCCAAGCAGTATCAGAATTTTATAGCATGGAACTAAATTCCATTGTTAAAACCATGGAATCACCCAGGGATCTGCAAGTCGGAGCAGAAATAACTCAATATGCACCTCTTGAAAAAGATATGCAGAAGACTGCAGATATTCTGTTACTGGTTAGACCCGATTATACCATATATGATGAACTTAGAAAAACTAAAGATTTTAAGATATTTGCTGATATGAGACTTGCAGGAGTGGGTATGATTGGCGTAGTACACGCTACTCGGCCCATTGATGCTATACAAAGAATAATTGGTAGAGTCGAACTTGGAATGATACCTTCCATAGTGGATACTACTATATTTATTGATGATGGAACCGTAAAAGCAATATACGATGTTAAATTAACAGTCAAAGTTCCAACAGGCATGATTGAGGCCGATCTTTCTCGTCCAGTAATTGAAATAAGGGATTTTGAATCTGGTGATCTGGTACATGAAATATACACTTACGGCGAGCAAACCATAGTAATGGACATAAGCCCCACAGAATATGAAAAAACTCCAGTGCAAAAAATTGCGGAAAGAGAAATAATTAAAGAAATTAAAAAGAAGGTTCCCAAAGCCGTTGTGGAAGTGGATATGAAATCAGATAAACGAGCAAATGTATGGATTGACGAAAAACACGTGGCCAAATTAATTGGGAAGAAGGGAAGAACCATTGACGAAATAGAAAAAAAGATTGGAATCAGCATCGGTGTAGAGTCAATGGATTTAAGAAGCCTTGAAGAAACCTTCCCTGTGAATGTGGAGTTTTCAGGTAATTATGTAGTTTTAAATTTTGGAAAAGACTACACTGGAATCCCTTATGATATAATAGTGGATGATGAATATCTATTTACTGCAACTGTAGGTAAAAAAGGAACCATTAAAATAAAAAAAGATATTGAGCTAGCGGATATTATTATAAAAGCCAAGAAAAATAACATACCAGTATTGGCCAGTATAAGAAATGAATAATAAATACAGAATTATTTAATTTTAGTTATTTAGGAGTCAAATATATGAAAATAGGTGTTTCCACTCTAGCTTTATATCCAGATTCCATTGATAAAGTACTTTCCTATCTGGAAAATTTAAATGTGGATTATTGTGAGATAATAAATGAGTATCCTTATGATCTAATAGATGATAATATTATAGAATCCTATAATTTAAAAACCACCATACATGCTCCTCTATCTGATATTAATCTGGCATCTTCTAATTATGCCATTAGAAAATCCTCGGTTGCCCAGATTAAAAATTCTATTGAATCTGCATCAGATTTTAATTCAAAAATTGTAGTAGTTCACCCTGGAACTGTCTCGGTGATGGCTAAAAAATTTAAAGAAAAAGTAAATCGTGACTGTGCATCATCATTAAAAGAATGCTCTAGATATGCAGATGAATACGGTATAGAAATGTGCTTGGAAAATATGCCCCATATTGATGGATTCCTATGTCAAGACATTGGAAAACTCCAAAAATTAGTTGAGGAAATTGATTGTTTTATTACACTTGATGTGGGCCATGCCCATACCAATAAATTCACTGTAGAAGATATGCTAAAAATGGACCGAATCAGACATATTCATCTTAGTGATAATGATGGTAATTATGACAGCCATAATGCATTAGGAACTAATAATATTGACTTTAAAACATTTATTAAGAAACTAAAAAGATTGAATTATAATGGTGTGCTAACCATTGAAGTTAAAAATAAGGAAGAAGTAGTAAAAAGTCTTAAATACCTGAAAAAAATATGAAAAATGGTATAGAACACATCTTCTAAATATATTTCTTTTTTTAAATTTATAATTAATAATTAATAATGTATTAATGCAAAATAAAAGAGAATTATATAGACATATTTATAAAAAATTTAATAAAGAAATAAATATCAATTTTTTCAAGTAAACATTGATTTTAGTGGAGAGTTTAATATGAAAGTTGCAATAATAGGTGGAACTGGAGACCAAGGTTTTGGTCTGGCATTAAGATTTGTTAAGGCAGGATTGGAAGTAATAATCGGATCGAGAGATATAAAAAAGGCTGAAAATACTGTAAATATTATTAAAAATATGGTTAAAGGGGAAGAAATGCAGATTCAGGGAATGACTAATGATGATGCCGCCCAAAATGGTGAAATACTAATTTTAACCGTGCCATTACAAGCTCAAGTTATAACCTTAAAAAGTATTAAGAACTTTGTAGATGGGAAAATACTGGTGGATGCTACCGTACCTCTGGAAACTTGTTTGGGAGGCAAACCCAATAGATACGTAGATTTATGGGAAGGTTCAGCTGCAGAAAGAACAGATGAAATGTTAAAGGATAAAGATGTTAAAATTGTATCAGCATTTAATAATATAAGTTCTGCCAGCCTCATAAATATCAAAGAGGATGTTAAATGTGACTGTTTAATCTCCGGAAACCATGGAGATGCCAAAGAAGAAGTTAAAAAATTAGCAGAAAAGATTCCCGGAGTAAGATCTATTGACTGCGGTCCTCTGGAAAATGCTCGCATAGTAGAAAAAATTACCCCATTACTTATTAATCTCAATATAAGAAACAAAATTAAACTTGCGGGATTGAGAATCACCGGACTTTAAAAATAGTTTAAATTGAAATATATAAACTATACATTTAATAATATCTTTTCACTTATTTTAGTCTTATTAAAAAAATATATAATAGTGAATAAAATGGATATCTTAAATAAAACTACAGAAGGAATAACTAAACACGCATTAGAAGTAATTAAAGAAATTGACCAAGAACAAATCAAATTAATGATCGAACAAATTATAGATTCTCAATCAATTTTTATTGTGGGGACTGGTAGATCTGAATTAGTGGGTAAAGCATTTGCCATGAGATTAATGCACCTTGGGTTTACAGTTTATGTAGTGGGGGATGTTACAACTCCAGCTATAAATGCTGAAGACTGTTTAATAGCAATATCAGGATCAGGTGAAACAAAGACTGTAACTCTTGCTGCTAAAACCTCTAAAGATGTTGGAGCGTCAGTGATTGGGATTACTGGAAATCTTAATTCAACTTTAAAGGAATACCTCAATGTAACAATAAATATAGAAACTAAAACTAAAGAAGCATGGAAATATTATACCTCAAGCGTATTAAAAGGGGATTATGATGATTTAACACCTATGGGTACTCTTTTTGAGGATACTACTTTATTATTCTTAGACGGGCTTATTGCCGAGTTTATGATACGTCTTAGTAAAAAGGAAGATGATCTTAAAATGAGACATGCCATTATAGAATAAGATGAAAAAGAAGGTGTTAAAATGCGTTCAGAGTTATCAGAATTAATGGTGATAGTCAGAGATTCTAAAGCTGAAAAACTTCACGAAAAAAGTTATTTTGGTAATTTAACCGATGAAGGTTTACAACTTTCCCTGATAGAAGCTTTTTATCTTATGGAAAAAGATAAAATAAAAATCTATCAGTCCAATGAACTAGTTAACAGTTCAGAAATGGAGAAAATATTAATAAAAAATGATCTTTTTATTAAATATCTGGTTTTTAAGGATTTGAGAAATAGAGGTTACATTGTAAAAACAGGATTCAAGTATGGTTCTGAATTTCGCTTATATGAAAGAGGGAGTTCGCCGGGAGATGGACATTCGAATTTCTTAGTTAAAGTTATATCTGAAAATTCAAAAATTTCATCATCTGATTTTTCGAGTTATGTACGAGTGGCCCATGGAGTTAATAAAAAACTTCTACTGGCCGTGGTAGATGAAGAAGGCGATATAACCTACTATAATATTGAGTGGATGAGGCCTTAAACCCTTTAAAACTATTTTTTGACTATCTTTAATCTTAACAATAATTGATAAAATAATAATTTTATATTAATAGAATGATAAAATAATATTAACCAAATATTTAGATGCTAAATAAACCATTCTCATATATTTAGATAAATATTAATTTAAAGGTGATTAATTGATTGATCCGTGGAGTTCATCTATTATTGATTATGAAAAACTTGTTAATCAATTTGGTATCAAACCATTTGCTGATTTAATGGGTGATATAAATAATCCTAACCTGTTAATGAGGAGAAAGATAATTTTTGGCCACCGAGACTTTGGAAAAATAATTAAATCTATCCGGGAGAATAAAGAATTTGCAGTTGTAAGCGGTATGATGCCCAGCGGAAAGATGCATATTGGCCATAAAATGGTGGTAGACCAGTTAATATGGTACCAGCATTCTGGGGCTGATATTTATATTCCAATTGCTGATATGGAATCATATTCCGCCAGAGGTGTTGATTTTAAGACCTCAAAAGAGCTGGCTATAAATGAATATATTGCCAATTACATTGCTTTAGGATTGAATTTAGAAGAAAGCAATATACATGTATATTTGCAGTCCAAAAATAAGATGGTGGGAGATTTAGCCTATATTTTATCAAAAAAGGTGAATTATAATGAAATGAAAGCCATATACGGTTTTTCAGGAAGTACCAATATTGCTCATCTTTATGTGCCTATGATTCAGGTGGCAGATATTATTCATCCACAACTGGAAGAATGTGGCGGGCCTAAGCCTACTGTGGTTCCTGTAGGTCCAGATCAAGACCCCCATATACGTCTAACCCGCGACATTGCCGAGAGATTTAAATCTAAGTATAACTTTATTTCACCATCAGCAACTTATCACCGCTTCATAACGGGTTTGACCGGAGATAAAATGTCGAGCAGCAAACCTAAAACAGCTATATTTTTAAGTGATTCACCTGAAGTGGCTGAAAAAAAAGTTAAAACAGCTAAAACTGGTGGAAGGGAAAGTTTAGACGATCAGCGCAAGTTGGGTGGTGAGCCTGATAAATGTGTGGTTTATGAACTGCTTTTATATCATCTTATTGATTCCGACAAGGAGCTGGGAAAAATATATGAAGAATGTAAAAACGGTACACTTATGTGTGGGGAATGTAAAAATAGATCAACAAGTATTATTAAAAATTACTATAACCAATTAGCTGAAAGAAGAAAAGAGGCTAAAGAAATTGCAGATAAGATTCTAAACGGGGAATAAATTTGAAAAAAGAAAAATTTGAAAGTAGTATCGGAGCACTTTATCGTAGGAATGAAAAATTTTTATTCCTTTCAGCAGGAATATTGTTTGCTTCCATCTTTATTGGATATTTCCTTTCAGGAATTTTCAGTAGTTTCGATCAATACTTTGGAACAATTTTTCAAGAACTCAAAGAAGGTGTACAAAAAGGCGAGATTAAACTGGAAACTTTACCAATATTAATCAACAATATTAGAGTGGCATTGATTATATATGGTGGTGGACTCCTATTAGGTTCATTTACCGCCATATTCCTATTTATTAACGGTGCATTCATAGGTTATGTGATCTCCAAAGTTCCTATAGGTGATTTTATTATATTTACATTGCCGCACGGTGTAATTGAAATTTTGGCCATCATTATTGCCGGGGCTGCTGGTTTTAGATTAGCAGCTAGCGTCTATTATTTCATTGATGGTATGTTATACAAAACCTGGTATGGTTCCATATTTGAAAAAATAGCATTCGTTTTTAGGGAAAATCTAGACGAATTTAAAGAGTCTTTGCTTCTGCTGGGCATATCAATTGTTTTACTAATCATTGCAGCCATAATAGAAGCAAATATCACATTAGCATGGGCTGATTATGTAAGAAGCATAATATAGATTAGTTTATATTAATATAAAAAATTGATAAATTGCTGTTTTGAGTTTTAATAATTATAACTTTATTTTATTAAAAAGCAATTAATTTGTTGGTGTAATCATGATTAAATGTATAAGTTGTGGAATGGAGTATGAAGATAACGAAATAATTTACACTTGTAAAGAATGTGGATCAATACTTGAAGTTATATGCGATGTTGAGGTATCAAAAGAAATATTTGAATGCAGAAAATCTACTATGTGGAAATATAAAGAATTTATGCCTGTTGACGAATCAAATATTGTTTCATTAGAAGAGGGTGGAACTCCGTTTTGTAAATGTGATAAACTTGGTAAAAAGCTGGGTGTAGACCTTTATGTTAAAGTTGAAGGATCAAATCCTACCGGAAGTTTTAAAGATCGTGGAATGAGTGTTGGTATTACCAAAGCCATTGAATTAGGTGTTAATGCAGTGGGATGCGCTTCCACTGGTAATACATCAGCATCTCTAGCAGCTTACGCTGCCCGTGCCGGGCTTAACTGTATTGTACTTCTACCTTCAGGTAAAGTAGCTCTCGGTAAACTTGCTCAGGCCATGTTTCACGGAGCCAATGTAATATCAGTGAAGGGAAACTTTGATGAAGCCTTAGAAGCAGTAACTGCACTTGCATTAGAGGGGAAGTTATACTTATTAAATTCAGTTAATCCTTACCGTCTGGAGGGTCAGAAAACTATTGGATATGAAATAATTGATGATCTTGGTTGGAAATCTCCTGACAGAATTATATTGCCAGTGGGAAATGCTGGAAACATATCTGCTATATGGAAGGGTATTAAAGAATTTCATCGGGCCGGATTTATGGATGATTTACCAATGATGACCGGTATACAAGCTGAAGGAGCAGCCCCTATTGTTAAAGCCATAAGGGAAGGTAAAGAAGATATTATTCCCTTTGAAAATCCTGAAACAGTGGCCACTGCCATTAGGATCGGTGCTCCTGTTAGTTCATTAAAGGCCATAAGGGCCATAAATGAATCGGATGGATATGCTGAAACTGTTACTGATCCGGAGATCTTAAGTGCTCAGAAACTTCTGGCTAGGACCGAAGGTATTGGAGTTGAACCTGCCTCGGCTGCTTCAATTGCGGGTCTTATAAAGTTGGTTAATAGCGGTGTTGTAGATAAAAATGAGAAAGTTACCTGTATTGTAACTGGACATCTCCTTAAAGATCCAGATACTGCTATAAGTGCATGTACCAAGCCTGTTGAAGTAGATGCTGATATTAATGAGTTATCTAATATAATAAATAGCAGTTAAACTTTTTTTATTTTCATTTTTATACTTTTTTTCTTAGTAATAGACTTCATATAATAATCTATTTTTTTGGGCATGAGCAAAGATCATATACTAAGCCAGAAGATAGCCATTGATCTTACAGTTGGCCACAAGGTTACCAAAAATCATATAGTTATCCTAAATCTCAATGAAATTTATGATAAATATATATAGGAATATAAACACAGATTATATCAAAGAAATTTAGGTGATTAATTATGGAATTACCAATTGCTCCAATCGGAAGAATAATAAAAAATGCAAATGCAGAAAGAGTAAGTGATGATGCTAGAGAAGAATTAGCAAAAGCTTTAGAAGAAATGGGTGAAGAAATAGCATTAGAAGCTGTCAAACTGGCTAAACATGCAGGAAGAAAAACTGTAAAAGCTTCAGATATAGAAATGGCAGTTAAAAAGTTCTGATTATTTTTATTCATTCAAATTTTCTTTTTTTATTTAATTTTTAACAAAGAAAATTCTTGTTCTAAATTAAATTTCTAATTCTGTAATGAATTTTTAAGACTAAAATTTTAATCTAATAAGTTATTTCAATCATTACTAATTAAAACTATTAAGATAAAGTTATAAACATAGAAAAATTATTAAATGAAATGAAAATTTAATAAATAGGTAGAAACTAAGAAAATAACCCTAAAAATATTTAAATGAAAATCGGATTAATGGATTAATTCCCCACATAAATATATAATCTAATAAAATTGATGTAATTATAATAAGAATGCTAATATAGAATAATATTATTAGAATAAGATTGGAGATTAGAATAAGATTGGAGTCAAAATTATTGCATCCCACTTAAAGAAAGATATCTATAGAAAAAATATATAAGGGATAATATTCTAACATTAAAATGCTAATTTTTGTATATTTAAAATAAATTTTTTAAGTTAGAAAATTAGATTCTGATTTCTTTGAAGTCATTTAATCATATTTGGCAACAACTTTTATATATTTCAATGTAAAAGTAGATTTGCTGATGGATGGTAAAAAAACCAGATGAAAAAGGAGGTAAATGAAAATGGCAAAACCAATATATGTAAAATTTGACGTACCACAAGATATAGCTGACAAAGCTTCTGAAGCATTAGAAATAGCAAGAGAAACAGGTAAAATAGCAAAAGGTACTAATGAAGTTACCAAAGCAATTGAAAGAGGTACTGCTGCTTTAGTATTAGTAGCTGAAGATGTTGATCCTGCTGAAATAGTAGCTCACATTCCTATGCTGGCTGAAGAAAAGGAAATACCTTTCGTATACTTACCTACTAAAGATGAAGTAGGCGGAGCAGCAGGTTTGAATGTTGGTACTGCTTCTGCATGTATAGTAGAAGCTGGTGAAGCTGAAGAACTTGTAAAAGACGTTGTGGAAAAAGTTGAAGAACTTAAAAAATAGTTTTATAATTAATAAATACTGTTTTATGAAAGGCCTATGCCTTTCTCACTTTAATTATATCAGGTGATTATATGGAAGAAGCAACTCCAGCAGAAGTGATCGAAGTTCTAAAAAGAACTGGGATGACTGGAGAAGTCATGCAGATTAAGTGCAGAATAATGGAAGGACGAGATAAGGGTAGGATATTAACCAGAAATGTTATGGGCCCCATAAGAGAAGGTGACATATTAATGTTACTGGACACCATAAGAGAAGCTAAAGAAATACGTACCCCATAAATTGAAGGTGTTAAATATGAGAGAATGTTCATTCTGCCACGAGGAAATACCAGAAGGTACAGGAAGTATGTACGTTAAAAAAGACGGTACTGTGTACTTTTTCTGCAGCAGTAAATGTGAAAAGAATATGTTGAATCTAAAAAGAGTTCCAAGAAAAGTCAAATGGGTTAAAAAATGATGGAAAAGAGCTTTGTTATGATAAAACCCGATGCGGTTAAGCGCAGACTTATGGGTGAGGTTTTAAGCCGATTCGAAAAACGTGGGCTTAAAATAGTTGCCGCTAAGATGATGCACATCAGCGATGTTTTAGCTAAACAACACTACGGGGAACATGAAAAGAAACCATTTTTCAATGACCTAGTAGAATACATTACTTCTTCTGCCGTTCTAGCAATGGTAATTGAAGGAGATGAATGCATAAGTCTGATTAGAAAAATGGTGGGCGCTACTAACCCTAAAGAAGCTGATTTAGGGACAATCAGAGGCGATTTTGCTCTTGATACAGGTAGAAATATAATACATGCTTCTGATTCATCTGAATCTGCAAAAAGAGAAATAGCACTCTTTTTTGATGAATCTGAGATCTGCGAATATGCGATCCCAGATGAACATCTAATCTATGAAAGTTAAGATCGAGTTTTAAATAGTTTCCATCCTCTTAAATAGTGGTTTAAATGAAAATCAGATCACCAATAGTATCAGTGTTAGGTCACGTAGACCATGGTAAAACCAGTCTTCTTGATTATATTAGAGGCAGTGCCATAGTACAAAAAGAAGCTGGTGGAATAACCCAACACATTGGTGCCACCGAAATTCCTATTGAAGTAATAGAGAATATATGTGGTGACTTTCTAAAGAAATTTGATATAAAAGAGTCCCTTCCTGGACTTTTTTTCATTGACACTCCTGGTCACGAGGCATTCACTACTCTTAGAAAAAGAGGGGGAGCTCTAGCCGATCTGGCTATTCTTATTGTAGATATTAATGAAGGTTTTAAACCTCAAACCTATGAAGCTTTAAGTATTTTAAAAATGTATAAGACTCCATTCATAGTTGCTGCAAATAAAATTGATAAAATATATGGTTGGGAAACAACTAAAGGTAGAACTTTTCTTGAAAGTTTTGTTAAACAACCTTCAAATGTCCAGCAAACACTTGAAACTAAGCTATATGAACTTGTTGGAATTTTACACGATGAAGGTTTTGACTCTGAAAGATTTGATCGTGTTGACGATTTTGCAAAAAAGATTAGTATAATCCCCATAAGTGCAGTTACTGGGGAAGGAATACCTGAACTTCTTACTATGCTCATGGGACTTGCTCAACAATATTTAAAAGCACAATTACAAATAGAAACTACTGCGTCAGGTAAAGGCACTATTTTAGAAGTGAAAGAAGAGATAGGGCTTGGATTAACTATAGACGCTGTAATTTATGATGGAATTATTAAGAAAAATGATAATATAGCTTTAATGGCTAGTGACGATATTATTACCACTAAAATAAGATCACTTTTAAAACCAAGACCCCTTGAAGAGATTAGAGAGTCCAAGAAAAAGTTCCAGAAAGTAGACGAAGTAGTTGCAGCGGCTGGAATAAAGATTGTTGCACCTAATATAGAAAATGTTGTTGCTGGTTCACCCTTAGTAGTTGCACGGGAAGATATGGAAACGGTTAAAGAAGATCTCTTAAAAGAAGTGGAAGACATTAAAATAGATACTGATGAAATGGGAGTGACTGTTAAAGCTGACACTCTTGGTTCGCTGGAAGCTCTAGTAAATCTTCTTAAAGACATGAAAATTCCTATTAGAATTGCAGATATTGGTGATGTATCAAGAAGAGATGTTTTTGACGCCAATATTGTTAAAAAGGAAGATCCACTTCACGGAGTAATTATTGCATTTAATGTTAAAATCTTGCCTTCAGCAGCAGACGAGATAAGATCTTCTGGCATAAAAATTTTTGCTGGAAACGTTATATACCAAATAACTGAAGAATACGAAGAATGGATCAAAGCCTTTGAAGAAGAAAAAAAGAAAAAATGGCTTGATGCTATAATAAAACCGGGGAAAATTAGGATAATTCCCAAATTAGTATTCAGGTTTAGTAAACCTGCCATTGCAGGTATCGAAGTTTTAAGCGGTACTATTAAACAAGGTTACACGCTTATAAGAGATGATGGGACTGTTGTTGGTAAAGTTGAAAGTATGCAAGATAAAGGTGAAAACAAAAAATCTGTTTCTAAGGGTCAGCAAGTTGCCATGGCCATTAAAGATGGTGTTTTTGGCAAAAACTTCGAAGAAGGAGATGAACTCTACGTTGACATACCAGAGAAACATTTTAAAATACTTGAATCAGAGCTCAAGAATAAATTAAGTGAAGACGAATACGAGACACTTCACGATACATTAGAAATTAAAAGAAAAGTAGAATCAGATTGGGGAGTCTATTAAACGGAGATATAAAAAAACATTAACTTTATTGATTCGTATAGATAGAAAACAATAAATATAGATAACTGTTATAAATGCAGAATAAGAAGGAGGAGATATTTTGGCATTTAAATTGGTGATTTCAGAAAAAGAAAAAAGCCATCAGATAGAAATTGATGCTAATCAATCAAAAAAATTAATCGGATTAACTCTTGGAGAGGAATTTGACGCATCAGACATTGGTTTAAAAGGATACAAATTAAAAATAACCGGTGGAAGCGACAAAAACGGGTTTCCAATGAAAAAAGATATTAGTGGTCCCAGAAGGATTAAAACACTTACATCTGGAGGAATAGGATATAAACCTAAAAGATCAGGTGAAAGAAGAAGAAAAACTATTCGTGGAAACACTATATCTGATGATATTGTCCAAATTAATACTATTGTTACCACTAAAGGTAAAAAGAGTTTAGAAGAAATTTTAAAAACTGAAGAAGAGTAATTGATATAAATTTTAATATTATACAAATAAATTGGGTGTAATCTGTGAAAGTACAATCAGAGATAAACATTGGGCTTGTAGGTCACGTAGATCATGGTAAAACTACTTTGACCAAAGCTCTTTCAGGAATATGGACGGATACTCATAGTGAAGAAACAAAAAGAGGGATATCAATAAGACTTGGTTATGCTGATATAACCTTCCGTAAGTGTCCGGAGTGTCCAACTCCTCAATGTTACACCACGGCAATTGTCTGTAAACATTGCGGAACCGAGACTGAAATGCTTAGAAAGGTATCATTTGTAGATGCACCCGGCCACGAAACTTTAATGGCAACTATGTTATCTGGTGCTGCTATAATGGACGGAGCTGTTCTGGTTATTGCGGCCAATGAACCATGCCCTCAACCTCAGACTAAGGAACATTTAATGGCACTTGATGTTATAGGGGTTACCAATGTTATCGTGGTTCAAAATAAAATTGATATAGTATCCAAAGAAAGAGCATTAGACAGTTACAATGAAATTAAAGATTTTGTTAAAGGAACCTGCGCTGAAGATGCTCCAATAATACCTGTTTCAGCTCAACAAGGGGCTAATGTCGATATTCTTATTGAGGTTATCCAAGAAAATATAAGAACTCCCAGAAGACAGATTAGAAAACCTTCCAGGATGTACGTAGCCCGATCATTTGATATTAACAAGCCTGGTTGCCCTCCTAATGATATTGTAGGGGGAGTGATTGGTGGTTCTCTAGTGCAGGGAAAGCTAAAAATCGGCGATGAAATAGAAATAAAACCCGGTATACAAATCAAAAAAGAAGGAAAAAATGTTTGGATTAGTCTAAATTCAGAAATTACTGGTTTAATTGCAGGCGGCGAATCTGTTGAAGAAGTAGGCCCTGGTGGTTTGGTGGGTGTAGGAACACTTTTAGATCCTGCCCTAACTAAAGCAGATTCATTGTCAGGTTCAGTAGCTGGAAAACCTGGTACCTTACCCCCTATTCTACATGAATTTACCATGGAAACTAATTTATTAGACCGGGTGGTAGGTACAAAAGAGGAAAGAAAAGTTGAACCTATTAAAACTGGTGAACCTTTAATGATTAATGCTGGAACCACTACCACTATTGGGGTAGTTACCAGTGCACGGGAAAATGACGCAGATGTAAATCTCAAATTACCTGTATCTGCAGAGGCCGGTCAAAGAGTTGCATTAAGCCGACGGGTAGGGGCAAGATGGAGGTTAATAGGATATGGTATCATTAAATGAACCAGAAAAGGAAGCTATCCTTGATGCAAATTTTTTATGATACCTGCTCAATTCAATGTGGATGTTATCACTGAATTGGAGCAGATTTTACCATCTTATAAATTGATGGTTCCTTCATTTGTAATAGATGAACTTAAAAAAATTAAATCTCGTAGCAAAGGTAAAAATCTCATAGCAGCCTCAGTTGCATTGAAGATCGCTTCATCAAAACCAGTTGAAATTTTTAATGCTAAACTGCATAAAAATGAATCAGTAGATGATGCTCTTCTGAGAGTTGCTGATGTATTGTGCACCAACGACCGTGAACTGCGGAAAAGGGCCAGATCTAGCAATATACCTGTGATTTATCTACGTCAAAGAAAATATTTGACCATTGATGGATATATAAAAGATGTTTAAACTTAACTAGGATGTAAAGAAATTAATCCGCTAATATTATAAATATTCAAATTAACTTTAAATTCATTAGATTATAAAAAAATTTGGACCTAAATTATAGAGGAGGAATTAAATGAATCTTTGGAAAGATTTAAAACCTGGAACTTCAATTCCAGAGGTAGTATATGCAGTAATAGAAATTCCAAAAGGATCAAGAAATAAATATGAATATGATAAAGACATAGAAGCATTTGCACTTGACCGAGTTTTGTACTCACCTTTTCATTATCCCGCTGAATACGGCATAATTCCACAAACACTCTATGATGATGGAGATCCTATGGATATTATGGTTCTAATGGAACAGCCCACTTTCCCTGGTTGTGTAATTGAAAGTCGTCCTATTGGGATGATGAAGATGATTGATGGTGGGGATAACGATGATAAAATTCTAGCTGTTCCCCTAGAAGATCCAAAATTTAAAGATGTAAAAAATATTACCGATGTACCCCAACATCTTCTTGATGAAATATCACACTTTTTCCAGGAATATAAAAGATTAGAAGGTAAAGAAACTGAAGTTTTAGGATGGGTACAGGTAGATGAAGCATTTGAAGCCATAAAACATTCCATAGAACTTTATAATAAGATGTAATTAAAAAAATAAAAATTATAATAAATTCTAAAATAAAAAATATGAGAGGGATTTGATTGTATTTAATCTCAAAAATAGAGGACACTGTAAGAATCCCACCAAGCCGCTTCGAAGAACCATTAGAAGAAGTTGCTGTAGAAACTTTAAATGAAACCTATGTGGGTAGAATAGATAAAAAATTAGGTTTAATGGTAACAGTAAAAGAGATAGAGGACATTGGTGTCGGTAAAGTTATAATGGGCGATGGTGCGGCATATCATGATGTAATATTCACAGCCCTCTTTTTCAAGCCGGATTTACATGAAATTGTTGAAGGTGAAGTTATAGAAGTAACTGAATTTGGAGCATTTGTTAGGATTGGTCCTATGGATGGTCTGGTTCACGTATCACAAGTTACCGACGATTACATTAATTACGATGGAAAAAGAGGAGCATTGATAGGTAAAGAATCTAAGAAAACATTGGAAGAAGGTAATAAAGTTCGTGCTCGAGTTGTTGCTCTAAGCCTTAAAGGAAAATCTTCTAAAGAAACCAAAATTGGTCTTACTATGAGACAACCTGGTCTAGGAAGATTTGAATGGATTGAAAAAGAGAAGAGGAAGAAGAAGAAATGACTATTAAAGCATGTACTAAATGTCACAGGATAATGAATGAAGATCGCTGTGCAATATGCAATCTACCTACATCCACCAATTGGAGTGGTTTGCTTATTATTATTGATCCAGAAAAATCAAATATTGCCAAGGAGTTAAATATAACCATTCCTGGGGAATATGCGTTGAGGGTCAGATAGTGCTTGTACTAAAAAAAGAACAGCGATCCGCTCTAAAAAAGCCTTTTGGAAAGCTTTATCCATCATTAGAAGAGGCTAAACAAGATTTTCCTGATTATGATATTTTGATATCAGTGGGAGATGTAACTACTCGCAACCTTTTAAAATCAGGATTAATACCAGATATTGGAATTATAGATCATAAAATTCAAAGAAAAAAGTCTAAACATAATATTGATTACGATTCAATCACTTTGCATGTGGAAAACCCTGCGGGAACCATTACCAATGAACTATGGTCATGTATAGAAGAAGCCTTCCAACTATTGGAAAAAAATTCCCACGTATTAATAATAGTGGAAGGAGAAGAAGATCTTTCTGTGCTTCCTTGCATTTTAAGTTCACCTCCAGGTTCTATAATATTGTATGGTCAACCAAATGAGGGTTTGGTAGTAGTAAAAGCTGATGAAGTAAAAAATATGGCAAAGGATATTATTAAAGAGTTTAAAGAGGTATAATTATGGAAATTGATATAAAAGATCAAAAAGAAAATGCGCTATTAAACAGAACCGAAATAAGTTTCGATTGCATTTACCAAGGAGAAGCTACTCCTAAAGTTTTAGATGTAAAAAACAAATTAGTCGCTATGTTAAATGCTAAAAAAGAATTACTGGTAGTAGATCAATTAAAACCCAGCTTTGGAGAAGGTCGTGCAGATGGTTACGCCAAACTATACGATTCCGAGGAAAGTTTAGCAGATATTGAAACAAAACATGTTATAGAAAAAAATAAAGAACCTCAAAAAGAAGAAGTGGAGGAAGAAGAATGAAAAAAAGTGAACTCTACGAGGTTAAAGATAATAAATTAATCAGAAAAAACCCTTTCTGTGTTAGATGTTCCAGCGGTGTTTTCATGGCAGATCATGGAGATAGATATGCCTGTGGAAAATGTGGATACACTGAATGGAAGACTAAAGAAAAAAAATAATACTTAAAACTATTTTTTTTCATTGAATTAATTTGATAAAATATTTTTTTTTATTATGGAAGACAGGAAAGCTGTCTTAAATCTTGGAAGGTGTTAATTCTTGAATCTGAGGGATGGAAGGCTGAAAAAGCAGATGAGTAAAGAAGCAGCTTTATTTACTTCATCTTTGGAATTTGATCTAAGAATATTTGAAGCCGACGTGGAATGTAATATTGCACATACCACCATGTTAAAAGAAGAAGGCATAATTCCAGAGGAAGATGCTAAAAGTATAATTAAAACCCTCATGGAATTAAAAAATGAAGGTATCCATGCTCTAGATCTGGATCCTTCAGTAGAAGATATACATATGGCAGTTGAAAATTATGTTACCAGTAAAATTGGAGAAACTGCAGGTTTTATGCACACTGCCAAATCAAGAAATGATCAAGTGGCAACTGACCTTCGACTAGTACTAAAAAAAGAGATCAGATTAATTAAAGAGGATATTTTAAAATTTATTGCTAAAATTTTAGATATGGCTGAAGAACATACTGAAACTGTGCTGGTGGGATACACTCACCTTCAGCATGCCCAACCTACAACATTAGCCCACCATCTTCTGGCATATGCCAACGCCCTTAAACGGGATTATGAAAGATTAAATGATGCTTTTAAACGTGTGGACATGAATCCTCTGGGCTCTGCAGCTATGACCACTACTACTTTTCCAATTAACAGAGAACGTACTACTGAACTATTAGGTTTCAGTAAAGTTATGGATAACTCCATAGATGGTGTAAGTTCCAGAGATTTTATTGCTGAAACTGTTTTTGCTCTCAGTTTACTCTCCTCTAATCTTAGTAAAATTTGTGAAGAACTAATAATATGGAGCACATTTGAATTTAATTACATTGAAATTTCTGATGAATATTCATCTACGTCCTCAATAATGCCTCAGAAAAAGAATCCTGACGTTGCTGAAATAGCAAGAGCCAAATCTGCAATTCTTAACGGAGAACTAATGACCATACTCACAATTTTAAAGGCCATACCATACAGTTACAATCGTGACCTGCAAGAGATCACTCCACACTTGTGGAACTCAATTGACACATCCAAGGATATGTTAAGTATAGTATCGGATATGCTCACTAGCATTAAGGTGAATAAAGAACAGTGCCTGGAAAATGCCAATTCCAATTTCTCAACAGTGACTGACGTGGCAGATTTAATTGTCCGGGAAAAAAATATACCATTCCGTGTTGCTCATAAAATAGTGGGAAGAATGGTAACCCAAGCTATAAATAATAATCTAAAACCTACTGATATAGATTCTAAGTTTATAGATGAAATATCCGTAGATATAACTGGCAATAAGCTAGATTTAGATGATAATCTTTTAAAAAAGGCTTTAAATCCGCATGAAAATATTAAAATGAGAAATGTGTGGGGAGGATGTTCTCCTAGAGCCGTAAAAGATGTTATTAACCGTTTAAGACAATTTATAAATAATAAAAGAACTTAGATTGTCTATTTAATTACTAAATTTATATAAAGCTAATTTCCATAAATTCTAATAAATTAGATATAATTTAAAATATTTAACATATAGGGCTAGGAAACCATCAAAATACTTGAAATCGTATCCTCAACAGTTTCTATGAATCTATTTTAGATCATCGATCTTACAATATTCTGAATCTTTATCTTTACAATAATTTTTTTTGATTTCAGCGGCTAATTCTTTATCTTCAATTACAATTGCTCCGGTGTAACCACATGTATTACATTGCCATATGGACCACATTTGGGGAATAGTCCATTTTATATTGGAAGAACCACAATTAGGGCAAAATTTCATTTTCACATCTTTCATAAATTTTATATAGTTTCTTCCTCATAATAAACATCATGAACGACAAAATAGACCCTAGAATTATCGGAATAATTGCATTAATCATTGGTATATTTATGCTTATATATCCACAGTTGGTAGGATATTTAGTGGGGATCTTTTTAATAATCTACGGGCTATTAACCCTTTTTAAATAAGCTCCATGATAGATCCAACGCTTCGCCTGGTTCTAATGCACCAGCTCTAGTTTCTCTAAGAATTCTCTGTAGGGAAAACTTCTTCATATGTGGATATTTTTTATGAACCTCATACAAAAGAGGGCACCCATAAACTCCAGAGCTTGTAATATGGTAATTTCCAGCTAGATTTTTTATTTCTGTTTTATTAGCAGATAATAAAGCGGGTAGATTTATTCTAATTAGCTGATTTTCCATTAATATAGACTGCGAACCACTGGAAAGAATATCCCCAAAGATGAATAATGGAATTTCATTTTCTTCGGTGAAACTAAAAATCTTATCTTCAATAATTTTAGAACACCTTCCACAAGGATGATATTTACCATTTAAAGACTCATCTATTAATTTTTTCATGTCCACTTTAAGGTAATGATGCTCTACACCTAACTTACGGCAAAGTTTATCTATTTTTGCATGGAAATGTTTTGGAAGGATTATACTGCCAGGATCAACAGTTACTGCCAAGGGATTAAAACCTAAAAACTTAGAAATAATTAAAGAAAAACTACTATCAACACCACCAGATAAAGCCACTACAGCTTTTTGTTCTTTAGCTTCTGTATAAAATCTATTTTGAATAAATTCTCTAAAATCAAATTTGTAAATGTTATCTATACGGTATTTTAATAAGTCTGACAAATTTTTTAGTTGTTCTATATTACTTTCTTCAATGACTGTTTCTAAATTTTTCAGTGATAGTTCCATGTTATATTTGCGCGTTATCATGTCCAAATTAGAAACAACGTGTATAGAACTTACTCCAAGTTCTTCTTTGAGTTTGCCGACAACCCATCCACCTTTGCCAATTATATTAGATTTTTCAGATCTATCAGCTGCTACGATGATTAATTCATTATTTCTTTCATTAAAAATTAATTTAAGTATATCAGACTTGACATCTTTGTGTCCTATCTCGCTTCTTATTTTCTCTATTTTTTTAATGATCTCAGATTTTTCCCATTGCAACTTATCAACCTTATCAATGATTTATCCAGAATGTAATTTATCTAATTAATGATACGGATTAAAATAATAAAAAATTGATACTATTTTATATTATTTAGAATAAATATTTCTATAAATATATCTGAATATGTTAAAAATTAGGTTTATCTTGGTGTTTATGTGAAAATCAAATACTTAGCCATATTTATTGCTTTATTAATCTTAACATTATTCATATCTATAAATAGTGGTTATGCTGCACATAGGGGTGAAATAATAGAATTAACTCCTATAGGAGAGCCCTATAATGAAGAAGGGCCCATACAGTTTAGATGTGTGCTAAAAAATGTGGGTGATAAAAAATTACCTAGCGCAGGTAGTAATTATCTCGTACTAACCATATTAGATCCAGATAATAATGTTGTAAAAACCGTAAATGACTATAATGTTCCAAGATTAGACCCTAATGAAACCTACACCTATGTGTGGGATACTACTAATACTGATTTTCCGGTTAAAGGATACTATACAATACGCGCTGAATGGTATTATCCAAGTGGGAGTGATACTAAATCTACTTCATTCTACTCAATTCCCTCCCCATGGTTTATTGTGGCAATCGCTGGCTTTCTAATGGCCATAGCTGCAATAGCCCGTAAAAGGAGATGGTGGCTGACCTTTTATGCTGCTGGAGCAGTGGCAATAGTTTCATTTATTATATCCTTTCTACTGCTTACTGGATATGACACTTACATTATGGGGATAGAAGCATTAAATATTGCGTATATTGCCTCATTTTTAGGATTACCCTCTACATTTCTACCTCCAAATGCTTTTATCTTTCCAGACCCTACAGGCTGGAGTATTTTTGGAATAGGATTTGAATGTTCCTCCATAATAGAGATCAGCGTCCTTGCCGGATTATTACTATTATATCCTGGTTACAGTTTTAGTCGAAAAGTAAAATATGCATCTATAGGAATTGGCATAACCTATGTGGCAAATTTAATTAGGATGTTGAGCATAGTTTATATTGTAAATATATTCGGAAAAACTTCTCTTTATTTTGCCCATGCAATAGTGGGCAAATTAATATTCTTTGCATTTGTGGTGGTTTTATACTGGTATTTATTAACCAGGCCCACCATGGGAATTGTAAGAGATAAAATAAAATCTGGAAAATTTGAATATTAGGTGTTTTTGATGGAAGATCCGCTATGGGTTAGTTTAATGGTCTGGACAACATGGATACTTATAGCTATAATAATAGACGGCCTTCTCATTCCCATAAAATTATATTATTCACGTAAATCTATTTTAAAGATAGATAGAGAATCTATAAAAGATGAATCTCTGCCTAATATTAGTGTAGTTATACCTGCGCATAATGAAGAGGAAATTATCCACCAATGTATCATGTCGCTACTGGTAACTGAATATCCTAATAATAAAATAGAATTAATAGTGGTGGACGACGGATCATCTGATAATACGGTGAATGTAGTAAAAAAATGTCAAGTTGATGCTATTTTATATGGGAAAGAACTTAGGATAATTGAAAAATCCCATACTGGTAAAGTGCACACCTTAAATACTGGAATCAGACAGACCAAAGGGGATGTAATCATCACTATTGATGCTGATATTATGGTGGCAAAGGAAGCTCTTAAAAATATAGCCAAACCATTCGTGGAAGACCCGGAAATAGGTGCAGCTACCGGTTATATTGAAATTAAGTGGGATGAAAATAAAAAAGATAATTTTCTTCAAATGTTTTTCTCTAAATCTGAATTTCTGGAATATTTAAGTTCATTTAATTTTGAGAGAAGTTATCAATCCTTTGTTTATTCAATTTATACTATGTCAGGGGCTTTTTCAGCCTTTAGAAGGAGTATTATTGGAAAAATCGGGGGATACTGGCCGGTTACCGTTTCAGAAGACATGCACGCTACAATGATGCTACACAAAAAAAAGATTAAAATAGTAAACGTCCCTGACGCAGTGGCGTTTGCTGATGCCATAACTGACTATGATACTCTTTATTCTCAGAGGGTGAGATGGGCCAGGGGACAATTAGAAGTAGCATCCATGAAAAATGAGGAACCAAGGGTTAATCAGGAAACATTAAAAGATATTTTAGGAATAGTTAAAGATCAAAGAGATCCTAAACTTATGAACCTTGCTGGTTCCTACCTTAAATCTAAATTAGTTAATTATTTTAAAACGCTCAAAAAGAAAACATTCAAATATTACGATTTAATGGGACTTCCCAGAATCGTATTTATAGACCATACCATTGCCTTTCCCAGGTTAATATGGGTGTTTATATTGCTCATGTTCCCGGTGATGGGTTTATATACTGAAATTTTACCGTTAGTTGCTTTATTAATGTATATTTTCTATGTTTTAATCGATTCGGTGGTTATTATATTTGCATATCATCATTCCAATCCATCTACACAGAATAAAATTGAAGAATCCTATCACTATGTTTTTTTATTGCCAATTTATCGACTTATAATATTCTGTTTTAGATTATCTGCATTTTTACACATTTTAAACGAGCCTGCTGGATGGAAAGTCGAGGGACCTATAAATGGATTTAAAAATGGGGTAAAAGATGCAAGGAATGATATAGGTGTAAGTGTATCCAGCACCATATTCCATATCGGAAACTTTTTTAACTCCATAAATCTTATTAAAAAGAGGGGTAAATAATGCCAAGTTTTAGAGAATTTTTTTTCAAAAATGAGACTAACAAAATACCGGTAAGGACCGAAGTAGTTGATAACGTAGATATCGGCGTTAAATATCGTAAAGGAAGTAAATCTCCCCTTATTGGCAAAAATCCACTTATAAGATCCAATACAATTATTTATGATGATGTTAGAATAGGTGACAATTTTAAAACCGGTCACAATGTTATTGTCAGAGAAAAAACTAATATTGGCAACGACGTTCTTATTGGTACTAACTCTGTAATTGAGGGCCACTGTCATATTGGAAATAATGTGAGTATCCAGTCCAATGTTTACATTCCAACCAATGTTTTAATTGAAGACAATGTATTTATAGGACCCTGCGCATGTTTTACAAATGACAAGTATCCTATAAGAGTTGATTATAGACTTAAAGGTCCTATTATTCGTAGAGGAGCGTCTATTGGAGCTAATTCTACCTTTTTATCTAATGTGGAAGTGGGGGAAGGAGCAATGGTTGCTGCAGGAGCAATTGTAACCAGAAGTGTCCCCCCATGGTACCTGGCTATTGGGGCACCGGCCCGTATAAAACCGCTTCCTCCCTATCTAAAAGTACCCAATAAAATAGATTAAATCCTTTTTATTATTTTAGAAATCTTTTTAAACCATTTATTATTTATTAGATGTATTATCTCGCTAAAAAATAACCGAAATTATAATAAAAAATCATGCTGATTTGGTGGAATCATGAATATAATGGACATGAATTATGATTTGATGAAAAAATCACTGGAAAAATCTAATTTAAACTTCATGGTAGTAGGATTAGGTAAAGTTGGACTACCATTGGCCCTGGTCTTTGCAGATGTAGGAATTAATGTAACTGGGGTGGATATTAATCAGGAAACAGTGCATACATTAAATAAAGGGATATTACCCCATTATGAACCAAAAGTTCCGGAATTATTAGATAAATGTACACAAAATGGTAAATTTAAAGCAGTTACTGACTCTACCAAAGCTGCTGGATACAATGACGTCATTATAATGGTGGTTCCCACCCTTATAAGTAGTTCTAAAGAACCAGATATAACTGCCGTGGAAAAAGCATCTGAATCTGTTGGAAAAGGACTTGAAAAAGGATCTATGGTTATCGTAGAAAGTACGGTGCCTCCTGGGACTACCGAAGGAGTGGTTAAAAATATACTAGAAAATGAAAGCGGTCTTATAGCCGGTGCGGATTTTGGACTGGCATTCTGTCCAGAAAGAGTACAATCACCCCAAGTAGTGGATGATATTATTTACAATTACCCTAAAATAGTGGGCGGAATAGATGAAAAAAGCAGCGAAGTGGCATCTAATATCTACAAACTTATAAATAAAAAAGGAGTTATAACTGTTAAAAATCCTAAAACAGCGGAAATGGAAAAAGTAGTTGAAAATACATACAGAGACGTTAACATAGCCTTCGCAAACGAATTAGCCCTTATAAGTGAAAAGTTGGGGATTGATGTAATGGAAGTTATAGAAGTGGCTAACAGTCAACCCTTCTGTAATATTTTAAATCCTGGCGCAGGGGTTGGGGGCCATTGCATCCCCATGGATCCATATTACCTAATTGATGAGGCTAAAAAAGCCGGTTTAAATGTTAAAATACTGGAAAATGCACGCAAAATTAATGATTTCATGCCAAAACATGTAGTTGAACTGGTTGAAGACGGATTAAAAGAGATCAACAAGAAAATAAGCAATTCAACAATTGCATTATTAGGGGTTTCTTACAAGGAAAACACCGATGATTACCGCTATTCCCCCTCGAAAGATATAATTAATTATCTGAATAAAAAAAATGCTCATATCAAGACTTTCGATCCATTTATTGAAAATGTGCCTGACTTAAATGTGGAACACTTCAATAAGTTATATGATTGTGTTCAAAACGTTGATTGTATCATCATTGCCACCGTTCATGAAGAATTCCTGAAAATGAATTTAGAAGAAATTAAATCACTAACAGCTGAAAAATGCTTATTTATTGATGGTAGATGTGTTTTTGATCCATATTCTATTATTGAAGCGGGCTTTGTTTTTAGAGGAGTTGGTAGATAAATGAAAATCTCAGTAATTGTACCTATGTACAATGAAGAAGAAAATGTTGTTAGAACTTTAACAAAGATAGATGATGTTATTAAGAAATATGAAGATTATGAAATTCTCGTAATTGACGATGGGAGTATAGACAAAACATCACAACTAGTTAGTGATTTTCAAAAATCAAACCCGAATGTTCAATTAATTAAACACGCCGTTAATGCAGGGAGAGGCCGAGCTTTAAGAACAGGTTTTGATAATGTAAGTGGAGATATTATAGTTACAACAGATGCTGATTTAAGTTATGATGCAGAACACATACCACTGCTTGCAGATGAGCTCATAATTGATGAAAGTGCGGATATTATTGTCGGATCCCCTTATATGAAAGGCGGGGGAACTGAAAATGTACCAGCATTACGATTATGGATCAGTAAGATTGCAAATAAATTTGTAGGATTTGCTATGGGCGGAGATCTGAGAACTGTGACTGGAATCTTAAGGGCTTATCGAATAGAAGTTTTGGATTCTTTAGAATTAGAATCAGATGGAAAAGAAATTCACTTAGAAATATTATCCAAAGCAGTGGCTTTAGGATATAAAATTAAAGAAACACCTGCCACTCTAAAGGGTAGGGAGTTAGGGAGATCTAAAATAAAATTTAGGGCAACTGCTATTTCCCATATATTATTTTCATTTTATGAACGGCCTATGATACTTTTTGGGAGTATGGGCTTAGTTTTATGCTTTGTTGGAATGTTAATTGGTATTTATCTATTTTATTTATACATGATTAATTCTTTGAATCCTGAAAGACCTTTAATGATTTTAATGATACTTTTAGTATTAGGTGGAATTCAAGTAATCGTTTTTGGCTTTGTTGCAACACAAATAAGTTTACTTAAACGGGAAATTTATATAATTCAAAAAGAGAATAAAATGATTAGAAAAAAGTTATTTAAATGATTTAAAATCGTTATATGCCTTAATCAAAACTTTGATTCGTTTATCAACATCAAAATTCTCTTTAACAATTTCTCTTGAACTTTTTATAAATTTTTTTTTAATATCATTAGAAGATATTAATAACTCAATTTTTTTCACCAGTTCTAATGTGTCATGTGGAGGTACTAAAAAACCATTAATTCCATTTTTTATTACTTCAGGAATTCCACCAACATTACTAACAACAACAGGAACTCCACATGCCATAGCTTCTAAAATAACCAATGGAGGTCCTCCTCCTTCAGAATAAGAAGGTAAAACAAAAATATCTGCTGCTTGATAATATTTTTGAATTCTTTTAGGATTTATTTGTTCTGTGAAAATAACATCATCTTCAATTTCATTATTTACTACAATTTTATTTAGTTCTTTTTTTTGGGGTCCTTCTCCAACAAACATTAATTTCAATTTTTTAAATTTATAATTCAGTAGTTTAAATGATTCGACAATCTCAAAAATTCCTTTAGACCTGTTTAAATTTCCTACAAATAATATTAAAGTATCGTCCGATTTGATTAAATATTTATTTCTAATAAAATCATTTTTTTCAACTTGAAACTTATTTATATCAATAGCATTTCTAAAGATCAGTATTTTTTTTCCATTCTTAATGAAGGACTCGACTTTTCGATAAAGACTTTTACTTGAAACTAAAATCTTTTCGGAAGAATTCAATGAAAATGAAATTAATGAACGATAAAAGGGTTTATTATAAAATCTATTAATATCGGAACCGTGTATTGTTATAAATAAAGGTATTTTTAATACATGAGAAACGATAGCAGCTATAAAACCAGTAGGTATAGCATTATGCGCATGTATTACATCAATATCATATTTATTAATCGTTTTGGAAAGAATAAGTAATAATGATATTAAATAACTAATTAATCTAAAACCATCTGTTATGCTATTATAATATGCAAGAGGTTTAAATTTTTTCGGTTCTAACCACTTAAATCTTTGAATCTTTAAACCTTGCATAACTTCTTCGTAAGGTGAATCACGATTGTGATGAGTGACAACATGTACATCAAATCCTTCTTTGAATAACCTTTTAGCCTCATCATAAACAAAATTACCATAATAATCACCTTCAAACCTCGGAAACATACTTGTGACTATACAAATTTTCATAATATCCCTATTTTTTTAAAATTATTATTAACCCAAATATTCCTGGAATCAATGTAGCTAAAATTTGAGAATTAAAGAATGTCACAAAAATTGCTAACGTGGGTGATATATTTATTAAACTGAATAAATAAGCGTTTACAGCTTCTACTGAACCCATACCATTAAATGTAAATGGAAATAACGCTGCAAGAGTTACTATGGGTGAAATAGCAAAAATATATAAAATACTGATATCCAAATTAAAAGATTTACATATAACAAAAAATTGTAAATAGGAAACTAACCAAGCTAAAATAGAAATTGAAAGGGTAATAAATTTCTTTTTATTTGAAATACTAAAAGATGAAATTAATTTATGTTCAATTAATTCTGAAGACTTAAATTTTCTTAAAATTAAATTTAATATTTTCCACGGTATAAATTGGGGATAAAATAAAATCAACAACAAACCGATAACAACCAAAAATGAGAATAAATGTAGATAATAAAAATCGAAAAATAGAGAACTTATGGTTCCAATTATAAAAACTGACAATAACGCAATTAATTTATCAACTATACTAGATGATATCATCTCTTCCTTATATCCATACCATTTATATCCATAATATGATTTTGCTATATCTCCACTGCTAGCTGGTAAAAATATGTTAAGAGCCATTCCCACCAATGTAAGATTAAAAGAATTTTTAATTGATATAATTTTTATATCTTTATTAATAATCACATACCATCTTAAAGCTCTTATAAATATACTTAAAGGAATAAGTATTAGGGCTAAAAGAAATAAAGTTTGATTTACATTATAGATACTATTTACAAGGACGTTTAGGTTGATATAAGTTAACAAATAAACTAAAAATAACACAGATATTATTATTTTTAAATATAGTTTCCTTTGGCCTTTAAATTGCATTTTAAAATTCATTTGTCCTCATTTTTTATAATTCTAATACTTTTTGGATCAATATCTTTTCTTCATTACTTTCAGAATAGAAAGCATGCCATATTAAATTATAACCTATCCAAATTATCTTACCTTTACCCATTTTTTGAACACCTATTAATGTATCTCCATTAACCGTAACTAGGTTCTCAATTTTATTATCACCATAGGATATGTAAGTAGCACCATACCATATTCCGCCATCAGATATAAATGGTTCCAATTTAGCAGGATAACCAATTTTGGGACTAATCCAAACATTAGGATATTCATCTAAAGATTTTCGTTTAATTAAAGTATCTAAAAATATTGAGTCATCCATATTATAATAGATACCATCAAGATTGCCTGAAGCATCGAATATAACAGTACCACCGGAATTTGCATATTCTCGAATTAATTTTTCAGCCTTTAACCGATCATGCCATTTGAAATTGTATAAAAATAAATATTTGTATTTTTTTAACTCTTCTATAGAATAATTATCTATGTATATTGATTTACCTATTTTGTATTTGCCTCCTTCATATATAACAAAAATATTGAAATCCAAAACATCTTCTAAATAATTTTGCCAATTTTTACCTATATACAAAGCAGAAGATTTATTACCAACAATCTTTGGATCTAATTGATAAATGATCATGGTTCCAAATTGAGAAATTTTTTTATATGATGTTAAATTACGGCCAGATCTTATTGTAAAATAATAATCAATATTATATTTTTCTAACTCATGATTAAAAGCTCTTTTATCTTTAAAGGTGGGCATAGGTTCAACATTAGTTTTTAAATACCAACTAACAGCTGGCCATAAATCAGAATATATCTGCTTTTCCTGATAATCTTTATCGTTATTTTTTAGCCAGTTAGACGCTAAAATAGTATCTTCAACTAAATAATCTTTATCTTGTGGCATTGTATTGATATAAGATAGTGATGAAAATAAGATTAAAAAAATAAAAAATAAAGATAACAACCAAGAGCTCAAATTTATATCCTTTATTTTATAGTTTATTTTATTAGATATTTGATTAATTGCCAATACTAATAAATACGAAAAAGAAGGCGCCATTGTTATAAAATATCTATCAACCTTGACATTAAAACTACTATGAAATATAAAGAATGTTAAAAACCATGAAAAAAACAATAGATCAATGTCAAAGCCTTTAATATTCTTTCCATCTAAAACATTATACAACAAAACTAACAAAGCAAAAAAAATGATTTCACTACTCAAAAAAGAGACTCTGTTGAAAGTAATTAGGAATATTATTGTTAGAAAAATTAATAGTAGAATCTTTATTTTAGAAAATTTTCGCTCAATTTTTAATAAGTTATTTAATTTAGTCCTGATTTTAATCTTACGAACTTTCATAGAAATAATTTCCCTAAGATATAATAAAAGGCCTATAACAATTAAAATAACTACTAAATAAATAATCCATGGCTTTAAATCTTCATAAATAATGAAAGAATCTAATTTAGTTAGGTAGTAGAATGGATTAGAATTATAAGCAAATGATTCTGTTGCTGATGTACCTTCAGTTACTGATAAAGCACCAACATAAGGATAGAAAGGATCACCAAAAATTTTATTGTTCCATAATAAAATGGGTGAAAAAACTATTATAGAGAAGATAATTCCTAAAAATATATCTTTAAATTTTGAAAGGAAATTACCTTTAATAAAAATGTATAGAACCATTGGAAATATAATCAAAACAGAGGGATATCGCGTTAAAAATGTTAAAGATAATAAAGGAAATGCTATTAAAAAGAACTTTGAATTTTTGGTTACAGCTAATACTGTGAAATAAAGAACCCAAATAGAAAGTGATACACTTGCCACATCAGTATAACCAGTTGCAACCCATTTTAATACTATTGGAAAAGAAACAAAAAATAAAGAACCTAAAACACTTTGAATTGTATCAAAACGTAATTTAAAGAGTAAATATAAACCAATAGCTCCTAATACAAAAAATACTCCATCAACAAAAAAAATTGTTGATTCATCAACATAAC
This sequence comes from Methanomicrobiales archaeon, assembly GCA_049975245.1. Classification (GTDB taxonomy): domain Archaea; phylum Methanobacteriota; class Methanobacteria; order Methanobacteriales; family Methanobacteriaceae; genus UBA117. Next base: position 87,207 of record JBNGDB010000006.1, read on the forward strand.
CTAGACTAAAGAATAAAGATGTGATAAATGATAAGAAGGGCGGACGATGTGGTTCAGTGTATCCAAAACCTTTCCCAGCAAACTCCATGGCATTAGCCAAAAAAGCAAAGGTATCCCAATCAGGCCCTATATTAATCTGAATCAAAACCCTCTGGTAAGTTATCCAACTTACAATAATAGTTAAAATAATAAGTAAAGACACTGGCACTATATATTTTCTAAATTTTAACTTCCAATTGGAATTAACACTATTGTTGTCAATATCTTGGCTTTTATTCAAATGACCACCGGGAAAATCATTTAATTAATATTAAATGGTTGAACATCCATGTTAATATTACTATTTAAACTAATAAAATAATTTAATTAAAAAAGAGAATAAAAATAGAAAAAATTATTTCTCAATTTCTTCTATTTTAACGTCCTTAATTTTTTCTAGGTTAGTATCATTAATATCTTTATCTTTAAATAACTCAGCAATCCCTGCTATAGATCCAAGTACTCCTGAAGTCTCTAATGGTAGGAATATCTTGGTTGCCTGTCCGTCAGCTACTTTTTGAAGTGCTTCAAGATATTTTAAAGCAAGTAAATCATTGGTAGGATCTCCTTTGTGTATGGCACCGAAAACGCTGAGAATTGCCTGGGCTTCCCCTTCAGCAATGGTTATTTCCTGAAACTTATCTGCTTCAGCCACCTTTTTAATGGACTCAGCACGACCTTCAGCTTCAAGTATTACTGCTTGCTTATCTCCCTCAGCTTTTTTAATTTTAGATTGCTTATAACCTTCAGCCTCTAGAATAGCTGCTCTTTTCATTCTTTCAGCTTTCATCTGTTTTGACATTGCATCAACAATATCTTTAGGAGGTTCAATCCTTTGGATCTCCACTCTTACTACTCTGGTACCCCATTTATCTGTTGCTTCATCTAAAACTTCTCTTAACTGAGTGTTGATCATTTCCCGGGAAGTTAATGTTTGATCAAGTTCCAGGTCCCCTATTATGTTTCTTAGATTTGTCTGCGCAAGTTTAGTTATAGCTTGATAAAAATTAACCACATTATATACTGCATTAAAGGGATCAACAACTTCATAGAATATAACTCCATCAACAACTACTCCGGTGTTGTCTTTAGTTATTACATCTTGTGGCGGAACATCAACTACTTGTTCCCGCAGATCAACCTTGCGGACAGACTCAATAAATGGTATTATAACCACTAAACCACTTTCAACAGTCCTCTGGTATTTACCCAGTCTTTCCACCACACCTTTTTGGTAGGGCCTTAAAATTTTTAATGCTTTAAAGGCCAGTACCAAAAGAACTACTACAATTATTCCCACAGTAATTAAATCCATAATATTTCCTCCCTTCATTACTCTAAATCAATTTTAATATATTATATTCTAATCATTAACTTTTTCAACTTCTTTTACAACTAACTTCACACTATCTATTCTTTCAACAATAACAACTTTATTTACTTCGATCTTATGATTAGAAATTGCTCTCCAGGTGTCACCATTAATTTTAACAATTCCGCCTGTTTCCGGGTGTATTTCCTCAATTACTATTCCTTTCATACCAATCAATCTATCTGATGTGGCTTTTTTGCCTGTATCTTTGCTTATTCGGTTTGCTAAAGGTCGGGATATTCCGAGTAAAACTAATGATACTAATATAAATGAAATCATCTGAGTATTAGGTGAAAATCCAAAATAAGCTAAAATAGCAGCTACTGTAGCTCCAACTCCAAACCATAAAAGGAAAAATCCGGTAGTTAACATTTCACCTATGTAGGCTACCGCCGCGATAATGATCCATCCCTGAATTCCTAACATTAATTACTCCTCACAAATTATTGTATAAAATTATTGAATAAATTTTGTATATTAATTGTATATAAAATATTAGATATACAAATATCTATTAGTTCAAAAATGCTCTAAATTAAGTTATTTTAATTATGAGTATTTTCAATCACTCTCAATTGACTTAAAAATAGAAAATATTAATAAATGTATATTTTATGAATTATATATCCGTAAAAATAGGTAAAGATGAAAATATTTAACAATAACAACTTCAAATTTGTTTATAGGAGAAATTATTATACATGTCTAACTATAAGATTAATTCTATCAAAGATAATTCTCTTTTTATAAAAACTGATGCATATTACGAACTTCATAATAAAATGCTTAGTTTAAAAAATGATAAAGGCCGAATAATACATGTTATGGGCGCTCCGGGTACTGGTAAATCATCCAATATTTATCATGCACTAAAAAGTCTAGGTTTAAAATTCTATGAACCTGGATTAAAATTGGAAGATAAAAAGGCCACATCCAAAGATGTATTCGACCAAATATTTAATGATTTTAAAACAGATTTGGATGCTGAAACTAGAGAGGAGATATATGAAAAATTAACCAAGTATAACCTCATTTTATTTGCAGATACCTTTCACGATTCCCCTAAACATGACAATAATCTTATTGGTTTTAGCCAGTGGACTGAATATACTGGTTTTAGATCACTACCTTTCTATTTTCTGTGCATCAAAGAATACCTTAAACGTAGAAGTTTATTTAAAAATATAAATATTGTATTTCAAACTGCCTGGAGATTACATTTCAGAGGAAAAAAATATGATATATTCACGGATTTAGGAATAATATCCAAAATATTTACTAAAATATTAGCAGTATTTTTTGAGGTTGTAATTATTTCTTATTCAACGCAAGAATTGATTAAGATAGTAAAAGCACATGATCCCCTGGCAGATGACAAAATAATAAGAGATTATATTAATGATTATGGATATAAACCACGTTTTATTCTATCACAAATTGAGAAGGATCAAATTGAAAAGGATAATCCATAAAGAATTAATTAATAAATTAATAATTAAAATATGAAAAATTATATAATATGGTTATTTAAATGATTAACACTCTTATAAAATCAATGAGGCTGAGTTGGGCTGCTAAAAATGTTAATATGTACTTGCTGGCCCTTACTTATGCATATTTTTCAGATTTAATTATTCAAAATCCGTATGAGATACTGGAAGGTTTAATACTGGTTTCTATACTCTGGGGATCATTGTATACTTTAAATGATCTAACGGATTTAGAAGTTGACCAAAAGGATGAAACTAAAAGAAAAAGAGCATTTATCCAAAATAACATAGATAAAAAGTGGATATTAATATTTATAGGAATCATTATGGCTGCAGTATTTATCACCGCCATATTCACTCTTACCCCGATTTTTAGTTTAATATTAGGATTAATGGTTTTAAACCAGTTAATATATACTGCCCCGCCTCTAAGACTTAAAGATACTTTTTTAGCCCCATTTTTCAGCACAGCCAACAATACAATTTTCAGAATAGCCTCTTGTTGCGTTTTGCTAGGAAACCTTTTTTTGGTGCCTTTGAGCGTCTATTTGTTAATGTACCTGGCAGGTATGGGAACCTACCTTATGTACAAATCTAAAGAGAAGATAACTACCATTGTATCAATTATATTCGCATTTTTATTGTTATTCATTTTCATAAATGGCGACATGAATATAATACAGTTCATGATTGCAGTTTTACCAGCATTTTTGTCAACTATACCTCTTTATCTATCTAATTTCTATGAAAAAAATAGGATGATAAAATTGGCAGATATATTATATCATCGAGTGGCCATGTTATTCTTCTTAATATGCATTATCCTAATACTTTTTCCTCAGATAATAACATAGAAAGTGTAAAATAAAATAATAATATTTGAAAAATAATTTAAAAAAATAATTATTATTTTAGATTTTATATCTAAAACAATTTACCCAACTTTAAAAGGGCCTTGGGAGATACTTTAACTAACATTTTAATAAGTTCTCCTGTATTTATAGAATCAAATTCAGCGTCCTGAAATGCTTCTGCAATAGAATCCAATTCCTTATCAGACAAACTTAAAAGATAATCCTTGGCTTTCAGATATTTAATGAATGAATCTCCAATTTCGTTTATAGCCTTATCCTTATATTTTTTTAGTCTCTTTTTAGAATAATCTTCTTCTTTAATTGCAGCAGCTGCTATTTCCCCGGCTAATAAACCTCCAGTCATACCGCTAATAATGCCTCCTCCAGTTAAGGGATTAACCATGCTTGCTGCATCTCCCACGATCATAACATTGTCGGTTACTATATCCTTAAGCATTCCTCCAACTGGATCCCCGCCAATATTCAGTTCTACTGGCTGGGCATTTTTTGTTGCCGGATTATTTTCTACAAATTCTAGTAAGTGTTGGTAGGCAGTTTTATCTGTTTTTGTGGTTAAAATTCCAAGTCCTACATTGGCTATGTCATCTCCTTTAGGAAATATCCAGGCATATCCTCCAGGGGCCACGCTACCAAAATAAAAGTCAATACAATCTGGATATTCCATTTCCACATTAGCCATTTCAAATTGTGCGCATGATTCCATATTCTTTGGTTTTACTGTAGTTTTTAAATCTACCCATCTGCCTACACGAGATTCTGGACCGTCCGCCCCGATAACTATTTTGGCTTTTATTTGAAACTTTTTATCCATGGTTTCGGCATCTACAACGATTTGTCCATCTTCTCTTTTTAGACCGGTGGCAATAGTTTTTACCATGATCTTAGCACCAGCTCGGGCAGCATCCATGGCCATGTGTTTGTCAAAAACTTTTCTCTCAAGTATATATCCTGACTCAGGAAGTTTAACCTTATCATCATCAAGTACCACATCAGTACCGTTAGGAGCAACTAACCTAACACCACTAAGTTCTTTAGCTACCCAGCGAGGACTTGGCTCAATACCTAACTTGGCGAGTCCTTCCTTGGAAACACCCTCAGCACACCTTTTTGGTGCTCCGATCTCTGATTTTTTATCTATTACTATAACTTCAGCACCATTCATAGCAGCGTGTTTAGCTGCAGTAGAACCAGCAGGTCCGGCTCCTATTACCAGAACATCAGTATTAATCATCATTAAATCACCTTAATTACTCTTCCTTTTCTAATGCTTGTACGGGACAGACCTGTACACATATTCGACAATCTTTACAACTTTTCTCATCAAATATTAAACTTGATTCGCGAACTTCAATTAAACACCGGGGACATACACCAGCACATTCCCCGCAGTACATACACCATTCCTTTACTTTCATGTTATCTAACCTTTTATTTTACTTATTTCACATATAATTTGATTTATCAGTTTTTAGTCTTTAATAAAATTGCTAATTCCATTATCCTTTAAATATTTTAGATAATACTTAATTTTAAATATAGATAGACTTGATGAATCTATTTTTTATTGACTAATTTCATCAAAGGTACATTAAAAGGGTAAAAATCTTTTTGCAAATAATATCATAAATATTTAGAACTTTTAGTATATAATAGTTAGTATAGGTTTAATTCGGTTTTACATATTATATACTTGTTAGACTTACTAAAATTGTAAAATTTTTTAGAAAAATGATTATTTTTATTTAAAAATTTATGAAAATAGGATTAATCCTTTTTTTCATCTTTTTTAGCAGATTCAAATACGTATCCACATTCACTACAAGTAATATTCTTTGTTGTGGCATGAGCCTTGTGGACAGGTTCAATATCTCTTTTTACAGTTTTATCTTTACATCCACATTTAGGACATTCCTTTATTAAATCTTCCAGTTTCATAATTTACCATCTCATATATATTTAATATAATTTATTTCTATTTAATTAATTTAAGAACTTTTAAGCATAATAGCCATAATGCTGGGTTTTTTCTTATCTGATTCAAGACCTAAGCCTAAATTAGCAGAGCTTAACATCTCCTTAGTTGCTCTTTTAGTTATCTCTTTAAATATAGCTTTATAAGCAGTGCAGTGAGGATCTACACAATTAACTTTGCCATCACTCACTGCTAAAGCATTGTAGGGACAGCCTCCTCTACAAAATTTAATGTAGGTACAATTTTTACATTCTTTATCAACGAATTCCTTAAATTCATTTAAAAGTTGCATAGGGGCTGACTGATTAAGCTCTTCCATAGTAGGACGATCTTTAACATTTCCCATTATATATTCGTCCATGCCTACAAATCTATAACATGGATAAATACTGCCATCGGGCCCTATAGCAAATGTATCGCCCATGCAGTCTACAAATGTGCATACAGTACCTCTGCGGATGAATGCACTTTTACATAAGGTGTCAATGTTCATTACTGAAATTTCATCCATATGCTCTAGATATTTATCCAGTAAATATATTAATAGTTCACCGTAATCTTCAGGTGAAAGAGACCATTTTTCCGGTTCTTCGTCGCGTATAGATGGCAAAGATGGATGGAGCTTCAAATTTAACCCGTTGTCTAAAAAATAGTTAAATATGTCCTCTTTGTATTTGATGGAATGATTGGTAAATGTGCATATGAAACTAACCCTTAAATCTGCCTTTTTAGCAATTTCATAACCTTTCATGGTTTTTTCATAGTATTCTTTTCCCCGTTGTAAGTCATTTAATTCCTTTGGACCGTCCAAGCTGGATCCTATGGGAATATCATATTCCTTGAAAAGCTGAGCCATCTCTGGTGTGAGTAACCATAAATTGGTTTGCAACGCCAATGCTGGTTTAAGATGACTTAAACCTTCAGAAATTAAAGGAAGAGCTTCCTTGTAAAAATCATACCCAGCAAGTAATGGCTCTCCCCCGTGAAAAGTAAAAGTTACAGGTTCTTCACGAAAATCTTTAAGCCACTCTACCACTTCTTCTATAATTTCAATTTTCATAATAGGCGATCCTTCTTCAGAACTCCAACAGTAACTACAATTGGATGGACAACCTAAAGTTGGTACTAACATTATATGAAAAGCCATTTAAACACCCTATGTTTATCTCGAAATGTAAATAATCATGAACACATTTTTTTTGAATTATTTATTTAATAAATATCACTTTAGTAACTATAAAAGATTATAGCTAATAATTATATCTCAATTTTATATTAAATTTTGAAAAAAGGTGGTATATTATATTTTAATTTTATAATATCCGGCTATTTCAGAATAAGCCAAGAACCTTGCAATGTATTCAGTGATTTTCAATGAAGATTTTCCAGAGTTTTTAGAGTTTTTAATCCAAGCCTCTTTTTCAATGTTAATCTTTTTAGTTCTTAAACAAATTTTACAGCCAATCCATCTGCTTTGTTGGAATATCTTTCTTCTTCTGTTTAAGTTAACCTTATCCTGAAAATCATTTATTTTGGGCAATTCCGGTATGGCTAAAGGTATTTTAGTTTCACTTTTAATAATTCCTTCATACGCTAATCTATCTTGAATTTTTTCTACCTCTTTTTCTAGTGGATCCCATTTAAGAACTAATTTGGAATCAGCAATTAAATCATCCAAATAAACTTTCTTCTCTTTATCATCCATATCATTCAAATTTGCACCTAAATCTTCAACTAAGTTCTCTAAAAACCCTCTTATATCTTTTTTTATGATTTTTTCACCAATTATACTATTAACTATATTTAAAAGTAATCTGGATTGATCATTATTGTCAGTATTTTTTCCATTTATGTCCAAATAAGGATCTTCAAAAGAGATAATATTGTAGAGAGTATCCTGTTCAACCAATATCTTACATTTTATTTCTAATCCGGATTCTATTTCATTCTTGGAAATTTTATGAAAATTTACAAATCCTTGATATTTATTAGGGTTCCATAAAACAAAATCTAACAATAGCAATGGGGTGGCATTTTTATCAAAAACTGTAAAATCTATTATATAATCATTTAAATTGATATTTACTTCATCCATATGTATATTTTTAAGATTAAAAATATTTTTTAAAGGAATATCTTTATAAATAATATAATTACTTCCCCAAATTGATTCTAATGAGATACAATTACCGAATTTATTATTTAAAGAGTTAGGAGTCATTTTTACCAAAGAAATATTTTTCATTGAATAATTAGAACAAATATGATAATATCTCGGATTATAAATAATTTAAAAAAAGAATTTAATTTAAAATTTTAATTTTTTCAATTCTTTCCGGGCTTTTTTTTCAAGGTCTTTGGTACCTTTTTTAGATTTTTTCTTAAACTCTTTATTACCCTGCTTTTTCATCTGTTTTTTTACTTCTTTTGTAGCTTTCTTTTTAACATCATCTAATAATCCCATAGAAATCCCCGATAAAAAAAATAGTGGAATATTTTATGGAGCAAATATTCCAACAAAGGCTATCCATGCCAGAAGTGTTTTAGCCACCAGAGACAGAATTATATACACTCTTTCTCCGTATAGATAGTCTTTCCATTTCCCAATTCCCTTGTATTGCAGTACCATGTTAATGGAGAACGTATTAAATAAGATGAAGTAAATCAAAAGTATTGCATATACAAAGGCTGGTGGTTCTGTTTCTGCAGATCCCAGTGCTGCTACAAAGTATGCTGCCAAGACTACCCATGGTGTTAGTCCAGAAATACATCCTAAAAGATATGGTGACCAGTCAGTTTTCTTTGGATACTGATTAATTTTTTCCATTAAGTATCCGAACATTATCATCATTGCGTTTAAAATGAATATCATTACCAGTGACCAAAGATCCCAAACCCCTACAAAGGTGGCTATTATCACTATCATAATAGAACTGGAAAATGCGTATTCATACCATCGGTAGGGATTCATACCTTTTTTGAGGTTTTCATTGTAATTTTTATTACGAACAAATGCAATAATAAAGTGTGCAAAAGCAGATATCAATAGAAACGATGCAAGTATTGCTCCCAGATTTTCAACGGTAAAGATCACTTGTGGATCAGGCAATATCTTAAATGTGGATGGTGGTATAAAATCAAAATTTAAATAGAAAGTATATAGCTCCTGGCTCCATTCTAACCATACACCTAATACCAGCATCAAAATTCCCTGAATTAGGTGAAGGCTTCCTGCTGCAATATTCAGTTTTCTAAGTCCCTTAAAAGTAATTGGCGATTTAGATATTATTTCTCTTCTAAGCTCATTATCCAAATTTGTACCCCCTGATTATTTATGTTAATATTTTATTTTTTAGACTAATTATATTTAATCCCTTTTATATGGAGGATAGTTAAGATAGGAATATTAAAAATCAAAAATCATGTTATTTCTATTTTATATATGAAAATAGTACAAATTAGATGTAGGTTTTAATCAAAAAAAGTTGGAAAGGGTTATTATTTTGAACTGGATATTCCCTTTCTAAGTTTTACTATATTTTTTAATGATTTGAAACTAAATAATACTTTAAATATATTTTTAAATGGTTTCCAATAAAGATGAATATGTATAATTGTACCCACCACCATCAGTATGGAAAATTCTGCGTGCCAGAAAGTGATGGATGGATTTAATGCTGTTCTAATACCTAAATTTATAATTAAAGTAAGTATAACTCCAGTTACACCCGTTCCTAAATAACCTGCAGTAACGAATAAGTTCCATAGCCTTCTATGCTTTTGTCTACTTATTATACCCTTACTGAATAGGTAATGTGTAAAAAGATAACCGGCTGTCAATAGGAGGGTGATAGGTAACAGATAATATCCACCACCATCGTCAGCTACGTTGGCATCAATTAAATCTCCATTATCCCCCAGAGAATCATCACCTAAAGAACTGGCATTAGATGCGTCATCGACACCAAAACTATTTCCATTACCTGATGAAGTATCATCTAAAGAATCAGTCGCAATTGAACTATCATCAGATGAAGACGAATCAGCAGTGGATGTATCAGTAGCCGTGGTGGTTGTTTGTGATAGATCACAAAATCCATCTCCTGTAGCGTCAACATAACGAGGACATAGTCCAGGATAAGGATCATTAACTAAACCATAGGGACATCCAGCTGCACAACTACCTGACATAGACATTGCAGCAACAACGGGTATGGTTGCTATTGCCTTAATTAAACGTTCTTTTATGCTTTCACACTCCTCTTAGTGCTGATGAACATCTTCTTGGATGTTTTCCAATAGATATGGAAATGAAAGAGTGTTACAAAAACAAGAGTTAATCCAAGTTCAACATGCCAGTACAACAATACCGGACTGGCTGGTATAAAAATTCCTAATTCAAGTAATATTAACAATATAAAACCTGCTCCGCCTGAAACCAAAAAAGCAATTCCAATTATTAAATTCCATATGTTAACATGTACTGATTTTTTAATTAAACCTCCCCTATATAAGAAATAAGTAATTAAATAACCTATTATCACTGTTAAGGAAGGTAATAATGTATCATAAACCATAATTATTCCTCCTTTTTTTTAAACATTCAGTTTAAAAAATCATCTTTTTTTCTTTAATTAAAATTCAACGTAGATAATAAAAATAGTTTTTCCAAAATTAGACCCAAATCTCTACCAAATACTATGAAAAAATAATCTAAATCAATGCGCAGATAATATGATTAATATATATGGTAAAAGAATGAATGATTCCCATTATTTATTCGAATAAAAGAAAATATTAACAAAATAAGAGTAAAAGGTCAAAAAAAATATTTATGAGTATAATAAATCATTGGAAATAGTAAAAAAAATTAAATTTAAAAAAAAGTTTAATTTTTACTTTTACTATCCAAATCTTGCTTTGATCTTTCTTATTGCAGTTTCCATGTCTTCTTTAGTCATAACACATAATATATCGTCTAATTCGTCCCAAGTCATTCCCTTGAAATTTTTTACAAATTCTTCAATTTCACTTTCATTCATATTATATCCCCCTGCAAATAATAATATATTTTATTTAATTATAATAATTTTCCATTCTACCTTTAAAATGCAATATGATACTATAATAGGCTAAATCAAAAAATAGGAGCATCTAAAAATAATAAATGATGTAAAATATTAATATTTTCATTAAATAAGAAATGTGTAAGATGTGTCAAAATGGATTAAAAAAATACTTTATTTTCTCTGGGTTATTAAAATTCTATTTTTTTTATATCCACCGGACATTTACCTTTAGAATATTCAAAAAGATGTCCACACTGTGAACATCTAACAGCACAAACTACTGCAACGGAAGATAAATCTTCAGATATTCCAATTTTTTCTAATTTTTCTTTATCAACTGGTTTTTTAACTTCAGATACGTCTTTATCTTTACTACCGCAATTGGGACATTTTTTACTGAATTCCTCTGCTTTCATATTCTATCTCCTTTTATTAGAAAGAAGTTTTATAAGATGAATCAAATAATTGAATACTTTATAAAAATTTAGTCAAACTCTCTATTATAATAGTGTTTAAATTGAGTAATAAGTTTTATTAAAGAAAAATTATTTAAGCTAATTATCATAATTAATATATAATTATAATTATAAATAATAACAAATAATTATTGGTGGTCATATGCTCACAGCTGTCCAAAAGGAAATTTTACAAAGTCTTATCAATTTATATCGTAATGCTGAAGGGAAATCTATTAAGGGTGAAGAAATTGCCGAAATTATGAACCGGAATCCGGGCACAATAAGAAATCAGATGCAGTCACTGCGTAGTCTTGGGCTTGTTAAAGGAGTCCCGGGACCTAGAGGCGGATATAAACCTACTATAGAAGCATATCACCAATTAAACATTAATTACAGTGATAAAGAAACTCAAGTTCCAATTTATAAGGATGAAGTTAAAATTAAAGATCTTACTGTTGCAAAAATAGAATTTACAAGTATTCCCCATCCAGGAGAATGTGAAGCTGCTATTAAAGCTGTGGGAAATATTAAACAAGTAGACTTGGGTGATAAAATTAGGGTAGGGCCTACTCCAGTTAATAAACTTGTAGTAAATGGTTTAGTAGTCGGTAGAGATGACATGGACAATATACTATTACTGGATACTACCAGCATTAGAAGCATCCCTAAAAAAACTGTTATGCAAGTTGCTACAAAAAAATTAATTGAATTAGATCCCAACATGGAGATAAAAAATGCAGCAAAAACTTTATCTGATAATGGTATCGAAGGTGCTCCTGTAATCGAAAAAGGAATTATTGTGGGAATTTTAACTCTAAGCGACATTACTAAAGCTATAGCCAAGGGAAAAGAAAAGTTTAAAGTGAAGGATGCTATGTCCAAACACATAATCACCGTGGAAAATGATGTAATGATTGCAGATGCCATAGAAATTATGAACAAAAAGAAAATTGGTAGATTAATTGTGGTAGATGAAAAGGGAATTGCAACAGGAATTATAACCCGAACCGATCTTTTGGATAAAATTGCAGGTTTGAAATAGTTTTTATTAAAAATAATAATAATTAACAGGTAATTCTAATTTTAATAAATAAATAAAAACTAAGAATAAAATTATATTTTAATCTAAATAAACAAATATCTCTAATTCTGTATTATAAATTAAATCTATCGAAACTAAAATTATATTTAAATATATAATTAATTATTTAATTTATCCCTATTTTATAGAATTTTAGAAAAAATATTATGATTTAGTTTATAATTTTGTTATATGATTTAGTTTAGGATGAAAATCATGAAAATTCAACATATGCAAATTGATGAAAAAATGACTGTTCTTCAACTAATTGAACAGATGGGAAAATCAGGAGTTCTAGGTGCGGGGAAAGTTGAAAAAGCAACCCAATTACTGGCAGAGATAATTAAAGATAAAGATACTGCTGTTTTTTTAAGTGTGGCCGGACCTATAGTACCTGGAGGTTTGAGGAAAATTATTTCAGATCTAATCAAGGATGGATCTGTGGACGTTTTAATCACCAGCGGGGCCAATATTACCCATGATCTACTGGAGGCTTTTGGTGGATACCACTACCGGGGAATTAATCAAGATGACGAAGAATTATGTGAAGAAGGGATAGGTAGAATTGGAGATTTATACACCCGTTCAGAAGATTTTGTAGTCTTCGAAGATAAAGTTAGTGAATTATTAAATGAGATCACAGCTAAATATTCTAAACTGAATATAAGAGAATTATTATTTAAAATTGGGGAGTATATTGACGATGAAGATTCTATTTTAAGGGCAGCATCTTTAAATAACGTGCCTATATTTGCACCAGGATTAATAGATAGTATGCTTGGATTGCAGTTATGGATGTTCACCCAGACTAATGATTTAACCCTTGATGCTATAGGGGACATGCATGAACTCTCTGATATTGTTTTCAATTCCAAAAAAGTAGCTGCAGTAATTTTAGGTGGAGGTCTTCCTAAACATTACTCTTTAGCATCTAATCTGCTTAAAGGTGGAGTGGATTCTGCGATTCAAATAACAATGGATCGGAGTGAAGCTGGAAGCTTGGGCGGAGCACCATTAGAGGAAGCTAAGTCATGGGCTAAGGCAAAGGCAGGTTCTAATCTGGTATCTGTGGTTGGTGATGTAACAATAATTTTTCCTTTAATTCTTGCCGGTGCAAAAGAATTAAACAACGAAAAAAAATTAAGTTAAAAAATTAAGTTATTAGTCTTAACTAATGTTTTATTAAATTAAAATAATAGAAATATATTATATTTTGAGGATGTATAATGCTAGAAGCAGTATTTTATGGATTATCTGGATTTTTCATGAAACTATCAGATGATAGTTATGATCGTCAACATAATAAATGGATTGCAATAATTTTTGGGATATTATGTGGAATATTTATCGGTTATTTGGTCATAAATAGTGCAGATGCAGCATATATTTTCTTTGGAATATTTATTGGAACCTTATTATCAAAAAAAATAGACGGCATCCATCATATTGTTACTGCCATTGTTTTTTTAAGCATTGCTTTAATATTTAATTTCCCTCAAATAGGTGTGGGAACTTTAATAATTTGCTCATTAGCTGCCTATATCGACGAAATAGGTAATGATAATGTATCGATCGCTAAAAAAAGTAAATTTTTAGATATATTTTTTAAATACAGATTTACACTTAAAATGGTAATTTTAGTACTATCCTTATTTGGATTAATTCAAATTTTTTGGCCCAATTTCCAAATACTGGGAATTGAATTTATGCAGTACTACACTATTATTTATTTCATTATCTTTGAAATTTTCTATGAAGTTGGCGGACTAAGATTTAATGCTATCTATAATGGTCTTAGTCGAATCTCCAGGGTTTTCTGATTGATATATAGATCTTCCAATTATCAATGCATCCGCATATTTAAGCGTATCTTTAGGATTTCCTCCCTGTACCCCCACTCCGGGAGATATAATAAAAGAATCGCCAACTATATCTCTAATCTTTTCTAACCTATCCAGTTTAGTGGAAGGAGCCACATAGTTTTTTATTCCCATCTCCATTCCCATGCGTGCTATATCTTCAGAAACTTTTTGAAGAAATGTGGAAGCTCCGGGATGGGACATTTCAGTCAGAAGGAATATTTCTCCACCAATATCATCTGCAGAATCCAGACAAGCTTTAACACTATCTTCCCCTACAAATCCCTGGACAATTATTGCATCAGCTCCTGCCTTAAAGGTAAGATCTGCTATTTTTTTATTTGTTTCTGGGATATCAGCTACTTTAAAATCGGCTATAACCTTATAGTCATGAATTTTTTTGATTTTTGTTATTGATTCTAATCCTTCGCTCAAAACTAAAGGATATCCTATCTTTATTGTGTTTATATATTCTTTTGTGGATTCTATTATATTTAAAGCAGTATTCATATTCTTAACATCAAGAGCCAGTATTATATTATTTTTAACTTCCATGATCTTAATTGGAATCGCCCTCTTAAATTTTTTTTGAAAAAAAATCTGATTTTAAAGTTTAAAAATGGTTTTTTTACATTACTTTATATACTCAGAAAATCAATATAGAATTGGCCATTTCCATGGCTGTATTTCGGAAGTGATAAATTGTTTAAAAATAGTTACAGTAGAGATAACTACAATAGTAGAGGAAATTCTCCTATTAATGAAGGAGAAGAATATGATGTTAAAATTGAAGATCTCGGAAGAGATGGCGATGGAATCGCTCGTGTAGAGGGTTTCGTTGTATTTGTTTCAGGCGCCAAAGTTGGCGACGAAGTTAAAATTAGAATTACTTCCACCAGAAGAAATTTTGCTTTTGCTGAAATTGTCGAATGATCGAATTTTAAATTATATTAAATGTTAAATTATTCTTGAAAATTTTTTATTAATTTTCTCGAATTCTTTTATTTTTTAACTATATAGATACACTATTTTTTGATAGACTATTTTTTTATATCATTACCTATTTGCAACAGATAGATTACTATTTTAATTACTTTAATTAATTTTTTTAATTTCTAGGCACATATAGCAAACTTTATATACTAAATTTTATTCAACTATACTTGAGAAAAATTAAAGGAGGCTTTAATGTGCATATTATGGAAGGATTTTTACCCTGGCAATGGTGTTTATTTTGGTATATTATATCGATTCCAATAGTAATTTATGGTATTATTCAAATAAAAAAAGTTACAGATAAACGTCCAGAGGCTAAGCCATTATTAGCTGTATCTGGTGCATTTATGTTTGTTTTATCATCTCTTAAGTTACCTTCAGTAACAGGTAGTTGTTCTCATCCCACAGGTAATGGACTAGGCGCAATATTATTTGGTCCGGCCATAACTGCGGTTATTGCAGCTATTGTCCTTATATTCCAGGCTCTTTTACTGGCCCATGGAGGTATAACAACTTTGGGGGCCAATATTTTTTCTATGGGTATAATAGGGCCCTTGGCTGCTTGGTTAATATATAAAGGTTCTAAAAAGGTGGGTATATCCCTATCAATAGCTGTATTCTTGGCA
The DNA here is from genome assembly GCA_049975245.1 of Methanomicrobiales archaeon. Lineage (GTDB taxonomy): Archaea > Methanobacteriota > Methanobacteria > Methanobacteriales > Methanobacteriaceae > UBA117. The sequence goes on from JBNGDB010000006.1 coordinate 103,044, forward strand.
GCATTTTGTGGTGATTTACTAACATACGTTACTACTGCTATTCAGATATCCCTGGCATTTCCTATACCTACATTTGGTGAGGCATTTTCCAAGTTCATGGTGATATTTGCCTATACTCAAGTTCCTTTAGCTATAGCAGAAGGTCTTCTTACTGTAATAATTTGGGATTACATTTTAAAGTTAAGACCAGACATACTAAAAAATCTTAACATAATTAAATCAATTCCCCAAAAAGGAGGCAAATAATGGAGAATAAACACATAATTATGATAGTGGCCATTATTTTAATAGTAGTACTTCCACTATTGTTATTCCAAGGAAAAGGAGAGGACGAAGGTTTCTTTGGAGGGGCAGATGGAGCTGCAGCCGATGCTATAACAGAATCTGGTTACCAACCATGGTTTGAACCTATTTGGGAACCGCCAAGTGGAGAAATAGAAAGTTTATTGTTCGCTGTACAAGCAGCCATCGGTGCTGGAATTATAGGATACTTCCTAGGTTACTACCAGATGAAAAAGAAAACAGAATCAGATTAAAAATTCTAAGGTGATTAGATGGTACATTTACTTGAAGATTATGCATATAACAACGGTTTAAAAAATATAAATCCTCAATTTAAGATGTTATTTGCCATAATAACTTTAATTGTAAGTCTAATCGCCACATCTCCCGTAATACCTTTAATTATTGCATTTTTTATATTTTTATTATTATATTTTGAAGCTAAAATTCCAATATCTGTTTATTTGAAACTCATCTCTATTCCAATATTATTTGGTCTTTTTAATCTTGTTTTTATGACTCTGTTTTTCGGAGTTAATGAACCCTGGTTCAGTCTGGGATTTCTAAATTTGGTAGCATATAAGGATGGTTTTAATTTAGGTTTATTACTTTTTAGCCGAATGTTAGGTGGTTTTTCTTGTATGGTCTTCCTTATTTTAACCACTCCCGTTAGTGAATTATTATTTCTAGCTGAATCTTTAAAAGTTCCTAAAATTGTTACTGAAATAGCGTTACTTATGTATCGGTATATATTTGTCTTCTTAGAAGAAGCAGAAAAGATGTATCATGCTCAAGAAACTCGATGTGGTTATTCTGGGTTTAAAAAAACATTGAAATCGTTAGGATTGCTAATCAGTAATTTATTCATACGTTCATGGACACGTGGCGATGTTATTTATTTAGCCATGCAATCCAGATGTTATGATGGTTCTATTAAAATATTTAATTCAAATAATCAGATTAATATAAAACCTCTTTTATTGATTATTACCTTTGAATCTCTATTATTATTTGGAGTATATTTCACTAGAGGATTTACAGTAATATAATTAAAAATTTAATTTATATATCTAAACAATTTAGTAATCTACAACATTTTTATTCTATTTTTTTTAGTTAAGTTTAAATTTAATTATATCAAAAATAATTAAATCTATGGATTCATATAGAATTAAGAGTGAAAATTAAATTAAATAAGTCTTTATAATATTTGAATTTTTTATAAATATGAATAATCTGTAAAACTAAAGAAATTAAAGCAGTGATGAACCATGAATATAATTGAAGCAGATAACATCACATTCTACTATCCCGATGGTACTAAAGCCTTGGAAAATGTAGATTTTAGTGTTATGAAAGGGAAAATTGTGGCACTTCTAGGTCCCAATGGAGCAGGTAAATCAACTTTATTTTTACAATTTAATGGAATTTTAAAACCTGCTGAAGGCAAAATCAGGGTGAAAAATCATCTTCTCGATTATGATAAGAAAGGCTTGATGAAGGTGCGACAGCAAGTAGGAATAGTGTTTCAAAATCCAGATGATCAATTATTTGCACCTACAGTGATGGAAGATGTAGCTTTCGGGCCAATGAATATGGGCTTAAGTAAAGAGGAAGTTGAAAAAAGAGTAGAGGAAGCTCTTGAAAAAGTGGATATGAAAGGTTTTGAGAAGAAACCGCCACACCACTTAAGTGGTGGTCAAAAGAAAAGAGTGGCAATAGCAGGCATTCTGGCTATGAAACCTGAAATTATGGTGCTTGATGAACCAACATCAGGTCTTGATCCTAAAGGCGCATCACAAATTTTAAGATTACTTTATAAATTAAATGAAGAGGGAATGACTATAATTATATCCACCCACGATGTTGATTTGGTGCCTATATATGCTGATAAAATATACATAATTAGTAAAGGAAAAATAATAAAAGAAGGATCACCTGAAGAAGTTTTTGCTGATATAAAAACAATTAGAGGGGCCAATTTAAGACTACCCCGAATAGCACATTTAATTGAAATATTACAAAAAGAGGATGACCTTCCATTTAAAAAGCCTTACCCTCTTACCATTGGTGAAGCTAGAAAAAGAGTATTAGATCAGTTAGAGGAAAAAGATCGGTAGAGGAAAAAATTGATTAAATAAAGTTAATGCATATAAAAGTATAAATTTTGGTGATATGATGAAAATTGGTATCTGTGACACCACTTTTGCACGTTTTGATATGGCCAGACAGGCTATTGATGAAATAAAAAATCATGTGGGTAATATTAAATTTATTCAAAGAACTGTTCCCGGAATAAAAGATCTTCCAGTTGCATCTAAAAAATTAATTGAAGAAGAAGAATGTGAACTGGTAATGGCCCTGGGGATGCCCGGGCCAGAGAAAATTGATAAGCAGTGCGCTCATGAAGCTTCCATGGGATTAATTTACGCTCAACTTATGACCAATACCCATATAATTGAGGTTTTTGTACATGAAGACGAGGGAAAAGATGAAAAGGATCTTAAAATCCTTGCTGAAAACAGAGCCAGAGAGCATGCCCAAAATGTGGTGAAAATGTTGTTCAAACCAGATAAATTAAGAAGAGAAGCTGGTATGGGGATGCGAGAAGGCAGGCCAGATGTAGGACCTATTTAATTATTTTTCAAGTAAATTTCATCTTCTAATCTTTAAAAGTTATCTATTATAATTATTCTAAAAATTAACGGTGCTGATATTATGGTAAAAATATTAGGAATAGTAGGTAGTCCCAGGACAGAAGGAAATACTAGCATACTAGTTAAAAAAGCTTTAATGGCAGCTGAAACTGTTGGAGCTGATACTGAATTACTAAATTTAGGGTCACTGGATATAGAACCATGCATAGCTTGCGATATATGTAAAGCTACAGGTGAATGCGCCATATATGATGATATGCCAGAGGTTATAGAAAAAATTCTCAACTCTCACGCTTTAATAATTGGAAGTCCTGTTTACTTTGGAAGTGTGACCTCCCAGACAAAAATGTTTATGGACAGAACAAGACCTCTTAGAACAGATTTTAAACTCAAAGATAAAATAGGCGGTGCAATAACAGTGGGTGGAGCCCGGAACGGTGGACAAGAAACTACATGTGCTGCAATACACCATTTTATGTTAATACATGACATGATCGTGGTAGGGGATGGAGATCCACTGGCACATTATGGAGGAACTGGTAAAGGCGGAGCTGCTGGAGATACTGAAAATGATAAGTTTGGACTGGAAAGCTCACAAAACTTAGGTAAAAGAGTAGCTGATCTTGCCAAAAAAATATCCAATAAACCCTAACAAATAGGATAAAATAACAGTATTGATTATTCAAAGCAGGATACGGAGCAAATATGATGAAAACTAATAAAAAGATATTTGTTATCGTACCGGCTTATAATGAGGAAAAAACGCTGAAAAGGGTTTTGGAAAGTTTAATAAGCAAAAATTATTATGTTATTTTAATAGATGATGGGTCTACTGATACAACACCTACCATAGCGTCAGAAATAGATATTAACGGCGAACTACATATTTACAGCCATGTTATTAACCGTGGATTAGGTGCCGCGTTGAAAACTGGTATTAATGCAGCTCTAATAAAAGGTGCCGATGTTATTGTTACCTTTGATGCAGATGGACAGCATGATCCCCAGGATATAGAAAAAATAGTTAAACCAATTATTACTGGAAAAGCTGATGTAGTTATAGGTATTAGAGATTTTGAAGTTATGCCCTACTCTAAAAAATTTGGGAATCAAATAATGAATGCTTTAACCAAAATATTTTACGGTATTCAGGTGAAAGACTCACAATCTGGACTGAGGGCCTTTAACAATAAAGCTGCAAAATTGATTAATATCCAATCATCAGGATATGGGGTTTCTTCTGAAATAATAAGGGAAATTAAAAAAAATGAACTGAAAACTAAAGAAATACCAATTCAAACTATATATACGGATTATTCACTTTCAAAAGGTACTAATACTAAAGAAGGGATCAAAATTCTTACTAAAATGATTATGGATATTTTAAAAAGGGTGTGAACATGATATATCAAGTAGTGGGAGTTGTTATAGGGATAATTGCCATAATAATTTCCTTATTAAGATTTAAAGAAGGAAAAACTTCAATGGGTATGTTAATTATTTGGATAGCCATATGGTTAATAATTATAAGCGTTTCTATTTTTCCAGAATCAACAAGTATTTTAGCCAATATGTTTGGAATTGGAAGAGGTTTGGATCTTGCACTGATTTTAGGATTAATCGGATGTTACTACCTTATTTTCAAGATATACACTATGATTGAAAATTTGGAGAATGAAATAACAAAACTGGTTAGAGAAATTGCATTGCAAAATGAAAAAAAGCCAGACACTATGAAAAAGGAAAAAGATAGTCTAAAATCTTAATTTTTAAATTATATTTAATATATATGATTTAATATTTCTATTTCAAAAGGCGTTAAAATGAAAATAGGTATAATAACTGAGTATTTTCCCAAAACTGATGATTTAGAAGTGAAAGGTGGTGCCGAGGCAGCTGCATTTAACGAAGCATATTATCTATCCAAAAAACATGATATAACCGTTATAACATCTAAGGAAGATAATAGTAAACCTTACGATAAAATTGGGGAAATTAATATTATTAGGTGTGGAAGAAATAGATCTTATGCTCATTCTGGTTCATTTTTAGATAGATTATCCTTTATGAAATCTGCCTATATATCTGGTAAAAATCTGAATTTTGATATAGTTACTGCTTATAATTTTATAACTTATCCTGTAGCTTGGAAATTATCTCAAAAACTAAAAATTCCGTGTGTATCAAGATATCATGATGTTTGGATTGGTGAATGGGTAAAAAATGTTGGATTAAAAGGTATAACCGGAGAAATATTAGAAAGATACACGCTTTCACGAGATTTTGACCAGATAATTGCTGTTTCTAATTTTACTAAAGATAAGCTAAAAAAATATGTGCCCCCTGAAAAACTAAAGGTGGTTCCCAATATTGTTGAGTTACCAACACCACATATTGAGAAATTTAGTAACCCCACAATTTGTTGTGTATCTCGTTTAGTTAAATATAAACGAGTTGATGATCTGATTAAGGCTTTATTTATAGTTAAAAAAGAAATTCCAGATATATCTTGTGTAATAATTGGAACAGGCCCACAAGAAAATCAGCTTAAAAACTTGGTAAAACAGTTGAAACTGGAAGATAACATCTCCTTTTATGGTTTTGTAGAAAGTCATCAAAAAGTATTAGAAACAATTAAAGCATCAGATGCTTTTTGCCTGGCCAGTACGGTCGAAGGATTTGGAATAGTTATTGTAGAAGCAATGGCCCTTGGAATTCCTTTTTTAGCTTCTAAAATCCTTCCCATAATAGAAGCAAGCGCTGGAAAAGGAGGATTATTTTTTGAACCTGAAAATTATGTGGAATTAGCAGGTAAAATAAAGTTGTTAATAACTAATGATCAACTAAAAGAGAGACTATCACAAGAAGGAATCCAATATTCTAAAAGATATAAAGGGGAAAGAATAGCGTTAGAACTTGAAAAAATTTATGAAAACTTAATAAATTAATTAACTTTAAAGAAAGGTCTTAACAAAATATTTTATATGATTTTTGTTAAGAAAAAGTAGAAATAATTTTATAAATTTTTAAAGGAAGCCAGCTAAAAATAATTTTATATATCATGTATGATCAAATTAATTTAAATTAAAATAATATGAAAAAACTATTTTTCGTTTAATATTAAGGTGTAAATAATGTTATATTTTAGAGGATGTGTAGTTAGAGATAAACTCCCTCACATATCCCAGGCAACTGAAAAGATATTGAATATTTCAGGTACAGAATATAAAATATCATCAGAGGAAAAATGTTGCGGCTCATTTTTAATTAGAACCGGATTTTATGATGAAGCAGTTGAATTGATGAGTTCCAATATAGAATTTTTAAAAGATGAAAAAATTTTAGTTTCTTGTGCCGGGTGTTATCGTACACTGAAAGAAGACTATAAAGAAATACTTAATGTAGAACTTGATGTTATACATACTAGTGAATTATTTAGAGATTTAATTAAAAATGGAAAATTAAATCTCAATAATTTATCAAAAAAGATTACTTATCATGATCCTTGTCATCTAGGACGGCACTGCAACGAATATGGTTCCCCGAGATTCATAATAAATAGTTTAGGAAACTTAGTTGAAATGGAAAAAAACAAAGAAAACTCCAGATGTTGTGGCTCGGGGGGTGGTGTTAGATCAGCGCACCCTGAAATTTCTAATGAAATCGCTAATAAGCGTATGGATGATGCAAGGAATACCGATGCAGATTTAATTACTACTTCCTGTTCATTTTGCTTATTAAATCTTAAATCAGCTTGTCGAAGAAATGAAAAAGTATTAGATTTATCTGAAATAATCTTAATGGGGTTGAAAGATGAATAAATCCCAATTAGAAACTATGCGACAATCTTTTCAGATAATGGACCAGCGCAGGAATGAATTATTGAAAGATAAAAGTACTGATAAACTTAGAGAAAAGGTTAAAAAGATTAGGGAAAATTCAATTAATAATCTTTCTGAATTAATTGAGACTGCAAAAATTCGTTTCAAAGAGAATGGTATAGAATTAAAGTATGCTGAAAATGATAGTGATGCTTTAAATATTATCTATAAAATAATTGGCGATAATGAATTTATAAGTAAATCCAAGTCCAACACCATCGCTGAAATAGGTCTTTCTGATTTTTTAAAATCAAAAGGTATTGAATTAATTGAAACCGATCTTGGTGACAGAATAGTTCAATTGAATCCTGATAATCATAGTTCATCACACCCCATCGGCCCTGCACTTCATTTAAATATAGAAAAAATTGCTGAAATCGTATCTAAAAACTTGAATGTTGCTGTTAAGCCGGAACCGCGTGAAATATTAGACTTGTTAAAATCAAATGTATTAAACGAGTTGGAAAAATGTTCAATAGGTATAACCGGAGCCAATTCAGTGGCTGCCCAGGATGGTTCAGTAGTTATTGTGCATAACGAAGGCAATGTAAATCTAGTTTCGATGATGGATACTCATATAGTACTGGTGGGTATAGATAAACTAGTAGGTACTATTGAGGAAGCAATATCCGTAGTTAAACTTGAAACATTGTATGCTACAGGAACTAGAGTACCATCGTATATGAATGTTGTTTCAGGACCTTCTAAAACTGCTGATATTGAAAAAAGACTAATAGAAGATATGTATGGTGCCAAAAAGGTAATAGTAATATTTTTGGATAACGGTAGAAGTGAAGCTATAGACAAATGTTTATGGTGTATTGGATGTGGAAGTTGCATTGTCTCCTGTCCTGTTTATAATGCAATTGGTTACGATTTTGGATATAGAGGTTATCTAGGTGGAAGAGGCGTAGCTTTCAGTAAGTATATAAGAGGTTCCGAAACCTCTTTTAAATCCGGTCTTTTCTCATGTACTTTATGTGGATTATGCACTCTTGAATGCCCGGTAAATATTCCTACTAATGAGATTATTGAAGACATGCGGAAAGATGTGGTAAAAAAAGGATATTATAACAAAAAACATTCCCAGATTGTTAAAAAAATTAAAAAGAATGGTACTCCCTTTGGTAAATCTTAGACAATTTATAACAGACACTGTCAAAAACTTGGTGGTTTTTAATTTTGCGTTTTTGATAAACAATTTT
>JBNGDB010000007.1:0-101729 GCA_049975245.1 Methanomicrobiales archaeon
AATGATATATTCAAAAAATTATTTTTATAAATTGACTCTTTTTAAAAAAGAATTTAGATTAAAAAATAAAAATTTATAAACTATAAATTCTCTTTCAATACATTTAGAGCATGATCTATAGCTTCTTGCATTTTATTAGTTTTTGGACCTGCTCCTTGTGCTAAGGTTGGCCTACCTCCTCCGCCCCCACCAAGTATAGTAGCAGAAGTCTTTATAATTTCATTTATTTTGATACCTTTATCAATAGCTTTGGGAGATGACGCACCTACAATTTTACCTTCCAAATTTCCAATAACTACCACATCTATTTTTCCAGATTTTTCTGTTAAATCCGTGGCAATTCTTTGAAGTTCACCCATATCTGCCTCAACTATTTCAACTAAAATATTTAAACCATCTATTTTAACTGACTTTTCTCCAATTCCTTCTAATTTGAGAGAAGCAATCTGATCCTTTAATTTTTTAATATCATTTTTAAATGACTTCCATTCGGTAAAGAACCTATCACATGTTTTTGGAAGTTGAACAGATTCAACCTTGAAAATAGTGGAACTTTCCCTTAAAATGTTTTCATTACTCTGCATTGCTTCAACAGCGGCTTCTCCAGCAGAAAAATCAATTCTTTCCACTCCATCCTGGATTCTTTCAGTTCTATTAATCTTAATTAAACCAATATCACCTGTTTCAGAAACGTGTGTTCCAGCACAGGCTTGTACATCAACACCTTTAATTTCTATCACCCTAATATCCGAGCCAGGTACTACTCCCCCTTGATAAAGGATGAAACCATATTTTTTTTCAGCTTCAGATCTTTCCATCCATCGGGCTGAAACATATTCATTAGACATTACATATTTATTGGCCAAAAGTTCAATTTCTTGAAGTTCTTCAAGGGTTATTCTCTTGTAGTGGGAAAGATCTATACGTGATCTTTTAACTCCTTTTTGGGCTCCTGCTTGCCATATATGATCTCCAAGGATTTTTCTAGCAGCAGCAACTATCAAGTGAGTTGCTGTGTGATTTCTAGCCAGTGATATGCGCCTATCCCAATCTATATAACCTTTTACTGAATCTCCCATATAAGATTTAAATTTAGATACGTCTGCTTCATCAACTTTATGTAGAACAATATTGTCCTTTTTTTCTGCGTGAAGTACTCTTATTTTTTCCCCATTTAATTCTAAAAATCCAATATCAGATGGTTGTCCGCCGCCTTCTGGATAAAAAAGAGTTCTATCAAATATTACATTATTCTCATAAAAACCAATTAACTCTGCTTCAAATTCAGTTTCATGGGGCTTACTATAAAATAAAAGTTCAGTTTTAGGAAAATCAAGATCTAAATCTAAATCTAAATCTTCAGGCTCTTCAGTATGTTCAGTGGCAACTAAGGTATAAAAGTTATCTGGAACTTGAACCTTGAAGTTTTCTTTATGAGCTATTTCCGAAGTGGTTTCCGGAGGTATTCCGTGGGAATCATATAATTTAATAAGGGTTTCTAGGGGCATTTCATTTATTTTATCTTTTTTAAGATATTTAATGGATTTTTGAACCATTCTCTTTCCTTTAGATATAGTTTTAAGGTATCTTTTATCCTCTAGTTCAATTATATTGTTAATATGATTCTGATGATTTTTAATTTGTGGATAAGTTTTAGATAAGAAATCTAATTGTATTTTCATTATGTCTGATAAAGAATATGAAAGATTTAAATCTTTGATAAAACGAATTACTCTTCTTATAATAAGTCTGGCCAAATAACCTTCTTTAACATTAGAAGGTATTACGCCATCAGCAAGCATAAAAGATAAACAACGGCTATGATCAGCTATTACATAAATTGATTCCATTGGCTTTGTTGTTTTTTCAAGATCAGCTAAGGATAAATCTAATCTTTTCGCTACTCTTTTACGTAGAGTTCTAAGATCTGCGAAAGTTTCTATATCCATCATTCCTGCTACACGAGCATTTTCAGCCAATATATGTTCATCTACTTCCACATTAGCCATTTCTTTTAATTGATTTATTACCGGCCCAAATGAGGCATCATAAGCAGTTGGTGTGCCTTGAGTTATCCATGCAAATCTTTCTAATCCATAACCTGTATCTACTATTTTAAGTGGTATTTCTTTATATTCATTGTTAGGAAGGGTTTTGTATTTAATAAAAACTAGCGTGGCTAGTTCTACTCCTCTTACACATATTTCGTAGCATGGACCAGCGTTCCCTCCACCTTCCCACCAAGATTCTATGAAGGTAATCTCTGAAGGGTCAATTCCAATATGTTTAATAAAATCATGGCAATATTTTACTGTTTCATCTTCCCAGTAAATATTATTATCTTTAGAATTAAAGGCGTGATGCCCCCCCATGGTAAAACAAGTCATATGCCTGCCTGTTCGACCTACGTTATCTACATCGTTGAGTCTTATGGAAGGTTGTGCTACTACTAATGGGTTTGCAGGTGGTTCTACCATTCCTGATGTTACCCATGGTTGAAAATTATAGATTGATGCTCCTACTAAAAAAACATCGTCTCTCCATCTTTTTGCTAGAACAGGATATCTTTCTATGGGAGTATGTTTATTTTTTTGGAAAAATTCTATAAAAGTTTCTTGAATACGGTTGAGATCATACTTTTTAGATGTAGCAGGGTTGCCTATGAATTCATATTTATCACAGGGAGCATCTCCACACGTATTTCTATCTTCAATACTCCAAAATTCATTTCCACATGTTACACAAGTTTTTTTTTTAAATCCAAGTTCTTCAAGCTGAGTAGACATGTTAATCATTATAATTTTGTATAATATTAATGAATCGATATGAATAATAATATTAATTAAATATAATATTAATTAAATTTATTTGTATAGTTTAGGGTTTATAATATCTAAAATTAATTAAAAAAAATTAATAAAAAGTCGAATATGCTCTATTAGCATAAAACGACTTTAATTGTAGAATTTAGCCGAATAGGGCTCCGAGCCCTGCTGCTGCTTCTTCTTCTTTTTCTTCTTCAGATTCTTCTTCTTCCTCTTCTTCAGCTTCTTCTTCAGCTGCTGGTGCGGCTGCGGCTGCGGCTGCTGGTGCTGCGGTTGCTACAGCTGTTTTTTCCATAGCTTCTTCTATATCCACTTCTTCAAGTGCTGCTATTAATGCTTTAATTCTAGCGTCATCAGCTTCAGATCCTGCTGCTTCAAGGACTTTTTTAACGTTTTCTTCACTAATTTCCTGACCGGTTGTGTGCAATAACATTGCTGTGTATATATATTCCATATGATCACCTCAAATTTCTTCATCAATTTTAAATGCTTTTATATACAATTTATTGACAAATTTATGCCAATTACAATTTAAATTATTTATTTAATTATAAAATTATCCAAACAGAGCTCCAAGCCCTGCTGCTGCATCTTCTTCTTTGTCTTCTTCCTCTTCCTCTTCTTCTTCATCGGGTTTTTCTTCTTTTTCTTCTTTAGCTTCAACCTTCTTAGCACTTGATTTTAATTTTTGTAAGAGTTCATCATCAACTGCAGATTGATCTTTAGCTGAAATTTCAGATGCCAATGCTAACATCTGTGAATAAGCCTTGGATAATAATGAATCCGAAGTTTTAGATGTTAATATTGAAGCATTCACAGCCAAATTCAAAGATTTGGTTGCAGCATCTTGTATAAGAATTGGCATGGACTCTTTGGTATAAATTAATGCATTTACAGATAGATTTAATGCTTGAGAAAAGGCTTTTTGAATATCGGAAAAAGTTTTTTCTTCATCTATGGTTAACAAGTCTGAAGTATAAACTGTTTGATCTTCATAAGCAGCCACTAAATCAATTCCAACTTCCATGGGGAAAATTTCCAGTCTTGCCAAAATACTGGCCACTTTTGCTGGAATTGGCTCTCCTTCTTCTACAATAGTTTTATCTTTAGTTATAACAATTTTACCTTTATCAATTTTAGCCGGGATACCTATTTGTTGGAGTTCGCCAAGTATAGGTCCAGGTTTAAATGCAGTGTCACCTTTAGGTACAACTATATCTGAAGGAGCTATGCTTCCTGCGCGAGCAGGTGCTGGAGTTTTACTATCCTCCAAAATTTTGTAAAGTTTGAAAGGGTTCATACTAGTAAATACCATAGCTGGCTGTCCTTCCATGTAATTCTTTAAACCATTAATGTTAGACTTATCTTTATCAGATTCTTCTAAAGCCAAACTCATCAATGTTTTACGTGACATTTTAATTGTTGCATTACCTTTTAAGTCTTTTCGCATTTTTTGAAGTTGTGGAGCAGGAATATCTGCTAAATTAGCCATACCTATAACTTCATAATTATTTATTAACTCTTTAAGGTTTTTGACTTCATCTTTTTTCCAATCAGCTACATGGGGCATTAGATCACCTTCACTACTGGACCCATGGTAGTTTTAACATACATGGACTTTATTTGATTTCTTCCTTTCTCCAGTTTTTGGTCCAATAAACCCAGTACAGCTTCTATATTATCAGCAATTAGCTCATCATCCATATCCTGAGTACCAACAATTGCTTGAATAAGAGGTTGATCTTTTATTCTAACTTTAATAGTGTTTTTAAGTCTTCCAATTATTGGTTCTGGCTTAATGGATGCTGGTACTGGCTTTGGCATTTTCTTTCTGGGTCCTAAAACCGGTCCTAAAAATCTACCTACTAGGGGCATCATATCAGCCTGGGCAACAAAAAAGTTATATTTATTAGCCATTTTCTTAGCATCTTTTCTATTTTTTCCCAGATCTTCTAATTCTGCTTTATTTAATATTAGATCTGCACCGGCCTTTTCAGCTTGGACAGCCAAGTCCCCATCTGCAATAAAAGCAATTTTGACGTCTTTTCCACGTCCATTTGGTAGAGAAACTTCTTCGTCAATACGATTTTCTGGTTTATTGACGTCTAAGTCTTTGATGTTAATTACTACATCAACAGACTGTGTGAAGTTTCTCGGCTTGGCTTGTTCCTTTGCCTTCTTCACCGCTTCCATTATCTCTTGTTTCATTAAAATTCCTCCATGAACTTTTTAATAAAAAGTTCATCATAAATTTTTGATAAAGAATTTAAAGTTAGTTATTATTCTTTTAATATATCATCGTATGCGCCCTGATCAATTTCAGCCTGCACTTCTCTAGGATCTTTTCCATTTACAGTTATACCCATACTAACACAAGTTCCTATTATTTCTTTGGCAGCATTCTTGTAATCGTTTGCTAGAAGAGAATCAAATTTCATTCTAGAAACTTTAAGGGCTTGTTCAACAGAAATATCAGCTATTTTATCCATTCCAGGATCTTGTGAAGCTTTTTCAATTTTTAGTTCATCCATAATAAGTGCAGTGGTAGGGGGAGTACCTATTTCAATTTCAAAATCTTTAGTTTCAGTGTCAACTATAATTTTTACTGGAACTTTCATTCCTTCAAAATCTCCAGTTTTAGTATTTATAGCTTCAACGACTTGCATCATATTGATTCCTAACGGACCAATTGCAGGACCTAATGGTGGTCCCGGCGTAGCTTTTCCGCCTTCTACGAGAATCTCAACTGTCTCTTTAGCCATTAGTCAGCCTCCTTTTGTATTATTCTTATTTGATCACCTTTAACAGTAACAGGAATAGGAACAGCAGCCTCTATTAGTTCTAAAACTACCTCTTCCCGGGATTCATCGATTCTAACTACTTTAGCCTTTTCTCCTTTAAATGGACCAGAAATAAGTTCTACAATACTTCCCTTCTGTATTGAAGCTAGTATTGGTTCTGGTTTTAAAAAGGTCTTAATTTCCTCAAAGGATATCATACCTTCAACCGCTCCCCTAATATTAGGAACTTTAAAAGCAGGATTTTGCATATCTAATTTTGAGGAAGATTCAACTAAAATGTATCCACGGAGGGTTTCTGGAACTAAAATAGAATTTACTTCAATTCCGCTATTTTGAACATTTCTAGCAACCATTCTCGCAACATTCTTCTCTTGTCCCACAAGAGTTCTTATTGCATATATTAAGTTATCACTATCTTCCATTAACCACACGACCTTATAAAATTTCATAGGTTTATGGGTTTAATTGTAAAAATATTATTAACAATTTAAGCCATATTATTTATAATAAATCTTTAATCCAATTATAAATCTTAATTAAAAGCATTTTTCTCTAAATGAATCGAATTTATTGAGCTATACTCTCACATTATTTTGAAAATATATAACTAAGCGCCCACTAATTGGGCAGCTAGATTAATTATAAAACCTATAACACCTATAATTATTATTCCAATGCCAGTGACCTTGGCAACATTCATAAATTCTTCTCTATCTGGTTTCTTTGAAACATGTAGAACTCTTCTACATTCTCTAATAAAATTGATAGTAGACTCTTTGTAATTACCTAAATTCATTAAAATCCCTACTTTGATAATAGTAAAAATAAGGAATAAAAAAATCTATTTTTTAGATTGTATTAGTTTGTTATCACTAGGGATTTATAAACCTTTTCATTTACCACATAGATAGTAATAACTAACTTAGAAAAATAGTACCAATTTAAGTTGAGGCACTCACTAACCAGAATATCTTGATCAACAAAAAAATTAATGATCAGAACATTTGCTTTCTAAACAAAAATTTATATGTTTTTGGTTAAAAAACTCCATCAATAAATTCTTCTAAGGAAGATTCGTCTGCAGATTCTTTTTCTCTCTCACTAATATATTCTCGTTCAGCAGGTGTTCCGAATATATGAGGAGATCTAACTCCTGCAACAACAATGGTAGTTCTGATAACATTTTGTAGATCTTCTTGTATCTGAGCTCCCCATATTATATTGGAGTCAGGATCAAGTTCGTCGGCTACTATCTGAACAATCTTTTCAGCTTCATGCAGTGTAAGGTCTGAGCTTCCAGATATATTTATTAATGCTCCTTTAGCATTGGATATATCCAGATCTAAAAGTGGACTGTTTAATGCTTCATGGACTGATTCAATTGCACGGTCTCCTGATTCTGATTCGCCCATTCCAATCATTGCCATTCCAGAGCCTTTCATTATGCTCCTTATATCGGCAAAATCTAGACTTACAAGACCAGGTTTGGTTATGAGTTCAGTTATTCCCTTAACCGCTCTTCCTAAAAGTTCATCAGCCACCATGAAAGCCTTATTCAATGGTAGATTTGGAGCAACTTCCAGTAGCTTGTCGTTGGGTATAACTATTACTGTATCAGCTGCACTTTGTAGTTTTTCAAGACCTTTCTCAGCATTTTCTCTTCTTCGAAGTCCTTCTGCACTGAAAGGCATTGTTGCGACCGCTATAGTCAATGCACCTGCTTTTTTGGCTAATTTTGAAATTACCGGAGCAGAACCAGTTCCAGTTCCACCTCCCAGCCCACAGGTTACAAATACCATGTCAGCCCCATCTAATTTAGATCTTATTTCGTCTTCACTTTCTTCTGCACTTTCTTCGCCTATTTCCGGCATACCTCCTGCACCGAGGCCGCCGCAGGTTTTTCTTCCGATCAACAATTTCCCATTAGAATTCGAGTAGAAAAGATCTTGTGCATCTGTGTTAATGGCAACTGTATCTGCACCTTCGATTCCTATGTCCATAAGTCTCGAAACAGTGTTATTTCCAGCGCCACCAGCACCAACTACAAATATCTTTGCTCGACTTTTGTCTATGATTTCTCTAAGGTCTTCGTCGATTTCCATGTCGTAACTTTTGGGATTTGATCTATCCATTTTGTTTTCAGATTCTTTTATGGCATCGTTTATGAATTTCAATTACTACCCCCACATCATTCTATGGGATTTGTTATTGTACTAACTTATATTTAAAAGCAACGGTTATTGTATGACAATTCTTTATCATTGCCACAAATTTTTATCCTTATGCATGTAAAATTGTGATTTTTGTTAACCATTGGAAGTTGAAATAAGATCACCTTTGGTTAAAAAAAATATCTCACAATAATTTTTTAAATGGTCTAAGGTCTAGGCATTGCAATTATTTCATGAATTCTCAGATCAAAAAAGTTATTCATGTGGGCCGCTGTCAAAACTATGGCTGCATCAGCCCCTCTACCTGTTCCACCAATAGCAATAACCTCAGAACCAACAGGGATTAATCCAGCATCAGCTGCCATAATACTGATCTCCACACCGACTTTAACACCTTGAGAAAGCATGCGAAGGGTGGCTGCTATTATTTCAACAGGCGTTACGCCGCCAAATTTGTTTGATATTCCCCTTCCCACACCGCTTAAAGAGTGGGAACCAACATAGGTTACTATTCCTTTTTCTTTAAGTTTTTTTTCATCTTCAGCTTTTAATTCCAATTTACCTTTAGTCTTAAACCCAGCATGATGGGTAATGCTTACTATATCAGCATCATCAATTTTTTCAGCTAATTTAAGAGCCGTATTGCCAGAAACTGATGCTACAACAATATTTTTTATTCCTAATTCCTTTTTTCTAATTTTAACTAATTCTAACAATTTTTCTGTATTTTCTTCTCCAGGATTTTCAAAATAATATATGGACTTTTTCATAAAAACACCTTATACTATTAATAGTTAAGACCATAATTTAAATAAAATTTATTCCTATAAGATTTTTTTATCTTTTTATAAGGAGCAAATTTATCACTCATCATATGGATTTATAAAATGAAAAGTTTATTTCATTTAAACATTACATTAAAAAATTAAGACACTATTTTTTTCAAAAAATTTTATAACTACAAAATTTTATTAATTGATTAGTAAAAAATATAATCGAAAATAATTTAATTAGATATAATATACTAATATAAATAAAATACCAATTTATTCAATTTTTCTATACTTTAATATATTAAGATATGATAACAAAATATAAAAGAATATTATCACAATAGGTGATTTAATGAAGGCTTTTGATTTTTTAGCACCAGAACGTTTAAAAAAACCCCGCGATATAGGCACCACCATGATGCTTGATAAAGGTATGGGTCTTAAAACAGCTGAAGATTTAATGGAAATTTCTGGTGACTATGTTGACTTTGCCAAATTTGGATGGGCAACTATAACTCTCCATGACAGAGAACTAATTAAAGATAAAGTGGATATGTATTCATCATATAATATTAAACCTTATCCGGGCGGCACCTTATTTGAAATCGCTTATATCAAAAATGAAATTGAAAAATACCTAGAAGAAGCATCTAAATTAGGATTCAATACTTTAGAAATTTCAGATGGATCTACTAATATACCTGCCGATAGTAGGGAAAAAATAATATGTGATGCGAAGGAACAAGGTTTTTTTGTTATTACTGAAGTTGGGAAAAAAAATCCCATAGAAGATCATAAAATAGATACAGTGGAAAGAACTGGTTTGATAAATTTTGACTTAAAATGTGGAGCAGATAAAGTTCTGATTGAAGCTCGTGAAAGTGGTAAAGGTATTGGAATCTTTGATGATAAAGGAAATGTTAAAGAGGATGAAGTGGATTTACTAATTAATAATATTGACTTAGAAAAAATTATTTGGGAAGCCCCCCAAAAAAATCAACAAGTATATTTCATCTTGAAGTTTGGAGCAAATGTAAATCTGGGTAATATTCCACCCGAAGAAATTACATCCTTAGAAACCATGCGACGTGGTTTAAGAGGGGATACTTTAGGAAAGGTGAAACTTTAATGATAGATAAAATAACAATTCTCGGCGGCTATGATAAGCACGGTGACAAAGAACCTGTAGATGAGGTCATTATTCGTAAAGGAGAAATATTTGGAGTTGTAGGTCCTACGGGTAGTGGTAAAAGTTCTTTAATAGGAGATATTGAACAATTAGCACAACGCGATACATTTTCAAAGAGAAAAATATTAGTAGATGATGAAGAACCCAGTTACGAAGATAGAACTAATCCCCGAAAAAAAATGGTGGCCCAACTATCCCAAAACATGAATTTTTTAGCAGATATGACTGTGGGGGATTTTCTAAATCTACATGCCAAGTGCAGAGGTGCCAGTAACAAATGTGTAAATGCAGTTGTTAAATTAGCAAACACTTTAACCGGAGAACCTATAAAAAATGAGCATGATTTGACAATACTTAGTGGTGGGCAGTCAAGAGCATTAATGGTTGCAGATGTAGCTATTATAAGTGATTCTCCTATTGTACTTATTGATGAAATAGAAAATGCAGGTATAAGAAAACATGACGCGTTGAAAGTTCTCGCTGGACATGGTAAGATTGTTATGGTTGTTACACACGACCCTGTTCTGGCACTTATGACTGATAAGAGGATTGTCATGAAAAGTGGGGGTATGCAGCAAATAGTTAGCACTACACCCGAAGAAAAGAAAATATCAAAACAACTTAATAAAATAGATGAACTAATGTTAAGTTTAAGAGAAAAAGTTAGAAATGGAGAGTTAGTAGAAGGTATTGAACTAGATCTGGAATGTTAAATACTAATTATTTATTTTTTTAAATTAATTTTTCTTAATAGTTATAAATTTAAATATTTTATTTTACTAATCTAATTGATGTATTAGAATATAAAAAAATAATGGAATTTTTAGATAAATAAACGATAATTAAATAAATAAAAACATTTAAACGAAGTGGAAACATGAGAATGGTAATTGTTGCTGGAACACCTGGTTCTGGTAAAACAGCGGTTTTAATACACGCTTTAAAAAGTCTTAAAGGAATGGACTTAAAATCTTCTATAGTTAAAATTGATTGTTTATACACCGACGACGATAAAAAATTTGCAAAAATAGGCGTTCCCACTAAAGTTGGTCTTTCTATGGACATGTGCCCAGATCACTATGCTATATACAATGTTGAGGATAT
Source organism: Methanomicrobiales archaeon (assembly GCA_049975245.1). GTDB lineage: Archaea > Methanobacteriota > Methanobacteria > Methanobacteriales > Methanobacteriaceae > UBA117. The sequence goes on from JBNGDB010000007.1 coordinate 10,864, forward strand.
GATTAGTTGGGCTGAAGAAAATGAATCTGATTTCTTAATAGTAGAAACTGCAGGATTATGTCACCGATGCGCACCCTATACTATGAATTGCTTAGGTGTATGCGTAATCGACGCCACAAGTGGTCCTAATACGCCCCTTAAAGTAGGCCCATTTCTAAGCACAGCTGATATAGCTGTTATAACCAAAGGTGATATGATATCTCAAGCTGAAAGAGAAATTTTCCGAGAGAGGGTATACGAAATAAATCCTAACTGTAAAATCATTGAAGCTAACGGTTTGAGTGGCCAGGGATGTGTTGAACTGGCAGAAGAGATGATCAAATCGAAAGAAGTATCTCTTGACAATGAGGAATTAAGACATTCAGCACCTCTTGCAGTTTGTACCCTTTGTGTAGGTGAAACAAAGGTAAATAAAAAATATCATAGGGGAATACTAAGAAGAATTGATGGTTTCCAAGATTATGAAGGCGAATAAGAGGTTATTTCTCATGAAAGATAAATCTAAAAAAAGTGACCATAAAGAAACCATTATAAAACTGCTCCCTGGTTATAATTGTGGAATTTGTGGATATGCACGTTGTGATGAATTTGCCGTTGCTCTTTTAAAGAACCGTGCATCACTTGAATCATGTCATTTTATGTTCCAAGAAATATTTAGTGAAAATCTGGAACAATTAAAAAATTTATTAAAACAAGAAAATATTATTCCAGAAGAAGAAAAAATTGTTGGAGTTTTAGATGGTTATGAAGCAGATTTTATTTTAAATTCACTTCCAGATGAAGGCTCTTGCCGAGAAATATTATATCCATTCACTAAAAAAGAGTTAAAAAAAGGAGATATAATTAGGTACAGACCTTTAGGATGCCCAATAACACATTTCGCAGAAATATTAGATGAAGATAATGGTTTGATAACTGTTCATATAGTAGGGCCCTGCCATCGTTTAGATAACGAAGATTTTGAATTTTTGGATGTGGGTGTGTGCCTGGTAGGAGGATTTGAAGGAATAATAGAGGGTAAAATCCCTGCAGTAGGTGAGACTGTGAGATTCCTCCCTAAACATTGTATGATGCAAAAAGTTCATTCTGGAGTTATTGTACAACTTGAGGGGAAAAAAGCAATCATAGAAGGGATAGACCTTAAGGTTTGGGCACCCCCTATTAAAGGATAATATTTATTAAAGGAAAAAATTTCCAACAATAATAATTTATCTATATTAATTCAAAATTAACTTTTTTTAGGCTTATGCAAATTAAAAGAATAGATGATACTCAATACAAAATAATACCAGTTCGAACTAATTATATTAGACCAAACGAACCTTTTGACGTTATTATCGAAAATTGCGCGGATTTAATTGAAGAAGGAGATTTCTTAGTCATCTCTGAAACTCCTATAGCTATTTCACAAGGCCGAATTCTTGATGAAGCCCGTTTTAAACCCTCTTTTATGGCTTTTTTATTGGCTGATGTATGGTCAAAATATATCTGGGGTTACTTCTTAGGACCAGTTTTTAGAATTAAAAAAAGGACCATTAAAAATTTAAGGAGATTGCCAGCAGATGCGCGTTATCATAAACAATTAGTTTTAGAGCATTATGGACTTAAACATGCACTTAAACCAGCTTCGGAAGCAGGGATAGATCTTAGTAATGCTCCTGGAACATTTGTATCACTTTTACCTCATAATCCTCAAGAAGTTGTTAATAAAATAGTAGACGATATTGCTAAAAAAACTAATAAAAATGTAATATCTATTATAATTGACACTGATGCCACTTATGAATTAATGGGCAGGAAATTCACATCATTACCCTTAGCAAAATCTGGAATTAGGTCTAATTTAGGAGTATTTGGATATTTACTGGGAAGAATTGGAAAAATTGCAGGACCTACTGTACTTGCTGTATCTCACCCCCTAAAAACTGATGAAGCTTTAAAAATAGGAAAAATCGCTGAAGATTTCCAAAAAGAGAATAAAAATAGCATGGAAACTGTTTATGATATGGAAAAAGTTTTTAATAAAGGTACTGGTTCAATAACTGTGGAAATGTTAGATTCAATACAACACACTCCTGCAGTTATTGTTAGACAACTTAAAAAGCGTAAATAAGAATTTTCCAATTGCTGATTTTTACATTAATAAAATTTAAATAATATAAAGTTAATAATATAGCACTGAAGTAAAATTTAAAGGTTTTTATAATACATATTTTTGATATTTTGGAGAAACATAGGATTATACTTAAACAAAAGACTGAAATATATACAATTATTGTCAAAGAAGAATAATTATTCAGTTATAAGTCATTAAATCCTTAGAAAATATCCATTAATATTCCGATAGCATTGTTATAGATTTCGTTATACTACATTTAGTTATGGTGATACAATGTTATCAAGAGGAGGAAGTGACATGCTTAAAGATCCTTTAGTTCAAGAGCTGCTCAATGAAATTGTTCAAGAAGAAGACGAAGGCAGTATTTCTGTTATCGAATGCTTGGTAAACGGTAAAGTTACCGATGAAGAAATTGCAGAAGAAACAGAGTTAAGACTAAATATTGTTAGGAGAATTTTATATAAGTTATATGATGCTGGTATTGCCAGCTATAAAAGAAGTAAAGATCCAGAAACGCAATGGTATACTTATAGTTGGAAATTTGAACAGGATAAAATCATTGACATGATAAATACTAAACATGAAGAGGTTCTAAAAGAACTAAGAGAATGCTTAAAATATGAAGAAAATAACATATTTTTTGAATGTAAAATAAATGGTTGCCGATGTAGTTTTGAAGAAGCTTCAGAAAATAACTTTTTATGCCCCGAATGTGGAAAAGAACTTGAGTACAAAGATAATTCTGTTTTTATAGATAAATTAAAAGAAGAAATCAAGTTTTATGAAAATAATAGCCACGCAATTAGTTTTGAAGATATAGGACAGAATTCTAAATAGAATTTAGAATTTAAATTAATTTTTTCATTGAATAAAAAAATTTACACTATTTCAATTAGAAAAAAACTTTTTTTTTATTAGGAGACTTTATTTGTATATTGAACTTTTAAGAGAATCTGATTGTTCAAAGGAAGTTATTGAACATAGCCAAGCTGTGGCTGATAAAGCTCTGGAAATCTCTAAAAAATTCAATCCAAACATTTCTCTGGTGAAAACTGGTGCATTGCTCCATGATATTGGCCGGGGAAAAACCCATGGTATAAAACATGCCGTTGTTGGTGCCAGAATATTGAGGAATTTAGGTTTTTCACAGAAATTAATAAATATAGTAGAAAGACATATAGGGGCAGGCATACCTTTAAAAGAAGCTAAGTTATTAGGTTTACCCCCTAAAAACTATATGCCTATAACTTTAGAAGAAAAAATAGTGGCCCATGCAGATAATCTTATAAATGGAACCAGAGAAGTTGATATTGAGTTTGTAGTCTGCAAGTGGAAATCCCAGTTAGGAAATGATCATCCTGGAATTCACCGACTTATCAAACTTCACCAGGAACTAATTGAAGAAAATATTTCAATAATATAAAATTTTTATACAATTTCTATAATTCAATTAGAATAATAGCATATTATTAAAAAAATCTCATTTCTTTAACTATTTTTAATCTTAAATTAATTAAATTATAATTGATATTTTTTATTTTAATTCTGTTTTTTTCTATTTTCTATTTATTTTGTATTATTTAACGAAAAAAAGGATTTATATTAGATTTTAACCAAATTATATATGGGGTGAAATTATGGCTAAAGTCGAATTTAACATGGAAAATCTTAAAAAATGCGTTTGTCGAGACTGCCCAGTTCAAGAAAATAGTGAATGTGCAAGTTCTAAAAAGAAAATGGTGCAGGAAAAAATGGAAGAAATGATGAATAAGGGTATGATGCCTGATCCAGAAGCTGTTCCTGGAGTTTACTGTGCCACCGGCCGTGCAATTTGTGAAGACTTGGATTTTGATAAAATGTGCATGTGTGCCAGCTGTCCCGTATGGCAAGAATGCGATTTGGGTAGCGGATCTCCCATGGGTTACTTCTGTAGGGATGGTTCATCCCAATAGTTAATTAACCTTTCCAATTTCCTTTTTTAAGAAATTTAAAACTCCTACAATAATAATAATTAAAACTATATTGGAGGATTTTAATGGCAAAATATCGATGTACAGTCTGTAATTATGTTTATGATGAGGATGTTGAGGGATATAAATTTTCGGACTTGCCGGATGACTGGAAATGCCCGGTTTGTAATTCCCCTAAAAGTGTTTTTGTTTTAATGGATGAGGGAAAAAAAGAAAAAATTAAAGATTCAACAGTTTCTGATGTTATGATTCGGCAAATGGCTGAATGGGGGGTTCGATATGTATTTGGAATTCCTGGAACTTCATCTTTAGGTGTTTCGGATGCTATACGTAAAAATGATTCAATAAAATACATTCAAGTAAGACATGAACAAACAGCAGCTTTTATGGCATCAGCTTATGGAAAACTTACGGGAAATATAGCTGCTTGCCTAACTGTGGCTGGTCCTGGAGCTACTAATCTTGCAACAGGACTTTATGATGCAAAACTTGACAACTCGCCAGTGCTAGCCTTAACCGGACAGGTTAAAAGGCAGTTAATTGGTCCGGGATCATTTCAAGAGATAGACCAACACTCTTTTTTTGAACCTATTTCTGAGTTCAATAAAACTTTAATGTCTAAAGAACAAACCACCACACTTACCACACTAGCCATTAAGAATGCCATGTTAAAGAAAGGGGTTTCTCATATTGGGATTCCCAATGACATCCAAAAATTAGGATATGATACGGATATAGTTCCCTTCAAAGGTAACATGCCAAATATGGCTATTAAACAGTCAAAATCCCTTGTGATTAAGGCGGGCAGAACTATAGATGATTCTGAAAGGCCGGTGATTATTGCAGGTTTTGGTGCCATGGGGCAGGGAGAAAATTTACTAAAGTTGGCTAAAAAAATTGACTCCCCCATTGTAACTACTTTCAGAGGTAAAGGTGTTGTAGACGAACACGAAGACCTTTACGTTGGAAGTCACGGCACAATAGGTTCAACAGCTGCTTCAAAACTGGTACAGAAATCTGATCTGTTAATCGTAATAGGTTCTTCATTTTCTGATATGACCCAGATCCCTGAGAAGAAAACAGTTCAGATGGATATAAATTCTACAATGATCGCCAGGAAGTATCCTGTAGAAGTGGGTCTTTTAGGCAATAGCGCCCAGTTAATACCAGAGATCATTTCACTGGTAGATGAAAAAAATAATAGTGATTATTTAAAAGAGATAAGTAGACTAAAAAGAGAATGGTTGGAACTTTTAGATGAAGAAATTGATGAAAAACAAAAGCCATTAAGACCACAATATATTATTAGTGTTTTAAATGATAAAATAGATAAAAAAGCAATTATCACCTTAGACGTTGGAGAGAATTCTTGGTGGTTTGGACGTAATTTCTGGATGTATTCCACGCAAAAAATGGTTATGTCAGGATATTTAGCTTCTATGGGTTTTGGGTTACCAGCAGCATTAGCGGCCCAAATAACATACCCTGATCGTCAAGTTATATGTATAACTGGCGATGGAGGCTTTACCATGGTTATGGGAGATTTCATAACCGCGGTTAAATACAATCTTCCAGTTAAAATATTCTTATTCAATAATAAACAATTAGCAATGATAATGCAAGAACAAATGGTGGAAAATTATCCAAATTGGCAGACAGACTTATTAAACTGTAATTTCGCAGATTATGCCAATAATTGCGGCGGATTAGGCATCAAAGTTACCGAACCAGAAAATCTACCTGATGCTGTAGATAAAGCATTCGAATCTCCGGGTCCAGTGATTGTGGATATAGATACAGACCCTCGAAGGTTTATTTGATTATGGAAAAATTTCACAACAAAGGGGTTGTTTATAAACATGGCAAAAGTAGAGGATAACGAAGAAAATCGTTTGAAATGTATATGTAAAAGCTGTCCTAGTTATCCCCAATATTGTGATGGGGAAATTTTATACTGTTCTAAAGGTAAAAGTTGTGTATATATCCGTGAAAATGGATGTATTTGTTATATGTGCCCAGTTTATTTTGAAAACAAATTAGAAGGGTTATATTATTGTGACAAAGATGTTGTAGGGGAAAGTAAAACTTTAATGCGTAAGAAGAAGTCTGATGAAAGCGATTTATTTTACCAAACTTTGGTGGATATTAAAGATATTAGTGCTAGTGGAGAAAGTGTAGTACGTTCTATGGGATCACTTAAAAAGATGCCTTTCAGTTGGGATAATCTTCATATTATCCCTGCTCAAGTATCTAAAATTCCTTTAAATAAGGAAGATGATGTTAAAAAAGAAGTTATCATAGGTCCTAAAGCTAAGAAGCCATTTAAAATTTCTTCACCTATATTAATATCTGGTTTAAGTTTTGGTGCCGTATCCCGTAAGGTTAGAATTATTATCGCCGAAACTGCTGCAAATCTGAATGTAGGTTTCAATTCTGGAGAAGGGGGAATATTGGAAGAGGAATTGGATACTGCTTCTGAATATCTAATTTTGCAGTATTCCACTGGAAGATTTGGAATAGATGATAAAAAATTAAAAAGAGCCGCTGCAGTAGAATTAAGATTTGGACAAGGAGCTTATCCCGGTAAGGGTAGTTATTTGCCTGCAAGTAAAATGACTCCTGAAATAGCAGAAATAAGGGGTTTAAAACAGGGGCAATCCGCTTATTCGCCTGCGCATCATCCAGATATTACCATACCAGAAGAAGTAAAAAATAAGATAGAAGAAATTCGTAAAACTACTTCAGGAACACCAGTAGGTGCTAAAATAGGTTGTGGAAATTTAGAAAAAGATATTGAGGTTTTAATAGATTCAAAAGTTGATTTTATCGCAATAGATGGTTTTGGTGGAGGAACTGGTGCAACTAATCCTTATGTCAGGGAAAATGTTGGTATACCCCTTATTGCAGCTCTCCCCCGGGCTTATAACACCTTGTTGGAACTGGATGTTAAAGACGAAGTTTCGCTGATTGCTGGTGGAAATCTGCGAAAATCGGCTGATTTTGCTAAATGTTTAGCAATGGGAGCCGATGCAATATACATAGGCACAGCTGCTCTCGTTGCCATAAACTGCGAACAGTTTAGAATTTGTCACACCGGCAAATGTCCAAGTGGAATTACTACTCAAAATCCATCATTACTTACGCAATTAATTGAAGAAGATGGAATTAAAAAACTATCTAACTATATTAAAGTTTCTACTGAAGAGTTAGCAAATTTAACCCGGATTGTTGGTAAAGATGATGTTAATAAACTTAATAATGAAGATCTTATATCATTAAATAAAGATTTATCAATTATAACCGGTGTTAAATGGTTAAATGGTCAATATATTGATAGATAGGTATGAAATTATTTATAATATATGAGGGAATATTATGAAATTAAATAAATCCAATAATGAAGAAAATTCTTCCAATAAAATTCCCATTTATTTTTCAGATACCGATGAAATTAGGTTAGTGGATAAGGTTATTAAATCTGATGAAGAGTGGAGAAAATTACTTTCACCAGAAGAGTTCAATGTGGCTCGAAAAAAGGGCACGGAAATTGCTTTTACAGGTAAATACCATGATTGCCATGAAGAGGGTATTTATAAATGTGTTTGCTGTGGAACTGATTTATTTAGTTCAAAAACAAAATTTGAATCTGGTACTGGGTGGCCTAGCTTCTGGAAACCGGTAGCTGAAGAAAATATAAATTATAAGAGGGATACTAGCCATTTTATGATACGGAATGAAGTTCTTTGCGCCAGATGTGATGCCCACTTGGGACACGTGTTTGATGATGGCCCTCCCCCCACTAATAAAAGATATTGTATGAACTCTGCTTCTTTAAAATTTTTAAAAAAATAAATATTACTTTTAAGTAATTAAACTGATAATTTATATTTATTATATTCTAATTATTATTAATAATCTGAGTAAGTAACAGATACAGGAGAAATTTTATGAAAGTTTTAGGAGTGACTGAAGAATCTTTATTCCGTAATGAAGCTGTTAGATGGCGAAATAGAATGGAACTCCTGGAACCTTTGGGAGATGTTATTGTAGTTGTTCCCTGCAGTATGAGAAAACCTTATTCCTCTTCTCCATCACATAGAAGTTTTATGAAATTTACCAAAAAATTTCAAGAATTAATTTTAACTTCTCCTTTTGGGATATGCCCCCGGGAAATGGAAAAAACGTATCCAATACAATCATACGATGTTTCAACTACTGGTGACTGGTCATACGAAGAGATTGAAATTGTAGGTAAGGTTTTGAAAGGATATGTTAAAGATAAAACTGTAATTGCCCATTTGACTGGAGGATACCGGGAAGTTTGTGAGGAGTTTATCCAAGACTGTATTTACACTGTTTCAGATAATAAAATTAGCTCAAAAGAATCTTTGTATAATCTGGCTAAGGAACTTAGAAAACAGCCTAAGATCAAAAATAGAAATAAAAAGCTTCATCGATTAAGATCTATAGCTCGTTACCAGTTTAACACTAAAAAAGCTGATAAATTGATCCCTGATAATTGTCAAAGCAAAGGCAGATTTAATCAAAGAATTTTATATGATGGAAAAACAATTGCTACTTTACTTTTTGATAGTGGCCTTTATTCGTTAAATTTGGAGGGAGGTGAGCTACTAAATCAAATCAGAGTAAAATGGGTTGAAATAGATTTTGAGCTAAAAACTAATACTTTATTTGCACCAGGTGTGGTTAATGCCGATTCCAATATAATTCCTAAAGATGAAGTAGTTATAGTGAGAGATGGGGAAGTTGTAGGTGTAGGAAAATCTGTTTTAAATGGGGATGAAATGAAAAAAGCAGTTAAAGGTGTTGCCGTTAGAATTAGGCATCGTAAAAAGTAAAAAAAATATCCGCAAAATTTAAATATATAAATACTTACAATGAAATGATATTAAAATAATATTCTAAACATTAATTTATTTTTTAGAGGTAAAACATGTCAGAAGAACTAGTAGAAAAAGTAAAAGGTGCCCTTTCAAGTGTTCCGGATCCACATATGGGTATAAGCATTCTTGAAATGGGACTAATAGAGAGTGTTGAAGTAGTCGAAAATGATGAAACTATTGCTAAAATAGTGATTAAACCTACTAACCCGGGTTGTATGAGTGCTGCAGGTATGGCTATGAACGCAAGAGTAGCTACTGAAAAACTAGAAGAGATTGATAAAGCGGAAGTTACTGTTGAAGGTCATATGATGGCAGATGCCATAAATGAAATGGTGAACAAATAAATGGAATTTTGGTGGAACATTGCCTGTGTGGTGGGTGTTCCGGGTGTGGGTAAAACCACAGTTTGTAAAAATGTTTCGAGGGCTATCGGATGCAATTATATCAATTATGGCGATCTAATGCTAGAAATAGCCCAAGAAAATAACCTTGCATCAACTGATGATGAGATGTTCCAACTGGATATAGATACTCAACAAAAAATCTGGAAGACTGCCGCAGAAAAAATTAAAGATCTTAAAAATGTTATAGTAGATCTACACGGCGTTGACCAGTCTGTTATTGGCTACATACTATCTCTGCCCATTGAAATCATAAAACCTGATTCAATTATTATAATAAAAGCCCCCTATGAAGATGTTATCAAAAGAAGAATTGGGGATAAATCTAAAAAAAGATATATGGAAAGTCAAAAGATTTTTAAAGAACATGAAACTATTCTTTATACTGCTATGGCTGTTTGCTCAGTTATTTGTGGTTGTAATTTTTTGACTATTGAAAATGTTGATTTCCAAGCATGTAGCAAGAGAGTTATCAATGTTTTAACCGGAAATAATATTCCAAAATAAATCCTATCGTAAAGAATATATATGATGAAAGGTAAACCTTGCATCTACCCCTTTTAGAGTTTTTGTAAGAAATTATATTAAATAAGGACTATTCTCTGATAGTTTACAAATAAATTTGAAGATCATCTATGATTTAATAATTTAAAAGGGCCCGTGGCTCAGGTGGTAGAGCGCACGGCTGATAACCGTGAGGTCCTGGGTTCGAATCCCAGCGGGCCCATTACATTTTTTTTAATGCATAATTTCTAAAAGATTTAATAGTTTTCTGAAAAATTCTATTGCTATAATGTACTTTTTAAAATTAACCTTATTTTTGAAAAAAACTTATAAAAATAAAAATTTATTTTAATCTATAAATCTTATAAATAATTTAACAAAATTGGGTTTATAAAATTTGTATATAATAATTTAATTGCATATAATTAATTTAAAAAAAATAAGTAAAAAAAGAAGGTAATTGATGACTGAATTACCAAGCTCCTTTTTAAAGTATATTCAACAAAAGTTATAAAACTTGTTATAATATTAAATATCTATTAAATAATACTATTTTTTCTTTGAAGATTCACTCTTATTTTAAAGAATGAAATGTTATTGGCTGATATTAATAAATTCTTGTAACTTTTTGTATGCACATCCAGACTTAACAAGTTTGTAAGCCATTTTAGTTCCATTTTTAAAATTATCAACTTTCCCTGCTAAAAAGAGGATGGCAGAAGTATTGATCAAACATATATCCAATCTAGCCTGATCCCTAGTTTTATTGTTTATTCCCCTTAGCACATCTAGTGCAACTTGTACATTTCCTTTAATATTTTCAGGGGCTTCAATAAGATTAGGTGAAGCTCTTTCTATCCCAAAGTCTTCTGGATAAATCTCTTTTATAACCACTTTTTTATTGATCAAAATAGCTACTTTAGTTTTACCAATAGTGGAAATTTCATCCATAGCCGGCATTCCCTTAGCATCATAACCATGAACTACCATAGCCTTTTTAACACCTAAATTTTTGAGTACTTTGGCAATTATTTCCACATAATCCGGGTCGAAAACTCCCATCAACTGAATATCAACATTTGCCGGTGAAGATAGTGGCCCTATAACATTGAAAACTGTCCTAATACCTAATTTGTTTCTAACTGGCATGACATTTTTTGTAGCTGGATGAAAATTAGGGGCAAACATGAACCCTATACCTGCTTTCTCTAAACATCTTTCCACCTTCTGGGCATCACCATTTATATTAACACCTAGAGATTCTAAAACATCTGCTCCGCCACATTTACTGGTTATATTCCGGTTACCATGTTTTGCAATAACAACACCAGCTGATGAAGCGATTATACCTGAAATAGTACTAACATTAAATGTTTTAAGGGTGTCTCCCCCAGTACCACAAGTATCAACCAAAGGAGCATCCAGATCTGGCGAAACTTTTATTGAAAAATCTCTCATTGCCCTGGAAAAACCTGTGATTTCCTCAACAGATTCTCCCTTCATATTTAAAGCTGTTAAAAATGCCGCCATTTGTATATCGTCTGCTTCTCCACTGATCATCTCTTCCATGCATGCATAAGCTTCATTTTCACTAATATCCTCTCTGGATACAATTTTTTTTAAAGATTCTGCAATCATAAAATCACTAACCCATGCGCCCATTAATATTTCGTTGCTTCTTTAAGTTGGCGACAGAATATTCCTATTTCTCGTAACATTATCTCGTTATCTTGAAGATTATCAGTTATTATATTGAGTATAGCACTTGCAACAATTGCTCCATTGGAACCAGAATTTAATACCTCTTTGACTTGTTCCGGTTTAGATATTCCAAAACCAACAGCTACAGGAAGGTTACTGTGACTTTTAACCCTTTCAATTAGTTCAACAGTGGTGTGTTTTAAATTGGATCTGGCGCCAGTTACTCCCATAACTGCCACCACATAAAGAAAACCTGAACACATCTTGGATATAGATTTCAACCTTTCGTTACTGGTTGTTTGGGCAACCATGAAAATTTGGTCAATATCATATTTTTTAGCAGAAAGAAGTGCATCTTCTGCTTCTTCAGGAGGTAAATCCGCTGCTAAAATACCATTTACTCCACATGATTTTGCTTTTTTATAGAATTCATCCAGTCCCATTTTATAAATTAGATTGTAATAGACTAAAATTCCAATAGGAATCTTGGTAAATTTTCGAATCTTTTTTATAAATTCAAAACATTTATCAGTGTTCATGCCAGTTTCAAGTGCTCTTATATCTGCCGATTGAACAGTGGGACCATCAGCAACCGGATCACTGAAGGGGAAACCAATTTCCAATGCATCTGCTCCCTCTTCTACAAATTTCTCCACTATTTTTAATGATGTTTTAAAATCAGGATCCCCCGCAACAACAAATGGGATGAATGCCCCTTCTTTATTGCCATTTACCCTTTTAAACATATCTGCATAAGTTTCAAAGTCCATTTTGTTACCCCGTGACAGTTATATAAATTTTAAGATTATATTCAGTCAAATTTGATTCCTCGTTCTTTTGCGACTATAAACATGTCTTTATCGCCCCTTCCAGAGAGATTCACTATAATTGTTTTGCCTTTATTCTCTTTCATCATGGCATACTTTTCCATGTAGGCTATGGCGTGAGAACTTTCCAACGCAGGGATTATCCCTTCGTACTTGGATAATAATTCAAAACCTCGAAGAGCTTCCTTGTTTGTTATTGCCACATAGTCTGCCCTGCCAGTTACATGTAAATAGGAGTGCTCTGGCCCCACCCCTGGATAGTCAAGACCTGCTGAAACAGAATGGGCTTCACTGATTTGACCAAAATCATCCTGCAGGACATAAGAAAGTGAACCATGCAAAACACCTTCAGTCCCAACACACAACGTAGCTCCATGTTTTCCACTACTCAGTCCTTCACCACCACCTTCAACACCTATTAAATCTACTTCTTGTTGTTCTATAAATTGTGAAAATATGCCTATTGAATTACTTCCACCACCTACACATGCAATGACAGTATCTGGAAGTCTACCTTCTTTATCCAAAATTTGATTTTTAGTTTCTCTTCCAATAACTGTTTGAAAGTGTTTTACCATTGTAGGGTAGGGGTGGGGTCCCATGGTAGACCCGATAAGGTAATGGGTGTTTTCCACATTGGTAATCCAATCTCTTAATGAATCATTTATAGCATCTTTTAGAGTCTTGGAACCTGTTTCAACGCTAATAACTTTAGCTCCAGATAATTCCATTCTAAAAACATTCAATGACTGTCTTTCAACATCTTCACTGCCCATATATACTTCAACTGGAATACCCAGTAATGATCCTACCACTGCTGTGGCAATTCCATGTTGGCCTGCACCAGTCTCAGCAATTATTCTAGTTTTACCCATATATTTTGCTAAAAGTCCTTGTCCTAACGTATTATTGATTTTATGGGCTCCAGTGTGAAGCATGTCTTCCCTTTTTAGATAAATTTTACATCCCAGTTTTTCTGAAAGATTTTTTGCATAGTAAAGTGCAGTGGGCCGACCTGCAAATTCTCTTAATAAATAATCAAGTTCTTTGTTATAATTTTTATCATCTTTATATTTTAGAAAAGCTTTTTCAAGCTCTTCTAATGCAGGAATTAAAAGTTCCGGGACAAATATTCCCCCATATTTACCAAATTTTCCATTAGTTATCATCATATCACCTTAAATTTCATTAAATTATCAATTCTAGAATTTCATTTATTTTATCATGATTTTTTATTCCAGGTTTATCTTCCACTCCAGAATTTACATCTAAACAATCAAAATGTTTATTAATAATATCATAATATTTTTTTATGCGAATTGCGTCAATTCCACCAGCAAGAAATAGTTTTACATTTGTATTAGATTGTCTAGCAATTTTTGAAGCATCTAACGCCACTTTGAGTGGGATTTGGATTCCAGTTCCCCCTGTTCTGCCAGATATTTCATAATCCATCAGTAAACCATCACAAATCTCTGCAAATTCTTTAATTTCTTTTTCTTTAGAGTTATCTATTTCATTGGACAACCCTATAGCCTTGATAATCTTATAATTTTTATGAGTTTCTTTGAACTTTTTTATCTCATCATAAGATAATGAATGGAGTTGAATATTATCTATATTCAATTTTTCAACCTTTTCTTCTAACACCTGACTGTTTTCAGGTTCAAGTACAACTACTGGTTCAATATCAGAATTTAAATAAATTGAAGCAATCAATGTATTGATCTGGTCAATTTTAAGATATCTTTTGGATCTCTTAATATTAATAAAACCTATCAAGTCGGATCCAGCAGTTTCACAAGCTTTAACATCTTCTATCCGGGTCAAACCACAAATTTTAACTTTCATCTAATTTACCTTTTTATTTTTGAGTTTTTGGCCGCATTTACTAACTCAGATACCTTTTGGGGTATAGAAGATGAAGCCATTATAGTGGTTCCAACCAGTATAGCATCAGCTCCATATTGACATAACATTTTCACATCATCATTAGTTTTTACACCGCTTTCTGAAACCAATACAATGTCAGAGGGTATCATCTTTGAAAGTTCTTTGGTTCTGTTAAAATCAATACTGAAGTCATGAAAGTTTCGGTTATTGACTCCAATAATTTTGGCATTGGCCTCAAGTGCCATATTAATTTCATTTTCATTTTTACATTCCACCAGTGCGTCCATTCCCAGATATTCGCATAATGCAATTCCCTCTCTTAGATCAGGATAAGTATCTGCTATGAGAAGAACCGCACTTGCTCCTGCTGCTCTAGACTCGTAAATTTGATATTCGGTTAATATGAAGTCTTTTCGCAGTAATGGAAGTTTTGAAATTTTTGATGCAACTTTTAAATTTTCTATAGAACTTTTAAAGAAGTTTTCTTCAGTTAATATAGATATAGCACTAGTTTCTCTTTTTTCGAATGTACTTACTACATCTTCCACAAGCATGTCGGATATTTCCCCTGCAGATGGAGATGCTGGTTTGTATTCACAAATTATCTTTACGTCTTTTGGATCGGATAGGGCATTTTTAAAATTGTTTCGTATTTTAACCCTTTTTATATCTTTTTTAAGCTCAAATAATGGTTTGTATCTTTGAATTCGGTGCAGGGAATTCTTTTTTTTATGGATAATGTCTGTAATTTTTATCATGTTTCCATCTCCAGGAAATTTTTCATAATCCTTTTACCTTCATCAGTTCCCACAGATTCTGGATGAAATTGGAGACCGTATATTGGATATTTTTTATGTTTTATGGCCATTATCATCCCTTCATCAGTTTTGGCAGTTATTTCTAAACAATCAGGAATTGTTTCTTCATCACAAATCAATGAATGATACCTTGTAGCCTGAAGAGGAGTTTTAATATCTTTAAAAATTTCTGTGGACTGGTGAAAAATCAGACTTTGCTTGCCATGTACTGGATTAGATGGGATAATTTGACCACCGAATGCTGCAAATATTCCTTGATGGCCCAAACAGACGCCAAATATTGGTATTTGTGTTCCTAAATCTTTAATAACTTGCATACAAATTCCAAAATCTCTTTCATTAGTTGGATTACCTGGGCCTGGTGATATAATAATTTTTTCAGGATTAATTTCTTTTATATCTTCAACATTCAGCTCATCATTCCTTTTAACAACTATATCCTCTTCAAATTCCCCTAAAAGTTGGTAGAGGTTGTATGTAAATGAATCGTAATTATCTATTATCAGAATCATCTGCTTCACCTGCCATTTCCATTGCACTAAACAGAGCTAATGCTTTATTTTCACATTCAAAATATTCATTTTCAGGCACTGAATCATGTACTATTCCAGCACCAGCCTGTATTTTCGCATTTTTACCATCACAGACCATTGTACGTATAGTTATTGCAAAATTAGCATTTCCATTAAGTGAGAAGTAACCAACTGCCCCTGCATAGGGTCCACGAGGTATTTGTTCCATTTCATCTATTATTTCCATTGATCGTATCTTGGGGGCTCCGCTTACTGTGCCTGCAGGAAAAATAGATCCTAGTGCATCTATTGAAGTCTTATCTTTTTTTAATTTCCCAGTAACCTTTGAAACTATGTGTTGTACATGAGAAAATTTTTTAACAGTCATGTATTCTGGAATTTTGACTGTGGAAAATTCACTTACTTTACCAATATCATTTCTAGCCAAATCTACTAACATTAAATGTTCTGCTCTTTCTTTAAAATCCTTTAACAAGTCAATTTCAAGTTTTTTATCCAATTCAGGAGTAATTCCTCTTTTACGAGTTCCTGCAATGGGATAAGTTTCTAAATTTCGATTTTCTACTTTTATTAGCATTTCAGGACTTGAACCAATTATTTCATGGTTTGGTAGTTTCAAATGGTACATATATGGAGATGGATTCATGTTGCGTAATTTTTCATAAAATAAGAGTTTATCACCATTTATTTTGTATTCAAAAGCATTGGAAATTACGGTTTGAAATACTTCTCCAGCAGTTATCTTTTCTTTAACTTGAAATACTTTATCTTCAAATTCTTTTTTGGTAAAATACTGGCCCTTTGGTTTATATTTAAGACTTTCATTTTGGTAGTCATCTTTTTCTAGATCTTGTATGGCTTCAATCCTGTTTTCACCCAATGTAACGTATTCACATTTGTTACGTTTGCGATCAAAGATTATGCCATCTAAAAATAATCCAAACTCAAAATCAGGACTTTTACCACTTTCAAGATGAATAGATTCCAGGAAACGGACTGATTCATATGATATGTAACCAACCAGACCTCCACTGAAGCCTTTTCTTCCATTTTCTATTTTCGTTAAGTTTTTTATTTCATTAAATGGGTTTGAAGTGTCAAATTCTTCTTTAACACCATTTTTTTCAACTTCTATAACATTTTCATGAGCTTTTATAGTAGCAAAAGGTTCAAAACCTAAAAAAGAATATCTAGACAATCCGCTATCGCTTTCCATTGATTCTAAGAGGAATGCATTTGAGTAATTGTAATAAATCTTTTTAAATAGTTCAAAGGGATTTTTAAAATTTAAATCAGTAGTTGTTGGTTCATTAATTTTGAGGGTGCCAAAAACATTCACATCTTTGCATTTTTTTCACCTGCGAAATCACTTAAAAATCTTTTACGTTATAGTACTATTTAAAACTTTGTAGTACATATTTATACATTAAGATATATATTGTAGTAACAATGATGGTATTATTAGTGATGTTATGTGGGACAAAATTAAACACAAATTTGAAAAATTCCCAGCGCGAATGAGTGTTGCACGCAAAATTGTGGAGTTGGGTTTACATGTGGAAGAAAATGGAAAAATATTTTGTGGGGATGTAGAAATAAGCGATGTGGCTCTAGCAAGAGCATCAGGAGTAGATCGCAGAACCATCAAAGCCACAGTAGATGTAATATTATCTGATAAACAGTTAGCAAATATATTCAAAAATATTCTACCTGCCGGTACCTTGCTTAAGAATATAGCAAAGGATCTAGGTTTTGGAGTAGTAGAAATTGAAGCAAACGCAGAAAACCCCGGCATAATAGCTAAGGCAACAGAACTTATAACTAAGGAAGGTTTAAGTATTAGACAAGCCCACGCAGGAGATCCTGAACTAGAAGAAAATCCTCTTTTAACCTTAATAACAGAAAAACCAATTCCTGGACACTTATATAATCAATTTTTAGATATAAATGGTGTAAAAAGAGTTTCCATATATTAATCTGGTTTCAAAAGAATTTTTTTATATTAATGAAAAGTTTAATATTTATAATCTATATTTTTGCTAAATAATTAAAAAAAGATTTATAAGATAAATACAAATTTTTATAAATAATTAAATTGAGTTGGTGAGAACATGGATCCTACATACCTTATATTAGGAATAATAATAGCCGGATTTATTTCCGTCAATATATTAATACAATTTATCAATAGAAAAGACCCTTCCTACTAATTTTAAATTTAAAAACTATTTTCTTTTTTTATATTAATTATAAAAGTTATTGTAATTACAAAAATAAAGCAATATACTAAACAAAAGCAATGACATTCATAACACCAAATCGTGACAAAATAAAACTTAAAAGAAAAAAAATATTAAATAAATATTTAAAAATTAATTTATTCTTCCTCGTCGAGTACTTTCAGAAGTTCGTCCCATGCTTCTAGAGACTCTTTAGCTGCTTTATCAGTTAAAACTTCAATTGCATAACCTGAATGTACTAAAACGTATTTACCAATTTTTACATCTTCTACTAAATCTAATTTAGCCTGTTGCCTTACTCCTCCAAAGTCAACAGTTGCTACATTATCTTCAATTTCTATTATTTGAGCGGGTGCTGCAATGCACATTTAATCTCCTCTTTCGATTTTTATTATAAAAAAATTTTTTTTTATATCAATATAATCTCATTAATTAAATTCAAAATTATAATAAAATATCTTATCCATATTACAATATAAAGATATCTAAGTTAAGTCATTTCCATATAAAACTCGATAAATTATATTTTCTCACCAGTAATGTATTCAAAAATTTAAATAAATTATAATAAAACAGTTGAGTTGAAAGGAGATATATATATGAAATTAATAGTGATTGGCGGAGGGCCAGCTGGCAGGACAGCAGCTATGGAAGCTTCCGGATTAGATAACGAAGTTACTCTAATAGAAAAAAGCAAAATTGGAGGTACCTGCCTCAATGAGGGATGTATGGTAGTTTGCGGTCTTAATGATGTAGCTAAATTTATTAATGACGCCAATAATGCCGCTAAATTTGGAGTGAATATTAATGAAATTAAAATTTCATTCGATAAAACAGTAGTGGGCATAAAAAATACATTGCAAAAAATTAGAAAAGTACTAGAATATGAAACTAAGGATACTGGGGTTAAAATAGTTTCAGGAGAGGCTGTGGTGGAAAACAATTATGTAACTGTCGATGGTGAAAAATTCGAATATGATAAGTTATTAATTGCCACTGGGGCCAGGCCATTTCTACCAAATATTAAAGGTGTAGAATATGCAATAACATATCAAGATATCTTAAAACTATCTGAAATTCCGGATAAGCTTGTTATTATTGGAAGCGGGATTATGGCAGCTGAATTTGCCAGTATATTTTCAAGAATGGGCTCGGAAGTTAAAATTTTATGTAGAAATGATTTTTTAAAAATACTTGATCCTGAAATTACCGGTTATGTGGTGAAAAACTTACTACCAGGGATTCAAATAATTAAAAATGTAGATACCCACGAAATAATAAGAAATGGTGTAAAAAGCAGTAAAGGAGATTTTGAAGGATCAGTACTATTAACGACCGGAATGGTGGCTAATTCAGAAATTGTTAAAGATTTGGTAGACACAGATTCTCGCGGTAACATAGTTGTGAATAAAAAGATGCAAACTAGTAATCCCAATATTTATGCTGCAGGTGATGTGGCGGGAGGCATAGCAAACACACCTATTGCTCGTATGGAGGGGGTTGTAGCTGCAAGAAATATATCTGGTATTATAACCGAAGTTGATTACCATTTAACCCCGTATGCTATCTCACTTCAAAAGGATGTTGCCTTTCTTAAGTCTGAAGACTCTTCTGAAAATAAAGAAAAATGGATTTCTGCCAGCATACCCGGTTCTGCAGGTCCTGAAGCATTTTGGAAAGCTTTAGAAGGCGAAACCGGGTTTACAAAAATTGTAGTAGACCCGGAAAATGGAGAGGTAAAAAAGATATTCTCCATATCCCCCTCATCCCGGACAAGCATAGCATACATGTCAAAAATGTTAAGAGATGGATATAAAACATATGATTTTGATGATTTTATTGAAACCCATCCTTCCACTGACGCTATATATAAATTAATGAGATTTTTTGCTAAATTTGGTTAATCAAAGTTATCATTTTAAATGATTATATTCAATAACAATTTACAAATAATAAAAAAAAGAATTAAGGTTTAAATATGACAATAGACAAACTAAACAACTCCAAATTAATAAAACCCCATATTAAATCGTTCTCATCTGTAACTGAATTCCATGGGCATGTTTGCCCCGGTTCTGCTTTTGGTTATAAAGCTGCTGAATTAGCATTAAAAACCTTGTCGATGAATAAATCTACTGATGAAGAATTAATTGCAATAGTAGAAAATGATACTTGTGCTGTTGACGCCATACAAGTAGTTACTGGATGTACCTTTGGCAAAGGAAATTTAATATTTAATGATTATGGTAAACAAGTATATACATTTATTAATAGGCTTAGTGGCGAAGCTGTCAGAATATCACTACGAAATTCATTTAACATGGATAAAATAGACCCTTCATTAAATCAACTTAGAAAAAAAGTAAATTCAAAACATGCGGGACCTGAAGATATGGAAAATCTAAAAAGGGCCATGATAAATGTTTCTAAAAAACTCATAAAAGCACCGGCTGAAGACATATTTAGGGTGGAACATGTTGATGTAGAAATGCCAGACAAAGCCCGAATTTTTGAAAGTATAAAATGTTCAAAATGCGGAGAGATGGTATCAGCACACAGAACATCAGAAAAAAATGGCCAAAAAGTATGCATACCCTGCTCCAAGCTATAGATAATAAAATTATTGATAATTAATTAGTTCACTCTAGGTTTTGATATGATAAAATTCTTGAAAAATATATATAAATTTTATGTAAAACGTTACAAAAAAAGATTTATCTATTCATTCCTGGTATATTACCTTCTAGTTATTTTAGGAGGAATATCCGGAATATTTTACTCTGTAAGTAGAGAAAATGCTGTTCAAACCGTCTCTTCCAGTTTGAATTCAACATTACCCAGTTTATTTCAAGCCATTAATTCAGGTGACCTTATATCTGTTGTTTTAACAATATTTGGATTTAACGCCGTTTTGGGTAGTTTCTTTTTTATTACTTTGCTGAATATGATAGGCATTGGAACCCTGATATTTATTTATCGCCCATTTTTATGGGGTTTTATTTATGCCCCAGTTAATCCACAAGCTACCGCATTACTTATTTACGTTATTCCAACCCTTATACTCGAAGGACTGGCTTATGTTATGGCTTTTGCAGCTAGCATTGATTTTTTACAAGCCATCATAAAACCCAGTGCTTTAGGAGAAAAAAAACGTTTAAGGGCCTATAAAAAAGCTTGGATTAATAACTTGAAAAGTTACGTTTTGATTTTGATTGTCCTTTTTGTTGCAGCAGTGGTGGAAACACTAACCATATTGTATATTATTCCTAAAATGGGATAATCTGTTTTTTTATTAATTCTAATTTTTATTAATTCTTAATCTGCTCTTTTATTATTTTCGCTATTTTATCTGAAGATTTGAGCACTTCTTCACCATATTCAGATGCCTTAGCTTTATAATCATTTATATTATCTAATAAATCAGATATTAAATTACTTATTTGATTTATATCTGATTCTATAACAGCTCCTTCAAATATGGATGCAATATTATGATATCTACCATATTTAACTCCTACCAAGGATACTATGGGCAAATTACAAGCTAAAGCCTCATTTATCATCATACCATCATCTGAAAGTACTGCCAGATCAGCCAGCTTAAGTAAATCATTCATCCAATCAACATAGCCCAAGTAAATAATATTATCTGATTTTAATAATTCTTTGCATTTTTCATTCCTAATAGTTCCAGCTACAACTATATTGGCTTCAATAGGACTTTCGCTTAGTCTAAAAGCTGCCAAAGCCATCTTTTCAAATAGTATAGAGCCAGATGATAATAAAATTGTGGGAATATCTTCTTTAAAAGTGGAGGGCATCAGTTTCCTAGCTCTATCAATGTTTCCATTTAATATTTTTGGATCTAAAGGATAATAAGTTTTTTTAACATTATCTTTTACTGATTCTTGTTTAAATAAACTGGATTCAGGAAGAGCAATTGTTGTAGTTAGATTGCTGCAAACTTTTGCATCGGTCGGCGTATTTGAAACCCCCACTGCAGGTATTCTGGCAATTTTAGAAGCAATGCAGGCAATCACAGCTCCCCCACCTATAATTCCAATAACCACATCTGGACGAATTTTTTTTATTAGTTTAACAGATTTATAAGCAGCTTTTAGTGTTTTAAATCCGCCTTTAGCTAAAGATAGTTTAGTGGCTGCATGACCTCCTGCTTGAGGGATAGGTGTTTTATGCCAATCTATTCCTTTTTTTTTAAAAAGTAATCCAGATGCACTGGGGTCCAATGCAAATTCACTGCTAATATTATATACTTTTAAAGCTTTTGAAATGTTAAGGGCTGTTACAGCATCTCCTCCCTCTCCTCTGCCAGTAACAATGAATAGTGCTTTCATAAAATCACCATGATAATTTTTTATTTAAGAATGAAGAATTAATATCTTCTAAACTTTATTAGAATTAATAACTATTTATTATACTTATTAAGTTATGAATAGATATTCTAAAAAGCAACATTTAGAATTTTAATTATTTGATCTATTTTAATTAATTAAATATAATATATTGTAATGATTAGAGGTTATTATTGGCGTATGGATTATGAAATAATCTTCTAAAGCCTAATAATTTTAGAAAACTATTTTTTATAATAATTTTTCTTTTTCCCAATATTATCCTCCTAAACAAATCTCCTAGTCCTCCTCCAGTTAAAACATCCATAAAAAGGTCTCCAAATGAAGGATTAATGATTTTTAATTTATCCTCTAAGAATTTTAATAAATTATTTCTTCTAATTACAGCTATAACTATAACAGTTACAATAAAGAGTAATAGTGTAACCCAGAATCCTCCTAATATTGCAAACGACATTCCTAATGCAACTGCAAATGAATGGTTCCCAATTTCGCCCATCATCACTTTACCCTGATAATCTAAAACAGCATATCCTAAACAAGCCGCCAGCACTATCAGAGGAATGTAAATTCCAAGGATCCCTAAATAGAACATACCTATCAAAATGATTAGACTCATTATTATTATTGTAGTACAAGCAGAACCTGGTTGCATATCCGAAATGTTTAAAGGTTGGATCATTAAGGCAATCAAGATTGAAGTAGGCCCAAAATAAAAATAACCAACATATGCCACCAACAACATCCCCAAACCTCTAGATAATTGGCCAACTTCGATTGGCATATCCATAATTGGTTTGCGACCTATTATATCATCTAAAAATGCGAATATACCTATAATAAATATTAAATCTCTATAGGGAGATGGTAAAAAAAGTATCATAGCTATGAAAGGCCCTAAACCCACTGCACGTGGAGTTCCTCCCCGAATGGAAGTATATAAACTACCTCCAATTTTTTCAAATATAATTTTAAAGAGAATAGTCAAAAACCCTGATACAATAAACACAGCTAATAATGTAAATGCTATATCCATATTACCACCTTAGAAGAAATCAAAGATTAAAACATTATGAAAGTTATATTAAAACCTTATTTGAATTAACCTAATCCATATCTTAAAATAGAAGCTATACCGCCCAGAGCATTTAACTGTTTTCCACCTTCATGCTCACTACTTATGATCATTACTTTACCACCCATGGTCTCCACTAAATCCATTAAATCTTCAATATCTCTCTGACGAACCATTTCATCTATAACCAGTAATTTTTCTACTGCACCTGCATTAGCTGCTTCAATTACATGTCTTTTACCATAACTAACCAATTTTGAAGATTTTCCCACTTCTTCCAGGACTTGATTAACCATAGTTATTTCCTGTCCAATTCTATTTTCTGCAGCTATCTGATCAATTGTACCCTTTTTAAGGACTTCATTAATTCCTGTTCGGCCTCCAGTTCCAGTACTTTCTATAATACTTATTTCTGCAAGATTTGGATATTTTTCTTGTAAAAATTTGTAAAAATCTCCTTTGGAAAAACCAGGCCCAGCAATTATAATTGTATTAATCTCTTTGAATCCTAGAAGAGCGTTTACTATTTCTTGATAAAAAAGAAGTATTGATTTTTGTCTATCTTTTTGAATTACTCTTTTTCCCGATATATGTCCAATTATAGGGCCATAATAATCGATACCATACTGTTTTACTATTCCCAGATCAGCGACATCATCTTCAATTGACACTATAACTGCTGATGGCTTTTTTGATGACTTAATAGCCTCTTTTAATCTTTTTAAAGTCCATCGAGACCATTTTTCTTTTTCTATCTTTATTGAATTTTTTAATTTTAAATCAATGGTATGATGAGAACCTAAAGGTACTAAATCTTCAGGACCTTTTTCTATGGTTCCAGTTGCACGTAATTTTCCAGTGTATTTATGGAAATTTACATCTTCTACCCTTATACCTAAATAAAATGTTTTTTTAATCCCCCTGTCACTCCTTATCCGTTCCCCAGTAGTATCTTGTATTCTTCTTGTTGTTTTAGAGGATAATAAATCTCCTTGTTCAATTATATGAGATAAATGCCATAAATCATCTAATATTTCCGGGATAAGTTCGATTACTCCCTTTGTTAAATCTTCATAGATAACTTGCATTTTAATACCTTTAAATTATTTTTTAAAAAACCTATAAAATATATACTATATAATTTATTACCATAATAGAAAATTAATTAGTTTATAAAATCAATCTTATCGATGTAATTATAACTAGTCTATTTTCATGGATAATTTATGATTAATGAAAGTATAAAATTTTAATGTGTAATTTTAGTTAATTAATTTAAAAAATTTAATTTACATTCAATTTAGGAGAATAGTTTATGGGAAAATATGAAGTGGGAAGCGCTATAATTATCAGTATATTATTAGGAATAATTTTATTCTTCCTTGTTGACGGTTTATTAGCCTTAATTATTACTGCTTTTGTAGCCACTTACTTAACCTTGCCTGAAAAAAGAAGTTATAAAGTTGGAATATTCGCGGCTTGTATAATGGGATTAATTATTTTCGCTTACAGATTTATTAACATCCCTGAATTGCCTAATAACTTATCTACTGGACTATTTATAGATCCATCAACATTATTATTTGGATTTATAATATTTGGATTAGTTTGTATTGGTATGGGTGCTTTAGGAGGATATCTGGCAGAAAAGGTATTGAATTAGAATTTAAAATTTCACCTGAAATTATTTAAGAACCAATTATAAACCTGAATATAGGGGTTAAAATGAAAATTGCAGTCATAGGGGGAACTAGAGGACTGGGACATTGGATTGCTAATTTTTTAAAAAGCAAAAATTTTGATGTTTGTGTAACGGGTAGAGACAGAATTGCCGGAGAAAAAGTCTCAAAAAATTTGGAAGTGGA
This sequence comes from Methanomicrobiales archaeon, assembly GCA_049975245.1. Lineage (GTDB taxonomy): Archaea > Methanobacteriota > Methanobacteria > Methanobacteriales > Methanobacteriaceae > UBA117. The sequence continues at coordinate 36,087 of JBNGDB010000007.1, forward strand.
ATATTCCTCAGATAATGTGAAAACGGCGGCGAAATCGGATATTGTTATAGTTAGTGTCCCTATAAATGTTACATCCTCCGTGATAGAAGAATTAGCTCCTGTAATGAAACCCGGCGCTCTTTTAATGGATGTTACTTCGGTTAAAGAAGGACCAGCTAAATCCATGCAACAATCAGTGCCAGAAGGAGTGGAATTTTTACCCAGCCATCCCATGTTTGGACCTAGAATTCGATCTTTAGATGGTCAAGTAGTTGTTTTAACCCCAATAAATAGAGGTATATGGTTTGATAAAGTAGTTAAATTTCTTGAAAATGAAAATTCCAGAGTTTTAATCACCACCCCTAAAATTCACGACGAAATGATGAGTATTGTACAAGGATTAACTCATTTTGCATATATAAATATCGCAAGCACCATTGAAAAACTCCAAATAGATCTTAAAAAATCTAGAAAATTTGCAAGTCCAATTTATAGTCTTATGGTAGATATTATTGCCAGAATTGTTGCTCAAAATCCATATCTAGCCTATTCCATACAAACTGAAAATAGATACAATAAAAAAACTCATGCTGCTTTTTTGGATAATCTGAAGGAACTAAAAAAGATGATCGATGAGAAAGATGAGGAAAAATTTGTAAAAACTATGAGTTCTGCTGCCAAACACCTTGACGATATAGAAGCTGCTCTTGGAAGATCGGATAAGGCCATAGCTGCTTTAACTGAAGAAATAAGGACTCTTAAAGAATCTTTAGGAAAAGAAGTAGGTTTAAGACATATTTATTCAGGAACTATCCATATAGGAGTATTAAAAGAAATATCACCCGATGAAATAGTTCTGATAAAGAATAACAAGATTATTAATTTGAAATTGTCTAATGTAGAAATTTTAAGTGATGATGAACTATTAAAATGGAAAATTAATAATTATCCTAAGAAATATTTTGATGTTTCAGCTGTATTTCCTAAAAATTGTAATGCAGAATTCATTGCTCAGACCATAGAAAGTCTTAATGATGTGGTAAGTGCTGAAATTATAGATATTTATCATGGTGAACAAGTACCCTCCAACTTCATGAGTATTACCATCAGATATATTGTTATAAAAAATGAAGCCCGAGAATCTGTAGAAACTTTATTAAAAGGTTTTGGAGCTATAATTAGATAGAAACCAATATTTATTTATTTTATTCTGTCTAAATCTTTTTATTTTATTTTATTTTAAGTATTGAGTTTAAATTGGGACTTTTAATTTTACATTTAACCGAAACCTTTATATACTATGAATTACGAATGTTATAGTAACCATAATTAACTAAAACATTTTTTATACTAAAATTTATTTTTAAGTAATTTCATAAATATATAATAATTAATAGTGAACAGTGGGGTGTTTTATGGAAAAAAAAGAAATGAAACTAAAAGTTGCAGAAGCATTTTCACAATCAGATGTTGGTAGATCTGTTGCAAGGATTGATCCAGCATGCATGCAAAAATTAGATTTACTAGATGGGGACATCATTGAAATTGAAGGTAAAAAATTAACAGCTGCGCTAGTAGCATCATCCCAATCTGACATAGGTCTTGGAATTGTACGTATTGACGGATACATGAGAAAAAATGCAGGAACATCCATAGGAGAAGAAGTAACAGTAAGTAGAGCGGAAGTTAAGGAAGCGCAAAAAGTGGTTTTAGCGCCGGTAGACCAACAAATATTAATCAGAGGAGATGTAGCTCAAGCTTTTACGGGTAGAGTATTATCTAAAGGAGATATTATAGTTTCAGGAATACGTCAACAACAAACTATGAGAGGAGGATTGTTTGACGAATTTTTCAGAGATATGGGAGATGTATCTCCCCTCGGAGAAATTAAACTGGCTGTAGTCTCAACTAAACCCGTGGGTATAGTAAAAGTTGGACCTATGACAGATGTAGAAGTTCAACCTAACCCGGTTGATGTTTCAAAACTGGAAGGAGTTAAAACCTTCGTGGATGTTACCTACGAAGACATAGGCGGACTTAAAGAAGAAGTTAAAAAAGTACGCGAAATGATTGAAATTCCACTTAAAAGACCAGAATTATTTGAAAGACTGGGAATATCTCCCCCTAAAGGAGTTCTGATGCATGGACCTCCGGGTACAGGTAAAACTTTGCTGGCTAAAGCAGTAGCTAATGAAAGCGATGCACATTTTATTGCCATTAATGGTCCAGAGATAATGAGCAAATACGTGGGTGGTTCAGAAGAAAGGCTAAGAGAATTATTTGAAGAAGCAGAAGAAAATGCCCCTTCTATAATATTCATTGATGAAATAGATGCAATTTCTCCCAAAAGAGAAGAAGTGAGTGGTGAAGTTGAAAGAAGAACTGTAGCTCAACTCTTAACTTTAATGGATGGTCTTAAAACTAGAGGACAAGTTGTAGTTATCGGAGCTACTAACCGACCAGATGCTCTTGATCCTGCAATAAGAAGGCCAGGTAGATTTGACCGTGAAATAGAAATTGGAGTTCCTGACAAAGATGGTAGAAATGAAGTTCTACAAATTCATACCCGTGGAATGCCTTTAAATGAAAAAGTTGATCTAGACGAAATTGCAGACGTTACTCACGGATTCGTAGGAGCAGATCTTGAATCTCTATGTAAAGAGGCGGCTATGAGGGTATTAAGGAGAATTTTGCCAGATATTAAGGCAGAAGAAGAAATACCTAAAGAAACCCTTCAAAAAATGATCGTTAAAAAATCTGACTTTAAAGAAGCTTTAAAAGAAATTCAACCATCTGCACTTAGAGAAGTATTAGTACAAGTACCTAATGTTAAATGGGAAGATATTGGAGGACTTGAAAATACTAAACAAGAGCTACAAGAAGCAGTAGAATGGCCGCTTAAATATCCCGAAAATTTCGAGAAATTTGGAGTTAGGCCACCCAAAGGCGTTCTCCTTTATGGACCACCTGGAACTGGTAAAACATTACTTGCTAAAGCGGTAGCTAATGAAAGTGATGCAAACTTTATAGCAGTAAAGGGTCCGGAATTATTATCCAAATGGGTAGGAGAATCTGAAAAAGGAGTCAGGGAAATATTCAGAAAAGCCAGACAAACTGCACCAACCGTTATATTCTTCGATGAAATAGATTCGATTGCTTCCACCCGAAGCGGCGCAGATTCAGATTCAGGTGTAACTAAACGAGTTGTAAATCAACTATTAACTGAAATAGATGGAATGGAAGAATTAACCGATGTTTCTGTTATTGCTGCAACTAATAGGGTTGATATTATAGATCCGGCTCTGGTCAGACCTGGAAGATTTGATCGGCATATAAAAGTGGAAGATCCTGATGAAAAAGCAAGAGTTGAAATATATAAGGTTCACACTAAAGACATGCCTCTGGCAGAAGATGTAGAGCTTGAAAAACTCGCAAAGATAAGTCAAGGTTATGTAGGTGCCGATATAGAAGCTGTGTGCCGTGAAGCAGTTATGTTAACTCTTAGAGACGATCTTAACGCAGAAAATGTTTCTATGAAATATTTCAAAGACGCAATGAAAAAGGTTAAACCAAAAAGCGAAGTTGAAATGGTTCAATACCATTAAAACTTTAAATGAGAAGTTATACAATTCAACTTCTCAATTATTTTCTTAGAACAAATCTTTAATTATTTTAATTTTAATCAATAGTTTTGTTAAACAAAAAAAACTATTTTTAGTATTTTTTTATCTTATTTTAATCAAATTTTGCAAATATTATTTAATATTTACATTTTTCAAATACTGAACTATATTCTAAATTTATCCGATAGTTTAAAGGTTAAAATAGTTTTTCTATTTCTTCTAATTTAACTTATTTTAAGATTGCCAAATATATCAATAATTCACTAATATATATTAGAAAAAAGGGATTAGTAATATAAACGAATTTAAAGTTTAATATTTAGTAAAAATAAATTGAAATTAAATCGGATTAAAACAATTTAAACTGTTTAATAATTGCTAATATTCAGGTGACAAAAATGAGTTATAAAGTTAAAGATATATCACTAGCACCACAAGGTAAAAGGAAGATAAAATGGGTTCAAAGACATATGCCTGTTTTGGAAACTATTAAAAAAACATTTGAAAATGAAAAACCTTTTGATGGAATAACAATTGGTTCCTGTTTACATCTTGAACCTAAAACAATAAATTTAGGATTAACTTTACAGGCCGGGGGTGCGGAAGTAGCAATGACTGGATGCAACCCTTTATCAACTCAGGATGATGCTACAGCAGCAGGAGCTGCTATGGGACTTAATATGTATGGTTGGAGGGGAGAAAGTACTGAAGAATACTACGAAAATATTAATCAAGTGCTAGATCACGACCCTGATATTATTATTGATGATGGTGCAGACATGATATTTCTTATACACAAAGAAAGGCCTGAATTAATTAAAAATATTTTAGGTGCATGTGAAGAGACTACAACTGGAATTCACCGTCTTAAAGCTATGGCTGAAGATAAAGCTTTGAAATTCCCTGTAATGGCTGTTAACGATGCATATACCAAATATCTGTTTGATAATCGATATGGAACTGGTCAATCTACATTTGATTCAATAATGGGGGCAACTAATATATTAATAGCTGGAAAAACAGTTGTTGTGTGTGGATATGGATGGTGCGGACGTGGAATTGCCATGAGAGCCGACGGATTGGGAGCAAATGTTATTGTAACTGAAATTGATCCTATTAGAGCATTAGAAGCTAAAATGGATGGATTTAGAGTTATGAAAATATCCGAAGCTGTTAAACAGGCTGACATCCTAGTTACTGCTACTGGAAACATTGATGTGGTTGCAGGTAAGGACTTTGAACTTATGAAAGACGGATGCATAATGGCTAATTCTGGTCATTTTAATGTGGAAATAAACAGGAAGAATTTAGAAGAAATGTCTGTCAATAATAGTAAGATAAAAGAGGATATTGAAGAATTTGTAATGGAAGATGGTCGAATTTTGTATCTTCTAGCCGACGGAAGGCTTGTTAATCTGGCTTCAGAAAGAGGACAAGGTCATCCAGCTGAAATTATGGATATGAGCTTCTCTATGCAAGCATTATCTGCTAAATATCTATTGGATGCACAATTAGGAAATGAAGTTTATACTTCACCTGAAGAAATAGATTTGTACATTGCTGAACTTAAATTAAAGGCTATGAATATAGAAATTGATAATTTGACTTCGAAACAGATCAATTATCTTGAAAATTGGGAGGAAGGAACTTAAATTTTCTTCTTCAATTAAATACTTTGAAGGAGTTATATGAGCTATTTTAAAATAATCGATAAGGGAATAGGTCCAGTAAGATTATTTATCGGAGGAGTGCATGGAAAAGAAGGTTTAACTACAATTAATGCTCTAAAAAAAATAAAAAGCAATGATGTGCAAGAGGGTAAGCTTGTAATTTACAATTGTGATGAAAGTCCTTACCTAAGCACTCTCGATAAAGATTATTACTATTCTAAAGTGGGTAAAGAAATTATATATCTTATAAAAGCATATAAACCAGAGATATATGTAGAACCACATTGTTATAATATTTCTAACTACAAAAAATTAACTGATAAAAATAGAAAAGTAAAAGTAGGAGTGCCCCCACTCATAAAACTGAAATGGGGAGTTCTTATTGGTTCTGTAGCTCCTTTCATTCGTCTAAACTGTTTTAAAAGGGAAGATGTGTGTATCACCTTAGAAATGCCATGTGAACCATCTGATGATGAATTATTTTTATACACAAATATATTGAAAATTGTTGCTGGTTCTAAAAATAGGAAAGAAATTGAAGATAAAATGATTGGAGAATTTCCCTCTCAAATTGAAACAGCACGCAGATATGCCAAGGAGTTTTTTGGAGAGTACCCTCCTTTTTAAATTCCCTTTATTTTTTTAAATTAATAACTGATTTTTACCAGAATAACCCTCTACTTAGAGAAACACCATTTTCATTGCACATTTGAATCAAATATTCAGAAGGTAGGAAAAAGTTAAAACCTTGTTTTTCAAAACCTTGGACAATTATCCCAATAGCTTTCCCGTCTTTGTTACACACCGGGCCGCCACTACTTCCACTATCCACAGCAGCGTCAGTTTGATAATATTTTATTCCAGATGGCGAAGGTCTTTCCCCACTAACTACACCTTGAGTTAGAGTTGCTGTATATATGCTATTCCATACCTCATCGCTAGTTTCGGCATTAGATACGTCTTTATAAAAAGCAAATTGTTCCATAGGGTATCCGTATATACGTACATCTTCACCAACTTCTATTTTTTCGGAACTTACCGGAAGAGCAGGTAAATTATAAACATTTTCAACTTTTAACAAAGCCACATCAATTTCGTTTTCAGAACTTCCCATATCCACTAAACTTGCAACTGGCGGATTATTTGGACTATCTGGAAATGCAGGCCCACGAATATAAATATCATGCTTATAATTAATAGCTTTAACAGCCCCAGATTCCATAAACCTGGAAGTTAATTCATCAAGGTCATCTTCAGTCATATTTTTTAAAATATCAGGATAATATTTTTGTAAAAATATATACATTGCTGCATTATCTACATAATACTTTATATCATCGTCATTCATCTTTCTTATTAACCCTTTCTTGCTCACATCCCACGGGTCGGCCACAACATGAGCAGCAGTTGCAATATAACCATCATTAGTGATTATGAATCCAGAACCACTGCTGATACCATAATAATCTACGTTTACAGTATAAGTTTTATTATTTGTAGGATCAGTCACAACAGATGTTCCTGAAACGGCGGAAACAATGAAAACTGCAGAATTTTGGGGTTTAGATGAAGAAAAAGTTGAAGATAATGCATAAACTCCCATAACTGCTACTAATATTATAACAACACCTATCAATAAAAATAATTTTTTGTTATCCTTTTTTTTAATAGTTTTATCTGTATTATTAGTAGATTTAGAACTTTGATTGGAGATTTTGGAATTATTAGTTCCAATTTTAGATTCTACTTCTTTTATTGAAATCTTTTTCAAATCATGACCACATTTTGCACAAAATTTAGAGTCATCTAAATTTTCCATACCGCATTTGGGGCATTTCATTTATACATCTCCCATTAATGTAACGTAGAAATTCTATCATAATAAATGTATTATAGATTAATATTTCATTTTCTATATAAATGATTCATATTGATTCAATTAAGTAGTATATTAAAACTGTATAAATATTTTAATCTAATAAGAATTATTTTTAAGATTTAAGGTCTTCGAATCTAGTTAGTAATGGTTAAATAACTTTAAATAATATTTTTTGAAAAATATAAATTTAGAACCAATCTTCTAAACTTTTTTGAGTACTATCCAACCCTTTAATTTTTTCCAATGCATTAAAAACTCTTTCTTCAGAAAAACTATGTTCCCTGCTTAAAAAATCAATAACTCCCTCTTTATCTGGTTTTTTCCATTTAATTTCGTAATCAGTTAACAAATCAGGCTTTAAAAAGATATTCCTCAAAACAGTTATATCAACTTCTATCTCTTCATCCAAATTTTTTAGAATACTATCTAAATCTTTATACTCTCTAATAAGTTTTAAAGCAGTTTTGGCCCCGACGCCTTTTATTCCCTGATTGAAATCTGTCCCCACCAATATTGCTATGTCAACTAATTGTTCCCTTGTTAAATCCAGATTATTTAAAACTTTATCTAATTTGAAAATTTCCAATTCAGTTCTTGTAGAGGATATAGCTAAATTTCTTACCATACGAGAGGCGCCAAATAGAATACAATCATAATCTTGAGAAGCTACGCACCAAGCATCGCCATTTTGAACTATATATGCAGCTTGAGCTTCTCCTTCCCCTGAAGCTTGAATAATTGGTATTCCCATTAGATCTAAAAGTTTCTTAGAACTTTCAATTATCTCGGATGACATTCGTGACGATCTGATAGCATATTTATGAGCTTTCTCTATATCCCCTTGTTTCAAGGCTTTTTTCCATTCTTTCTCAGACTCAATCCTAATCTCACTTCTTTTTGTCTGAGTTTTTTCTTTTAAAGAAGGAGATTTTCCATCAAATACATAAACTGGTTTTATTCCTTTATCAACAAGTGCTGATGTTCTATATAAAAGTCCGCTTAAATGTGAAGTTACTCTTCCTTGTTGATCTTTAAGTGGTGTTCCGTCTCGTTGACGTATGCTTGATAAAAATTGATAAAGACTATTAGCAGCATCAATAGCTACCACTTTATCCTTCAAATCTTCAAATTTTATCTCTTCTGCTTCCACTATATCTTTTAGTTTCACACCCATATGATCCCTCTAAATTATGAATTTTAATCTAATTCAAATTCATTAACTAAAATAAATGTACATCTAAATTGGATTTAAAAATCTGATTAAAAATTATCAATAACCCTTAAACAAGGAATAGGGAAAGGTTTCCTTTATTCTGATGAGGACAGAGTCTTTGTGAATTATGTTATAAGTCCTGGTTATCATAATCGAATCCGTGTTAAATATATCCTTAAGTTCAGGGGTTGAATTTTCTATTCCTATGGATTTAATCTCTCTTCTAGATTCTATGTTATATTTTTTTAGAATTCTGCCTATTGGAATATCTGCTCTGATCAAATCTTCTTTAAAATTATTATTAAGTCTTTTAACTGGTATATAGGATACTGCGTGTATTAATGGTTTATTACGACCAATTATTACAACTCTATAGTTAATGGTGTCCCCTTTGGATATTCCAAGTAAATTAGCTATATTCTCATCTGCTTTCTGAAATTCCTGAGTAGTGGTTTTAATATTAATTTTGCCTCCATCTAAAACATCTAGTATAGTTGTAACTGATCCATCTGTGGCTAAAAGAATTTTTTGAGTATTAGAAAGCTGTCCAACTTTATTTTCTACTTTTTTTATTTCGTTTAAGATGTTTACATCCATTTTGCTCACTACTTTCATTTTATTCCAGTATAAAGTGAAATTTATAATTAGTTATTATTCTGGATTTGTTATTACTCCCTCTATTGATGAAGATGCTACCACAGCAGGATTGGCTAGATAAACTTCTGAATCTGGATCTCCCATTCTACCTATAAAATTACGGTTGGTGGTTGCAATGCATACTTCTCCCGAACCTAAAACACCCATATGGGCCCCTAAACAGGGTCCACAACCAGGATTACATACTATAGCTCCTGCAGATATAAAAATATCAATTATACCTTCTTTTAAAGCATCTAAATAAATTTCCGATGAAGCAGGTATCACTATTAGCCGCACATCACTGTGTACTTTTTTATTTTCTAAAACCTTAGCTGCTAGCCTTAAATCTTCTAAACGACCATTGGTACATGAACCTATAAACGCCTGATCAATGTGTCTTCCCTGGACTTTAGATATATTTTTAACATTATCTACATTATGTGGACATGCAACTTGAGGTTCCATCCCTTTTATATCAAATTCATATTCTTTTTCGTATTCAGAATCTTTATCGGAAGTAAGTATGTTAAATGGACCTTTAGACCTTTCTTTAAGATATTTAAGAGTTAATTTATTAGGTTCCATTATTCCGTTTTTGGCTCCCATTTCAACAACCATGTTGCACATTGTCATCCTTCCAGATACATCCATCAAGTCTATAGTTTCACCATGAAATTCTAATGAATTATATGTTGCTCCATAAGAACCAATTTCACCAATTATGTTTAATATAACATCTTTAGCAGTAGTATACTCTTCTAAATTACCATTGACAATTATTTTGTATGCTTCAGGGACCTTAAACCATGTTTTTCCCGTTGCATATACCAATGCCAAATCAGTTGCTCCAACACCAGTAGCAAATGCTCCAAAAGCGCCATAAGTACATGTATGAGAATCTGCACCTACAATTACTGCCCCCGGTTTAACATAACCTCTCTCGGGGAGAACTTGATGGCATATCCCCTCACCGTGAGTGTAAATATTATTAATTCCCTGTTCTTCTGCAAATTTTTTGGTGACCTTTTGAAATTCTGCAGAACCCATATTATTTGCAGGTACATTATGATCAAATACCATTACAATCTTTTCGTTGTCCCAGACCTTATCGGCGATTTTTTTAAAAGTATTTATTGTGGGAGGTGAAGTTCCATCATGAGACATTGCCAGATTTACATTAGCTTCAATTAATTCACCGGGATTAACTTTATCTTTATTGGATGCTTTTGCTAAGATTTTTTCAGTAATATTCATCTTTAAAACCAACTAAATCATTCATTTAAATGTTATCAATATTTCAAAATCATGACTTTAACTGTAAATATAAAAATATGCCCAAAACAGAATATTATTTTTAAATATCTACTGGACCCCTTACTGATCTAACAATTTTATTGAACATTTCGTCGTTAATATATTTGCCTTCTTCTCTTTGCATTTTAACCTGTTTAACTATTTTGCACAGCTCATCTCTAGTAACCTCAATTCCACATTCTTGAAGTTTTGCTTTGACTGCTCTGCATCCAGAGTGTTTACCTAATACAATACGCCGGTGATGTCCAATCAATTCTGGTACAAAAGGTTCGTATGTTAATGGTTCTTCTATAACTGCGTCAACATGTATACCGGATTCGTGTCTAAATACATTTTTTCCTACTATAGGTTTGTTAGCAGGTATTTTCATGTTGGTGAGATCCTCTACCATCTTTGAAAGTTCATAGAATACTTTAATATTAAAACCCAGATCTACTCCATAAATTATTAGTAAAGCCATTACCAACTCTTCCAGAGAGGTGTTGCCTGCTCTTTCGCCTATTCCATTAACAGTAGTTGAAATTGCATTTCCACCTGCTAGAAGTCCGGCAATTGAATTGGAAAGAGCCATACCAAAGTCATTATGACAATGCATAGCTATATCTGTATTTAGATATGTTCTCAATTCTTTTACTAAAAAATCCATTCCGTAAGGATTAATAGCCCCTACGGTATCTGCTATGTGAATTCGATCTACCCCATAATCTTCTGCTTTTTTATAAATTCTTTTCAAAAAGTCTAAATCTGTACGAGTAGCATCTTCTGCTGAAAAAGCAACAAATATGCCGTGATCTTTGGCATGTTCAATTGATTTCATACACACATTCAAAGCTTGTTCTCGGGTCAATTTCAATTTGTGATCCAAATGAATGTCTGAGGTCCCCATAAAAGTGATAATACCATCAACATCACAATCTAAAGCTATGTCTATATCTTCCTTCTTAGTTCTCGACAATACTATTATATCTGCGTTCAAATCTTCTTTAACTATCGCCTTTACTGATCTTTTTTCTTCATTAGATACTATGGGAAAACCAGCCTCTATCTGATGAATTCTGAGTTCATCAAGTTTCTTAGCAATTTTAAGTTTTTCAGCTGTTCTTAAACAGACACCCGGAGTTTGTTCTCCGTCTCTAAGAGTAGTATCGTAAATAGTGATATTTTTTGGAAATTTTAATTTAACTTCTTTATTAAAAGGACTGACAAAGTATTTCAAATTACACCCACCTTTTAGTTGTATACATTCTTTTGATGAAAGTTTTCTAAAGGAATTAATTTATTTAATTTAAGATTTATGTTAAAAATATATATGCATTAACAAATTTATAAAAAATTTGATATCAAACATATTATCAATTTATAGGATTTTTGTTCAAAGTCAAGTTTGAACTAATTTCTCTTAAACTTTTATATTCCAATTCTACTTTGTTATTTCTATAAACTCCATAATTTTGATTAAATATAAATTCCCATTAGTTCCAAATAAGATCTTCTTTCAAAACCGTTGGTAATACCTAATTTTTCATAAATCTTAAAGATTTGTGCTACTGATTCTTCAAAATTTTCTCCTTCTACTGCTTCTGTTTCGATTTCAACAAAAGTACCTACCTTTGAAACATCATCTAAGCTAATAACAAAATTGTTATAGTTATAAATAACCCTCTCTTTGTTCACATTTGCAACAGGGATGAAACCTAGGTTTTCAAGAATATCAGACATTCTTTGTTTATCTTCAATTTCAACTTCTATTTCTTTACGAGTTTTACTTACTTCGTCCATCTTTGCACCTTTATATGTGAGAATTAACTTTACAGAATCCTTTGTTGTGGTTTCTCTAATTCTAAGTGCTTCATCAGTTTTAGAAAAATCACGGTGAGGTGCGTTGAAGTAAATATCCTTTTGATATTCCATTTTTATCTTTTGAGCTTTTAAATCAGATAACGCCTTTTTAACTATATTAAAATTATCTACATGAGCTTTTACTTCAACTTCTATCATTAAATCACCTATTTATATAATAATCTACTTCAGTGCGGACAATTAAATTTAGGACATCCTCCAGAAAATTCTGAATCAACATTTAAATATTTTTTATGAGAATCTGCATCTGGTAAATTATTAAGGTATAATACTTGTTCTTCTTTTGTGCCATATCTATAAACTGTAATTCCTTTACATTTGAGTTTATATGCCAGTAAAAAAATATCTCTTACGTCTTTAGTTGATATATCTTTAGGTAAGTTTACAGTTTTAGATACTGCGTTGTCCACGTATTTTTGAAAACTTGCCTGCATTTTAACGTGCCACTTGGGATGTATATCATAAGCAGTTTTAAAAATTTTCTTATATTTTTCTGGAATTTCTGTTAAATTCTGTATTGAACCAGTTACAGCAATTTTTCTCAAAATATTTTCATTATAAAATCCTTCTTTTTTGGCAATTTCTTTAAAAACAGGATTTATTTCCATTAATTTAGTGTCATTCATAACTTTTCGAACGAATGTAATGGCGAATAAAGGTTCTATGCCACTAGTTACGTTTGCTAGGATACTTATTGTTCCTGTGGGGGCTATTGTTGTTGTAGTAGCATTTCTCATTGCATAATAACCTTTTTTATCCCATAAACTTCCACTGAAGTTGGGAAAAGAACCTCTTATAATGCCTAGTCGGTTTGATTCATTTATTGCACTTTGAGATATGAAACTCATAATTTTTTCTGCTAAATTTAAGGCTTGTTTAGAATCATAGGGAATTCCCATCATTAAAAGTAAATCTGCGAATCCCATGACTCCAAGTCCTATTTTACGATTTTTTAGTGTATTATCTCTTATTTTGGATGTGGGGTAATTGTTTGAGTCGATAACATTATCTAAAAAGTGTACTGCTGTATTTATTGTATTTTCAAGCTTATTCCAATCTATTTTACCATCTTTTAACATTTTAGTTAAATTTATTGAACCTAAATTGCATGATTCATAATCTAACAGTGGTTGTTCTCCACAAGGATTAGTTGCATTGATCCTTCCAATTTTAGGTAATGTATTGCGTCTATTGATCTCATCTATAAATATTAATCCAGGATCTCCATTTTTCCATGCCATTTCAACTATTTTATCAAGCAATTCTCGTGATGGAACTTTTTTTACTAATTGTCCATTTCTTGGATTTTTCAGTTCATATCCTTCGTTCAAATCAACTGCCCTCATAAATTCATCATCCACTGCCACTGATAAATTAAAGTTAGTAAATGATCCTTCCCTGCTTTTTGCGGTAATAAAATCAATTATATCAGGATGATTTACAGCTAATACTGCCATATTGGCCCCTCTTCTCCTACCTCCTTGTTTTATTACGTCAGTAGCTACGTCAAATATTCGCATGAATGAAATTGGACCAGAAGCTATGCCTTTTGTTGATTTAACGACATCCCCCTTAGGACGCAGTTTAGAAAAAGAAAAGCCTACTCCTCCTCCTGATTTATGTATAAGGGCCATATATTTTAGAGAATCAAATATACCGCCTATGGAATCTTTAATTGGCAATACAAAACAAGCTGATAATTGATTTATCTCAGTCCCCGCGTTCATCAGGGTGGGAGAATTGGGCAAAAACTCTAAATTGGACATTAAATTATAAAAATTATCTTCAAGAAGACTTAAATCAGCATTAGCGTCGTAAATTTTATCTACTCGAGCAATTGCACTGGCAACTCTCCTAAACATTCCTGCCGGTGATTCGATTAGATGGCCATTTATATCTTTGAGCAAATACCTTTTTTTTAATATTTTCTGGGCATTTACTGACAGTTTTAACTCTTCACGATCTTCTGAGTTTGCAGAACTAATTATATTGCCACGACCTTTAATTATTATTTAAATAATTTAACTATATTTTTTATAATGGCCGTAAAAGCACCAATGTATCAATAATACTTATTTTTATGTAATATTTATTATGCTAAAAATTAATATATTTTTTTAGGTTTATATTTTATATAATTAAAAATTTTTCATTCCATTTTCTTTCCAATAAAATCCTGTAAATATTTTTTTGATTCGTCAATTTGCCATAAATAATCATCTATAAGTCTTTCAAGTAGTTCATATGGCTTTATCCTATGTTCTCGTTCGTTTACAATTTTTTTTTTAATTTTTAAAGATTTTTTAGGGTCTAATTTTTTATTAAATACTTTCATGACCTTTACTGGTTTTTCCACTTCTTTAATCTCATCTAAATAATGTTTTCTTAGAGAACGCATGTCAATTCTTATGTTGTACTTAATCTTTTTTAAAGTCTTTTCAATATTCTTCAACTCCACTAATAATTGCAATGCTTCTGCAACGGAATGTACTTTTATATTCAGTCCTTCTATTCCGAGATTAGAGATTTCTTCACGATAAATTTTTGGATCTAAAACCATAATTTTCCCTTTACAACAAATTTTAATATATTTAAATTATTAGTGTGAGTATATATTAAAAAATGTTTATTTAAATAGTATCAAAAATTATACAATTATAATTATGAATTTTCTATAATCTATAAAAAATAATAAATCTAAAAACTTTATAATATTTAAAAAAATTAATACTGTTAAATTTTATAAAAAAATATTATATAATCATTTTTTTATGAATTAAGACATTTTAATTCCTATTAGGGAAGAATTAATAGGTTAAATTACCTTTAATATTTTTCTTATAAGATGGGAAAAAATTTTTTTTTATAAATATATAAAGTAATATAAATAACCCTTTATAAAACATATAAAAGCTTTGATAAATAAATCGTGATCATTCGGAGGTATATATTTGACAGATGTAGAAATAAAAATCGAAAACATCGTAGCTTCTGCAACATTAGGAAAGTCTTTAGAACTAAAACAAGTTGCACCAGCATTAGAAGGCGTGGAATATAATGTTGAAAATTTTCCAGGTTTAGTTTATAAATTAAAAGAACCTAAAACAGCTGCGTTAATATTTGGTTCGGGTAAATTAGTTTGTACTGGAGCTAAATCAATAGAAGATTCTAAAAAGGCCATTCACATTGCAGTGGACAAAATGAGGACTCTGGACCCGGATATCCCCAAAGAATTTGAGATAAAAATTCAAAACATTGTTGCATCCGCTAATTTAGGTAAAACATTGAATCTTGAAGCAGTTGCATTAGGATTAGAAAATACCGAATATGAACCAGAACAATTTCCTGGTTTAGTTTACAGACTTGAAGATCCTAAAGTAGTATTACTTTTATTTGGTTCTGGAAAAGTAGTTTGTACAGGTGCCAAGAGTTTTGATGACGCTAAACTCGGTGTTGCTAAGACTCGAGAGCGTTTAGAAGAATTAGATTTGATTTGAACTCGGTGGTATTATTGATTAAGCTTGTAGTTTTTGATCTTGACAACGTTATTATTGATGGCGAAGCTATAGACGAAATAAGTAAATTGAAAGGCGTTGAAAAAGAAATTACTAATATTACAGAAAAAGCCATGCAAGGCGAACTAGATTTCGAAACATCTATCAAACAAAGGGTTGATTTACTTAAAGGAACTTCAGTCGAAGATATTAAAGAATTAGTTAAAAAAATACCATTAACACCTGGAACTGAAGAAACCATTAAAGAGCTCAAAAAAAGAGGATATAAAATTGCTATTATAACCGGTAGTTTTGAAATCATATCTGATCATATTAAAGATAAATTAGATCTAGATTTCGCCTTTTCAAACGTTTTACTGGAAGAAGATGGTTTGCTTACTGGTAAAGTCGAGGGTCCACTTGTAACTGGTTCAAAAGCAGATGTTCTAAAAGAACTAGCTGAAGAACAAAAAATATCATTGGAAGAGTGTGTTGCAGTAGGTGACGGGGCAAATGATATATCCATGCTTAAAGCCGTGAAATTAGGAATAGCTTTCAATGCTAAACCTGCCCTTAAGGAAATAGCAGACGTAATTATAGAAAAAAAGGATTTGAGGGAACTTTTACCCTTTTTAGAAGTTGAAAACGGCGCTAATGTAAAATCTGATATTGAAGAACCTAAAACCAATATTAAAATTAAATCCGTTGATTTGGATCAGAGCACTGAACAGCTCCTTAAAGAAAAGAAAGTTTATGAAAAAAATCTTGCAGAGGTTGCAGAAGAAAGAACTGAGTTTAATCAAGAAGCTAAGGATTTTAGAACCTTGAGAGATGATCTTAACAACAGCCTTAAAGAAAATCTTAATAAAGCCATAGAATTCCGGGACAAAAGAAATAAAATCAACGAAGACGTAGAAAAAAATAAAAAATTGCGTGAAAAAGCCAATAAAGAGCTTAAAAGTATGGAATGGGCTTCGGGTAAGAAAGATCGCATAAATATTGAAAACGAGATAAAAAAAATTGAAAAAACTATTGAAACTAAAGTTTTGGATATCCGGAAAGAAAATGAATTAGTTAAAAAATCTACAGAACTAAGGAAAAAACTTAAAGAGATCCAAGAAAATGAAGAAGTAAGAGAAGAAGCCATGGAACTCAGGAAACTATCAGAGTCTCATCATTCCAAGGTTGTAGAACTTTCTGAAGAAGCGCAAAATGCTCATGATAAAATGCTCGAATATTTCAAAAAAACTGATGAAATTCGTAGTAAAGCTGACGATGCTCATAAAAAGTTTGTGGAAAGCAAAGAAAAAGCTTCAAAAAAACACGAAGAATTCAGGGCAATATTGAATGAAATACACAAAATAAACAAAAAGATTGGTAAATTTAAGTCAGAAAAGCGAGAAATGGAAAGTAAAGCCAATAAAAAGCGTAACATTCAAGAAAAAGAAAGAGCTAAAGAAATTTATCAAAAATTTAAAGAAGGTAAAAAGCTCAGTACTGATGAACTGTTACTTCTTCAAAAACATGATATAGTTTGAAAATTTTAATAAAAGGGATGATTTTTCCCTTTAATATTATATCTTTAAATTTATTCTTATTTCTAAATATTAATAATTATGAGGTTTATATAATGGTGAAGGATAAAAATGAATCAAAATCTAAAAATATTGAAATATGTTTTATCTGTAATAAAGAATTTGATATGAATGAAGAGGATATTAGTAGATATATACATGGAAAATATCCTTTGTGCCCTTATTGTTCTGAATTTTATGGATTTTATTGATTCTCATAATTAGTTATTAGGATATTCATCTAAATATAATTTTTAAGATAAAATTTTCAATATAATTTTTTGAACTTTTTGAGATTTCTTTAAATAAGACTATTTTGAATAATAAGAATTAAATTAAATTCTGATAAATAATCTAATAATATTAAATTAAATTCTGATAAATAATCTAATAATAATTTTCATAATAAAATTGCAAAAATAATAATAATAATAATAAATATGTATATTTCAGTAATAACTATCAAATAGTGTAATTATACTGATAAATTGAGTGATATCATGCATGAGGTTATAATCTGCGAGAAACCCAAATCATCTGAAAAAATAGCTAATGCTTTATCTACCAATGCGGTTAAAAAAAGTTATAAAAGAGTACCTTATTATGAATTTGAAGAAAATGGTAAAAAAACTACTATTTTAGCTGCAGTAGGTCATCTATATTCACTTGCTTCGAAAAATTCTAGGCAGAAAAA
Organism: Methanomicrobiales archaeon; assembly: GCA_049975245.1. Taxonomy (GTDB): domain Archaea; phylum Methanobacteriota; class Methanobacteria; order Methanobacteriales; family Methanobacteriaceae; genus UBA117. The sequence continues at coordinate 54,026 of JBNGDB010000007.1, forward strand.
AATTTTTGACGTGGAGTGGAAACCTCTCTATGAAAAAGATAAAAGCAAGAAATATGTAAAAAATTACATTGACGCAATTATTAAATTCTCAAAAGATGCAGATAGATTCATCCATGCTTGTGATTACGACATTGAAGGTACATTAATAGGTTATAACGCATTAAAATATGCTTGTGGTGAAAAAAGTTTAGATAACGCCCAGCGTATGAAATTTTCTACATTAACTAAAGAAGATTTACTAAACGCATATGAAAACCCTATCGAAATTGATTTGAAGCAAGTTGATAGTGGTATTGCTAGACATGTGCTTGACTTTCTTTTTGGAGTGAATATTTCCAAATATTTAACTGACTCTGTGATGAAAGCAACTTCTCGTTATATTCAATTATCTGCAGGTAGAGTACAAACTCCTACACTATCTATACTGGTTGATCGTGAAAAAGAGATCAAAAAATTTATACCAGAACCATACTGGATGATTAAAGCTGATTTAGAAGGAGATATCCTCGCTGATCACAAAAAAGGCAAAATTTTTGATAGAAAGATAGCAGATTCTATCTTAAAAAATTGTGAAAATAACGACGCTGTTGTTGAAAAAGTTAATTTCAGGAAAAGTAAAAAAACTCCACCAGTACCATTTGATCTGGGTACTTTGCAATCTGAAGCCTACAGCTTATTTGGTTTCAGTCCCAAAAAGACCCAACAAGTTGCTCAAAATCTCTATGTAGAAGGTTATACATCATATCCTAGAACTTCTTCTCAAAAACTTCCAAAAAGCATAGGATATGAAAAAATATTAAAAAAACTTGGGAAGAATAGTGCCTTTAAAGGCCACATATCCCAATTAAAAAAACCTTACAAACCAAAAGAAGGTAAAAAAAAGGACGAAGCACACCCTGCAATACACCCTACAGGTTTAATGCCTTCTAAGTTAGGTACTGACTCTCAAAAAATTTATGAATTAATTGTTTACCGATTTATTAGTGTATTTAGTGAAGATGCAGTAACAGAAACTATGAAAGTGGATCTAGACATTGGTAATGAAAAATTTGCTTTTAGCAGGAAACAAACTGCAAAACTGGGATGGTTGGAACATTATCCTTACCGCAAAATTGATGCAGATGTATTCCCTGCTATAAAAGAAGATGATATTCTGAAAGTTCAAAAAATTATCTGTGACGAAAAAGAAACCAAACCTCCTGCAAGATATAACCAAGCATCTTTAATTCGTGAATTAGAAAAAAGAGGTTTAGGAACTAAATCTACCAGAGCTAATATAATTTCTATTCTTTATGATCGAAAATATATCGAAGGAAAACAGATTGAAGTAAATCAATTAGGTGAGCAACTTATAGACACCTTAAAAAAATACTGTGATAAAATTACTAGTGAAAAATTGACCAGACAATTTGAAAATGAATTAGAAGAGATAATGAAAGGGTCTATAAAAAAAGATAAGGTTATAGAAGAAGCTAAAATTGAAGTTGCATCTATTTTAGACGATATTGAAAATAAAAAATTAAAAATTGGCGAAGAACTTTACGAAGCTTACAAAGAAAGTAGAATTGTAGGTAAATGTAAATGTGGTAATAATTTAATATTAATAAATTCCCCACGTACAGGAAGTATATTTGTAGGCTGTTCAGGATATCCTGATTGTAAAATAACTTATCCACTACCCCGTGGTGCTACTATTTTAAAAACTACTTGTGAAAAATGTGGTCTGCCTTTGATATCCTTTGGCAAACCACGTCAAAGGGCGTGTTTAGATCCTGAATGTGGCCGAGAAGGTAAAAAACCGTCCAACGAAGTTGTGGGTAAATGTCCTGAATGTGGGAATGATCTAATTAAAAGAAGCGGCCGATATGGGGAATTTATTGGGTGTAGTGGTTTTCCCAAATGCAGATTTACCAAATCTATAGAATATGAAAAAAAATAAATATATATTAATAATGATGCAAAATCGTTATTTAATATTCTTCTTTTAACTTATTAAATTAGATTACTTGCATTTTTTTAAATTTTAAAAGCTATAATAACTAAAATCATCGCTAAATAGAATTTTGATTATTAATAATTCGCCATTTAATGGTATTTCCATAGTTAAATTTAAAAATTTTGAATATTCTATCAAATAGTTATATATCGAAAAAAATTCAAAGTAATTCAATTAAAATAAAATAAGGACTAAATAGTGAACTTATATATATTCTAAATACATATCCATCATGCAGTCAGAGGGTATATTATGAATGTTAAAGAATTTTTTTCCAAATACCGGTCATTAATAATTATTATTCTATTATTTTCAATGATGTTTTACTTAAGGGCAGAATCTGTTAATTTATCCAGCGTTCCTCAAGATATGAAAAGTTTTTATCAAGATGAAAATGGATTACCTTATTTTAGTGAAATGGATTCCTATTACAACTATAGATTAACTCAAAATTTCCTTGATAATGGCCATTTAGGGGATACTATATTAGACGGAGCGCCATGGGATCTGCATTCATATTATCCGCCTGGTAGAGCTGCTGATTATCCGCCTTTAATAGTATATGTAACTTCTTTAGTTTATCAAATAGTGAACCTTTTTACAACCGTGCCCTTAACCACAGTATGTTATTGGATGGCAGCTTTTGTAGCATCTTTATGTGTTATCCCTGCTTATTTATTTATTAAAAAAATAACAAATGATTTTGGAGGAATTACTGCAGCCATACTGGTGGGCACTGCCCCCACCTATTTCTCCCATACATTTGCCGGTTTTTTTGATACAGACATGTTTAACATGTTGCTGCCTCTATTAGTGGTTTGGTTCTTTATAGAAAGTATTAGAGCCAAAAACATGAAAATGAAAGGTATTTATGCTATTTTATCAGCCATATCCATGCTTATATTTTCAATGGCCTGGGTAGGATGGTGGTATTTATTCTATCTTATAATAGCCACAGTAGTTATTTATTTAATAGTTCTTAAATTCTTCTTTAATGACAAAAAAGAAATATATAGTGAGAAAGAGGATGAGATTAGAAAAGAAGAATCTAGTATTAAAAAACTGTTCTATGATCATCCCGAAATTATGTCGCTGGTCATATTTGTAGTTTTGAGCTCTATTCTAATAGGTGCTTTTTTTGGATTTTCCAAATTTGCTGCAGCACTTTTTGAACCATTTGGATTTGCACAAATACAATCTGTAGTACAAAATACTGCTTATCCCAATGTTTATGTATCAGTTTCAGAACTTCAAATTCCAAGTTTGACTGAAGTGGTATATGGTGTTGGAGGAATTTTACCGTTTGTACTAGGTATTTTAAGTATAGTGCTACTATTTAGAAAGATTAGAGGTAACGATCCAGGCGAAGTAGAAGAAATAAAATCTGATACTAAAAATAAATCTAAAAAAGGTAAAAAGAAAAATAAGAATAATAATGTCAAAAAAGATGAAAAAGTTAAATCAACCGAATCCTGGTTAAATGATGAAAGAAAGAATTATCTATTATATTTAGTTCTTTTCACTTTATGGCTCATAATAACTGCTTATGCAGTTACTAAAGGAGTTAGATTCATCGCAGCATTTTCTTTGCCTATAGCTCTCGGTGCGGGTATTTTTATTGGCATAGGAGTACTTTATTTAAGAAAATATATCAAAAATCCACGTTATTGTGCGATTGTTGCTTTGTTGATTATTGCGGTGGTATCTTACCAATCAGTTGCTGGTGCTTATACAATATCATCATCAGTAGTCCCCGGTACTGATGATTCCATGGTCAACTCTTTAAAATGGATAAACCAGAATACTTCTAATAATACAGTGATAACCTCTTGGTGGGATTTTGGTCATCTATTTGCTGCTGAAGCTGATAGACCAGTAACCTTTGACGGTGGATCTCAAAATACTCCAAGAGCCTACTGGGTTGGGAAAGCCCTTGTAACGAATAATGAAAGTTTATCGGTTGGAATTTTACGAATGTTAACTTCAAGTGGTGATATGGCCTATTTAACACTGGATAACTACACTAAAAATACCGAAACCAGTGTAGAGATATTAGATACTATTTTAGGAGTGGATAAAACTACTGCACAATCTATATTAACTACTCAGTACAATTTAAGCTCAGATCAAGCAAGTAACGTTCTTCAATATAGTCATCCAGATAATCCTGCTCCATTTTTATTCATAACCAGTGGTGATATGGTAGGTAAAGCTGGCTGGTGGTCCTACTTTGGAAGTTGGGACTTTGATAGTAATCAGGGGACTCAATATTCCTATTATCCTGCTGTTGCTAGTGCACCCGAACAAGTGGTAAACAACACAACTGTTATTCAAACTGTTAATATTGTTACAGAAGAAGCTGTAGTGGGTGTAATAGGACAGATTAACGGAACAAATATCACTGCGGTAATAGCTGCAAAACAAGGTGAAGATCAACAGGCTATAGAACCTCATAAACTCATAATTATAGAAGATGGTGTAGTTACCAAAGATGAACTAGTTTCAGCAGATAGTCCTTTAAGTATCCTTCTTATTAAAGAAAATGACACTTATACTGCTGTAATAATGAATAAAGAACTAGAAGAGTCAATGTTTACTAAATTGTACTTCATGAAAGGTAATGATTTGAACTTGTTTAAATTAGCTAAAGAAGAAGGAGAAGTATTTGTTTGGACTATATGATCTGAATTAAGCTTTCCTATCTTCTATTTTTATAAATTAATATAGTATAAATAAAAATGATTTAAAAATTAAAATTATTAGCCTTTAATTTGACAATCAAAAGTTTAATTATTAAAAACAATTAAATTCATTCTTCATATTATTCAATTGGATATTTTTGCGTTGAATATGTCTGTAGCACTTATCATTCCCACTATTTGATCATTTTCTTCCACTAAAAGTCTCCAAACAACGTTTTTAACCATAGTAGAAGCTGCTTCTTTTAGTGTTGCCTCTGGAGATATGGTTACTAATTCCCTTTCCATGACATCCCAAACTTTAATTTCGCTTAAATCGTCTCCTTCAGCTATAGCTTCTAGCACGTCCCACGTAGTAACAATACCTATATTTTCCTCTCCCTTTGTAACGATAAAGCTTCCCTTTTCCGTTTCTACCCCGTTTTTGAGAACATCTTCCAAGCTGGCATCTTCAGTTATTGTATCCATTTTACTAATCATGATATTTTTCACTCTCATAAAAATCGCCCACAATAATTATGATAGTTATTTAATATAAAATTTCATGAAAAAGAATAAATAAAAGAAGTATGGGGAAAAATGTTAATAGTGATTATACCATAATAAAAAGTATCTATATATGTGATTAAGAACTTTTTTTAACAAGTTTTAACTATTTTTATGTGAGTTTCATGGACATCGACGATAAAATACAGAAAATTGAAGAAGAAATCAGGAAAACGCCATATAACAAGGCTACATCCCATCACATAGGTAAACTTAAGGCAAAATTATCTAAACTTAAAGAAGAATCTTTGCAGAGAAAAAGTGGAGGGACTAAAGGAAAAGGTTTCCACGTTAAAAAAAGTGGAGATTCTACCGTAGTTTTAGTTGGCTTTCCTTCTGTTGGAAAATCTACACTACTTAATGATATTACTAACGCAGAATCTAAAGTGGGAGCATATGAATTTACTACTTTAGATATAATTCCAGGAGTTATGGATTATAAAGGTGCTAAAATCCAAATTTTTGACATTCCTGGAATAATCACCGGAGCCTCAACAGGTAAAGGACGGGGAAGAGAAATATTATCTGTAGCACGCAATGCAGATCTAGTGGTAATAGTTTTGGACGTCTTTAACCCGGAACATGTTGATATTATAAAAAGAGAACTTCGCAGTGTAGGTATAAGGCCTAACGAAGAAAAACCAGATGTAACAATTAAAAGAAACAAGTTAGGAGGAGTAAATCTTTCTAAAACTACTGAATTAACCCAGATTGACGAGGGAATAATTCGTTCAATTCTTAATGAATACGGAATACATAATGCAGACGTCCTAATACGAGATGATGTTAATATTGACCAATTCATTGACGTGTTGGAAAGTAACCGCTGTTATATACCAGCAATAGTCGTATTAAATAAAATTGACTTGGTTGATGATGTTTATTTAAATAAATTAATACAGAAATTTCCAGATTCTATTCCAATATCTGCTGATAGAAAGTTAAATATTGAAAAACTTAAAAAAGAAATTTTTAAGAAATTAAAACTGATTAGAATATATTTAAAACCCCAAGGTAAAAAAACAGATTACGATGAACCACTTATCATAAGAAGAGGATCAACAGTTAAAGATGTTTGTACTAAATTGCATCGTGATTTTGTAAAAAATTTTAGGCATGGTAAAATATGGGGATCATCTGTTAAATTTGATGGTCAAAAAGTTGGGTTTGAACATGTACTGGAAGATGAAGATGTTTTGAGAATCATTGTTAAAAAGTAATCTTAAGTTAAGAAGGGCATAATATAATAATTAAATCAATGTTTTAAAATTTATCCTAAAATAAATATTCTAAATGTATTTTAACATTAAATTCATTAAAATCAAACTAAAATTATAATTAGTGGTGTAAAAATGGAACTAGACGATATAATTATATCTAAAGCAATAGTTGAAGAATTTATGAAAGAATTCATGGATTACATGGAGGTAGATGTTGCAATTGGTGGTGGAGGACCATCAGGCCTTGCAGCAGGATATTATCTAGCTAAATCCGGACTTAAAGTAGCACTCTTTGAAAGAAAACTTAGTATAGGTGGTGGAATGTGGGGAGGGGGCATGATGTTTAATAAAATAGTTGTCCAGGAAGAAAGCCGCCGGATTCTTGACGAATTTGGAATTAATGCTCAGCATTATAAAGATAACTATTATGTTGCTGATTCTATTGAAACTGTTTCAACCTTATGTTCCAAAGCCACACAAGCGGGTCTTAAAATATTCAATCTCATGAGTATTGAAGATGTAATGATCCGGGAAGAAAAGATTGAAGGACTGGTATTAAACTGGAGTGCGGTGGAAATGGGAGGATTACACGTTGATCCTTTAACTATAAGATCTAAGGCTGTGATAGATGCTACAGGCCATGCTTGCGAAATAGTTAACGTGGCCCAAAACAAGATAGGAGCAAAACTTAATACTGAAAACGGTAAAATAATGGGTGAAAAATCAATGTGGGCAGAAATAGGTGAAAAATCTATTATGGAAAACACAAAAGAAGTTTATCACAATCTTTATGTTACGGGAATGGCTGCTAATGCAGTTTATGGATCTCCAAGAATGGGGCCTATTTTCGGAGGAATGCTGTTATCTGGTGAAAAAGTAGCAAATATTTTGACCGAAAAATTAAAATAATAAATTTAAACTAAAACTAATAAATTTAAGGAATTTTTATAATAATGGCGAAAATTATCTTTATTACCGGAACTCCTGGAGTAGGTAAAAGTACTATCTCATCAATGCTTGCTAAAAGATTAAATGGACATTTAATCTCCATAAACCAAATTGTTAATGAAAAAACAATTTATACTAGTTATGATAGTGATAAAGAATATAAAATCGTTGATTTAGATTCTTTATGCAATGAAATGAATTATATTATTAACCAAAGCAAAGAGGATATTGTAATAGTTGATGGTCACCTCTCTCATTATATGAGTAATCCAGATATAGTTATTGTACTTCGAACCAATCCAGAGATATTAAGCCAACGCTTAGAGCAAAGAGGTTATAGTGAAAAAAAGATTCGTGAAAATATCGAATCAGAGGCAATAGACCTTATTACATATGAAGCAGTTGAAATACATGGTGATAAAGTAAATGAAATAGATAACACTAAAATTTCACCGGAAACTGTAGTAAAAATGATTTTAGACGTAATCGAAGGTAATAAAAAATTTATTCCGGGAAAAATAGATTTTTCGGAGTTTTTTATAAACGAAATTAATATAAAAAGATCGATATAAATTGAAGATGGGAATATAGAAAAGCTTTTTAAATAGGTATGTACATACCAGTTATAATATTCTTCTTGAAGTATATTTAATAGGAGTTTTTATATTATCTGATTAATAATTTTACTCCTATAATTAAAAAAAATAATTGGCAGCATATTTTATGTATTCTCGTCTCCAGAGTTTCGAAACGAGGTTAAACTTTGAGAAGAGGAAGAAGACCAAAATGGATGCTAAAAATAGCTGAAGAAAGAATTAATATTCTATTTAGGTTAGCAGATGCAGAATTTAATGAACATCCTGAAAGGTCAAATCGTTATGTGAAACTAGCAAGAAATATTGCCACTAAATATAATATTAAAATGCCCCGTATTTGGAAGCGTAGATTCTGTAAAAACTGTTATTTATTCCTTAAACCTGGGTATAATTGCAGAGTTAGATTATCTAAATCATGTGTTGTTATTACTTGCCTTGAATGTGGGGAAGTGATGAGAATTCCCTACATAAGTGAAAAGAAGAAAAAAAGGAGAGAAAAAATTGAGTCATACACAATCAAAAAAAGAGTTAATGAATAGAGCTCTTTCTGCAATGACTATCAATATAGGAAAGTCAGGAATAAATGAGAATGTTATAGAAGAGATAAAAAGGCAGCTTAAATCTAAAGAAATTATTAAATTAAGATTTTCAAAAAATATATCATCCCAGAAAGAAAGTTATATTAGCCAGATTATTGAAAAATCAAATTCTAAACTTATTGATTTAAGAGGAAATGTTGCTGTAATATTTAAAAAGAAGAGGTAATTAGGAGGATAAATATGACTACAGTTTACGATGTACCTGCAGATTTACTTATAAATCAGGTTTCAAAAGAATTAAAAGAACAAAAAGAGATAGAAGCCCCGGAATGGGCGAATTTTGTTAAAACAGGAACCCACAAAGAAAGAAGACCCGAAAATTCCGACTGGTGGTATGTAAGATGTGCTTCTATTTTAAGAAGAGTATACATTGATGGACCTATCGGTATAAACAGTCTCAGAACTTATTATGGTGGGAAAAAAGATCGTGGTTCTCAACCAGAAAAGTTCAGAAAAGGAAGCGGTTCAATTATCAGGGTAAGTCTTCATCAGCTTGAAAATGCGGGACTTGTTGAAAAAGTCGAATCCGGGAGGATTGTAACTTCCAAAGGAAAATCCTTTTTGGATAAAGCATCAAATAGTGTTAAAAAAGAAGTTGCCCAATTAGCGAATTATTAAATTCCAATTTTTGAATTTCTTTTGAATATATTAACGTGGAGGTTGAATATTGAGCGACATCGAAGATATACGCCGAAAAAGAATGCAAGAATTACAGCAAAAGGCTGCTGAATCTGAAGCACAAGAACAAGCACGACAAGAACTTGAAATGCAGAAAAAGCAAATTTTAATGCAAATATTGACACCTGAAGCTCGTGGAAGACTGGCAAATCTTCGACTGACTAAACCAGAGTTCGTAGAACAAGTTGAACTCCAAATTATCCAGTTAGCACAAATGGGGCGAATTCAGTCTAAAATCAATGACGAACAACTAAAAGAGCTTCTTAAAAAACTTTCCGGTAAGAAAAGAGAAATTAATATAACCAGAAGATAATTAAAAATGAAAGCTTGTGTGCTATATAGTGGTGGAAAAGATAGTTCATTGATTTCAGTTATATTAAAAAAATTAGGATATGACTTAGAACTATTAACTGCAAACTTTGGTATTTCTGATTCATGGCGATCAGCAAAAAGATCTTCTGAATCATTAGGATTTAAGCATGAAGTTTTAAGAATGGATCCTAAAATAATCGAAAAAGCTAAATCAATCATAATAAAAGATGGTTTTCCTAACAATGGTATAAACTATATTCATAAAAAAACTATTGAAAAAGTGGCCCAACAATATGATATTATAGCTGACGGTACAAGAAGAGACGACAGAACACCTAAACTTAATATGGATGAAATAAGGAGTTTAGAGGATAAATATGGAGTAGAATACATAAATCTTCAAGGTTTTGGTCATAAAACCATAAATTATCTGTCAAAAAATCTTTTTATAATAAAAAAGGAAGAAAGTAATTCTGAAAATTCTGATTATGAAACAGAGATCAGGGCTTTAATTAAGGAATCAGAAGGTAAAAAAACTGCCACTTCATTGTTTCCCCATCATATCCAGACCAGAGTAATTGGATGGAAAAAATGAATTAAAATAACTATTAACAAATGATTTAAATGATATAATGAATTTTAATGATTACATAAATAATAGCTTTTTAATCAAATAATATTAATCAGGTGAATGTAATGAGTAGAAATAGACCATTAGCTAAAAAATTAAGGCTTGCCAAAGCAAATAAACAAAATAGACGTGTACCTTTATGGGCAATGTTAAAAACCAACAGAAAAGTAAGAACTCATCCAAAAATGAGGCATTGGAGAAGAAGTAAAATTAAAGCATAGGAAGGGTTTTAAATGGAAAAAGTCTATGTAATCCCACTTAGAAAAGTTAAAAACGTTCCAAGGACAATCAGAGCCCCAAGAGCAATTAGACAAATAAAAGAATTCATTCAAAAACACATGAAATCAGATGAAATTAAATTAGATGCATCTGTTAATGAAAAAATATGGGAAAGAGGAATACAGAAGATACCTCCTAAGATTAAGGTTAAAGCCGTAAAAGAAGAGGACGGTACTGTAGAAGTCACCTTAGTTGAATAGGTGATCAGATGATAAGAAGAATAAATCTGAATGGGAATCCAAATATTGGTGTTTCAGTTTCTACAACAGATAATGTAGCTATTGTTCCCATAAATATGCAAGATTCAGCCATAGAAGTAATAAAAGAAGCTTTAGATGTTTCTGTTATTAAAACTTCCATAAGTGGTAGCAGTCTTGCAGGGGCCTTATCAGTTGGAAATTCCAATGGAATATTGTTATCAAGATATGCATTGGAAAGTGAAATAGAAAAAATCAAAAAATCTGGCATTGAGGTTGGAAAAATCCCGGACAGATTTACAGCAGTAGGAAACATTATTTTAGCAAATGATAATGGAGCAATAGTAAATCCATTACTTTCTGACGAATCTATTGACGTTATAGAAACCATATTAGACGTTGATACAGAAAAAGCCACTATTGGCGGATTTAAAATTACTGGATCTGTTGCTACTGCCACTAATAAAGGCCTGCTGGTCCATCCCCAAACCTCCCCCAATGAAATAGAAATAATAGAAAAAATAATGAAAGTACCGGCAGATATTGGTACTGTTAATAATGGAGTGGGATTAGTTGGTGCTTGTACAGCTGCTAATTCAAATGGAGTTATAGTAAGTCAAGACACCACAGGGCCAGAGCTCGTCAGAATAGAAGAAGCATTAGGCTTTCTTGAGGGATATTTATGAAGACAAAAATATTTAGAATTCAAGGGAAATTTATGATGGGTGAAAACCTTCAACCTTTTATTAGAGAATTAAAAGCAATAAATGAAGAAGATATATACGAAAAAATATATTCAGAGTTCGGAAGTAAACACGGAATTGGAAGAGACAAGATTAAAATCGAAGAAATCGAAGAAATTGCAGCAGAAGAAGCCCAAGATCCTGTTATAAAAACATTAACAGGTAGGTGATCTGATGGAAGACCAGCAAAAGTTACAAAAAATGGTAGATGAGTTAAATCTCTACCAAAATCAAGCAGATTTGTTGCAACAACAGATTGAAACTGTTAGAGCTTCCATAGCGGAGTTAGAAATTCTTGAAGATACTTTAAATAATATTGAAGGGAAAGAAGGTTCAGAAGCTTTTGTACCTGTAGGTGCAGGATCATTTATTCAAGCAGACCTAAAAAATACTGATGAAGTTGTTATGAGTATTGGGGCTGGAGTAGCAATTAAAAAGAAAATAACTGATGCTAAAGAAACTCTTAAAGCTCAGAAGGAAGATTTGCAAAATACTGAAGGTAAAATGATTGAAAATTTGCAGAAAATTTCGGATATTATAGTAAGACTTAGTCCTCAAGCCGAAGAACTTTTACAAAAAGTAAGAGGAAGTGAACAATAATTGTTTGATTCTCTTAAGAAGAAATTTAACAGCGCTATAGGCAAAATTTCAGATAAAGTGTCTGAAGATGCTGAAGAAGAAGCCAAACAAATGGTTGAAGAAATTTCTTCTGAAGAAATTGAAGAAAAAGAAGAAGATATCTCTGAAGATGCAGAAATTGTAACTACCGGAAAAGAAGAGGAACAAACTTCTAAAAAATCTTTTTTCCCATGGAAAAGAGGTGAATCCTCTGAAGAAGAAAAAGAATTAAAAGAGGATTTATCTACTGAAGATATTGAAGATGAAAATTCTTTGCCGAAAGAAGAAAAATCAGGGATCTTTTCATTTATAAGGGAAAAAACAATATCTGAAAAAGATATTGACGATATTCTATGGGAACTGGAAATGTCTCTTTTAGAGAGCGATGTTGCCTTAGAAGTTGCTGAAACTATAGTAAATTCCGTGAAAGATGACTTAATAGGTAAAAAAATTAAAAGAAGAAATGATATTGCTGAATTTACAAGAAATGCTTTGAAAGATGCTATTTCTAAAGTTTTAAATGTTGATGCCAAAGATCTAAGTGAAATGGCTAAAGAGTCCAGAAAATCTGGTGATCCTCTTAAAATTATGTTTGTAGGAATAAATGGAACTGGAAAAACAACCACTATAGCCAAAATTGCTACTTTTTTAAAAAATGAAGGTTACACTCCAGTTATAGCTGCTGCTGATACATTTAGAGCTGGTGCAATAGAACAAATTAGCCATCACGCCGACAATATAGGTATCAAAATTATAAAACACCAAAAGGGTGCAGATCCTGCCGCTGTTGCTTATGATGCAGTTGAACATGCCAAAGCAAAGTCGAAAGAAATTGTTTTGATTGATACTGCCGGACGTATGCAAACCAATGTTAATTTAATGGATGAGATGAAAAAAATCAAAAGAGTAGTTAACCCTGAAATAATCCTTTTTGTTGGTGATGCCTTAACCGGCAACGATGCTGTTGAACAAGCATCGAAATTTGATGATGCAGTTGGTGTAAATGGTATTATTCTAACCAAAGCTGACGCAGATGCTAAAGGAGGAGCAGCTCTATCCATTGGTTACGTTATAAATAAACCTATTATGTTTTTAGGTGTTGGACAGTCTTATGAAGATATTATGGAATTTAATCCAGAATGGATGGTTGAACAGATTGTAGGTGCTGAAGATTAATAATCTAATTCTAATTTTATCCTAAACCTTATAATTAACCTTCATTTCATTGAAAAAATTATTGAATTTCAATTTAACATCATATTAATTTATTTCTTAATTTTACAATTTAGTTCCACCGTAAACCCCGAAATAATAATATTTCCAAACAACATCTATTTCTTTAAATCCCGCTTTTTCCATCCATTCAAGATGGTCAGTTATTTTTGCAGGTATGTCCTCTTCTTTATGTTTTGGAAGCCATTTACTTTCTATTTCTCCTTTTGATATTTTTTTCATCATATGTTTGTTCCATTTATCCATATATACATCTTGTAATTTTTCATTAGACCCTAACAAGATGTCAGCATTATAGAATACTCCTCCAAGATGGAGTGAATCGTAAATTTTTTGGTAAATTTTCTGTTTATCTTGATTTGTCAAATGATGGATGGCTAAAGAAGAAATAATCACGTCGAAATCCTGTTTAAAATTAAAATTACGAAAATCAATAGTTTTATATGTTATATCGTTATAGGGAGATAGTTTAATTTTTGCCATGTCGATCATTTTTTCAGCAAGATCCAGACATGTGATTTTTGAGTTTGGAAATTTATTTTTTATTTGTTTAGAAACATTTCCAGTTCCACATCCTAAGTCTAACACGTTAATTGGTGAAGACTCATGAAAAGGCAGTACTGATACTAATGATTCTATCATCTCCAGATAAGATGGGATAATAACCTTTATTATTCTATCAAACTCAACTGCCTCTTCTTCAAAATGATTTTTTACATTTTCCAATTTTATCACTTCAGATATTATTGTTAAAATAAATTAACTTAAAATGATGTTGCAAATATTATAATTTTGCAAATAAATACTTTAGATATGTATGATAGAGTATAATAATAAACTTTAGAAAAATTATGGATTTTGTTATTATACTATAAATTTGAAAATTTTTTATTTTTGTAGGGGAGTTTAGATTGATTTTGCCACATGATAAAATTGTGGATTTACCAGAACTAAGGGATAAATTATTTGTTTTTCGAGATAGAGATCATGCTGGTGAAATATTAGCAACAATGCTTATAAATTTTAAGGAAACTAATGCAGTTGTTCTGGCCATTCCTGCTGGCGGAGTACCTGTTGGAGATGTGGTTGCTGATAAATTAAATCTTCCAATTAATGTAGCGGTGGTAAGTAAAATAACTCTTCCATGGAATACGGAAGTGGGATATGGTGCTGTGGCATTTGATGGAACCGTATCTATTAATGAAAATCTGGTTAAACAAGTTGGATTGGAAAAAAGTGAAATAAAAAAGGGGATAGAAGAAACCCTTAAAAAGGTTAACAGCCGAGCAAAAAAATTTTTTATGGATAAAAATCCGCTTAATGTGGATGATCGTACAGTTATACTGGTAGATGATGGTGTAGCGTCAGGTTTTACTGTTTTAGTAGCAGTTGAAGCTTTAAAAAATTTAAATTGTGGTGAAATAATTTTATCCGTTCCAACTGGGAGTTTAGATCGTCTCATTTCAATAGAATCTAAAGTTAATAAAATTTATTGCCCAAATGTTCGCAGAAGAGGATTATTTGCAGTGGCAGATGCTTACCAATATTGGTCTGATGTAAGTGAAGATGAAGTTATCAATATACTAAAAAAAAGAGGTTAAATTTGATGAGTTTGAGCCATATTCCATTAAAAGCAGGGGCTACTGTGGAATGTAATGGTAAAAAGGGAGTGTTAGGGGCAATTATTTTTTATAAAAACAAAATCTGTGCTCTAAGTGTTTATCATCTTATTCGGGCAGCAGGATGTTCCCTGAACAGTAAAGTTTCCCTAAATGGAATTAAAGGAAGTGTTTTAGAGATTTTAATGGATTTAGATTTGGTGATTATTGAAACTAACCTGCGTAAAAAAGAGGTAGAACTATCCCAATTAGACCAGCCCCAAATAGGAAGTGCATATGCACTAAATGGGACTAAAAAGAATATATGCAGAATATTAACTGTGGGAAAAACATATCATTATCTCTCTTTTCCCCATCGAAAACTGCCTCTTCCAGGAGATAGCGGATCCCCCATAATACAGAATGAAAAGGTGGTGGGAATATTATCTTCTGTTTTTTTTAATAATGCAGCAGGAATAGCAGTGTCTATTGAAAGATTTATTTAAATTTTTATTATTGTCTATCACACAGCAGATTTCCACCTACACCTACATCTTCTGAATCCATCTCTCTAATCAAAACAATCATGGCTTGTTCAGGTAAGTTTAATATTTTACTGGCTGATTTAGTGAAAGATTTTACTAATTCTTGTTTCTGTTGTTTAGTAATTTTAGGGGAATCTATTGTTATAACGGGCATTTTAATCCTCCATAATAATTTTTTTTATTAATTTTATTATGATTTAAATTAAATAACTAAAAAATTTTTCTTAATGATAGTAATTTTTTAAAAATTTATATTCTATAATTTAAAACCATAATTAATCCGAAAAATACTTTTTTTTATTCTGTCATATATTTTAGTGGTGAAAATATGAGTAAAATTGCAGTTTTAATTGATGATATGTTTGAAGATGCTGAATACACTGCCCCTGCCCACGCTTTTAAAGAAAAAGGTCATCAATTAACCCATGTAGGATTGGAAAAAGGAAAAATTGTCCGGGGCAAAAAAGAAAATACCGAAGTAACTATTGATAAAGCAATAGATGATGTTGAAGTGGAGGATTTTGATGCCCTTTTAATTCCGGGAGGTTTTTCTCCAGATAAGTTAAGAGCCCATGAAAATGTAGTAAAATTTACCCGTGAATTTATGGATAGTGAAAAACCAGTATTTGCTATATGCCACGGCCCCCAACTTCTAATCACTGCGCAAAGACTTGAGGGACGAAAAGTAACAGGATGGAAATCTATTGCACAGGATATTAAAAATGCCGGAGCGAATTACATAGATAAAGAAGTAGTAGAGGATGGTAATCTCATATCAAGCCGGCATCCCGGTGATCTGCCTTCCTTTATCGCCGCATCACTTAGAAGATTAGAATAAATTTTTTTAAATAGAATAATGAATTGAATAAATAATAGATCTAATATTTTATAAGTAGATATACGATTAGCTTATTATTTATTAAGAAATATCCATATAATTTAAATTAAAAGTGTATTAATAGACAATATAGTATTTTTAAAAGGAGAAAATATATGTTAGGCGAAAAAGAGCTTATTAAATTATTTCCCGACTTTAAAGGATTGATAGAACCATCAGGGATTGATTTACCATTGGATAAGGTCTACATCCAGAAAGGTCCAGGATCACTAATTGACAACCAAAAAAATCTTCCAGAGCTAGAAGAAATTGAAGGGCCCTTATTTAAATTAAAACCAAAAACAAGTTATCTAGTCACTATAGATAGAAAGATAAAAATACCTAAAGGATTTTCTATGTTGTATCTCCCCCGATCAACACTTTTAAGATCTTTTATCTCCATACACACTGCAGTGGGAGATCCAGGATTTTACGGTACATTAAACTTCATGTTATATAATTATGGTAACTTTGATTATACAATTAAAAAAGGAGAAAGGATAGCACAAGGTGTAGTTTTTAATGTTACAGGTTCTGGAGAATATAATGGAAGTTATCAGGAATCTGATTAGTTTAATTAAAGAATAAAATAAAAAATTTATTTCATCATTTTAATTTTTTAAAATATTAATATTAAATTGCATCATCCAATCCATCCACTGCTTCCGGATTGGCTAATGTACTTATATCACCAACTGGTTCCCCCTTAACTTTGGCTTTTATCACACGCCTCATTATTTTACCTGAACGGGTTTTAGGCAAATCTGTTACGAATCCTATATATGATGGGCTAGCAATAGGCCCTATTTCTTTCCTAACATGTTCTCTTAGTAAATGTTTAAATTTAGGAATATTTTTATAACCTTCTTTTAATACAACAAAAGCACTTATCTCTTCTCCTTTTAAAATATCAGGTTTTCCTACTACTGCTGCTTCTGCAACTGCATAATGACTTACCAGTGCGGATTCAACTTCTGCTGTGCTTATTCTATGCCCGGCTACATTGAGTACGTCATCTTCTCTGCCCTGTATCCAGAAATATCCTTCTTTATCTTTGCGTGCCACGTCACCACTTAAATAGATATTTTCAAATTCACTCCAGTAGGCTTCTACAAATCTTTGGGGATCATTGTATAACGTCCTGAACATGGATGGCCATGAGGATTTAATAACTAGATGTCCTCCTTTTTCTTCAAGAGAATTACCCTCATCATCAAAAATGTCGGCCTTTATAGTAGGAAATGGTTTAACCGCAGAACCTGGCTTTAAATCAGATATTGGTAAGGGTGTTATAAGGTGCATTCCAGTTTCTGTCTGCCACCAAGTGTCCATTATAGGACATTGCTTATTTCCAATATGTTTGTAATACCACATCCAAGCTTCCGGATTTATTGGTTCTCCTACTGATCCTAACAGTCTTAAAGATCTTAAATCGTATTTTTCTGGCCATTTTTCCCCATACTTCATGAACATCCTTATTGTGGTTGGTGCAGTGTAAAATACAGTTACACCATACCTATCAATCATTTGCCAGAATCTTCCAGGATCTGGGTAGTCCGGGGTGCTTTCATACATTACTGATGTGGCCCCTAACATTAGAGGTGCATAAACAATGTAACTATGACCAGTTATCCATCCTATGTCTGCAGCACACCACCATATGTCCTCCTCTTTTAAATCAAAAACAAATTTAAGCGTAGCATAAGTACCAACCGCATATCCTCCGTGAACATGGAGCACCCCTTTAGGTTTACCCGTGGTTCCAGAGGTATATAAAATAAATAAGGGATCTTCAGAGTCCATGATCTCTGTTTCACATTCCCGATCCATTCCATCAATTATATCATGCCACCACATATCACGGCCTTTAATCATTTCTATGTCACATCGACAGTGTTTAACTACTATAACATTTTTTATGCTGGGAGTTTCATCTAAGACTTCATCAACATTCTCTTTAAGTGGAATTATTTTATTCCTTCTATAGAATCCGTCCACAGTTATGGCAACCTTTGCCTGGGCATCGTTAGCTCTTTCCTTGAATGCTTTAGCCCAGAAACCAGAAAATACTACAGAGTGTACTGCTCCAATTTTTGCACAGGCCAGCATGGCAATGGGAAGTTCCAGAATCATTGGGAGATAAATAGCAACCCTATCTCCCTTTTTAACTCCTAATTTTTTTAATGCATTAGCAAATCGGTTTACTTCACAATATAAATCGTAATATGTTAATTTTTTTATTTCTCCAGATTCTCCTTCCCATACATAGGCTAATTTATTCTTTCTCCAACTATTAGCATGTTTGTCCAACGCATTGTAAACAATATTAAATTTTCCCTCTAAAAACCATTTAGCATGGGGAGGATTCCACTCAGATATCTTTTTATAAGGCCTAAACCATTTTAAATCCTTAGCTATTTCATCCCAGAACCAATCAGGATTCTCGGCCCCCTTTCTTAGCAAATCATCATAATCTACAATATTTTGTTTATCCATCCATTTTTTAATGTTACTATTTCTAAATAGTTTCTCTGGTGGTTTGAAAATTCTCTCTTCTTTTAAAAGAGCATCCAAATCTTTCGGCATAACTACCCCTCTCTATTACAATATGGAAAATTTTTCAATTAAATATCTATTTTTTTTAAGTTAAATTTTTTTAGAATCTAAGAAAATAATTACTTTTTCAATTTTTAATTTGAAAAAATTTTCAATTAATTAAATTAATAAAGTCTTAATAACAATATTATTTTAATGAAATCATCTAGAAAGGGCAGTATCCTTTGTGCCGATGCACTGGTGGAAATCTTAGAAAAAAATGGCACAAAATATATTTTTGGCCATCCTGGAGAGCAAATTCTTCCTTTATATGATGCCCTAAGAACATCCAGTATTAAACATGTTTTAATGAGACATGAACAAGGTGCAGCCCATGCTGCAGATGGATATGCTCGATCTTCAGGAAAAATTGGAGTATGTATTGCTACAGCAGGCCCTGGAGCATTAAATCTCGTCATGGGCGTGGCAACAGCTTATAAAGATTCTGTACCGTTACTGGTTATAACTGGTGATGTTTCTACTGATCTAATTGGTGGAGACGTCTTTCAGGAAATTGACTTGGAAGCAGTTTTTGAACCTATAACCATTAAAACATTCAATATCCAAGAAGGCAAAGAAGCTGTTTTAAATTTAAAAATGGCCATAGAAATGTTAAAAAAAGGTAAAACAGGTCCAATCCACCTAAATATTCCAAAAAATGTTTTTAATAGTATTATAAACAAATCTATAATCTCCAAAGATGTTGAATATAAGGTTAAAAATGATATTAAACAGTTAAATTCAGCAATTAACATTTTAAAAAATTCACAAAAACCCCTAATCGTAGCAGGCTCTGGTGTTATCTGGGGCAACGCCGCCAATGATCTTGAAAAATTTATAGAAAAGCATAGTATACCTCTGGCAACCACTTATCCTGCACGAGGAGTTATATCTGAAGAACATACCCTTTGTTTAGGTATGCTAGGACTTCGAGGCACTGATGCAGCTAACTTTGCAGGGGAAAATTGTGATGTAATTGTTGGTTTAGGCTGCAGATTTTCAGAACGCACTATGGTAAGCATTAAAGATTCTAAAATGATACATGTGAATCTCGATCAAAAAGTTTTGAAAGGTGATTATAACATTCAAACATCTGTTAAAGACTTTTTAAATAAAATTAAAGACATTGATATACAGATTAATAAGAAATGGATTCAGGATATTAGCAAATATGATAAATTCCATCGCATAAAGATAGATTCCAATGTTCCCCTGAAACCTCAAAAAGCTGTTCAAGAAATTATAGATGGAACTGATGATGCAATTATAGTTAATGATGCAGGTATTCATACTACTTATGTCACCCTTCAAAAAAGAGTTAAAAAACCAGGTTCACTTATTTTTTCGGGGGGTTTTGGGCCTATGGGATATGCTCTTCCAGCTGCAATTGGTGTGGCTTTTTCAGATAGGCCCGAAAGTGTGGTGGCAATTACTGGTGATGGAGGATTTCAAATGACCCTCCAAGAACTGGCAACAATTGCCCAGGAACAATTACCAATTTTAATTTGTATAATTAACAACAGCAGCCTAGGTATTATAAAACAATGGCAGGATCTTTATTATGGAGGAAGATACCAAGTTGAAATGCAAAATCCGGATTTTATAAAGCTTGCAGAATCCTATGGTATTACTGCAACCAGGCTAACAACCCCGAAATCTTTAGAAAAGGTTATTAAATCTATTGATATTAATAAGCCCTATTTAATAGAAATTGTTGTTGACCCTGAAGAAGGAATACCTTTACCCAAAATAAAATCCAACTAAAATAATTTTAACTATTTTAAAACTAATATTGGAAAAACAGATTAACCTGATAAATTCTTTTCTTTAATAAATAAGTATAAAAACAGCAAATCAACGTTTTTTAATTGCCAAATTAGAAACAAATTGGATAGACATATCAAATAGTTCCTTAACTTTCAAATAATCTTCTGATTCTTCCCTATTTATTTGGATCCACTCTCTCATCTTTGTTCTACCCATAGGTTGAAAGTGAATAATTCCATTTTTTCCAATTAGTTCATTGACATTACTTTCAGGAACTTTTAATCCAACTCCATTCTCATACACGCATGCGAATAATTTCTTTTTAACATAATAAGCAGGATAACCAAACATCTTACCCGATACAACACCTGGTTTTTTAAGTAAAAATGAATCTAAAACCTTTTTATGTTCCAAATTATAATTTACATTTACCATTTCCATAACCTTATTTAATTTTCTAAGACATGGCTTAATATAATATTAATTAAGCTAATCTTATACTTAAGGATAAAAAAATTGATAACTCAATGATAGCATTGGAATTTAAACGTTGATGAGTATTAACCTTAAATAATTAAAAACCATGCTAATGATATTTTTTCGATATTTTTTTTATTCAATTCAATCATTTCATAATTAAAACGCTTATTAGAATAGATGTATATAATTAATGGCGTTAATAAATAATGTAAAAAAAAATTAAAATTATAAGATTGTTATCTAATAAAAAACATTAGATAATCCAAATTTAATCCATAGATATTTAAAAAAATTAATTGTACACTTTAAGTGGAATTATTACTTATAATATATAAAAGGGAATATATGGTTGTTTTTATGAAAGTTCTGCTAATAAATCCTCCATATGTAAATTCAAAGTATAAATTCATAGGACTGGTGGCTCCACCCTTAGGTATTGCATACATAGCTGCAGTATTAGAAAAAAATGGGATTGATGTCAAAATTATAGATGCAGCAGCCCTTGAAATGGATTGGGAAACTTTAAAAAAGGAAATAAATGAATATTCTCCCGAAGTAATAGCCATAACTGCCTTAACTCCAACCATAAATAAAGCACTAAAAACTGCTAAAATTGCTAAAAAAACATGTTCAAATTCTAAAATAATTATGGGCGGTTATCATCCCACTTTCACTTATTCTGAGCTTTTAAAAAAGGATTATATTGACATCGTAGTTCTCGGGGAAGGAGAATGCACCATGCTGGATCTGGTACGTACTCTTGAAAATGATGGAAATCTTAAAGAAGTGAGAGGTATAGCTTGTAAAGATTTTGTAACTCCCCCGCGAGATATAATTGAAGATATTGATAGTTTACCTTTTCCGGCCAGACATTTGTTACCTATGGATGAATACAAAGTCCTTAATATTAAATTACCGACAGGTACTCTAATATCAGGTAGAGGCTGCCCCTTTAATTGCTCATTTTGTGCTTCATCAGCTATGCACGGCCGTAAAATCAGGTTAAGATCTGCTAAAAATATTGTAGATGAAATAGAACATCTTATATCTGATTATGCTGCTGAAATGATTGCTTTTATGGATGATACATTTACATTAAAACCTGAAAGAGTAATCGAAATATGTGATGAAATTAAAAAAAGAAATTTACACTTTTTTTGGGGTTGTACTGCTCGGGTTGACACGGTAAATAAAGAACTGTTAGATAAAATGAGAGAAGCCGGGTGTATTACTATCTTTTATGGGGTTGAATCAGCAGATCAACAAATTCTAGATGGTATGAACAAGAAGATTAGTGTGGAAAATACCAAAAATGCATTCAAACTCACTAAGGAAGCAGACATGCGCACTATTGCCTCGGTAGCAATTGGAATGCCCGGGGACACCAGAGAAAATATTGAAAAAACTATTGACTTTGTAAAAGAGTTGGATGCTTCTTATGCCATATTTTCACTGGCCACTCCCTATCCTGGAACTGCATTTTACAATGAAGCTCGAGAAAAAAATCTCATAAAAGTGGATGACTGGTCTAAATACACTCTTTTAAGTCCTGTTTTAGAAACAGTAGATTGTTCATTGGAGGAGCTTAAAAAGTTACAAAAAAAGGCATTTAGGAAATTTTATCTTAGACCCGGTTATATACTGCGGCAATTGCGCATGGATGGGTTTATTATATTGAAAACTATTGCCACTATGATAAAAGAAGTTTAAAAAAGTAAAATTGTTTATAAAAAAAGAAAAGATTCTTAAAAAAAGAATCAGATATCTTCAGGAAGATATGTATCTGCTACTGCAGCTACTCCTTCTCCCATTTCAACGTCGAAACCAAACTCTCTGAGAGTCATCTCCAGTGAAGAGATAGTAGTTATCAATTCACGATGGGTTATGTTGCCCATATGCCCTATTCTGAAGATGTTTCCTTTAAGATGGTCTTGACCACCAGCTAGTTCCACATGGTACTTATTTCTCATGGTACCTCGAAGTTCACGGTCAGTTAAACCTTCCGGCATGTTAACTGCTGTAACAGTAGTGGATGAAACCTCTTCTTTAGGGAATAATTCGAGATTAAGAGCTTTTATAGCATTTCTAGTAGCTTTAGCAGCTAATTGATGCCTTCTAATTCTATTCAAAAGTCCTTCTTCCATTATAACTGTTAATGCTTCATGCATAGCATACATTAATGATACTGATGGAGTATAAGGAGTTTCGGGAGGTTCAGATTGTCCGCTTTTCCTGTACTTTTTCAAGTCAAGATAATAAGTGTTTGATTCAGTTTTATCAACTATGCTCCAAGCATCGTCACTTAAAGTTATTGCAGCCAATCCTGGCGGCGCGGCCAAACATTTTTGTGAACCAGTAACACAAATATCAATACCATAACCATCCACATCTACTTCATCTCCACCTAAGGAAGAAACTGTATCCACTACATAGATTGCTTCATAGTCGCTCATTACTTTTCCTATTTCCTTAATGGGACTGGCAACACCAGTAGAAGTTTCATTGTGAACAACAGTTACTGCTTTTATATCATCATTTTCTTCTAAAGTGTAAGCAATTTCATCAGGAGTTACAGCAGTACCCCATTCCACTTCTATATCAACAGTTTTTCCACCATGTGCTTGAACTATTTGCATAAATCGTTGACCAAATTTTCCGCCAACCACGTTTAATATTTTATCATCTTTTTCAAGAATATTGGCCATGGCTGCTTCCATAGCTGCAGTCCCTGATCCTGTTAAAATATATGACTGATTATCAGTTTTGAATACATCAGACATCATCTGAGTGGTTTCAGTTAAAATTTTACCGAAAATTGCGCTTCTATGATTTACTACATTCTCTGACATGGCTTTTAATACTCTTGGAGCTACTCGGGTAGGTCCTGGTATCATCAGCAGTGTTTCGTGCATCTAAAAAAACCTCCAATTATAACTTAACTTATAATCTTATTTATAGTATTAATCTTTATTTTTATAGTGACTTATTAATTTAAATACTTTAATAAAAATGCTAATAATTTTAGTAATAAAATAACTTGTAAATTTATGATTTAAATTAATACTTTTTTAAAATTTAAATATTTGAAAAAACATAGAAGAATTGTGAATATTATGGAAAAAAGAGGAAAGATTATTCTAATCATAGTATTTGCCCTTGTAGCTACTCTGGGAGTATCTTTAGGATTTGTTCTTCAAGATTATTTAAGTGTAACTTCCCAATCCTCAATAATAAATTTGGAAGATGATGGTGAAGTTCCTGAAAATATACCTGATGAAGTTGAAAATACTCCTCCTCCCATCAATGAAACGCCTCCAGTAACCGATAAAATTGAGTTTAAAGGAGAAAATTATACAGTATTCAAAGAAGGCGAATTGAAAGCTTTAGGGCCGAATAAAGTTGAATGTCCTTACTGTAAAGGAATTGCCATACAAGTAGGTTCCAATACTATTGAAGGCTGGTACTACTATTACTATAAATGCGAAGAATGTGGAGTCAATATAGCAGAATACGCAAAAATCGGCTGAAAAAAGATTAAAGGATTGAAATATCCTTTAAAATTTTGGAATTATTATTTTAATTTTTTTTATTTTTTAAATTAATTAGTGATCAATTTGGATAAAAAATTATTTTATGATAAAGAACAAAAATTCATTTATGGAAATTAATACATGGTTTTCGTGGTATAAAAAAATACTTAAAGATTTTGGTTTTAGTAAAAAAGACGATGAACAATCAGCAAGGTTATTAAGTGAACTTTTAGAAGATAAAACCGTTTTAAACCCGGAAAACTTGCATATTAAAAAAAATGTTTTAGTTTTTGGTGCGGGACCTTCTATTAAAAAAAATATAGATGAAATTAAAAAAATTGATATTGACAGTTTTACAATAATATCGGCTGACGGTGCCACTACCGCCCTTTTAGAAGAAGATATAATACCGGACATAATAGTTACCGATCTTGACGGCAAAATAGAAGACATTATAAAAGCTAACCAGTTAGGATCAGTTTTAGTTGTGCATGCTCACGGGAATAATGAAGAAAAAATAAAAAAGTATGCTCCAATTATAAAGAATTTAATTGGTAGCACCCAGAGTAATCCCTTAAAGAATGTTTATAATTTTGGTGGTTTTACTGATGGAGATAGATGCGTTTTTTTAGCTATAGAATTGAACGCTAAACTAATAATATTGGCTGGAATGGATTTTGGGGATGTTGTTACAAATTATTCGCGGCCAGAACTGAATAAAGAAAAAGCCCTTGCTGATGAAATAAAAAAGTTGAAGTTAGAATATGCAAAGAAACTTATTGAATGGGCTGCGGCAAATGAAAAGGTTAAAATAGTTAATATATCCTATGGAGAAGTTTTAAAAGGGGTTTCTAACACCTCCTTGGACAAACTTGATCTAAACATTAAATCTTAATATCACAGATTAAATCTTAAATGCTAAATTTATAGAAATTAAAGCTTTTATTTTCAAAAAAAACCATATATTTTTTATAAGAAATCTAATTTTAAATATATTTCTATTATTTTAGGTTTATTATTAAAATCAGATATTGGTAACTTGAGATTAGCGATAATTGGTAATTACTTGATAAGTGATCAATAAGGGTTTAATTGAAAAATTATCCAATTTATAATTAAGCAAAATTTATTATTATTCAAGGAACAACATGAAAACTATGGGAATAGATGATATTTTATTACATGATGAAACCATTTTCCGAAACATGAATGTTTTTGATCAGGATTACTTGCCAGAAAATTTTAGATTCAGAGAATCTCAGATGGAAGCCCTTGCTATCTGCGTAAGGCCTGCTTTGAAGAATGGAAGACCTGTTAACGCTGTTGTACTTGGTTCTTGTGCCACTGGTAAAACCACTGCTGTTAAAAAGATTTTTGAAATGGTTGAAAGAAATTCTGATAGGGTTGTATGTGCCTATGTTAACTGTCAATTACACACAACCCGTTTTAACATTTTTTCACAGATTTATAATAAAATATTTGGCCATCTGCCACCTGAAACTGGAGTTCCATTCTCCCGTATCTATCAGCAGATAATGCAGCATCTTTCTCAGACAAAAAAGGCGTTAATTGTAGCTTTGGATGATGTAAATTATCTTTTCCACAGTAAAAATGCCGATAAAGTTTTTTATGACATCTTAAGAGCTCAAGAAGTATTTCCAGGAGTTAGAACTGGTGTTTTTGCCATTGTATCCGATATTGAATTTCGCTATGCGCTGGATAAAAATGTGAAATCCGTTTTCATACCCCAGGAAATCGTTTTTAATCCTTACAATCGTGAAGAGATAAAAAATATATTAACAGAAAGAGTTAAAGTTGGATTCTATCCAAATGTTATTTCTGAAGAGTTTATTGATCAGATAACTGATGAAACATTTTCAAATGGTGATTTAAGAGTAGGTATCGATCTTTTAAGAGTTAGTGCCAATTTAGCCGAAGCTGATGCTTCAAAAAGCATTGAAAAGCGTCATTTAAAAGAATCGTTAAAAAGATCCAGTTCCATTAACCTTATCAACACTCTTAAATCTTTATCCAATGACGAAAAAATAGTTTTAAACATTATTACAATTTCTCAAGAAAAAAATTTGACCGCAGGGGATTTATATAAGGAATTTTCTAAAAAAAGTAGTGCAAGTTATTCTTCTTTCAATCGAATATTGAACAAAATGGAATTTTTAAGAATTATAGACACAAAATTCACAGGTAAAGGTTCAAAAGGGAATTCCAGAGTTATTATTCTTAGATTTGACCCCAAAGACATTGCAGAATGTTTGAATATTTCTGATTAATAAAGGATTAGTCAGAGTAAATGTTTATTATTTAAATTGATGCAGGAAAGTTTGAATTGGGAGCAGCGGTGGCAGAGAGTATACTTATAGCCAGTAAAGCTACTACAAATAGAATTATCATGCATGCAATCAGATTTATATTTCTTAAATCAATGATGCTAGTTTTTTTTCTTAAATTAGGAATTGAAGAATTTTTATTTCTTAACATATTATACCTCCCTGTTATGATCCTTGTTAATAAGCTTATTTAAACAAAGAGTTAGAGAGCGTGTGAAAAGTAATAAAAGATTTATTCAAAATAAAATCTCTAAGGAAAATTATATATCATCCAACTACTAAAGATTAAAAAAGAGTTTGAGAGGAGTTTATTTTTTGGAACTTAAAAATAACAAGTCTAAAAATCTTAAATTTGAATTTTTTGATGTAACTGCCGATATAGGATTTAAAGCTTACGGAAAAAGTTTAGATAATGCTTTCGAGAATGCTGGTTTGGCTATGTTTAATGTTATAACTGATACCTCCCAAATTAAACCAAGCACTAAAAAGGAAATTGAAATAATATCTGAAGATAAATATGCTCTCCTTTTTGACTGGTTAACTGAACTATTAATACTACACGACTCAGAATATTTGGTATTTTCAAAATTTAATGTAAAAATTAAAAAAGGAGAAAAAGGAAAGGTTCATTTAACTGCCCAAATATGGGGAGATGAATTTGATCCGAATATTCATGAAGTTAAAAATGAAGTAAAAGCAGTTACCTATCACTTGATGGAAATAAAAAAGAACAAAAAATATCTTCTTCAAGTAATACTAGACATTTGAATACATAAAAAAAATATTTAATCTTAATCCATTTAATGCGCAAAAGATGTGTCTAATTTACATTTCGTAAATTATTTTTTTAAAAATTATTTTAAATTCAGTTCCATTATCTCTATCTAATTTTATAGTCCCATCCAACTGCCTAACTAAATTATTAACAATTTGAAGTCCTAATGTTTCAGTTTTTTTAAAATCTATATCTTCAGGGAAACCAATACCATTATCCGAGATTATCAGTTCAAAACTATCGTCATGGCCAGCCATTTGAATGTCTATTTTACCTTTCATATCTTGGGGGAAAGCATGTTTAATTGCATTAGTTAATAACTCATTTAGAATAAGTCCGCATGGTATGGCTGTATTAATGTCTAACATCACCTTTTCTACTTCCATATTAAGTTTTATCCTAGGTTCTACTTTATAAGATGCAAAAAGTTCAGAGCCTAAACTTACTATGTAATCTTTAAAGTTTATTCTAGCCAAGTCTTCAGATTGGTATAACTTTTCATGGATCATGGCCATGGATTTAACCCTATTTCGGCTTTCTTCAAAGATTTCAAGGTCGGCTGAATCTTTAACATAACTTGATTGTAGATTTAAAAGGCTTGAAATTATCTGCAAATTATTTTTAACCCGATGATGAATTTCTTTTAAAAGAAATTCCTTCTCATTTAAAGATTCTTTCAATTCTTCCTCTGCTTCTACTCTAGAGGTGATATCTTCCAGTATAGCAGAAATTCCTATAATCCGTTTACCAGATTTCAAGGCAGCATAATGAACCATGAATTTAATCTCTTCTCCGTTAGGATTGGTCATTACCCAATAAGGCTCATCCCCTGATTTTCCGAGAATGATGTTCTTAAAATTAAAAATAGCTCTTTTTTTATCTATTTTAAATTTAGGAAGTATATTAATGAAATTTTTTCCTAAAAGTTCATTTTTTCCAAGTCCAGCCATTTCTAAAGCTCTTTGATTTATTTCAATTATTTTTCCTTTCCAATCCAAAACCACAATCCCCTCTGCAGCGGTTTCAACAACCAACCTATATTTTTCTTCGCTTTGTTTTAATGAGTCTTCTGCAATTTTACGTTCAGAAATATTAAGAAGAGAAGCAACACTTTTTTTCGTGCCGGGTATAACCGCCACTTCTAAGAAAATATTTTTAATTTGGCCTTGAGAATTTATAAATCTAAATTCATAAGTTCTGGGAGCTTTTTTCGTATCAGTTCTCCTTAAATTGTGATATTCCCTCATTTTACCCATATCATCTTCATGTACAAACTCAGTCCAACTTTTTTTACC
Organism: Methanomicrobiales archaeon; assembly: GCA_049975245.1. Classification (GTDB taxonomy): domain Archaea; phylum Methanobacteriota; class Methanobacteria; order Methanobacteriales; family Methanobacteriaceae; genus UBA117. The sequence goes on from JBNGDB010000007.1 coordinate 83,128, forward strand.
CTCAATTTCTTCGCGTGAAAAACCAGATAACTCTTCAAATTCAGAGTTTGCTAATGATATGGTGGTATCTTCTTCAATTATTACTGTAGCTGTGCCTGTATTTTCAAATATAGTACGATAATAATTTTCTGATGTTTTTAATTCATCTTCAACTTTTTTACGGGACGTAATATCAATACAAATCCCGCTCATCCTTTGTGGCTCGCCAGAATCATTATAATATGTGCTGCCTAGTGCATTTATCCATCTAATTTCTCCATTGGGGAGGATTATCCTGTATTCATTTTCTAAAAAACTATGATCAGATATAGATTGATTTATTCGGTTCATGGCCATTTCTCTGTCTTCAGGGTGCAATACTTCTAGCCAAGTATCAAATGATGCTTTTGATGATTCAGAGAGGCCAAATAATTCATAAAATTCTTTAGTCCATGTTAAATCATCTGTTTCCATGTTCCAATTCCAAAATCCGCTTTTAGCAGCTTTTTGTGCGAATCCTAACCATTGATTAAGAAATTCAAGTTTTTCTGCATATTTTTTTCTTTCAGTAATATCTTGGATAATACCAAAAATTTTAACTACTTTTCCTCTATTGTCAAGTTTTACCTCTGTATCTTGGTAAATATAGCGAATTTCACCATCTGGACGAATAATTCTCATTTCAAAATCGACTTCTACCCCATCATTCAGTAATTGATTAATTTTTTCAATATTTTCCTCGCGATCATCAGGATGAATCATGCTTTCAATGGATTCAAAGGTTAATTTAAAATCTTTTTGGACGCCAAATATATTATAAAGCTGTTCAGACCATTTCAAAGTATTATTTACTATACTCCAATCCCAATTACCCATTTTTGCAATTTTTAGAGCTCTTTTTAGATTAGTTTCACTTTCTTTAAGTTCTTTTTCCATTAATTTACGCTCTTTAATATTTCTAACGAATGCGCAATTATATTCTTTACCCCCAAATTGAAGATAATTAACTCTTACCTCGATCGGGAAAGACTTACCATCTTTTCTAAGATGATTAGATTCTAAACTAAAAGATTTTCGTTCTTTAATTTCTTTCCAATGTTTTTTCCACATGGTAGGTGGGAAATTAGGATCTATATCAGGTAATTTCATTGAGAGTAGTTCTTCACGGGTATAGCCTAAGGAAGTACAAGCTTTATCATTAACATAAACAAATTTAGAATCTTCGTTAATCCAAAATATTGATTCAGGAGCCCTATCAACAGCGAATTGAGTGAAATTTAATTCTTTTTCAATTTCTTTACGTTTCGTAATATCTGTAAACATTCCAAATGAGCCAGCAAATCTTCCCTTACTATCTTTTAGTGCTGTTGCTGAAACAATAGTCCACAGTTTAGAACCATCTTTACGCCGGAATTTACGTTCATAACTTTCTGATACGCCTTCAATTCTAGATTTCATATGCGAATCATGATCCAGAAGATCTTCTTTAAACATGAAAGAATTTACAGGCTTTACCAGCATTTCTTTAACTTGATATCCTAACATTTCTGCCATTCGTGAATTAACAAAAGTAGTTTTAAAATCAGCGTCCATACCCCATATTCCTTCCATGGATGTTTCGACTATTTTTTTATATTTACGCTCGCTTTCTTTTAACTGCATCTCCATTTCATGTTTATATAAAGCCATTTCTATCGAATATTTTAATTCGGCAATATCAAATGGTTTTATAATGTAGGCATAAGGTTGGGTTAATTTGGCACGTTTAACCATTGACTCTTCAGAATGAGCAGTAAGATATATTACAGGAATTTCAAGATCTTTAATTGCTTCGGAAACTTCAATACCATCTATTTCATCTTTTAATACTATATCCATCAAAATTAAATCAGGTTCTAAAATTTTAGCCTTTTCAATAGCTTCTTTTCCTTCAGATGCTGAACCTGATACAGAATAGCCAAATGACTCCAAGGTATGTTTTATATCCATAGCTTCTATGGCATCATCTTCGACAATCAATATCTCTGGGGCTGACAATAAAGCCACCTCATTTATAATTAATTTATTGATTTTAAAGAATATATAATTTTTTTAAAGTTTGATTATAGTATCATAAATAAATCGTGCTGGATTTAAAATAATAAAATAACCCATTTGTTAAAATTGGCAAAATATAATACATTTAATGGCCTTTTTAATTTATAAATATTGTATATTTTAATTATATGTAATTAGATCTATTTTTCTTAATACTGAATTATAAATAGAAAAATAAACAATATCATATCATATTTCATTATTTCAAAATTAATATTAGATATTATAAAATTAGAAATTTTAATCCTAAAAAAAGTTTTATCAAGTAATGTGGTGGAAAGATATAATGAGTAAGGAAGAATGCTTGAAAAAGGTTAAAGATTGTGTATGGGAACTTCCAAGTAGCTATAAGGAATGTATGAAAGTTCCTGGAAGGATTTTTTTAGATGATGAAGGGATTCAACTAGTGGAAAAAGGAGCTTTAGAACAAGTTGCTAATGTGGCTTGTTTACCGGGAATTCAAAAATTTTCAATTGGACTGCCTGACATTCATTTTGGGTATGGATTTAGTATCGGGGGTGTGGCAGCCTTAAGTGCTCATAACGGAGTTATAAGCCCTGGAGGGGTTGGTTTTGATATTAATTGTGGAGTGAGATTTTTAAGAACAAATTTAACAGAAAAAGAAGTCAAACCCAAAATTAAAGAACTAATTGATACTTTATTCAAGAATGTTCCCTCAGGTGTGGGGAGTAAAGGGAAAATAAGACTTCAAGAAGGTCAAATCGATGAAGTTTTAGATCATGGCGCCCAATGGGCCGTTGAAAACGGATATGGATGGGAGGAAGATCTAAACTTTTTAGAAGAAAATGGAAAAATGGATACTGCCGACTCTTCTAAAGTTAGTGAAAAAGCTAAAAAAAGAGGAATTCCTCAATTAGGGTCTTTAGGATCAGGAAACCACTTTCTTGAAGTCCAAAAGGTTGAGGAAATATTTGACGAAAAAACTGCAGAGATTTTTGGTGTTAAAAAAGGTGATATTACTGTTATGATACATACTGGTTCCCGTGGTTGTGGACATCAAATTTGCTCTGATTATTTGAGAATAATGGACAAAGCCTACAAACGACACAAGATTAATATCCCTGATCGCCAATTAGCCTGTGCTCCTGTAGATTCTGATGAAGCCCAAGATTATTTCAAAGCTATGTCAGCAGCTGCTAATTATGCATGGACAAATCGTCAAATGATTGTACATTGGGTGAGAGAATCATTTGAACATATCTTTAAAAAAAGCGCAGAAGAGATGGATATGGGAATTATCTATGATGTTGCCCATAACATGGCAAAAAAAGAAGTTCATAATATCAAAGGCAAAGATTTAGAAGTTTATGTGCATAGAAAAGGAGCTACACGTGCATTCGGACCAGGTAGAAAAGAAATACCTCCAGAATATAGGAAAGTAGGACAACCGGTGCTTATACCCGGTACCATGGGAACTGCCTCCTATTTATTAGCCGGGACTGAAACTGCTATGGAAGAAACATTTGGATCAACAGCCCATGGAGCTGGCCGGAAAATGAGTCGTGGTGGGGCTAAAAGAACTTATCGTGGAGAAGAGGTTAAGAAAAGTCTTGAATCAAGAGGAATAGTTATAAAAGCAACTTCAATGCCTGTTGTGGCAGAAGAAGCACCCGGAGCATATAAAAATGTTGATAATGTGGTTCAAACTGCACATAAAGCCGGGATATCTAAGTTAATAGGTAAAATGATACCTCTTGGTGTGGCCAAGGGATAAATTCTATTCTAAATTATATTTTATTAATTGAAGATTACATTTATTAAAAGCATAATTTGAGGTATATTAATGATCGGTATAATTGGTGGCACAGGAATATATGAAATCGTGGAAATGGGGGAAAAAATAGATAATAAAATAATTAAAACACCTTTTGGTGATTCTCCAGAAATATCTATATTTGAATTGCATGATAGGGAAGTAGCATTCATGCCCCGACATGCAATGGGCCATACTACTCCCCCACATATGATTAAATACCACATCAATATTTGTGCTTTTAAAAGGATGGGCGTTGATAGGATTCTATCCACCAATGCTGTAGGTTCCTTAAATAAAAAAATAACTCCCGGAGAAATCCTAATACCTCATGACTTTTTGGATTTCACCAAAACACGCAAAAACACATTTTACGATCATAATACTGTACACGTGGATATTACCAATCCATACTGCCCTGAAATACGAGATGTGTTAATAAAATCGGGTGAAGTGATTGATAAGGGAGTTTATGTATGCACGGAAGGGCCGCGTTTTGAAACTGCCGCTGAAGTTAAGATGTTTAAAAATCTAGGAGGAACAGTTGTAGGTATGACCGGAATACCCGAAGCTATACTGGCAAGAGAACTGGAAATGTGCTATTCCAGCATATGTACTATATCTAACTTTGCAGCATCTATTTCTCCAGATAAATTAACTATTGACGAGGTTTTTGAAATTTTAGAGGAAAAAGAAAAGGTTTTAATTAAATTACTATCGGATGCTATATCTAAAATACCCGAAGATAGAGATTGCTCATGTAAAAATGCTTTAGAAGGAGCTAAAGTAGAAATCGGAGTTGAAGACCTCTAATTAAGCTATATTTTATTTTTCAACAATTATATGATTTTAATATTTTTATATCATCCAATATTGACTTATGATCTTTTACCCAGTGAAATGGGCATTTGAAAATATTCTATGGAAATCTTCCTGAAAATTTAGTTCACAAGCATCCATGACTTTAAATTTCAGATTAGAAAACTCTTTAATAGAAAAACTTTCTTTAGCTAGCTTAATCATTTCAATAGAGTTGTCAATACCTAAAACACATCCTTCTGAAATTTTTGATGCAATCTCTGCAGTTATTCTTCCATCGCCACAACCTATATCCAGAATTCTCTCATGGCCATCCAGTTTGAGGAGCGGTATTAATTCTCTGGCCCACTTTTACTGAGCAGATGAGCTTTTTCTGTAGTCTCAGTATCCCATTTATCCATGAAACCGCCTTTTTACATTAAATCATTCTTTATAAATAAAAATATCCTCTATTTTCACTTTAAAATGATTCGCAATCTTAAAAGCTAAATTAAGAGAGGGATCATATTTATCTTTTTCTATGGCAATGATGGTCTGGCGGGTTACTCCTATATCTTTAGCCAGTTCCTCTTGGGTTATTTCATACATGGCTCTATATATCTTCAATTTATTTTTCATTATATCATTAACCAATTTTATTATATAATACAATCCAACATGCCACAATATTCCTATCTTCCATTTGCATTTTTCAAGCTAACATAAATTTATTTATAATTTCAGTATTTTCGGTTGTAATATAACCTACCAATAGCATAAATGGCTAAGCTAAATGCAGCTACTAGAAACAAAGCATAACCAACAATTGTTACTTGTGGAAAAGTACCCCTCAAAGCCACTATAACTATAGCTGCGTAAATTATCACCGCTGTGGATACACCTAATGCCATGGTGGCTGATTTTTCATTAATCAGTTGTGTCCTCTCATCATCAATTATAACATCACTATCTCCCAGGAAAATTTCCTTTAAATTATCTTTATAATAGTAAATAACTGGAATTATTAAAATTAAAATAATAATAGCCAGTACTACTAAGTAAATATTTCCTAATATCAAACCCACAAGCCATAAAGCTGTTATAAATCCTGAAATTATCTTTAGAAATATGCCTAAATTATGTAAATTCATAAAATCACCTCATGTAAAATATACTTTACATTATGTAATATATACTTTACTATGATATTGTTATAAACCTTCCTCTGCCCCATGTAAAAAAATACAGTTAAAGAATAACAAATCATATATCAATCATTTAACTAAGATAAATTAAGAAAAAGGTATTTATTCATTTTATAAAGAAAAAAAATGATATATATAAGTTAATATTTATGGAGTAAGATTTTTATGAAAAAAGTTCTCTTAATGTGCGGCAGTCCGAGACTAAACGGAAACACCGCCCAAGTATTGGAAAAATGCGCTCAGTCCATAGAAAATCAGGGATTAAAAACAGAAACACTCTCACTCAGAGGTAAAAAAATCCAATCTTGCATAGCATGCGGTAAATGTGCAAAAATTCATCAGTGCTCATTAGACGACGGGTTAAACGATATAATTGAAAAAATAAAGGAATCCGAAGGGTTTATAATTGGAGCTCCAGTATACTTTGGTACTGCTAGAGGAGATATGATGTCTGCTCTGCAACGAATAGGTATGGTGTCCCGTGCATCTGACCAATTCTTATCATGGAAAGTCGGAGGACCAATAGCAGTTGCCCGAAGAGGAGGCCACACCGCAACCATACAAGAAATGCTAATGTTCTTCTTTATAAACGAAATGATCGTTCCTGGATCCACCTATTGGAACATGGCCTTTGGATGGGCTCCGGGAGAAGTTCAAGAAGATAAAGAAGGAATAGAAACTATCCAAAAATTCGGAGAAAATGTGGCGAAACTAATTAACAAATTAAACCCTTAAAAAAACTAATATTTTATATTTTGGTGTATTAAATGAGCAAAGAAGATCTATACAAAAAATTTGCCAGATATTACGACAAAATATATTCAAAGAAGGATTATGTTGGCGAATGTAAATTCATCGAATGGGCTTTAAGGAAACATAAAGCCAGTGCGGGAAATAATTTGCTAGATATTGCCTGCGGAACTGGTTCACATGCCAATATTCTAAAAAGAAATTTTTCGATTCTTGGAGTGGATATTAATGAAGAAATGCTTAAAATTGCAGGCAAAAAAGTTCCTGAAGCCGAATTTATACTAGGAAATATGAAAGAATTGAATTTAGATAAGAAATTCGATGTTATTACATGTCTTTTTAGTGCAATGAATTATAATCTCGATTTAGAAGAGTTTGAAGCTACTCTGAATAATTTTTATCAACATCTCAACAAAGACGGAGTTTTAATATTTGATTTAGGGATAAACCAGGAAAACTGGATAGAAGGGATGGTATCAGTGGATACGGTGGTTGAAAATGATTTGAAACTGGCAAGAATCTGTCAATCCCATCTGGAAGGAAGTATATTCAATGCAAATTTTGTCTTTTTAATAAAAGAAGAAGATAAATTTGATTTTGATATTGATAGTCATGTTATAGGTGTATTTAAAACCATTGCCATATTAGAATTGATGGAAAATGTTGGATATGATGTATTTATCTATGGTGATTTCACTCCTAATAAATGGGTACCTAATTCAATGGAAAGACCTGTCTTTGTAGGTATTAAAATATGAAAAAATTTTAAAATTATTTTGATACTATATTTAAAATTATAATATTAGAGGTTTTTTAGATGAAAATAGCTGTTGCTACGTCAGTTGGAGATCAGGTAACTCATTTTGGAAGGGCTCAGAACTTTTCAATATATGAATTTGATGAAGAAAATTACAAATTGTCATTCTTAGAAAATAGAGAAACTAACATAGATCTTGAAATGAAACACCAATGGAAAACTTCTTTAGATCTTATAAAAGACTGTGAAATAGTAATATGTTCCCAAGTAGGTGTTCATGCAAAGTTTGGATTGGAAAAAAAGGGGATTAAAGTTGTGCAAGACGAAGGAGATACTCCAGAAGTTTTAGATAACTATATTAATCATTTGAAATTTATGAACAAACCGTTATTTAAGTAGCAGATCTTGACTACTAAATTTTCATTAATTATCCTAAAATTTTATATAATTAGAATAATATTAACCCTACTCCCCTAATAATTCAAATTTAAGGCCTTAATTTCATATAAAGGCCTTAAAAAGAATTTCTTTATCTATGTTATTATGGATCAATATCCTTAAATAGAAGATGAACAATAATTTTTATATCTATTTTGTAGGGCGGAAAAGATTCAATATTACTTATTGTATTTTATACAAAATGTATTTTATACTAAAAATTATTAAAGAAAGTGATTTATTGTATTTGTGAAATTCCTGTTTATTTTAATCGGATTTTCCTTGAAAAAATTATTTCTTCAATACATTTATAAATCATGAATGAGATGTATAATAAAAGATTTTAAACTTATAAGTTTATAGAAATAATATGCTAGAAACTTATTAGTAAATATTTATTTAATAAAGATTTTTTAGTATTTGAATTAACTATCTAAAAAGTTCTTTTTATAAATAATCACGAATTAAAGGTGATAATATGGCTAAAGCAAGACGTAGAAGAGTAAGAGATACGTGGAAAGAGAAAAAATGGTACACGATAACAACTCCTAAAACTTTTGGAGAATCCGAAATAGGAATAACACCTGCAAGAGACCCTGAAATACTTAAAAAAAGAAGTGTAGAAGCATCTCTCAGAGAACTTACTGGAGATTTCAGTAAACAATATGTTAAACTTTCATTTCAGATTAGTGAAGTAGCTGGAGATACTGCTACCACTAAATATGTAGGGCATCAAGTAACAACTGATTACGTACGAAGTATGATTAGAAGAGGTTCCAGTCGAATTGACACCCTAACAACAATAGAAACCAAGGAAGGATATAAAATAAAAGTACATGTTCTGGCAATAACCACCAGAAGATCAAAATCTTCACAACAGAAATTCATGAGGGAAACCATAGAAAGCCTAATTAAAGAAATTGCCACTGAAAAAACATTTGAAGAGTTTGTGGAAGCAGTGGTTACTGGTAAAATTGCATCTGAAATATACCATGTTGCCAAGAAGATATACCCTCTTAAAAGGGTTGAAATCATCAAAACTAGAGTTATAGAAGAACCAAAATAATTCTGGGACCTGCATGATTATCTGGGAATTTGTGATCCTCTGTGTAATCATAGGGGTATTAACTTATTACCGAGGAGCCCTTGACTTTTTAGGATCTCTGTTCATGGTTATCATGGGTCTTATTATTATATTTACTGCTGGTTTTAACTGGCTTTTATTAATTTTTCTTTTTTTAATTTTAGGAACTTTATTTACCCGATATAAACACCAATATAAGAAGGAGATAGGGGTTTATGAAGGTAAAAGAACTGCAAAAAATGTTATATCTAATGGTATTGTAGCATTTGTAATGGCCTCTTTCGGTAACTATGCGGGTTTTATTGGTGCAGTTGCAACGGCAACAGCAGATACACTTGCAAGCGAAATTGGTGTTGTAAGAACTCCTCGTCTTATAACTAACTTAAAAAAAGTTGCTCCCGGGACTGATGGAGGTATATCTATTTTAGGCACTGCTGCCGGAATACTAGGAGCAGGCACCATAGGAATTGCGGCTTATATACTAAACGTATATCCAGACCCATTTGTCACTCTCAAAATATCAATAATTGCAGGAACTGTAGGTTGTTTTATGGATAGTATACTGGGTGCTGTGCTGGAAAGGAGAAACTATCTTAACAATGAAGGTGTAAATCTTTTAGCAACTTTAACAGGAGCTTTTTTAGGCATATTAATAGTTTAAAATTTGATTAAAAAAGTTATTAATATTTGATTAAGATTAAATATAATCATCACGATTTAGGTGATAGTGTGAAAGGAATAATAATGATAATAGATGGAATGGGTGACCGACCCATAAAGGAGCTTGGAAATAAAACACCACTTGAATATGCTAACACACCACATATGGATGAATTAGCTACAATAGGAATAAATGGAATAATGGATCCTATAATACCTGGTATAAGACCTGGAAGTGATACTGCACATATATCTATCCTCGGATACGACCCTTACACTGTTTATACTGGTAGAGGACCTTTCGAAGCTTCTGGTGTAGGATTAGATGTTAAAGCCGGAGACATTGCTTTTCGTTGTAATTTTTCGACCGCCAATGATCAAGGGATTATCACAGATAGAAGAGCAGGCAGAATAAGAGAAGGGACAGATAAAATATCTAATACCATAAATTCTCTTAAATTGGAAGGTTTTGAAGACATTGAAATAATATTCAAAGAGTCTACTGGGCATAGATCAGTTTTAGTGCTTCGAGGAAAAGGTCTTTCCGATAAAGTATCCGATGCTGATCCTAAACATGATGGGAAGCCTCCAAAGATGGTAAAAGCTCTAGATGAATCAAAAGAAGCCATTAAAACTGCTGAAATATTGAATAGTTTAGTAAAAGAATCTTATAAAGTTTTAAAGGATCATCCTGTGAATTTGGAAAGAATGAATAATGGGGAAAATCCGGCTAATATAATTCTTCCCCGAGGGGCTGGTGCAGTTCCCGATGTACCTTCATTTAATGAAAAATACGGCTTAAAATCTGCTTGTATCGCAGAAACCGGCCTTATTAAAGGAATAGGTAAATTAACCGGCATGGCAATAATTGAGGTTGAAGGAGCAACCGGAGGGATAGACACTAACCTTGAAAATATAACTCAAAGCATAATTGATACTGCTAAAAAGGATTATGACTTCATCTTAATCAATATTGATGGGGCAGATGAAGCTGGACATGACGGTGACCTTAATGAAAAAGTCAAATTTATTGAAAAAGTGGACAAAGTAATTTCCAGAGTAATGAAACTTGACGATTTATATTTTATCTTGACAGCTGACCACTCAACCCCTATATCTGTTTCTGATCATACAGGAGATCCTGTTCCAATAGTAATTAAAGGACCTGAAGTTAGAGTGGATGAAGTTAAAAATTTTGATGAAAGATCTGCCTCTAAAGGAGGATTATGCCGGATTAGGGGTGGAGATGTGATGAATATCCTAATGGATCTCATGAACAAATTGGATAAATTTGGGGCATGATTATGGAAGGAAATATTCCCAAAATATTTGGAACATCCGGAATACGAGGAAAAGTGGATGAAGATATAACTCCCGAATTAGTCATGAAAGTGGGGATGGCAGTGGGAACATATGTAGGTAAAGGATGTAAAATCGTTATAGGTTACGATGTTCGTGTTTCAAGTGAAATGATCGAAAATTCTGTAATTTCTGGATTATTAAGATGTGGATGTGACGTTTTAAAATTGGGGATGGTTCCAACGCCCATAGTTGGGTATGCTACTATGATAATGCAGGCAGATGCCGGAATAATGATCACTGCTTCTCACAATCCTCCAGAATATAATGGAATAAAACTGTGGAAAAACGATGGTATGGCATTTACGCAGAAACAAGAAAGAGTTATAGAAAAGATAATACACAACAACGAGTTTAAACAGGTGCCATGGGACAAAATTGGAAAAATAAAGGATATAAAATATATTATATCTAGTTATATGGATGAATTGATTAGTAAAGTTAATCTCGAACGTACTAATAATGATCGTCCCATTAAAGTTGTTGTAGATTGTGGTAATGGTGCTGGTTCATTAATATCCCCCATTATTCTAAAAAGGGTGGGATGCGATGTTATAAGCCTTAACTGCCAACCAGATGGTTTCTTCCCAGGTAGACTGCCAGAGCCTAATGAAGAAAATCTTCAAGAACTTATGATGGTAGTTAAAGCTACTAAAGCTGATTTAGGTATTGCTCATGACGGTGATGCGGATAGAATGATTGCGGTGGATGATAATGGAAATATAGCTGATTTTGACAAGATTTTGGCTTTGATGTCTAGTATTATTGGAGGAAAAGTTGTAACCACGGTAGATGCTTCTATTTGTATGGAGGAATGTATGGAAAAAGTGGGTGGAGAAGTTTTACGTACTAAAGTGGGGGATGTTCACGTTGCAGAGGCAATAGTAGAAAATAATGCTTCTTTTGGGGGAGAACCTTCAGGTACTTGGTTACATCCGGATTTTTGCATGTGTCCTGACGGTATATTATCCGCATTGAAAATCGTAGAAATTGTTACTAAACACGGATCACTTTCTAAACTTCTCTCCAACATAACCAGTTACACCACTAAGCGTGAAAAAATAACATGCGATAAGGAAGATAAAGATAGGATCATGCAAAGTGTAATTGAGAAGTTACATCATAATTTTAATGATGTGAAAAATGTAGATAATATAGATGGCATCCGAATCAGTTTACAAGATGGAAGTTGGGTTCTGGTTAGACCTTCTGGAACTGAAGCTTACATCAGGATCACATTGGAAGGAAAAACACCAAACCGAGCATCTGAAATTCTAGATATTTCTTCAAAATTTATACGAGGTACAATATGAAGGCAGTTATATTAACCGCTGGTGAAGGAACAAGAATGAGGCCTTTAACACTGAGCCGTCCTAAAACTATGCTGACTGTTGGTGGAAAACCAATATTGCAATATAATGTTGAAGCCTTACAAAATGCAGGTATTGAAGAAATAATCATGGTAGTGGGTTATGAAAAAGAGTGCATAATGGATTATTTTGGTGATGGAACTTCATTTGGATTGAAAATACATTATGTAGTTCAAGATGAGAGATTAGGAACTGCTCATGCTATTGGAAAATCTCGTGATAACATGGATAAACCATTTATCGTTTTAAATGGTGATATAATGGTAGATCCGCAATTGATTGTATCTTTAATTGATAAATATAATTCTAAACAATATGCTAAAGCTGTTTTAGTTTTAACGCGAGTTGAAGATCCAAGTTTGTATGGTGTAGTGGAAATAAATGATGATGAAATAAAAAACATTGTTGAAAAACCCTCCCGGGATGAAGCCCCTAGTAATCTTATAAATACGGGTATATATCTCTTTGATACTGATATTTTTGATGTTATTGATAAAACAGGAAAATCGGAGAGAGGAGAGTATGAAATAACCGATTCTATTGCTTATCATTTAGACAAAGGGAAAATAGTTTTAGGTCTTGAATCTGAAAGAAAGTGGATTGATATAGGAAGGCCTTGGGAACTTCTGGATGTAAACGAGGAACTTTTAAAAAATATTGATGGAAAAATCGAAGGTCGTATTGAAAAAGGAGTTACTATTGAAGGTATTGTGAATATTGGAAAAGATAGTATCCTCCGATCGGGCTCATATATTCAAGGTCCTGTTTTTATTGGTAAAGGTTGTGATATTGGGCCAAACTGTTATCTAAGGAAATATTCCAGTGTAGGAAACAATGTGAGAATTGGTAATGCTGTTGAAATTAAAAATTCTATTATTATGGATAATACCAACGTCAATCATCTCTCCTATGTTGGAGATTCGGTTATTGGAGAAAATTGTAATATAGCTGCTGGTACTAATATTGCTAATCTACGTTTTGATGATGGAAATGTTAAAATAGAAATCAAAGGTGAAAAAGTTGATAGCGGTCGGCGCAAAATGGGAGTAATATTTGCTGATGGTGTAAAAACTGGCATTAACTCCAGTTTCAATCCCGGAGTTAAAGTTGGCGAAAAATCCGCAATAAGCGCTGGAGCCATTATTCATAAAGATGTGCCATCAAATGTACTTGTTCTAGTTAAACAGAACCATGAACTAGTTAAAATCAATGATTACAAAAAGAAATAGAATATGGTTTTTATGAAAATGATTCACGAAAGTGTAAAAATATTCCCCGGCTCACAAATAATAGGAAAAGTAGAAATTGGAGAAAAATCTTCAGTTTGGCCGAATGCGGTGATTAGAGGAGATATAGAAAAAATTAGCATTGGAAAATGCTCAAATATTCAGGATAATTGTGTGGTGCACACTTCTAAAAATCAACCAGTGAAAATTGAAAATTACGTTTCAGTGGGACATTCCGCAGTGCTGCATGGTTGCCAAATCCAGGCTAATTGCTTGATCGGTATGAATTCCACTGTTTTGAATAATGCCCAGATAGGAAAAAACAGTATTATTGGTGCCGGAGCTGTGGTAACTGAAGGAAAAAAATTTCCTCCACAAAGTTTAATTTTAGGAATGCCGGCAAAACCCGTGCGAACACTCACCACTGAAGAAATAGAATCCATTAGAGATAATGCAATACGATATGTTAAATTAGCAAAGAAAGAAAGTGTTAACCATGGTTGAAATAAAAAGAACAGTAAAAAAACTTGAACCATACGTCCCTGGGAGATCAATTGAAGAAATAGCCATAAAATATAATTTAAAACCTGGAACAATAATCAAATTAGGTTCCAATGAAAATCCACTAGGACCTTCGCCTAAAGCGTTGGAAGCCATTTCAAAAAATCTTCAATTCATACATCAATATCCGGAATCAAATATTGAAGATCTTAAAAAAGAATTAGCAATTTATTGTGGTGTTCGAGCAGAAAATATAATTGTAGGCGGAGATGGTGCAGATGAAATTCTGGATGTTCTAGGAAAAACATTAATAGAACCAGGTGACGAGTTTATAGTACCAATACCCTCTTATATGTATTACGAATTTACTTTAACAATTCACGGAGCATTTCCCGTATTTGCAAAATGGGACGTAGAAAAAAACCAGTTAGATGTGGATTCAGTTATAGATAATTTATCCCCTAAGACAAAAATAATATTTTTATGTACTCCTAACAATCCTACAGGTGGTATAATCAATAAAAAAGATATTGAAACTGTTTTAGATAGTACTGATGCATTAGTAGTTGTAGATGAGGCTTATATTGAGTTTTCAGATGTTAGTAATAATGTAGAATTGTTAAATAAATACGACAACCTATTTATTTTAAGGACATTTTCTAAAGTATTAGGATTGGCGGGTATGCGTATTGGGTATGGAATATCAAATAAAGGGTTTATTGAGTATATGAATAGGGTTAAACCTGTTTTTAGTCTTACTAAACTTTCACATATTGCTGCTCTGGCCACTTTAAATGATAAAGAATACATTAAAAAATCCACTGCCCTATCCATCGAAAGTAGGGAATTCCTATACCAATCCATGCTCAAATTTGACAATTTAGATATTTATCAGTCGGAAGCTAACTATTTACTTGTGGGTATACGCAAAACAGGTTTAAATGCTGAAGAATTTGCAGAAGAATTATTAAAACGCGGTATTATTGTAAGGAATTGTAGTTCATTCCGGGGTCTTGATAATTACTGGATTAGAGTTAGTGTAGGAACTCTGGAAGAGGATGAAAAATTTATAAATGCACTTAAAGAAATTACAAATTAATAATTACTATCAATTTATCTTTTTACTTTATTCCCGCTCTTAGAATGTGATTAAATGATTATTGGTGGAACTGCTATATCTTCACTAGACTATCCTGGAAAAATATCCTTTGTTATTTTTTGTGGAGGTTGTGTTATTAAATGTCCTTACTGTCATAATCCGGAGATTATTGATGGTGGAGAATCAGTAAAAGTAGAAGATATTTTAAAAGAAATTGAAGAATCTATCCAATTTATAGATGGAGTGGTTATAACTGGTGGAGAAGCACTAATCCAATACAAAGATGTTCAAAAAATTTTAGAATATTGTAAAGATCATGAATTACTGACAAAAATCGATACCAATGGTTGTTTTCCTGATAGAATTGAAAAAATTATTCACTTAATAGATTATGTTGGATTGGATATCAAAGCTCCTTTCAATAAATATAAAGATATTATAGGATCTGATATTGCAGATAAAGTTAAGAAAACTATGAAAATATGTTTAAATACGCCAGATACATTTTTAGAGTGTAAAACGACTTATGTTCCCACTTTGATGGATAAGGATGATGTATTAAAAATTGCACTAGAAATTAATTGTGATCTTTATACAATACAACAATTTAGGAACCGAATAGTACTGGATAAGAGTCTAAGTAATGTTCCAAACCCAACCCGGGATGAACTTTTAGAAATTGCCCTCGAAGTAAAACCTTACCAGAAAAATATTAAAATTAAAACTTCAGAGTTTGGAGAAGAAATGATTAAAAAAGAAAATTAAATTCAAACATTTTTTTATTAATTTTAGTTTACAACTATAAAATAAACTGAAATAGGACTTACCTTTAATAATAATAATAACATTAAAAAATCATTTTGGAGGGGTAAATTATACCTATCTTATCTTTTGGAAGTCGTAATATAGAACTTATAACTGGTCAAAAAACTTCCACCATAAGGAAGTTGTGGAAAAAACCCCTTAAATCAGGAGATCGTTTACATTGTTACTGGAACCTGGTTTCCAAGGAAAGAGAAAAGTTATTTGAAGCAGAAGTTACTGGTGTGGAAGTAATTAAGTTCAAAGACTTAATAAAAAATGATAGATTGGCAAAAGAAGAAGGATTCAAAAACGCCAGAGAACTGGAAGATGAGTTCCGTAAAACTTATCCTGAGGATACAGATGATAACTCCTTATTTCAAGTGATTAGATTCAAAAAAATACCCCTTGATGATTGGGAAGGGGAAAAAATAAACGAAAAGGTTATGATTACCAAAAGAGCTGATATATTATTTGATACCGGGAAATATAACGATTCAGTTATGTGCTATTCTGCTGCGCTTAGATTTGACCCTGATGATGTTTATCTTTTAAATAAGAAAGGAGACAACCTAACACGTCTTGGAGAATTTAAAAAGGCGGTTCAATGTTATGATCAGGCCTTAAAGATAGAACTTAAAAATGAATATATCTGGAATAATCGGGCTATTGCACTTTTAAATGCGAATAAACCAGACGATGCTCTAAAATCTAATACTGAAGCTTTGAAATTAAACCCTAATAATACGTTGATATTATATTGGAGAGGATTTATTTTAGAAATGTTGGGTAAATATGAAGAAGCATTGAAGGTTTATGATAAAGTTTTAGAACTGGATTCTAAAAATCCTGATGTTTGGAATGCTAAAGGTAACTTATTATCAGAGCTCAATAGAACGAATGAAGCTTTAAAATGTTATGATAACGCATTGGAACTTTGTTTGGATGATTTTCCAGATGCTACAGCCTGGAATAGGAAAGGAAATGCACTTTTAGAATTGGGAAGATTTAAAGAAGCAATAAAATGTTATGATGAAGCATTAAAATTAGAAAAACAGAACGAAATATTTTGGAGTAATAAAGGAGTTGCTTTGATGGAATTAAATAAATTTAAAGAAGCAGCTGATTGTTTTAAAAAAGCATTGATGATAAATCCAAAATATGATGATGCTCGGGTTTTAATGGATGAATGTTTGGAAAATTTATAAATAAATGATTAATTAATCATTATCTAAATGTTTTTTTACCAAAGAAATTCCCCATTTTGCCATTTCTTTCGCTTTATCTAGATTTTCAGCCTCTGAAAAACATCTAAAGATTGGTTCCGTGCCAGAAGGTCTGATAATAACCCATCCTTCGTCAGTAATTATTTTCACGCCATCTGTTGTGTCTAGATCGTAATTTTGAGTTTCCAGTGCTACTTCTTCCATAACTTGATTTTTCATATCATCAGGACATTTAACCTTCATTTTTTCAGAATAATAGATTGGAAGTTCTTCAATGAGTTTAGATAATGGTTTATTCTCTTTAACCATAATTTCTATAATTTTTGCAGCTGATAACGCAGAATCTCTCCCATATACAAAATCTGGGAAGATTAAACCGCCATTTTCCTCTCCGCCAAACAATCCATTTTTATTTTTCAACTCCCTTGCTACAAGTAAATCCCCCACAGCCGTGGCAATAACTTCTCCCCCATATTCTTTAGCAATATCATAAATGGCAGAAGAAGTTGCGACTGTGGTAACAATTAGTCCTCCCCCATTTTCTATTAACATGTGTTTTTCTACCAGTGCAAATGTTTTATCTCCGAAAACATAATTTCCATTCTCATCAATACATATTGTCCTATCAGCATCACCATCATGGGCAACACCTAAATCAGCTCCAGTAGCTTTAACCACGTCAATTAATTCTTTAAGATTATCTTTGATGGGTTCAGGTTCTCTTCCAGGGAAAAATCCATCTGGTTGACAATTTAAAGTTAAAACTTCACATCCTAGTTCCCTTAGAATATAAGGCGTGGTAAAACAAGCAGCTCCACTGCCGCAGTCAACTACTACTTTGATGCTAGCTTTCTTTATTGAATCTGCATCTACTCTACTTATAACTCCTTCCATATACTCTTCTGTTGCATTATCATTAATTGAATATTCTTTAATTTCCTTCCAAGAAACCCTACCCACAGAATTCTCGAAAAAAAGGTCTTCAATTTCTTCTTCCATATCATCATGAATTCCAATGCCATCAGAATCCACAAATTTTATACCATTATACTCTGGAGGATTATGGGAAGCTGTAATAATTACTCCACCATCGTAATAATTTCTCACTGCATACTGAATGGCTGGTGTGGGTAACATACCCAGATCAAACACTTCACATCCTGCAGAAAGAAGTCCGGATGCAACAGCATGTTTTATCATTATGGTGGAAGTTCTGGTGTCACCCCCTATGGCTATTTTACCTTTAACTAATGATCCATAAGCAGCTGATAAATTTGATGCAAATTCTGGTGTTAGTTCCGCGTTGGCTAATCTTCTTACTCCAAAGGTTCCAAAAAGTCTTTTCATTATCCCACTATCCTCATGTTTTTGTGTACGAATTCTAATATATTTAATTAATTTAATCTAATATAATTAATTAATTTAACAGAGTGTCTGATTTAGTGTGAAAATTTATGAGTTATTAGGGTTCAAATTCA
>JBNGDB010000008.1:0-98739 GCA_049975245.1 Methanomicrobiales archaeon
TTTTCTAATATACCTTTTTCTTTCCAAAAATTTTGGGATGAGCAAAATTGAAGCTATTAAATAAGCAAAAACAGCATAACTAGTCCATTCTATAAGATTATATTTATTATCAAATAGAATAGCAGCCAGGAAATAGGTTAAAAAGAAAGCATAACCAATCAGTCCTTCAGTTTCCCCAAAGATGTATAAAGACAACGTAAAAAAGGACCATAATATGGTGAAAAAGATAAAAATTGGTAATGAATAGTAGGATAAAAAGACAGATATAAACGCTAAAACTGTTATGAATGCACTTATTACTCCTAAAAAAATTAATTTCTTAAAAGGTATTTCTAAATCGAATATTAAAGTTGCAAAAAGAGTTACGACCATTATAGTCTGAATTCCAGCATTCAAACCAAAATATTGGGCTAAAAAACCTCCCACTATCATTAAAAATATTGTTTTAATGGCTTTTTTCCACATCATATTACCTTGTGGCCGGCTTAACATTTTTATTCTTGATAAAATTCCAATTTTTTCCATTTGAACCTCTGAAATATTTTTATCACAAATAGAACCTTTGAATAAATAAAATAAAAATTATTTGAGGTTGATTTTACCAAAAGGTAAGTTTTCACAAACTTTAAATTTTATCGGACATTTAAGAATCTTTTTTCATGAAAACTCACATATTTTGTCCTAACATTGAATATTTATATTATTCATTTTAGATTCATTTTATTCATTCGTAGCGGAGTGCTTCGGTGGGTGGGAGTTGACTGGCCCTGTATGCTGGATAAAAACCTCCAATCAACCCCACAATAAGGGCTACACCAAATGCTCTTATGAATACATCTGGAGTATAAACCGGTTGAATAAATCCACTCATGCCCATTGCCAAAAGAACTTGAATAGCCAACACTCCCATAATGGCACCTACTAATCCTGCCACTAAGGTTAAAACTAATGATTCCCCAAGAATCATGGCTAGAATTCTCTTATTTTTCCACCCTACTGCCTTTAAAACACCTATTTCCCTTGTTCTCTCGTATACTGACATTATCATTGTATTTATCACCCCAATACCCCCTATTACTATTGCCAGAAGTGATATGGCCCATGAAGCCGTGTCTATAGTATTTAGTCCTTGATCAACACTTTGAAGATCTTCTAATGAGGCTATAGTAGTAATATCGTTACCATACTTATCTTCAATTGATTTGGTTACTTGGTTAACATCTGCATCGTTTTTTATCTTTACATAAATCATGGTAACTTTATCCTCTTTTTCCTCAATTTCTTGAAGATTATTTATGGATATAAATGCTCCGCCATCCTGTTGAAGATCACCAGTCTGGAATATCCCAGTTATTTTGTATTCATCACCATTTAATGTAATGGTGTCCCCTACTGTTTTATTCAACTTTTCTGATGCTACTTTACCAATTATAATCTCTTTTGCATCAGACGCAGAAAATGCTCTACCTTCAGTGATTTTAATTCCGCTGAGTGACAATTTATTAGGATCTATACCTATTAGTACAAAATAGGGATTATCTCCTACTTTTGACACTGCCAGTAAAACGCCAACGCTGTCATTTACACCATTAATTTGATTAATCTTATTTACATAATCTTCATCTATTTTACTTAAAAACATGTCTGATACATTGGTTTCCACCACTGTAAAATCAGCGCCCCCTGCTTTTAAAGTTTCTTCAGTGGCGGCTTTAAGACCATCAGTTATGATTCCTAAAGCTACAATGGTAGCAATTCCTATTGCTATTCCTACAACTGCTAAAGCAGTTCTAGTCTTATTCCTAAAAGGATTTTTTATCACCAAACTTAAAAAGGACATGTTTAATCTCCTTAATAATTAATCTTAAACCCCTGCTTCTAATATTTTAGAATTTTTCTATTTTTACGATTTTATTATGTAAAGACTAGTTTATAGATTTATATGGAAGATCATTGGGATATTCATATTTGTTCTTAAACAATATTGGAGTAGATTAAAAATAGATATAGTATAACTTAATAATTATAACAATTAATAAATGTGAATTTATTCTTTTAAAAGGAATTAAAGCTTTAATGGCTTTTAAAACAAAATATATATAAAATGAGATGAAAAAAATTTTTAATAAAAAGCGATATATTCAATGTTAATTATTTAATGTGTGAGAAAAGAAAAAAAGACCTTTTTGGTAGTAATTTTAGATTTATATAATATTTCTAAGAATGGTTTTAATATCAATTATATTAAATTTGGAGTTTAAAATTATGACTCTTGAAAAAAAAATAGGTTCAGTATTTAAAATGGATGATGAGACTTGGATGAAACATTCCAATCCGTGGAGTGGATGGACCAGATTTTCTGCTTTACCTTTACTCGTGATTTCATTTTGGAGCAGAGTTTGGATTGGTTGGTGGGCATTGATACCTATAATTATCTCATTATTATGGACCTATTTAAACCCTCGACTATTCAAAAAACCAAAATCCACCAATAATTGGGCATCAAAAGCTGTTTTGGGTGAAAGAGTGTGGTCTAACCGGGACAAAATACCAGTTCCAGAATATCATAAACTCCTCCCTAATATTTTAAACTTTATTGCTGCAGTAGGCGGTTTATTTGTTATATGGGGGGTTTATTGGCTTGAAATATGGCCACTTTCCCTAGGCTTTTCATTAGTTTATCTGGGAAAAGTATGGTATCTTGACCGAATGGTCTGGCTGTACGAGGATATGAAACACTTACCAGAATATGGTGAATGGCTCTATTAATTAAATTAAAATTTTAAATTTAATTTTGAAAAATTCTATGTATTTTAGGAAAAGTATTATGCAAAAGTTATGATTTAACAATTTATATTAGAATCATCTTATAAAGTGAAAATCATGGAAACTAAGAAATTCACACTCCTGGATATTGATTATATAACCGAGGATGAAAAGCCAGTTGTGAGACTATTTGGAAAGATTAGGGGAGAATCTGAAAACAGATCTATAATCGCCCTTGACAAGAAATTCAAACCATACATTTACGTTATTCCTGAAAATGAAACTGATTTTAATGACTGTATAATGGATTTAAGTGAGTTTGATATTGAAAGTATTGAAACTGTTAAAAAAACTGATATTAAAGAAGAAATTGAAGTTTTAAAAGTTTTTTTAAAACATCCGCAAGATGTCCCTAAACTCAGAGATAAAATATGGGATTTAGAAACAGTTAGAGAAATCCGAGAACATGATATACCTTTTTATCGGAGGTATCTTATGGATAATTCCTTGTTTCCAATGGATGATGTTGAAGTTAGAGGAAACGAGGTTTCGCAACCATCAAATGTTTATTATCAGGGTGAAAATTTAGTTTTTTTCGAGTTAGTGGATAAACCAGTTCATAAGGACCCTGAAGATTCTAATCTTAAAATTATGAGCTTTGATATTGAGGTTAGAAACCCGGAAGGCATGCCCCAAGCCGATAGAGATGAAATAATCATGATCAGTATGGCCAGTAATTTTGGTCTAAATAAGGTATTATCAACAAAAAAATCATCATTCGATTATGTTGAAAGTGTAAAAACTGAGGAAGAAATGATTAGACGTTTTGTTGATATAATTAATTCCCATAACCCTGATTTAATCGTTGGTTATAATTCTGATAATTTTGATTTTCCCTACATTAATGATAGGGCAAATAAATATGGAGTTCCTCTTGATCTGGGTGCTGATGGTTCTAAACTGAAATTTATGCGCCGAGGATTTGCTAATGCGGCTTTTATGCGTGGAAGGATACATGTTGATCTCTACCTTTTGATGAGGCGTTATATGCGTTTGGATCGTTA
This sequence comes from Methanomicrobiales archaeon, assembly GCA_049975245.1. GTDB lineage: Archaea > Methanobacteriota > Methanobacteria > Methanobacteriales > Methanobacteriaceae > UBA117. The sequence continues at coordinate 3,831 of JBNGDB010000008.1, forward strand.
TACCTTAGAAAGAGTATATAAGGAACTTTTTGGTGAGGAAAAAAAGGACATTGACGGAGATATTTTATGGAAATACTGGGATGCTAATGGAGAAAAACTGGAAAAACTCTTCGAATACTCTATGGACGATGCAATTGCCGCATATAAAATAAGTGAAAAAATACTTCCCTTAAATATGGAATTAACCCGTATAGTAGGGCAGCCGTTTTTTGACATTGCCCGTATGGCCACAGGTCAACAAGTAGAATGGTTTTTAATAAGAAAAGCCTTCGAATATAATTATTTAGTCCCTAATAAGCCTTCACAAAGAGAACATTCCCGAAGAAGAGGTGAAAGGGCTGTGGGAGGATACGTTAAAGAACCAGAGAAAGGTTTACATGAAAATATAGTATATTTTGATTTCAGAAGCCTTTATCCAAGCATTATAATTTCTAAAAACGTATCCCCGGATACAATTGTGCTTGATGAATTAAATGGAGATAATTCAAAATATCATATAGCTCCAGAAGTTGGATATAAGTTTCTTAAAAAACCTTTAGGATTTGTACCCTCTGTTATTGGTCAAGTTTTAGAAGAAAGAACAAAAATTAAGAATAAAATGAAAGAATCAGAAGATCCGTTAGAGAGAAAAGTTTATGATGTGCAGCAAGAAGCTTTAAAACGGCTTGCAAACTCCATGTACGGAGTTTATGGATTTTCCAGATTTCGATGGTACAGTATTGAATGTGCTGACGCCATAACTGCATGGGGTAGAGATTACATTAAAAAAACAATGAATAAAGCAGAATCGTTTGGATTTCACGCTATTTATGCTGATACTGATGGTTTTTATGCAGTTTATAATCCAGAAAATAACTTGGAATAAAATTTTCAGACTAGATTCTATTATATCTAAAATTTAATATTTCATTCTGTTTATCAACATCTAGATTAATAATTCCCTTTTTAATAATCCACTTCGTATTTTTATCATCACAAGTTGCCCATTTTTTAATAAAATCGAATGTTTCTTCATGAAAATATTTATTTGTAAATTTAAAGGTCCCTAAAATTTTTTAATATATGTCCAAGCCTTAGATTAGAATTTCGATTTATTTTATTTGATTTTATTTAATTTTTTAATTGAGTTGATTATTAATTATAATATAAATATAATAATCTATGATTTTGTTTTAATCCAATCCAACATTTCATCAAGAGCCAATTTAATATTACCAACCTGACAGTGGTTTTGGGCCTGATCTTTCCTTGTGAAAACTCTAGCAGTAACCGAATTTGCATTTTTTAATGCCTTTAATTGTTTATTATGCATTTTAAATGGTATGAAATGATCTTCTCTCCCGGTAAGGATTAAAACATCCTGTTTAACCCTTTCAGAATTAAGATTTTCTTCATTCATTTGTTCAGCTACGTCAAATGCTTCCATAGGTGTTTTCTTGCCAGTAATGTACATCAAGTTACTGATACTCCATCCATCAATACCTCCCTTCTCTATTTGCTTCAGGGATACCTTATTGGAATAATTTCTAAAATGGTGGAAAAACAGTTTCCCTAATTGTTGGGCAAAATAGTTGGGAAACTTCATATAATCATAGGCAATGCTTGAAGCTATAACTCTTTTTATTCGTGGTTCAAATGCTGCTGCCCTGAAGCATAGCCATCCTCCCATGGATATGCCCAGCCAGGTGACATCATCCAGATTGGAATAATCTAAAATAGCAGCAGCAGGTTTTTCCCATTGCCAGTTGAAAGGAATGTTATATTTTTTCCGAGCAACCCCTTGACCTGGGCCTTCAAAGGCGACTACATCATAGCCATGGTCAGCGAAATATCGCATCCAGGAATAAAATTCCTCAATGAAAGAATCAAAACCACCGTGAAGAACTATAGTGCCCTTATTTTCCACGGTTTTGCCAGTTTCTCCCGATATTTTCATGAGCGGTAAAACGCTACCTTCAAAGGGTACTTCAAAGCGTTCAATCTCGTCATCAGCAAAAGCCTGATAAAAGAGTTCACTGAATTTATCATATAACACTTCTTTTTGAGGATCATCATATAACAAATAAAACTCGGCAGCACGGTAATAAAAAGCAGCATTAATCAACCGGTCCTCTGAAACTGCTTTTTCAGCCTGTATGAGCATTTCCCTTTTCCAATCCCCAAAATTCTCAATATTGGTAGCGGCTTCTTTCAGATCTTTCAGACGAGCATAACCCATAGAATACCAACGATTCATCTGATAATTAAATACTTGATCTTTATGAAAGTCTTGGTATCCTACTGGGAATTTAAACTCTGTTTTTTCCATATATATCAACCAATCTCATTAAATATTTATAAAGCACTTTTTTCATTGAAAGCGTTGAGTATAGCGCCCTTTTCTGTGCCCAAAATTCGTTCCATAAAATCGAAAATTGCCATGAATTTCCTTCTAAATTCCTTTGAATTATGATTAGCACTATCTATTCCCTGTAAAACCATTGCTGATATTCCATTAAATGCTTTAGCCGCGTCTTCCGGGTATTGTGTATTAAAAATCCCTTCCTCAACACCCTGTTTGAAGATATGGGCTAATGGCCCTACTGTTTGAAGAGGAATCCTTTGTTCAAATTTACGATGCAAATGAACATTCTTTTCAGCATGGACGTACTGCATGATACTCCTTGTATCATTCCTAAATGATAAAGAAAACTGAAATATTTTTACTAGTTTTTCTAGGGCGTTTAGATTCTCCTGTTTTGAAATTTTTTCCATGCTTTCAACAATTATATTGATATATTTATCAGTGATTTCATCCAGAATCGCTTCCTTTGATTTGAAATAATAATAGAAAGTACCCTGAGCAACACCTGCTTTTTTTACGATGTCTCTTACCATTGCATTTTCGTAGCCTTTCTCTAGAAATAATTGTTCAGCAATGTCCATGAGCTCCTTGCGTCTTAATTCTGGATTTTTGGTAACTCGAATAAAATCAGTCCCCCATATGATTGATTGTGGATTCAATCGCCAAAACTGCACTTTTCAAACCTTTTTCTTTTCGTATTTTATGGCCTAGTTTCTTAGCGTTCTCTTTCATCTCGAAATTTTCAAGAACTTCTGTAATTGCCTTCGACAAGTTTTCCACATTAAGTTCCTTTCTAGGTATGGGGCGCGTTGCAACTCCAAGAGAATGAATACGCTCTGCCCAGGCAAACTGATCAATCATATATGGTACTGGAATGGAAGTTAAACCTGCTTTTAGAACTTCAGCCGTAGTTCCCAGACCGCAGTAATGAATGACACAATAAACCTGGCTGAACAACCAATCGAAGGGAATTTCTCGGATCAAGTAGATGTGATCCGGTATTTCACCAGCAAAACTTTCCGTATTTAGAATAATAGCTCGTAAACCTGATCGCCGGATTCCTTCAAAAAGAATTTTTAAAAGAGTAATATTATCTTCTTCACTCCAAACTGCAGATCCAAAGCTTATGAATACGGGTTTTTCACCCTTTTGAATGAATTCCTGAAGATCTTCAGGTGGAGAATAGCTGGAAGGTGTGTCCAAGTACCAATAACCAGACATTACGTTTCTGGCTGTCCAGTTATCATTTTCCGTGATTACATGCTTACTCATTGGTAAAAGTATTAATAGAGGATTTTTTGTTTTATTTGAGGGAGAAGAACCAATTTCATTCCTGAATTTTTCATATTTTCTTCCCATCATGAAATATAATGCGATTTTTTCCACTAGTAATCCCATATTCAATCTTAAATTCTTTGAAAATTTTTTTTCTGCCATCGAAGGATTAGTAATAACGCTTATGAAAGGTTTATTGGCCTTACTGGCTTCAGCTAAACCGAAAATCCCATAACCTATAATCAAATCATAATCAGAACATAGATTCTGTAAGATTTTTGTTTGCTCCCTAATCCCTTTGAAAAAAAATTTTGTTCCAATTTTTGCGGCTTCCTTGGTGGATTTTGCCCTCATTATTTCTTGCAATTCATTTATTCCATCGTCAGGTTTGCCTTTAAGGGAACAACAATTAATTCCATAGGATTCAGCGATTTTTAGGAATTTCTTATTTAATGCAACAGTTGCTTCACGTCCCGTATTATTTAGTGCTTTCGCCAGTGCAAGGAAAACTTGCACATCACCTCGCACACCAATTACTGGTAAGAGGATTTTCATTTTTACCACATTCCACTATTTGACTGATGTCAGTCAATATGTTATTGTTATTTGATATGAAGTTTACGAAAAATTCTGATGGTTTAAAAATTAAAATTATTTTGTGGATATTTCACCACTTATCTGGAATAATCTTCGACCAATAAGGATCAGCCATATGAGTAAAAGTATGCCTGACAGAACGGCAATGACCAGAATTAGGATAACCTCAGTTGGTAGAAAGATTACTCTGAAATAGTCAACTAATGAGATTGCAAAGGCCAAAATACCCACATAAGCAGTTTTTTTGCCAAAGTTATCGCGCCTCAACATTACAGCCGATACTATGATTCCTGCAATTGAAATTAATAGGAAACCCATGTTGAAACCACCCACAGCACGTTGACCGGTGTTGACCAGGATAGTCTGGCCTGCTGCCAAGATCATGGATTTCTGTGCCTCAGTTGTAGCAGCCATGTATTGGTTGCTTAGAGAAAGCATGTTAAACGAGTTGTTGGTTGCCAGGAAGACAGCTATTCCCAGCATGGCCAGGGAAATGGCGATTATCATGTAACTTTCATTAAATCGTCTGAGGGCTGCATAAAGTGCCAGGAACAGTGGGATGAAAAGAATGTAGGCTATCACTTCCAGTAGATAAAAATCGATCAGGCCAATGATTCTGTTATTCTGGAGTAGTGTGAAGTATCCCATAACCGTGGCAGGTTGAGGCCACAGCGTGAAGACTATAATTTCAATTAAAAGTAACAATGCCGCCAGGATGGCTGCTATTCCTCCGATTTTGTAGAGATCTTTCCATTTTGAATTTGCATTTTCCATAAAATTTCCCCTCATTTAATCTTTTCATTCTGTTTCATCCTTTCCTTGACTATGTTCTTCACAAGTATCTCAGGTAGCGGATTTTCTGCTGTGAAGTGGACGGTTGTTCCTGAAATATCAAAATCTTCCAGTTCTTCTTTAAATATTTCTAAAATAGAATTATCCACCACAATGAAACTGTTATGATTCTTAAATGCTGCAAAATGAACTAGAGGTCCGTTATATTTATAGGTGGGGATCTGGTAGCTGATTAATTCTTCAGATCCTGGTGAAGCGGCTTTAATAGCCTTTCGGAGTTCCTCAAGTACGGATCGCTCCCCCGGAGGTGCAGCGGCGATATATTCATCCACTGTTTTCGTTTTTGATTTGGTTTTCTCAGAATTTATCCCTTCCTTTTCCATTAAAGCCCCCTCCATTTCAATAAAATTTCTAAAGGTAATTATCATCCGTGAATATTATTTTTAAACCCAATTCCATGCAAACCAAACAGTCAGCGCATTAAACCCAAGCCCTACAACTATCAAAAATTTGTCATAAGTAGAAGGGTAAGTGGGCAATCCAATCAGATTAAAAACAAACAAGAACAGGGCTGCGATGATGTTTACCCAGCGATTCATAGGATAGTTGAGAGTTAAAGATATGATAATCATGAAAATCGGTATAAGCATTATCACTGCCATTACTAGCAGCATTTTCTGGTTTATCTTCTTACCTGCTATTTCTCCCGCTTTAAAGTCACCGGAAAATATCCGCAACACATCCCCCAATAAATAGGTTAACATTAAAGCCACCCATATTCCTGAAAGGATTATCTGCACATCTTCCATGATTCAAGCCCCCCTCCATGAATGCAATTAAATATTTTAAATAGCTTTTCTTGTTTTTATCGTACAATAAAAAAATTAGCATAAATAGTGTTACTTATAAATAACCTTTTTACTTTTATTTACTCCTTTTCTAAAAAGAGTTTTTTTCCTTTTTCTGTGTATTCAATAAACCCCAATTGTTCGAAGAAATTCAATTGATCATCCAACTCGCCACCCTCTACCATCTTACCATCGACTACGCGAAAGAAGAAAACCATGGGCAGGGTTATCTTGTTGCCCGTGGGAGGTAATGGAACTCCAAAAAGGTTCCAATCACCAGTATGCGTTCCTGTAGCTTTAACTCGTACCCATACCCATTCTCCTTCAGCAATCATATCTTCTATTGATTCATACCAGTCAGGAAAACCTTCAAAAGCCAGGGTGAATAATTCTTTGAATTTATCCCGACCTTGTTGTTCATGTGTGTGATCCACATAATCTGGTGCCACTAACTCCTCAAAAACATCCAAATTCCGATTATTATAGGCTTCAATAAACTTGCGAATAATGGCTTTATTCTCTTCTGCTAACATAAAAACACCCTAATTTTCTTTTAAACTAATCTTCGCTACAATAAAGTAGAACATTAAATGTCTTAATTTTAACTTTTCAGTTTCAACAATTTGAAAATTACCTTTATATATTAAATCTACTAATTCGGAGAATTTATAGAATTTTGTAGAGATTAAACGTGCTTTTTTCATGATAAACAACACAGAGGAAGAAATAATTCTTGAAAACTTCCTTTCCTCCTCCCCCATGCATTCTGTTGAAGAAATAAAAATTCCTCCTGGTTTCAATAATTCTTTAATCCTTTGCATAACCTCTTGTATATCTTCTAAATAATGCATGATATTGAAAGCCAGTATCACAACAAAAGATCCTTTCAGAAGTTTCTCATCAAATATTGTTGCTCGGGTGAATTACACATTGGAAGTTTTACCCTCATATGCCTTTCTTTTTGCAAGTTCAATCATTTTAGAAGATATATCAATACCATGGACTTCTTTCACATCAGCAGCAATTTCCAGAGCTTTAGTTCCAGTCCCACATCCAAGATCTAAAACCATGTCACCTTTATTCAGATATTTTTTAGTTTTATTAAAGTTCGTGACGTGAATCTTTCTAAAGGCTCTTCACTCTCATCATAATTATTTGCTAGCAAATTCCAAATCGTTTCTGATTTAATAATTCAATCCCCATTAACCATTGTATATGTATCATTACCCACATTTATGACCACATTACCCTTCTTATGTCCTTTTTCCACAAACTTGTGAGCTTCAGCAGTCTGTTCCAAAGGATAACATCTATCAATAACTGCAACTATGCCTCCAGATTCAATAAGTCCTTTAAGGAATATTAAATCTTCATTTTTTGCACTTTCTGTTCCACTTATAACTCTCTTGTTACTTGTGAATCCAGCCCATCGCCCTCGAATCATCTGCGAGATCCCGGGATTGCCTAAAAGATAGCTTCCATTTCTTTTAAGTGATTTTAGGCTGTTCGAGAATGAACTTTTTCCAACTACGTCAAAAATAACATGATAAGTCTCTTCTCTTTTGGTGAAATCTTCTTTAGTGTAATCAATTACATGATCTGCACCAATGGATCGCACCATGTCTAAATTAGCAGTACTGCAGACGCCAGTAACTTCTGCTCCTAAATATTTGGCAAACTGCACTGCTATCGTGCCAATACTGCCTGAAGCACCATTAATAAGAACCTTATCTCCACTCTGGATGTTTAATTTCTTTAAATAATTCAATGCTATAATTCCACCCATAGGAACAGTAACAGCTTCCTCATAAGTCATGTTTACTGGTTTTTCGGCCAACACCCCCTCTTCTGAGACGCAAGCATATTCTGCATAAGCACCTAAACTGAAACCTGTAAATGCAAAAACCTGTGCCCCTTTCCTGAATCGTTTAACATCTTTGCCTATCTCTACAATTTCCCCGGCAAGTTCCTGTCCTAATATTTTTTTCCTTGGTCCTGTGAAACCAAACCCTATTCGAGCCGGGATCCATAACCAAGTAGGCATCTGGAATCTTCGAATCTCACAGTCACCCGCAGTTACCGTTGCAGCATGTATTCTTACCAGTACTTCATTATCCTTCGGAATGGGTTTTTCTACCTCATCAAGTTTAAGAACACTTGGAGGTCCGTATTTGGTACAAACAATAGCTTTCATAATATTAAATAAGATTAAAGTTTTTTTTAAGATTCATGGCAAACTTTTCTGCATTTTTAAGATCATCAACATTAGGTCTGCCCTTATTTATTCCGCCAAACAATTTAAGGAAACTATTGGTGTTAAAACCTTTGCATTGAAATTCATCGACAATAATGTAGCCTTTAAATTCTAGTTTTTCCCTGAGAGTGGCATGGTCTTCGGAGGCTTTGGATTTTCCCGTTATTCCCGAAGTTGAAAAAAGGAATGCATTCCTATTATTTACTTCTGGTAGCTCATCAGCAAGTTCAAGTATAGATTCATGGTGTTTTGCGCCATAAATCCCTGAACCAAAACCTACTAAATCATATTCTTGAATTTCTTCAGGATTTATTTCTTGTGGCCATTTTATTATCGCATCAAGAACTTCAGCCAAGACTTTAGCAACTTTTTCAGTATTACGATGATGATAAGAATATAAAACCAAGAGAGATTTCACTGGCTTTGATTCTCTGCGATTTTCCCCCTTATTTTCCATTTTTACCGTTCCTTGAATAATTTCAACGTTACCATCAAATAAAAATAGAGACTCCTATTTTCTCCCAGTTACGGCTAAACTACATAAAACTATAAGAATTGCAAGTAGTAATCCCTGTGCTGGCAGTCCAGTTTTTTGCATTCCTACTGTTTTATTTGTCTTTGATCCTGCTAAGATGTTCACAAATGTTTGGACAGTTTGATAGTCTGATGCAGTTATTGTAGCAATTCCAGGCCCCTCATCGGCTCTTAAAGTGGCAATAGCTCGGCCGTTATACCATGGGACTGTAATGGACTTACTTCCCAAATTACCTAAATTAGTGGTAAAGGTTACCCGTGACCCGCTGAAAAATTGATCCGAATTTGCGCTATGTTGGCCTCCAGCTGAATCCCTATAAACATCCGCAGTGATGATAGAAGTTTGGCCAATATATAATGTGGAAGGATCTGCTTTAATACTTAAAATAAGCCATGGAGAATAAATAAGAGTTCCATTTCCCTTAAAGAATTTATTATTGCCTGGTTTATTGGTTCCGTACCAATTATACTTACCATTTGTATTGCTATTTTCCAGTTTATGGAAAAGTTTATCTAAATCGTCCCTGATAGGTTTTAAAATAGGTTCAAGTTCAGGATGATCCTTAATGGCATCGTCAATTGGTTTAAGCATCTCATCTATACTTGGTCCAAAGGATGAGAATAAAAAGTTCTGAACGTAATGATCGAAGTTCACGATACGATTATAGTTAATTGTTCCATTTGGGGAACAAATTACAATTCCTATTCCTGAACCATTCCCTTCAAGGTTGTTTCCCATGACATTTGTATGATTAAAACCAACACTTATTAAAGACACATCATTAGTTCCTTTAACTTGGAATATTGTGTTATGAAGCATGAAAAGATCTTTTAATGCTGTACCTACAAGACCTGCCGCTATATTGGGTGATTTAATATTAGAAACTATGTTATTTTCTAAATTTGCACTATTTCCTAAGCCAAAACCTAGAATTCCTATGGCTGCTTTGGCATTACTAATATTTGATACGTTGTTATTTTCTAATTTCAAATCACCAAAGGAGATGATAACAATTCCTGCTGCCTGTTCATCAGCAATTATTTGGGATACATGATTTTTAGAAACATGAACAGGCCCAGTACCAATAATGGCCGCTTCTAATCCAAAAATTGAGCTACCATCAACTCCATTTAAGTTATACAATTTATTCTCAGAAATCAAAGCATATTTACTGCTGCATACTAATTCTATCCCTGTAACAGCACTGGCTATGTAACTTTTAATTACATTTATTACATTTTTAGTGACTGTCAAATTGGTGACATTAACAACTTCAGGATTTCCATCAGCACCCTTACTCTTTCCTATTTGGATTCCGTAGGCACTGCCACCGAATGCGTTTATATTGGAAATAGTATTACCTGTGGCTGTTAAACTAGCTAATGTTCCGTTGATAGTAACTGTAATACCATTTGCTGAGCCAGTGCCTATTATGTCTGATATGATATTCCCATTGAATTTGAAGAAACCCCCAGTAAGATTTCCCTCCACTCCATTTTCTGATTGGCCAGATATAACATTGTTGATTATTGTATTGTTACTATTTGAAACAAAAATCCCGGTTTTACCCCCTATAATTTTATTTTTATCAACTATGCAGTTGTCTGCACTTATATTGATACCAATTCCGGTGGGGGAATTGGTTATTAAAAAGCCGGTTATAGTGCTTCCACTACCATCGCCGGATAAATCTTTTAATATCTTGAATCCAGTATTTGTGGGTTTTAATTCTACATTATCACCATTATTGGTTTGAATAATCAATTTTTTGTTAACAATAACATCTTCAGTGTAAGTTCCTGTGTATACATTAATTATATCATCATCGAGAGTGTTTTCATTGTCTATTGCTTCTTGGATTGTGGAATAATCCTTACCTTCCCCAACGTTCCATTGGGCCGCGTTAACTATATTTACACTAAAAAATGAAATCATCAAAACAAATATAATCCCTACTGATAAAAATGAAACCATTTTATCCTTTTTCACATTTTCACTCCACTTCAAACTACTTAGGAGAAAAATCAGGAATAATCGAATTTAAGATTAGAAATATTAAAAAAATATCATTATGTTTTAAAGTTACTACAAAGAATTATTCTGAATATTTCTCAATAATATTAAAAAAATAGGCTTATATCAATTTTATGGTTTTCAATAATTTAAAAAGTTTATAAAATACTTTTTATGAGCCTCTTAAACCAAATTGTAAATTAAAAACTTTAAAAATATTTTAGTTCATCCAAAATCTTAATCATTTTCAAAAATAAAACAATATCTTGCCCCAGCATCCTATCTAACCAGTGATATTTGAATAATAATTCTAAATTAATCAGAATCTATAAGAAATTTGGAGAATTGACATTATATCCATAATCCCCCATTTATTAATTTAGACTTATACACTATTCTGAATCGATTCATAAAGTTCTCATTATGATAAATTGCCTGGATTTTTGATTATATTTATTTTAAGTTAGTTAAATGGCTAAAGATAGTGAATTCCCATGATGAAAAAAATATACATTTCAGTAGAGAGTTCCAAAAAGTTTCCATTGTTTTACTATATCATCATTAAAATAACACGCTGAATTTTCGTGTCAAATCATCAATTTTTTGGTCGATATTTCCTCTCCAGACGATTATGTCAGTTCCTACAACTGTTCCGCCTTTAGATTCACTGATCTTTTTCATTGTACCAATGGCCCGGTTTCCTCCTGTCCAATTAAACGGCAAACCTTTAGTAACAAAACCTGCTACTTTTTTACCTTCAAGTGAGGGTATTTGCTCTAAATAAGCCCCCATAGCCGGTGCAAGAGAAAATGCATGTACAGGTGAGCCAAATATTACTGCATCATATTCAGCAACCACTGGCTCATTTTCGAACTCGACTACTTTTGCTCGGGGAGGTACATCCCCTACAGGTACCACTCTTTCAACTTCAACTTCATGCCCACTATCTATTAACTTATCCTTAAGCCTTAAAGCAACAGAATAGCTATTTTCAGTTTGGGAATAAACTATGATCCCAATTTTCATAAAATACTCCTCCTCTTTAGTCTATAACCTGAGCTAATTGATCCCAACGGAATGGATCTCCATGGCCCGGGTAAACATAATTTATATTTAAATTCTCCAATTTTTCAATACTAGCCTTAGCAGCTATTTTATCATCCATTATTGAATTTAAAGCAGGTTTTTTGGTGTTGCTAAATAGATCACCGCAAAATAAGTCAAGTTCATTGGTTAATATTCCAATGGACCCCGAAGAGTGGCCAGGTATATGAATAATTTTTGCATCAAGCCCATATTCCTTTAAGTCATCACCATCTTCAACATAAATATCAGGTTTAAATCTTTCTGATTTACTAAGACCCATGAAGGGACTTATAATTCTAGACAAGATATTGCCCTTCCGGTTCCATAACATATCCCCATACTCTGCCATTCCAAAATCTCCATTATGCATGGCTATCTGTGCACCATATTCCTGCTGGAGATAAGCACAGTTCCCTATATGATCTGAATCGCCATGAGTTATCAAAACTAAATTAAGATTTTTTGGTTTGCAACCAGATTCTTCCAGATTTTTTTCAAGCTCTTTGCGAGTTCTTGACATTCCAGTATCAATTAAAAAAAATTCACTGCCTTCTTGGATAAGATAGCAGTTTACACTAGTTAAACCACCTAACATTTCTAATTTTATGGTTTTTATAATAGACATTTTATTCCAGCCATATTAATTGATTTAAAAAAAATCCTTTTCTAAAGATTTTTAACCATTTTCATCTATTAATTATATTATTCCTATTTAAAGTATGAATTGATATTTCCTATTTTTAAGACTAAAAAATATCCAATCTTTAAAAGACCATATTTTATAAATCTTGTAAAATTAATAAGAATGTAAATTAAATTAAAAACTCCATATTCAAAGCTCCTTTCTCTCCCCCTATCCATGGGACGCTTTTTTTATTAAAAATTTTAAAACCCGTTCTTTTATAAAGATTATAAGCGCCTTCATTATCTAAATCCACATCCAAAACTACCCTTTTAAATCCATATTTTCTTGCAATTTCGATGGCATTTTCCAGAATGAATGTGCCAATACCCTTTCCACGAACATTTTCATCAACTGCTACACAAGCTAAATAAAAATCTTCTTCATTCAAATCTGCCAAAAAATGACCGTCCCACCAGTCCATTAGTAAAAATTTTAAAACATTCCACAAATTAAGATTTTGTCTTAAAACCTTGAATTCCCCGGTATTTTTAAATTCATCCCCACAAGAATAAACTAAAACTCCCTGAATTTCATGATTATTACCAATAAAAACTATTATTCTCTCAAAACCTAGTGAATTGTTTCCCGCGCGGATTAATTTATCAATTTTTTCCGCAGCATTTTTTTTATTACTGAAAAAAAAATCGAATAGCTTTGTATCTGTTTCATAAATCAGTTCTGCTACTTTCAAAGTATTATGATTGGTAATATCTAGTTTCTGAATTTCCATATGCTTCTTCCGTTATCTTTAATTTATTTAATTTTAAATAATAATTATTAATATTTACAGTGTGATTAAATGGAAAATATATGCTATGAAAATTATCCCTTTAAAATTGTATTTTTATCCAATTTACTTACTTTATCCATATATATAATAGGTACTTACATCCTATACAATCTGACAATCATATTCGCCCTATTATATCTTATTTATGCGTTATTTTTAGAAATAAGATTATTAAAGAAAAGCTGTGTAAATTGTTATTATTACGGGAAGATTTGTGGTTTTGGTAAAGGTCGTTTAAGTTATATATTTTTTAAAAAAGGTGATAATTCTAAATTTTCCCTATCTAAAATTGGTTGGAAAGATATGATTCCTGATTTGATGATTATTTTATTGCCCTTAATAGGAGGAATCTTTATTCTAATATTTAATTTTTCATGGATAATCCTATTATTAATTCTGGCCTTATTGGCTTTATCTACAGTAGGTAATGCAGTTATAAGAGGCAATTTTGCTTGTAAATATTGTAAACAACGTAAATTAGGTTGTCCTGCTGAAAATTTATTTGATAATTAGTAGATTTTATTTAAATAACACTTAAGCCAAACAAAAATGATTTAATGTTTGTATATAAAAAAATAGTACAATAATAGTGTTTATTTAGTAATTAAAATATCTAGGTGTTTAAATGTTCCATATGGCTAAAGAAGACGAAATTCTTGAAGGAAAAATAACCGATGTATATTTTGATAGAACTCAAAGAATTCTTAAAAAGAAAGATATAACTTGCAATGTTAGAGCAGAATTTGTGGCAAAAAATTTGCCTGAAAACTGGGAATGGGCCATATTTGCAGGTTTAGAAGAAGTTTTATATCTTTTAAAAGATATACCTGTAAATGTAAGAGCTATGAAAGAGGGCACAGTTTTTCATTGTGATGAAGTGGTATTGGAGATTGAAGGAAATTATCAAGATTTTTGTAAATATGAAACAGCTATTTTAGGGATGATATGTCAGGCCAGTGGTATAGCAACTAAAGCTGCCCGTTTTAAGAAGTTAGCTGAAGAACGGTTAGTGATTAGTTTTGGTGCTAGAAGAATGCATCCTTCTATTGCCCCTATGATTGAGAGAAGTGCTTATATTGGAGGTTGTGATGGAGTCTCAGTAATTAAAAGTGGAGAATTATTAGGTGAAGAACCAATGGGTACCATCCCCCATGCGCTAGTTTTGTGTTTAGGGTCTACTTTAGAATCAATAAAGGCTTTTGATGAATTTATTGATACTGAAGTCAATAGAGTGGCTTTAATTGATACTTTCAATGATGAAAAATTTGAATGTTTAAATATAGCAAAAGAAATGGGAGATAAACTTTTTGCTGTTCGTTTTGATACTCCTTCATCACGAAGAGGTAATTTTTATCGTATTTTAGAAGAATCTAGATGGGAATTGGATCTTAGAGGATATGAAAATGTTAAGATCTTTGTAAGTGGAGGAATCCAAGAAGATAGTATTAAAAGTTTAAATTCACTGGTAGATGCCTATGGCATTGGTACCGCGATCAGTAATGCTCCAGTGGTTGACTTTTCAATGGATATTGTGGAAATAAATGAAAGTCCTTTGGCCAAAAGGGGTAAGTGTTCTGGTGCGAAAACAGTGCTAAAATGTTTAAAATGTAATAAATACATGATTAAGCCTCTTGAAAAAAAATTAAATCATTGTAAATGTGGTGGAAGTTATCAAGAACTTATCTATCCTTTTATAAAAAATAATAGCATATTAGATGAACTTCCTGAACCTGGTCGAATAAGAGAATATGTTTTAAAACAGATAAAAGAAGTGGAGATTAGGTGATATTATGATACCTTACGTAATATTATTTAATGCAATGAGCGTTGATGGACGTTTAGACTATTTAAATGCTTATTCAGATATTTATGGTCTTTATTATGAACTTGCCTCCCAATGGCATGCCGATGCAGTTTTTAATGGGTAGTAAAACTGTATTAAAAGGGTTTGATGCAAATGAGGGTGATATTAGAGATAATGTAAAAGAGATAAGAGAAAAAAAGGAAAAATATTTGCCAGACTATCGTCCTCTTCTTGTGGTTACCGATAGTATGGGTAAAGTAGGTGTGTGGGCTGAAGTATTGGAAATGTCATATATTAAAGATTTATTGGTTTTATGCTCTCATTCAACTCCTAAAAAATACATAGAATTTTTAAAAAATAATGAGGTCGAATATTTGATTGTGGGCAAAGATCGTATAAATTTTAAAAAAGCTCTTGAGGAATTGAACGATAATTTTGGCATTGAAATTGTTAGGGTGGATAGTGGAGGTACATTAAATGGAATACTTCTTCGTCAAGGCCTTGTCGATGAAATACGTCTATTAATAAACCCTTCGCTCGTAGGAGGAATAAGTCCCAGTTCAATTTTCCAAGCATCTGATTTAAAATCAGTGGAAAATGTTATAGAACTCAAATTAATAGAAATGGAAAAAATGGAAAATGATATAGTGCATCTGCGCTATCTTATATCCAAAAGAAGTAGTTGATCATGTGTGGATAGAAAAATTTGATTATAATCCCCTTGCTGCCTTAATAAGTTCAGGGAACTTTGCGATTGAATATTTTACTAGAAGAGATCTTCTAGATGAGAAAGTTCCGTCCTTAAAAAATCTTTGGGAACAGAAGACTCCTAAGAGAATTATTCGCAAACAACAAGAAGATGGTTCCTGGAAATATCCAGGAGGACATAAACATGTTAGATCAGCTGAAAATTATAATCAAATTGAAACTTTTAGACAATTGGGTGAGTTGGTAGAAAAATATGGATTCAATAGAGACCATCCTTCTATTGAAAAAGCTGCAGAATTTCTTTTTAAATTCCAAACTGATGAAGGTGATATTAGAGGTATTTATGGAAATCAATATGCCACCACATATTCTTCAGCGATAATGGAACTGTTAATTAAGGCAGGATATCAGGATGACCCTCGTATACACCAGGGATTTAATTGGTTACTTGTTAATCGTCAAAAAGATGGTGGCTGGGCCATACCATTAAGAACTATTAAAATGAAGTATTCTGATGCTCTTAAACTTCAAAAACCACTAAAAGGTGATCCAAACAAACCATTTTCCCATTTAATTACTGGGATGGTGCTAAGATCTTTTGCAGCCCATCCAACTTATAGAAACGCCCCAGAAGCCTGGAAAGCTGGAAAATTATTAATGAGTCGTTTTTTCCAGCGGGATAAGTACAACGATCGGCAAGACAAAAAATACTGGGAAAGTGTATCTTTCCCCTTCTGGTTCACGAATATAGTCACTTCCCTAGATTCGCTCTATTTTCTTGGATTTGGTACTGATGAACCCCAAATACAATTAGGATTAAATTGGTTGGTTGGAAAACAAAAAAAAGATGGTAACTTTGATTTGAAGCTGTTAATGACAAGAGACAAAGATCTTAAATTTTGGATTACATTTGCTATTTGCCGTATTTTCAAAAGGTACTATCCATAACATGTCCAATTTAACAAATAATCTTAAATGATAATTTAGTGATTTAAATCTATTAATACTTAAATTCTGATTCTGATTTTTATGAAATTTGAATAAAAAATCTTTTTTAAAGGTTATTTATTAGTTAGAAAAAGCTTTCTAAAGATGAAAAGTTAATAAGTATTTAAATTTTTTTTCTTATGTTTAAAACGAAAAGATGATATGTGGAAAATTCAATCTATTAATCTGTTGATGTTTATTATGAATCTTTTCCAGAATATTAAAGAAATTGCCGAAAATGACGGTGTAGAATTTATAGGTGTAGCTGATCTGTCCCCGGCTAGGGATTTTATTAAGGATTATGCTCAAGATATGCTTGATAAATATCCTAAAGCTATTACATTAGGTATAAGACTTTTAGACGACGTGGTAGATTCATTACCACAAAGGAAAGAAAAGTCAGTTGCTGTTAATTATTTAAATGCTTATGAGGTTACCAACCAGCGCCTAGACAATGTATCATACAAAATTAGTAACTTTTTACAAAAAGAAGGCTTTCAAGTATTGCCTATACCCGCTTCAAAACGCTGCGATGATGAACGTATTGCTGCTTTATTTTCACATAAATTGGCGGCGCACTTAGCCGGAATTGGTTGGATCGGTAAAAATTGTTTATTAATAAATCCTGATGTCGGGCCCAGGGTTAGATGGATAACTGTTTTAACTGATGCGCCTCTAGAAGCAACTGGGAGTCCCTTGGAAGATTTTTGTGGTGATTGTAAAAAGTGCGTTGAAATCTGTCCTGCAAATGCCTTTAGTGGTCGTTCATTTAAAGTTGAAGAACCTCGTGAAGTTAGATATGATGCTAGAAAATGTGAAAAATACTTTGAACAATTAGAAAAAGAAGGAGAATTACCTGTTTGTGGACTTTGTGTTTATGTTTGTCCTTATGGTAAAAAAGATTAATTATTTTTTTATTAGAATTAGTTTTGTTAAAAAATAAAAAATTATATAATTTAATTAAATTGATTATTCTTCGGCGTCCATCATTTCGCCGTACGAAACTTCTATTTCACAGCCTTTAGGGCCACAACAGAAGTGTTGTAAATCTAATTTTACTTGCATTTTTTTCACCTCATGATATTCGACAATATAATAAAGTAACTTATTGTATTTAAAGTATGTACGAACATGAGGAATATATACAAACACTTACAATATATACTTACAAAAAGTATACTTAATATCATAAAAGATATTAATGATGGGTGTGAAGTTTTATGCTCGAACTTGACGAAAATGGTGAATATATATGTTCTGTAGAAGTTGCAATTAACCAGATAGGCGGTAAATGGAAATCTTTAATTTTATGCACCTTAAAAAACGGGAAATTGCGTTTTAGTGAAATTAATAAAAAATTACCAGATATAACACAGAGAATGCTTACCAAAACTCTAAGAGAATTGGAAAATGATGGAATTATTAATAGAAAGGTCTATGCTGAGGTTCCTCCCCGTGTAGAATATTGCCTTACTGAGAAAGGTGAATCGATAATTCCAATTTTAGATTCCCTTTGTGAATGGGGTAAAAAATATGGAGAACCCTCTAAAGATCAAAACTGAAAATAAAGAAAATAAATATTAAAATATTCCAAAAATAAATATATCACTTATTAACTTGTTTTAAAACTGTTACCGCGAATACTGCTGCACCAAAACCATTATCAATATTTACAACAGCAATTCCTGGTGCACAAGACTGTAGCATGGCATTTAGTGCAGTAAAACCGTCTTTACCAACCCCATATCCAATGGATGTAGGAACCCCGATTACAGGTACATTTACCATTCCTGCCACTACCGATGGTAATGCTCCTTCCATACCTGCAACCACAATTATTAATTGAACTTTTTCTTCTAACATCTTTCTCAAATGAGAAAAAAGTCTATGAATACCTGCAACACCCACATCATAAGATGATATTACATTACAACCCGCTTCTTGAGCTACCACTAGGGCCTCTTCTGCTACAGGAATATCAGAAGTTCCAGCAGTGATTATACCTATCTTTCCAGGTGATTCAGGGGATTTTAGATTCTTATCTTTTACCACTAAGATTTGAGCCCTTTCATAATATTTCAGTTGTAGATTTTTATTGATTAAAGATTCTAATTCAAATTTTATTTTTTGGTATCTATCTTTATCTAAACGAGTAATCATTATATGACCGGTGTCTGTACAATTTAAGATAATTTTGATAATGTCCTTATTTTCTTTTCCTTCTGCTAGTACTGCTTCTGGAAATCCGGTTCTAGACTCTCGATGCATATCGAATTTTGCAAAATTCTCAACTTCTCTTATTTGATCATTATTTATAAGTTTTTCAGCCTCATCAAGAGAAATATCTCCCTTTAAAAGTTTTTCCAGAATATGTCTCATGAGATCACCATCTTGTAATGAATATATATGGGTGAATATTATAAAAAGAGTGTTGATAATACACTTGAAATGTATGTTAAAATTAAAATATAAAATGACTGAAATTTAATTTTAACGACTATAATTTACTAATAATCGGGATTATGTAATAAACGTTAACCATAATTAATTTAAATTTAATTAAAAAATTATTATTAGTTAGTTCATTGTATGAGGTGTGAAATTGGATAAGGCCCAAATATTGGTTCAGGGTATAGTGCAAGGGGTTGGTTTTCGGCCTACAGTATATCGCCTGGCAAAAAAACTAGAACTTAGAGGTTATGTTCGCAATCTAGGAAATATTGTAGAAATAATTTTGGAAGGTAAGAAAGAAAAGATAGAACATTTTGTTAAAGAATTACAAAACAAAAAACCGCCCATATCTAAAATATCTTCTCTAAAAATAGAATGGATCGAAAATAGTTCTTCTAGATATTCAGATTTTAGTATTATTGAAAGTTCTACGAATTTTTCTGGATCATCAGTTATACCTCCTGATGTATCCACTTGTGATGCCTGTCTAAAAGAGATAAATAATCCTAAAGATGGACGTTATTCATATCCTTTTACTGCGTGTACAGATTGCGGACCTCGTTTTACAGTTATAGAATCCGTACCCTATGATCGAGAAAGGACCAGTATGGAAGAGTTCCCTCTTTGTACTAGTTGTATGAAAGAATATGAAGATCCTTTAAATCGTCGTTATCATGCTGAAGCTACTTGCTGTCCCTTATGTGGCCCGGAAGTTTTTCTATATCAAAAATCAATATTAAATGTAGAAAATCCAATTAAAGAAGCTGCAAATCTTCTGGATGAAGGAAATATTCTGGCCATTAAAGGTATAGGTGGAACCCATCTAGTTTGTAAGGTTACTGATGATAAACCAGTTTCAAAACTCAGGAAACGTTTAAAAAGATTTAATCAACCGTTTGCATGCATGTCTCCTGATATTGCAACTTTGAAAACCTTTAGCATTGTAACGCCCAAAGAAGAAAAAGTTTTAACTTCACGCCGAAGACCTATTGTTGTTCTAAAAAAAAGTAATGACTACTTTCTAGCCCCATCTGTAGCGCCTGAGCTACATAACATTGGAGTGATGCTTCCATATTCAGGATTACAACATATATTATTTAAATATACAAATGAACCCGCTTATATCATGACATCGGCCAATATGCCGGGTGAACCAATGTTAATTGATAATAAAGAAATTATGGCAAAATTAGATGGTATTGCAGATTATTATTTACTTCATAACCGACGAATAGTAAATCGCTGTGATGACTCGGTAGTGAGATTTAGAGGGGATGATTTAGCTTTTATCCGCCGATCAAGAGGTTATGTTCCTGAACCCTACGACCTTTCTAAATTATCTACTGATTTAAATGTCTTGGCATTGGGTCCAGAGATAGATGTTACCTTTTCACTTTTAAAAGAAGGACGCTGTTATCCTTCTCAACATATTGGGGATACCAGCAAATATGAAACCTATCAGTACTTGCAGGAAGCCATTGAATACATGATGGGTATTACTCAAACTAATTCTTTGGACGTGGTGGCGTGTGACATGCACCCCCAATTTTTCACTACCCAATTGGCCCAAAAACTTTCCAAAGAATATTCTTGCCCGGTTTTACCTGTTCAACATCACCATGCACATGCTGCTGCTTTGGCAGTTGATGTTGGAACTAGTGAAATGATTTGTATCGCCGCCGATGGTGTAGGTTATGGGGAAGATGGTACTGCTTGGGGTGGGGAAATTTTACACGTTGATCTAGATGATGAAAATGCTGGTTACGATAGACTTGGGAGTTTAATCCCTCAAAAAATGGCTGGAGGAGATCTTTGCACTAAATATCCAGTTCGTATGCTGACTTCTATGCTTCGAGAATGTTTTGATGAAAGTAAAGTTAGAGAAATATTATTGAATGATTATTTAAATTACTTTCCTCATGGCCAGGCTGAGATAGATATTTTAATGAAACAGTTGAAACGTGACTTTAATGTGGGGATTACTACCAGTACAGGCAGAGTGTTAGATTCCATATCTGCGGCTCTACATATATGTGGAGAACGTACCTATGAAGGGGAGTGTGCTATGAAACTTGAATCAAAAGCCTATCATAGCTCAGGAAAATTTGAAATACCCTTCAAAATAAAAAAACATGCAGGCAGGGATGTATTGGATACTTCTCTTATTATTAAGGAAGTTCTTTATCATCTTAAGAACGGAACAAGAGTAAATGATATTGCATCGGCAGCTCAAAAATCTTTAGCTTATGGTTTAGGGGCTTTATCTATTAAAGCTGCAGAAAAAATAGGTGTAGATGTTATTGGAGGATCCGGTGGAGTTTTTTATAATGAAGCTATTAGCTTAGCTATTAAAAACTTCGTGGAAGATAATGGTTATAAATTTGTACAACATCAAAATTCTTGTGCTGGTGATGGTTCTGTATCATTAGGACAAGCAACAATAGCATCCATTAAATACGGATTATAATTTTTTGAGTTAATGTGGAATACTCCATACACAATCTTTAATCCGCCTCTAAAAATATTTCAAAAATAAATTAATTAATTTTCTATCTAAAAAAGGTTCAGATGTTTTATTCCTTAGATTCTTCAAATTCTTCTAAAACACTTTCTGCTTTTTTTTTAAGAGAGCTATATAATCTTATAAGGCTTTTAAGCTCTTCAACCGCTTCCCATTGCCCTCTTCGAATTTTATGTTCCACATTTAATAATTTAGACCATTCATCCCCAGAAGGAAGTTGTTTTCGGCCCAATACCTCTTCTATTATGTCCACTTCAAAAGTATTCTGATTAATAATTATGTTAACAGTAATATCGTGGGGCATATCATAGTATTTCCTTGGTCTTCCACGTTCTATCTTTTTAAAAGATGATCTAAGAATTCCTAACTCTTCCATTGCCCTTAAATGTTCGATAATAGCTTTTTGACCTATTTCCAATTCTTTTGAAATTTGACTTACAAATCGGGGTTCTTCTCTTAAGAGGTTTATTATTTCTCGGCGGGTACGACATCCCATTACATCAAGTATAGCCTCTATATCCATGTCATCATATGAATTTTGAGTCATTAATATACCTATTGTCGAAAGGTTTATATAACCTTTTGTAACTATAATCTATACGGGGTTGTGATAGTATAACCTTTGGTAACTTTAATATTAATGAATAGTTTAAATAATTAAAAAATATTATCTTTTGATTAATTCGTATGAAAGGTGAATGAATGACTGGTGATAATGATTTAAAAAAGCTAAGAAATGAGTTAAAAGAAAAAAAAGCTCTTATAACAGATCTGGAAAATGAAATCAAGGAAATAAATGAAAAATTAGAAGATAAAGAAAAAGAACTGGAAAATAAAGATGAAGAGCTTATGGAGAATGAAAATAAATTGGCCGAATATCTTTCACACCTTCAACGATTGCAAGCGGACTTTGAAAATTATAAAAAACACAATGCTAAAAAACAAGAGGATATAGTCAAGTACGCTAATGAAGGACTTATTTTAAAATTATTAGATGTTTATCAAGATTTTGAAAGAGCTATGGAAAAATGTGAAACAGCCGAAGACTTACAAGAAGGTTTAAAAATCATCTATAAAAAGTTAAAAGAGATCTTAGAGAATGAAGGTCTTAAAGAAATTCCTTGTGCTGGTGAAAAATTTGATCCTTTTAAGCACGAAGCTTTAATGGCCGAAAAACATCAAGATTTTGAAAACGGGATGGTAATAGAAGAATTAGCCAAAGGATACACTCTAAAAGACAAGGTAATTAAATATTCCATGGTCAAGGTTTGTAAAAAATAATCATTTAAATCTTATTATTTAAAAAAATACTGAATAAATTTTCATAAAATTATTGTTAAAAAGTTTTTAAAAGAATTTGAGGTGAATTTATGGCGAATAAAAAAGAAAAAATTATAGGTATAGATTTAGGAACCAGTAATTCTGCTGCTGCAGTTTTAGTTGGAGGAAAACCAACTATAATACCAAGCGCCGAAGGTGCTTCCCAATATGGAAAAGCATTTCCAAGCTATGTTGCTTTTACAGAAGATGGTCAAAGATTAGTAGGAGAGCCTGCTAGAAGACAAGCTGTTACTAATCCCGAAAATACCATAACTGCAATTAAAAGAAGTATGGGAACTGGACACAAAGTCAAAGTCAGGGGAAAAGAATACACGCCCCAAGAAATATCAGCATTTATCCTCCAAAAGATCAAAAAAGACGCTGAATCATTTCTAGGAGAAGAAGTCAAAAAAGCTGTTATCACTGTACCTGCTTACTTTGACGATAATCAGAGAACCGCTACCAAAGATGCGGGAACCATAGCTGGTTTAGATGTAGTAAGGCTAGTAAACGAACCAACTGCCGCCAGTTTAGCCTATGGTATTGATAAATCAGCAGACGATGAACTTGAAATTATGGTATTTGATTTTGGAGGAGGAACTCTGGATGTTACAATAATGGAATTTGGTGGAGGAGTATTTGAAGTAAGATCTACCAGCGGTGATACCAAATTAGGTGGAACCGATATGGATACTGCTATTATGAAATATCTATCAGAAGAATTCAAAAAAGAAAATGGCATAGACTTGATGGACGATGATCAAGCAGTTCAAAGATTAAGAGAAGCGGCTGAAAAGGCAAAAATCGAACTTTCAACTACATTAACATCGGACATAAACTTACCATTCATCACTGCAACCCAGGAAGGTCCAAAACACCTTACTACTTCACTCTCAAGAGCAAAACTTGAAGAATTAGTAGACCCTATAATTAAAAAATGTTCAGGACCTATGGAACAAGCATTATCTGATGCTAAAATGACTAAATCTGATATAGACAAAATTATTCTAGTGGGAGGACCTACTAGGATGCCAGTAGTTCAAAAATTTGTAGAAGACTATATTGGAAAAACTATTGAACGTGGAATAGACCCTATGGAATGTGTAGCAATTGGTGCAGCAATCCAAGGAGGAGTTTTAGCTGGTGAAATTAAAGATCTTGTTTTGTTAGATGTCACACCATTATCATTAGGTATTGAAACCTTGGGCGGAGTATTTACTAATTTAATAGAGAGAAACACAACAATTCCTGCAAAAAAGAGTCAAATATTCTCAACTGCTGCGGATAACCAAACATCGGTGGATATACATGTTTTACAAGGTGAAAGACCTATGGCTGTTGATAACACAACTCTGGGCAGATTTCAGTTAGTAGGAATACCACCAGCTCCACGTGGAATTCCACAAATCGAGGTAACGTTCGATATTGATGCAAATGGTATAATGAATGTATCTGCTAAGGATATGGGAACTGGTAAAGAACAAGCAATAACCATAACCGCCCCTAACAAATTATCTGACGATGAAATTGAACAAAAAGTCAAAGAAGCAGAAATGCACGCTGAAGAAGACCAGAAGAAACAAGAAGAAATTGAAATTCGAAATAATGCAGATTCCATGATTTACACTTCAGAAAAGACCTTAGAAGAGCTTGGAGATAAAGTGCCTGGCGATAAAAAAGAAAAAATAGAAAGCTTAGTTAAAGAACTTCGTGATTTAATTGGCGGTGAAGACTTAGCTGCCATTAAAGATAAAACTGAAGAGTTAACAAAAATTGTTCAAGAAGTAGGAGCAACAATTTACCAACAAGCCCAGCAAGAACAAGCTCAACAACAATCTCATCAAGGCTCAGGCCCTGAAGATAAGGGATCTGATGAAGGCGACGACACTATCGATGCAGATTATGAAGTTAAAAAATAATTCATAATCAAAAACAAATTGTCTAATGTAGGGAAAACCCCTACTTTTATATTATTAATAATATTATGATTAATTAAAAAGTTATATAAACTCCAATTATAGATTATATAAATTCTAATTAATATTAGAATCTCTGAAATTGATATTATAATGTGATTATTTTTATTGTTTTACATTGAAGATGAAGGTAAGATAACTATGGCAGAAAAGCGTGATTATTACGAAGTACTTGGTGTGGATAAGGGAGCTGATAAGAAAGACATTAAGAAAGCTTATCGAAAGTTGGCCATGAAATATCACCCCGATGTTAGTGAAGATCCTGAATCAGCTGATAAATTCAAAGAAATAAGTGAAGCATACGCAGTACTCTCTGATGAAGAAAAAAGACAAAAATATGATCAATTCGGCCATGCAGGTATGAATGGATTTACTAATGAGGACATATTCAACAATATTAACTTTGATGACATATTCCGAGGATTTGGATTTGATGTTGGAAATATTTTTGATATGTTTGGATTTGGAGGAGGCCGACGAAGACATG
This sequence comes from Methanomicrobiales archaeon, assembly GCA_049975245.1. Lineage (GTDB taxonomy): Archaea > Methanobacteriota > Methanobacteria > Methanobacteriales > Methanobacteriaceae > UBA117. The sequence continues at coordinate 29,304 of JBNGDB010000008.1, forward strand.
GCCCTCAGAAAGGATCGGATGTTTATTATGATCTAGATATCACGCTTGAAGATGCAGCAAAAGGTTTGGAAACTGAAATAGATGTACCCACCACCAAAACTTGCCCAGTGTGTAACGGTTCAAGGGCCGAACCTGGAAGTGATGTTAAAGACTGTCCTACTTGTGGTGGATCCGGACAGGTACGACAGGTTAGCAATACTCCTTTTGGGCAGTTCATGAATGTCAGAACATGTGGACAATGCAAAGGAGAGGGAAAAATTGTTGAAAATCCTTGCAAAAACTGTCACGGTAAAGGAATTGTTAAAGAATTAAGTAACATTAATATAAATATTCCAGCAGGAGTTGAAACTGGTTCACGTCTAAGAGTTCCTGGTGAAGGTAAAGCTGGCATTAGGGGAGGCCCCCCTGGAGATTTATATGTTATAATCAATGTTAAAAAGCACAAACTTTTCGAAAGAGATGGTGCCAATCTCTATTATGAAAAGCCTATAAGCTTTGTTCAAGCTTCTTTAGGAGACGAAGTAGAAGTTCCGACAATTGATGGTGAATTAGAACTAAAAATACCAAACGGGACTCAAACTGGCACAACTTTTCGTTTAAAAGGTCAAGGATTGCCCCATCTAAGATGGAGTGGTAATGGAAACCTTTATGTTACAGTCAAAGTAGTTACTCCTAAAAAGTTGAGCCCAAAACAGAAGGAACTACTACGTGAGTTTGCTGATATTAGTGGTGATGAGATATATCACGAAGATAAAGGATTTTTTGATAAAGTAAAAGATGCCATAGGACATTAAACTATCAAATTCTTTATCATAATTTTAATTTAATCATAATATAATTTTCCTTATAATTTACTTACTTTTATTATACAACTACCCCCATGTATCATTAAAAAAAAATTTCTTTTAATATAAATTTATAAAAAATGATTTTTAAAAAAAATAATATAATCGCACTTTAATTTTAATATTATTTTTTACTATTCTACAATGACCATTATTGTTTTAAATTTTATTTTTTCTTCATCATTTAATATTCGTGCTATTTCTGCAAGATGTTTCTTTATTTGATCATTTTCAATATCTCTAATCTTTCCATTAGATTCTGCTAAGTTTACGTGGGGTTCAGAATTCATTTCGTATCTAACTTCACCCTTATAATGGAAACTTCTTATAATACCTAATTCAACCAGTAATTTTAGATTTTCATGCACAGTAGACTTGCTTACACTGGGATGTGTAGATTTAACCGCATTATAAACATCATTAAATGAAGGATGGTATTTTTCTAACTCTTGTAGTTTTTTAATTAATTCCAATCTCTGAGGAGTTATTTTAATTCCATATTCACGAAACTTCTTTTCCATGTTATAATTAATTTACTTCTTAGAATAAAAAAGTATCGAAGCAAATTTTATATAGAATCAAGTTCTATATAGAAATAAATAATTGAAAAAAAATTAAAAATTTTCTAAAGGATTCTATTGATAGAAATTATCTCTAAAACAAAAAAATTCTCGGTCTTCTAAATCTCAAATAAATATTAAAAATAGAAAAAGAGAGTGAAATTATGGATAAAAATATAAAACAACCTGTTAGAGGCGGTACAACAAACTTCGACTGGTGGCCAAACCAGTTGAATCTAGACATTCTGCGCCAGCATTGCTTAAAATCCAATCCAATGGACGAGGATTTTAACTATGCTAAAGAATTCAAAAGTCTTGATTTCGATAAATTGAAGAAAGATCTCCATGAATTTGATGAAAGAATCGCAAGACTGGTGGCCGGCAGACTTTGGCCACTATGGGCCTTTATTCATCCGTATGGCATGGCATAGTGCCGGCACTTATCGTGTCAGCGATGGTCGCGGAGGAGGGGGTAACGGTAATCAGCGCTTTCCACCTTTAAGCAGCTGGCCTGACAACGCTAACCTTGATAAGGCACGCCGACTTCTATGGCCCATCAAACAGAAATATGGCCAGAAAATTTCATGGGCAGACTTGATGATTCTTGCGGGTAATGTTGCCCTAGAATCTATGGGTTTCAAGACCTTCGGTTTCGGTGGCGGGCGTGAAGACATTTGGGAACCTGAAAAAGATGTATACTGGGGTTCAGAGAAAGAATGGCTTACAGACGAACGTCACACCGGTGAAAGAGAACTAGAAAATCCCCTTGCCGCCCTGGAGATGGGCTTGATTTATGTAAACCCGGAAGGCCCTAATGGCAAACCAGACCCCATAGCTGCGGCGCATGATATCAGAGAGAGTTTCGCCCGCATGGCCATGAACGACGAAGAGACTGTGGCTCTTATTGCAGGCGGTCACGCCTTCGGTAAAACCCATGGAGCTGGCGATCCATCGTTAGTTGGCCCAGAGCCAGAAGCCGCTCCAATCGAAGAGCAAGGCTTGGGATGGAAGTGCAGCCACGGCACTGGCAAAGGCAACGACACCATTACCGGTGGCCCGGAAGTTATCTGGACCAACACCCCTACAAAGTGGGATAATAACTTCTTCCGGATATTATTCGAATATGAATGGGAACTGACCAAGAGCCCGGCCGGCGCCTACCAGTGGAAACCCAAAGATGATGCAGGTGCCAATACCGTACCTGATCCTCATGATCCGTCAAAACGTCGTACCCCTGGTATGCTTACCACTGATCTCTCTTTAAGGTTCGACCCTGAATATGAAAAGATTTCGAGGTATTTCTATGAGAACCCCGAAGAATTTGCAGACGCATTCGCGCGTGCATGGTTCAAGCTGATCCATCGTGACATGGGCCCGCGGACAAGATATCTAGGTCCAGAAGTACCGGAAGAGGAACTCATATGGCAGGATCCCATCCCTGAAGTCAACCACCAACTAATTGATGAAGAAGACATAACCACCCTCAAGGACAGGATATTGGCTTCCGGAATATCAGTATCAGAGCTTGTTTCCACAGCCTGGGCCTCTGCATCCACATTCCGTGGATCAGACAAGCGTGGCGGTGCCAATGGAGCACGCATTCGCCTAGCACCGCAAAAAGATTGGGAAGTTAACCAACCTAACCAGCTAGCCAAAGTAATCGAAATATATGAGGGCATCCAGAGCGAATTTAATGAAGCTCAATCCAGTGGTAAAAAGTTATCAATGGCTGATCTAATCGTTTTGGCAGGTTGCGCAGGTATTGAACAGGCGGCGAAAAATGCTGGTCAAGAAGTAACTGTACCATTCACTCCAGGACGTATGGACGCCCTAGAGGAGCAAACTGATGTTAACTCCTTTGCCGAACTAGAACCGTTCGCAGATGGTTTTCGTAACTATCAGAAGGATTTGAGTACCGTTAGGCCTGAAGATTTACTAGTGGACAAATCCCAATTGCTTACATTGACTGTTCCGGAGATGACTGTTCTCATTGGAGGTATGCGAGTCCTGAACGCCAACTTTGAACAATCACAGCATGGTGTCTTCACTAACCGTCCCGAGACACTTACCAATGATTTCTTCGTAAATTTGCTTGATATGGGAACAGAATGGGAGGAATCACCCGGAGAAAATAATGTATATGAGGGACGAGACAGATCTACAGGCGAAATTAAATGGACAGGCACTCGTGTAGACTTAATATTTGGTTCAAACTCTGAACTACGGGCATTAGCTGAAGTCTACGCTTGTGATGACTCTCAAAAGAAGTTTCTGCAAGACTTCATACTGGCTTGGGATAAGGTTATGAACCTGGACCGGTTCGAGCTTTCCTTGCCCTGAATCAGTACCTCAGAATATCATTTATATGTAAAAGCTGGAAATTCATATATTTTTACAAAAAACTGATATATGACCGCACTAAAATGTTAATCTAGTTGTTAATCAAATTTCAATATTTACATCTTTAAGGATGTCTTTCACTATGAAGAGAAAATAATTGCATGGTGAATTACAAGTGCAGGAGATAACATAGAAAAAACAGTAGATGTAATGGAAAAAATAAATTAAGAATATAAAGACCGGGTTGATATTGAAGTTTATATCTCAAAAGCATGAGATCATGTAATAAAATACTATGGATTATCCAACAAACTTGAAAGCAATTTTAACAAAATTTGGGTAGAAATAAATCCTAATGCACCATTTTTAGCAGGTAATGTTCAGTTAGGTAAATACGAATTCATGCTAATTGCACCAGCCACATCTAATACTGTTGCAAAGATATCAATGAGAATGGGAGATACATTACTATCCAACGCTGCAATTATGGGTCAAAAAACAGATGTACCCCTTTACATACTACCATCTGATTACGATGAATGCGTTACAATTACTAAATTGCCGAATGGAAAGGATTTAAAAATTTCAATACGTAAAGAAGATGTGGAACACGTTAAAAAACTAGCAAAAATGCAAAAAACATACATGATAAAAGAACCAAAAGAATTAGTTAAAGTATTCCAAGAAAATTTCCTTGAATAAGTGTGAATCAAGATTTTGGAGCATTAAATGGAATTAAAAAGACTTTTTTTCCTCAGCTTAGGAACAGCTTTTTTTAGTTTAGGGGCTGTTGGGGCCGTCCTTCCTGTGTTGCCTACTACCCCATTTATTTTAATTTCTGTTTTTTGTTTTGGTAAAAGTTCTAAAAAAGTTGAAAGATGGATTTCAAAAAATAAATATTTTGGAAGCTATATAGAAAATTATAAGGAAAAAAAAGGAGTTCCCTTAGATATAAAAATTAAAAGTATTGTTTTTTTATGGATAATGTTAATCATATCGATAATATACTTTTTAAATAACTATTACCTGTATTTACTCCTAATTATTGTAGGAATGGCTGTTACATTACATATTTTAATGCTTAAAACAAAATAAAATGTTAAAACAATAAAATTCCGTTTATAATTTAATTAATTTACAAAAATGTATAATAATAAAAAAATTTAATTCTATTAACATAAATTAATTCATCTATTCTTATATTATTATAGGGATGATTCAATGACTTTAAAAGAAGATATAGATGTTGATGAAATATTTAAAAAAATTGAAAACTACTTTGGTTTTATTCCCAAGATCTTTCTTGTTTTATCAGAAAATCCGCCATTATTAAAGTCGTATTTTGAAAAATCCGTGCTTTTAATGGAAAATAATGCGCTGCCGCCTTTAACTAAAGAATTAATATCAATAGGTGCAGCAAGCTCTTTAGGATCTGAACACTGCCTTTCCACCCATATAAGTGTAGCTAAAAAATTTGGCGCAACAAAAGAACAAATTTTATTATCAATCCTTATAGGAGGATTTATAAACGAAACTTCAGCTCTTTCAAAATCATTAAGGGTTTTTGAAAGTTTATATGACTAATAGGGACTATTATAGGGATTATTTTAAATATTAATTAAAATAGATTTTTTTAGGTATTATTTTTTTTTATTTTAGCAAATACAATCTAGCTTTGCAAGATTATTTCTTTATTAAGATTTTTAGATGATAAAATAGTTAATTTCAAGTCCTAGAATAAACATCAATAATAAATTTTTTTATATATAAAAAACATAAATAATATTGTTTAGGGAGTTTGTTAGATAAAAAAAAGGTGGTGGAATCTATGCAAAGGAAAACTACAGCTATAATTCTAATTATTTTAGGTTTGATCGTGCTTGCCTTTCCCTTGTTAGGAGTTATACCGGTTAGTGTACTTACTGGTTTAGGCGTGCTATTTTTAGGTATAGGTCTCCTTATTGCAGGTATAATCGAAATGGGTGAGAGTGCTGCCCTGGGAATTGTTGAATTAATATTAGGAATAATAGCAGTTGTGCTGGGTGTTGGTTTTATATTTAATCCTGGACTATTTAGCTTCGTAGCTGCTCTCATAATATATTTGGCAGGTATTTTCCTGATTATTGTAGGTATTATTGGAATAATTAGTAAAACTGGTGGAAGTCGTTGGAACGGGACAATAGGAATAATTATAGGATTAATATACATAATAGTAGGAGCATTAGTAGCAAATCCATTCTATTTAGGAATATTGATTGGACTATGGCTTTTAATAGTTGGAGTATTAATGTTCTTCCAAAGTGATTAGAACAAATTAAGAACGCAAACTCTCTTTATCTTTTTATTTTATAAAATTATAAAAAAATTTTTATTATATTTTTATTTTTTTTGATAAAAAAATCTAGAACTATTAAAAAAATGATGATTAGGGCATGCCGAGAGTAACCCACCTTCTGTTTCAGCAGCATTCATCTATGCGAACTACCTCTGCCTCATACAGTTATTCATAGGCAGTATTTGTCCTTACATCCCACGAAATGGCCGTTTCACCGTATCATTCTAATATCAGTCCGCTTAATGCATCATTATCATCTATTAGAAGACGTTTCGTTTCTGCTCCAGAGTTATGCCTCTCAGCATGTACTTCACAGTACCGTGGTTCTGTATGATGGGTGGAGTTTCCTCAGTTTAACCCTAAAGGAAACCGTTGGCTGCTCTTCGGCTTGCCACATATGAAATAAATCTTTTTTAGTTTTTAAATTGATATCTAAAAAATAGTCAATTATCTTTGCTTATTATTGTATAGAATTTTGATACTTATAATTTTTACTACAAAATTTTTTAATATTTTTCAGCTACCACTAAATCAACCGGAAGGTCCCACATACTTAATTGATCCAGTTTCTTTATGGTAAAACCTGATTTTTCCAGTTCTTGTGTGGTTAAAATTGGCCTACAATCGACATATGATGGAAATTTCATATGTGCCCATTTATAAAGTTTGGTCATAATATTATCTTCACCCCTCTTTGATAAAGCCACTATTCCAATTCTACCCCCAGTTTTTAATACCCTATAGCACTCTGAGAGTATCTCTGGTATCTCATGAGTGTCAAAAAGTTCCAGAGTAAAGCTCATGAATAAAGCATCAAAAATTTCATCTTGAAATGGGAGTTTTATAGCGTCTCCTAATATCAATTTCGTTCTTTTTAATAAACCTTCATTTTGCAACTTGGACTTTGCCACTTCTAGCATGCCTTTAGATATATCTATTCCATATACTTTACCAGATACACCTACAGATTTACTTAAATTTATTAACGCATCTCCAGTTCCAAAACCTATCTCTAAAACTTTTTCACCATTTTTTACATCTAAATATTCTAATCCTTTATTTACATACTTTTTTTCTGGTTTAGCTACAGCATCGTACCATTTACTCATCTTATCATAACTGGTTCTTGCCTTTCTCCTGGAAAGTTCAACCCTACTTACTTGTGAATCATCACATGTCATGATGTAAATATTTAGTTTTACTGGGAATAAATTTTTTTTCTATATTATTTGTAAAATAAGATAAATTTAGAATAGATAAATAGCTAATTATATTAAAAGTATTTTATTAACATTGGATTGCTGGAAAAAAACTAATAATTTAATTCTTATTATATTTAGGATATTTAATATTAAATAAAAAAGAATAGCGGGGCCTAGATTTGAACTAGGGCTCTCGGGGTTATGAGCCCCGCGGGATCACCAGACTACCCCACCCCGCTGTATTATTATCATTCACAGTTAACACATATAAAGGTTTCCCTTATATTACCAAAAATGAACTAATCAGAATTATTTTTAAAGGAAAGTTCTTTGGCCTCTTTATCTAAAAAATATCCAACTACTGTTCTTATGGCTACAATAACTGCCAGCACTATAACCTGATCAATAGTAGGTTCCAATATTGTCTTGATAAGATCAGCAGCTATGAAAAATTCAAGTGATAAAACTATTTTTGAAGTGAAATCAATCCTTATAGAGTTATAATTAATAGATTTTCTAAGTATCTCAATAGATATTATTCCTATTATAGCTCTTATTCCGCCAAAAAAAATAAGAATGGCTCCGAAATATGAAAAAAATCGGGCTACCCAGACTATAATATCTAAATACATTTACACCAATTAATTATTCCTCTGGTTCTTCTAACTTTTTAAGTCGTTCGTCTATAGCATCTAATTTTTTATTAGTAAATCCCCGGTATTCATTAAATCTTCGTTCTAACTCATCAATATCACGAGTTGCTTTTTCGAATCTCTTTTCTAAGTCTTTAATGTCTGTTTTTGTAGCAAGTTCCCAGTCTTTGATTAATTGATCGCTTTGTTCATCTAGAAAACTCTCAATACGGTTGGATAAAATATCAGTACTTATAGGAACATCTCTAACTTTTCCCATTATTTTATCACTAACTCCTGAAACTTTCTCACCAACACCTGACATTTTTTCACTAACTCCTGAAACTTTCTCACCGGTTTCTTCATAATTAATCGGTATTTTTTCACCTGCTTTAGAAAATTGACCGCTTACTTTATCTCCTGCTTCTGAAACTTGTTTTCTAACTCCGCCTAAATTTACAATTTTATTCTCTTGTAGATAATAATATAGAAGTACCACAATTGCTCCTGCCAATACTAATATAGCAAATAATTCTAGTGGTCCCATAGTTTAGTCCCCTTTACCTTTCATATTTTTTTCAATTTCTTTTTCTTTCTTTTCAATATCAACCAACATATGTTGTAGTTTTTTATATTCAGTTTGTGCCTCTAATCGCGTTACTCTTTCGTTAATCTCGCTGTGAAGATACCCAATCTTATGCATGAGTTCTGAAGTATTTTGTCTGATTTGGGCAAGATTTTTCTGCTGGTCCTCAGGTAAGGGTATCACATTTTCCATTAACCTCTTTGCTTCTAAATCTTTTTCAACCATGGCGATTTTTTTAAGTTGGATCTGTTTTTCTGCAAAAGAAACATTGTTTTGAACTTCTCTCACTTTTCTCCACTGAACAACTACAACAATGACTGCCACTAAAGCGATGGCAGCAATAATTATATAAAACAAATTCTGTGGAATGGTGACCGTAGCCATATAATACCTCCTAAATATTATTTATTGGAAGCCATATATAAAAATATACCAAAACTCATTCATTTTAATTTTAATATCTTATATATAATAATTTTCAATTAAAAATATGCTATTTAAAGTCATTTCAATTGAATATTTTACCCTTTAATATTATAATAAGATAAAAATAAAAATAATTAAGATGATATCAGAAAATTCATATTAACTATATAGACTTGAACTATATAGACTAGTTAAAATAATTTAGATGAAATTTAAAATATCTTTTTAAAGTAAAGTATTTTTGTTAAATTTATGAGTGATTATATGATTGAAATGTATAGAAAAGCTGGTGCAATAGTATCAAAAGTTAGAAAATTAGCAGTTGATAAAACTAAACCCAATATTAAAATTTTAGAATTAGTAGAGATGGTAGAGAACGAAATAGTTAAAATGGGTGGAAAAGCTGCTTTTCCTTGTAATATATCAGTCAATGAAGTAACTGCACATTACACGGCCCCACCTAATGATGAATCAATTTTAAATTTTGGAGATATGGTTAAAATAGATTTAGGGGCTCACGTAGATGGATATATTGCAGATACTGCCATAACAACCATTGTTGGCGGTGAGAAATATCTTGAAAATAATAATATTGATGAGGATTTAAAGTCTAAAAATTTGAATATGGTTGAAACTTCCCAGATGGCAGTAGAAAGTGCCATAAATACCGTAAAAGCCGGAGTGGAAGTTGGAAAAATTGGAGAAGTTATAGAAAAGACTATAATTAACAGGGGTTTTAAACCGGTTTCAAATTTGACTGGTCACAGTATGGATCGATGGTTGTTACATTCTGGACTTTCAATTCCTAATATTAAAGAAAAAAATCCGCATAAACTTGAAGAAGGAGATGTTTTAGCAATAGAACCGTTTGTAACTGATGGTGTAGGTAGAGTGACTGATATGAGTGATGCTTTTATCTTCCGATTTTTAAGAGATAGACCTCTCAGAATGATTCACGCACAGAAACTTTTAAAAAAAATTAAAAGTGAATATCATAGTTTACCATTTTGTCAAAGATGGCTTTTAAATTACTTTGAGGAACACAGATTAAATGCTTCCATGCGACAACTCATACAATCAAGGGCCGTTTATCCCTATCATGTTCTCAAAGAAAAAAGTGATGCTTGGGTGGCTCAGGCAGAACATACACTAATTGTTGAAAAAGACGGCTGTGAAGTTATAACACTATAAATTCAAGATATATTAGAGTCCTTAAGACTATTAGAGATTTATTTATGCTATTTAGAAAATAAAAATTCAAATTATTATCAAGAAGATTTGTGAAATAAATAGAAATCAATATTAAATCTTCATTTTTAAATCTTCAGCCTTTTGAATTCCCTCGGGATCTTCAACATGTTGATAATAATCAAGAGAATCTTTAATACAATCTAAAGCCGCTTCTTTTCTTCCTTTTTTATTATGAATCAAAGCTAAATAATATAGACTTTCAGCAGCTAAATGAACGTCATTTAATTTAACTGATTCATCATAAGCTAATTCAAAATAATAATGAGCTTGTTCAAAATTTTCTCTTCTAAAATAGGTAATTCCTCTTATAATTAGATTTGATTTCCTTTTTTGATTTTCCTTAGTACGTTTATAAAAATAAAGTGTTGTAAAATAGATGTAAACCATTATCATAGCTGCAAAAATAATTATTATTTCCATTAATCACACCTAAAATAACTAAAAATTAAAATAAAAAAAAGAAAGAAAGAGTTTAGAATGGAACAGGTAATCCCATTGCTTTTCTTTCGTCAATTGTTTTTTGGTTTTTAGTCTTCTTGTCACCGGATAGTTTTTGTAGTAATCCTAATCCAGGTTTAACATCCTCAATGGATTTAGTTTCAATAGCACCAGCTTCAACAGCTTGTTTAAATACGGTGTCACCAGCATCAGTTCTGGTTATTACAGTGGACCAACCATCTGGTGTTCCAACTGATCCGGTAGATACGTCTGCTAGTTCTGCTACGTAGTCAAGACATACGTTACAACCATCTTGTTCGTATCCATGGGTTTCTTTTAATGGTATACTTAATTCTTGATCTGCTGTGTATACCCAGAATTTACCTTTTCCAATATCCATTTTTTCGACTAATTCTGGACTAACTCCCATTTTTTCAGATATGAAAGTTCTTAAAGACTCGAATGGGAAGTTTTCCATGCAGAAAATTCCGACTACTAATGAGATTTTATCAGCCAAAAATCTAACACCAAATGGATAGGACTGGGTTTTCCTTATACCCATAGTTTGGCAAGGAATTGCTACAGTACCAACTTTATCTAGACCATATTGTCTAACAGCTTCTTTTAACATCCAAACGTTTGGTGAAAAAGTGTATTTTGTACCTGCTGCTGCTAAAATTTCATCTGAAGTCATTGCTACCATTGGTTCTGGTTTCCAGAAATCTTTTCCAGGTCCAGCTACAACTGCACCTTCAATAATCTTTTCATCTAGAGCAAATGATAGGAGTCCAGATACAATACCTCCATCTTGTGCTATTTTTTGGATCTGTTTATCAGTTGATCTTGCGGCAACTATCTCTTTGTATGTTCCTAATACCATTTTCACAGCCTCCTATAATCCTAAGTCCTTTTTAATTCTTTCTTCTGGCCACCAGCTTCTTGGACATTGAGTGTAACAAATACCACATTTGATACATCTGTCTTCATTCAGTTCTGGTCTTCCATTGGTCATACTGAGTGCTCTGGTCTGACAGGACATTGCACAAGTTCCACATCCAATACATAATGCTTGGTTTACAACTTTAAGTTGTAAATCACATCCACATGCTTCTGTGTATCCTGCTAAATCCATCATAGGCTGTAAGTAATCCATATCACCGTTTATAACAGCTACTACTGTTTTAGCTATAATTTCTGGTGATGGTGGGCATCCAGGTATCGCTAAGTCTACTTTAACTAAATCAGCTATCGGAACAAATGATTCATGTTGTGGCTGTGCTTGCTGTCCTCCTCGACTGTATCGAGTGAAACATCCAGTAGCAGCGCATGAACCAAAAGCTACAACTAATCCTGCTTTTTCTCTAACTTCTTTAAGTTCGTGTACACTGTGTTCATCTTGCAGACAACATGATCCTTCAACCAGAGCAATGTCCATTTCTGGCATTTCCCACAGGTCTACTAAAGTTTGTCCATAAACAATGTCCACCATGTTAGTTAATAATTCTGCTAAAATGTCGTAATTCTCTGTTAACGACATACCATCTCCAGTACATCCGCTTAAGTGGATGTATCCTATTTTTGGTTTAGGTTTTTCTTCCGCCACTTTTTCAACCTCCTCTTCTGCACCTAATTCTTCGGCTGGCTTCGTTTCCATTCCTAAAAATTCTTTAATTCGGGCTAACATTGGCTATACCCCTATTTCTTTTAAAATCATCTTTATGGCTACGGGAATAGCATCTTCCACACTTTTGGTTAATCCCAATTTAACATCGGGAGCAGAGACAGATTCTGGCTGGCATCCAATTACTATAACTTCTATTTGTTTACTTAAGTCATGCAAAGGCTGACTTACTGGCCATGAATGTACATTTTCATAAGATCCTTCTGGTAATTCTTCAACATCGAATATTCGAAGGGTTCCTGGTTCAGCTCCAAAATCAACAATATCCACAACTATCATTTTCTTCCATATTTCATGAGGTAGAGTGAATATAAAGTGGGGAGCACCTGTCCCGGCATCGATAAATATTGTACTTTCTGGAAGCTCATGTTCTTTGGAATACTCTTGTAAAGCCTCTATCACTGCTGGTCCAAATCCGTCATCTTCGAACAGGACATTTCCACAGCCAACAATTATATTCTCCGCGTCGTATGGCATTTTATTCCCTTAAATCCTAACCATTTCGTTTTTAATAACGCTCCTGTCTTCATCATCTATTACTATAAGGTGAGTAGCGCATGATAGACATGGATCGTATGCTCTTATTACGTGGGGTCCAAATTCGTGGTGGAATCCTTCAGTTGCAGGGCCCATGGTAGGTATATTCCAAGTTGTTGGAACTAAGCAGCTGTAGAATTCAGTTTTTCCTTGATCATTTACCTGGGCCATGTGTATATCCATACCCCTAGGTCCTTCAATAGCACCTATTCCGAGTTTGCCTGTACCTCTGATATCAAAGTCTGCTTTAACAGGTGCTGAAGTGTTTAACTCATCCAATATATCAATTGCCCTAGATAATGCTGACACTTGTTCTAAAGCTCTTGCTACGTGTTGAGCAACAACACCTTTTTCTTTATAACCTTGATATTCAACCATTCTGGCCCTAGGACCTACTTCAACATTTCTACCATCGTATAATGGTACTGTGGAGCAGGCTCTTTTAGCTATTTCTGGGTCGTCGTACCAGCTTTCTGGCATTATTTCAGTGAACCTATCTAATTCGAAGTTTTCTCTGTTACCATACAAAACATCGGTAGCCAGTGTCTTTTGATCATGTACACCTAAACCTTTTGGTAAGCCTTTATCTTCATATAAACCGATAAGTAACTCTACAAGTTCATTTAATTTTGGTTTAGTTTGTTTTAATCGAGCATATAATTTTTTTCTAGCCAGTTCACTTATGTTTCTTTCCATTCCTCCAATCCGGACATCAGATGGATGTATACCTTCACCAGCAACCATATCTACAACGTACTGAGCATTTTTACGCACTTCAGAAACCATGTTTACAGCTGTAGCAAACAAGTTTTCTGGAACAAAGTCCGGTGCAACCAAAAATTGATGTATTGCATGACTGTTGATATGGTGCGCGCATAAGGTTAACTCTCTTAGAAGTTTACCAGCTTTTGGTGGTTCTATACCTAATGAATCATCCATTGCTTCAACAGATGCTAATGTGTGAGGTATAGGACATACACCACAGATCCTCTGGACCATTACTGGAGCAGTTTCAGGAGGTTTACCTGTGACCATCTTTTCTAGCCCTCTAACTGGAGTAATACTAAAGTATCGCCCCTTAGTTACAATTCCTTCATCATCGACTTCCATGACCAATTCGGCGTGTCCTTCTTGTCGTGATGTTGGCGATATAACAATCCTTTCGCTCAAATGTATCACCTCGTTTTTTAGAATTTCAACAATATAATTCAATTATATAAATATTATCATAAGTTATAAGTTTTTCTTTGAAGGCGAAAATGAAAAGTATTTATATGATAAAAATCTTAGCATTTATTTCACATATCAAACATTTTTGATTTACATCATATCATAAGACTATTATAATATTAAAAGTTATTAAAATTTGATTATAATCAAAATAGAGGAATTTAATCTATTTTAATTCTCCATATATTCTAATATGAATTTATATTCATTTTAGAAAATACTAAACTGAAAAAAATGCGATAATATTATATTAGTATTATTAAAATCCTTAATTTCTAAGTAAAGTTTATATGTCATTTGCATAATAAATGTGAAGGTGCGAAAATAATTATGGATTTTCTTATAAAATTAAAAATATTGTAATAAAGGAAAATTTAATAAGAGATGTTAAGATAATATAACCTTAAGGTGAGCATATGATGAAAAATTCAAAAGTTTTAGTATCTATTGGTGTTGTACTGATGATAGGAGTTGTTGCCGCCGGTTATCAAATTACTAATAATCAAGATCAATGGCAGCTTGCTGATTTACAGCAGAACAATAACCCTGCTGATACCAGCGTATCAAACCCATCCACTTCTGTACAAGGTCAGACTGGATCCGGTGATGGAACCACTTCTGGACAAAGTCAGAGCAGTAATGGAGGTAGTAATATGAAAATATCGCCATCTGAAGCTAAAACACTAGCACAAAACTATGTTCAAACCAGTGGTGTTTCTACAGGAACACCTAAATTAGTTGAAATGGGAGGAATTCCAACATACGTTGTACCGCTTATTTCTGATGGTAAAGTTGTTGGTGAAATATACATCGACCCTGAAACTGGTAAAAATGTTGGTGGTGCTGGTGGTGCTCCATGAGAGTAAAAACTGAAACTGATTGCTGCACTATAGTCGCAGAAGACATTGAAAAAGCCGTAGTTTTAGAAGGATCTCCAGGAGTAGGATTGATAGGTAACATAGTGGGCTGGCTTTTAGTTGAAGATTTAAAAATGAAAGAAATAGGATATATTGAATCAAAACATTTCCCCCCACTTGCCGTATTATACAAAGGAGTAGCTATACATCCGTTCAGAATTTATGAATCTGATGGAATAGTTTTATTTTTATCCGATTTTATAGTGCCGCCTAACGTGGTCTATGATATGACAACCGCCATTGTAGAGTGGATGGATAAAAATAACAGTAAAGAACTGATAACATTTAACAGTATGATTGTAAAGGAAAAAACACAAACTGCTGCGGGTGCTGCAAATTCTCCCGATGCAGTACAGAGATTAGCCAATATAGAACTGCCAATAGTGCCATTCGGAAATTTAAACGGTTTATCCGGAACACTATTAACTAGATGCGCTACAAAAAATATACCAGCTTCGTGCCTTTTCGCGGAAATATTAAATCCATATCCGGACCCAAGAGCAGCTTCAAGAGTAATTAATGCACTCAATACAATTTTAAATCTTGAAATCAACCCAGAACCGCTGATTAAAGAAGCAGAAGAAATAGAGTCAAGACTTAAAAAATTGGCTGAAGATGTGAGAAACGGACCAGGTCCTGAATCACCAATTTACAGTTAAAAACAAAAATTAAAGTTAAGCAAGTTCACACGGGCCCGTAGCCTAGTTGGATAGGGCGTCGGACTTCTAATCCGAAGGTCCCGGGTTCAAATCCCGGCGGGTCCGTTAATATAACATTTATTTTTTTAATCCAATTTAATTGTTAATTTAAATAATAATTATTTTTTAATTTAACTATTTACAAAAAAAATTAGTTTTATATATTTAAATAAAAAAATATTATACTACATATTATAAGGGCCCGTAGCCTAGCCAGGATAGGGCATCAGACTCCTAATCTGAGGGTCCCGGGTTCAAATCCCGGCGGGTCCGTTAATTTTCTAAAAATTTTCTTCTTTATTTATATTCTTCATCATTTTTATGAATTTCTTCAATTAACTTTATAATTTTATCAATATCATTGGATAGTTTAGAAAAATCTTTAGTGCTTATTACTAAAACTAAATCATTGTCGTTATATAAATGCTGATCTTGAGGAATAATAACTAGTTCATCATCCCTTTCTACTTTTCGACATACTCCTATACTAGCATTAAAAATCATTTATGCACCAACTTTTCTTATTTTAAAATTGAAATAAAAAATATAATTTACTTATTCTTGTAAAGATGGACTATTATATGCTATTTAACATGAAAACTCTTTATAACCAAATCCATCTCTTCTTTATAGTCAATAAGAGGACCATCAAATACAAAAATTACGAAATATGCATTACGATTTTTTTCAATTGCTATTCCCCTGGAGCTGTAAGTACTAGTTCCAACAATATAAGTCGATTGAACATCGTAAGCAGTTACCCCATCCACATTAAGTGTCCGTTCATAATAAATGTCACCTTGAGAATCGATGGTTTCTCTCCACTCTTTCAATCTATCCACAAAATTTTTATTCCCCAATTCTTCGCTGAAAACTGAAAAGCTATTGGTTAAATTTTTTTCTACGGTAACTATAAGGGGTGGTTTCACTGTCTCCTGTGAAATTTTCCATCCGGGAGGATAATCAAAAGAAATAATATTATCTTCATAATGACCAATAGAGCTAACATTTTGGTTTTTTTGTTTTATAGTACTGTTGTTAGAATTAATATTAGTATTTACTGTAAATAAATAAGCAATTGATGCTAAAACTAGTAAGATAATAACAATAAGAATAATTGGAGCTTTTCCATTTCCTATTAAAAGTTTTAATTTATTAAATATTGAATCATTTCTCTTTTTACTTATTGAAGGTCTTTTCATTATTACCCTCCGCTTATTGAGGATATATATAAAAAATTTAATTTATTATTCAATAATTATTTAATACCCATAAAAACATTACTCTATAAGATTTTTATAATCAAATTTAATTTTTCAATTTTTACAGAACACTAAAAAAATATTTTTAATTAGGAAATTTAAATTAAAAGTAGGCATCCAACGTATTATCCTGTTGGAAAATCATTTCTCCATACTTTCCGCCGCCGCCAGGAACAATTTTTAGTGTTTTTTGACGGAAAAGTTTGATTACTTGAGATATTTTCGGATCTATTTCCACCATCTTGTTAAGAGGGGCGTATATAAGTACTTGAATTTCACTTCCAAATCTTTCCACTAAATTTCTCCAAATTTTTTGCACAAAAACTGTTGTAACACCCTTGTCATAAACTAAACTAATGATTTCAGCTAAGGGGAGAATATGAATATAAGGTGGGCGGTGTTCTGGATGATGGGGCTCATTCCAAGTAGAAATTTCTGATATTCGATAATCTACTCCTTTTTTTATAGTTCCTCCGCAAATACATTTCATTTTGAGTTTTTTTGCATTTTCAATATCATATATTTTGTAACAACGTGTACATGCTGTTTTATGATATTTACCTAGTCTCGGATCAAATCCGTAATTAGCTTTAATTTTAAAATTTTCAATAGATTTAGTAATAGAATTAAAATTTAATTTTTTTATTTCTATTTCATTAAATTCTCGTCCCAAGCGATGAGGCCAGGGAGAATGAGCATCAGAATTAGATAAAAAAGGTATATCTTGTAATTCTTTGATTTTATCCGCCATATCAGTGTCTGCAGATAATCCAAGCTCCAAAAAATCAGGTTTTTCACCGTAACAGTCATGAACACTATCATATTCTTTATACAAACTAGTCCAAGGAGTAAATGCATGAGCAGGCCCAATAAGTCCGTTGAAATCATGGACCAGATTCATTATTTCATGTCCTTCCATTCGAACACGGGGTCTTCCATCTGCATCGATATTATTAGATTTAAGATTCTCTCTAATAGTATGGGCTGATTCAAATGAAGGTAAAAAAATTAAATGATGAACTCTTTTTTTATCCTCTACTTCGGCAGTTAAAATAAAATTAGAAGATTCAATTTCTGAATCAGAAGATTTTAAAGAAAAAATACCATCTGCAATTTCTTCAGTATTTTTTTCAATCATATTTAGCCAACCAGAGTGGAAAGCATCCCCGGTTCCAACTAAGTCAAGTCCCTTGAATTTTGCTTGAGGACCTAAAGTTTCGATGACCATATTTTTTGATGTTGCACGAGAAAAACAACTGTGAATATGAAGATCAGCGTTTATTATCATGAAAACACCAATAAAAAATAAAATAAATTAATTTAGTTAACCAATGTATCTTAAATCTTCTTCACCGGGTTTAAGATGCATTCGTTCCACCATTTCTCTTTCCATTTGTTCAGCTTTAGAAATCATTTTCCTGGTTTCTTTAGCCCTCTCTTCTAATTTTTCAGTATCTAGATCTATATCTAATAATTCTAGAAGAACTGATAGAAGTGCTTTTGCTGCTTCAGCGTCGATGAAATAACCTGGTGTTTCACCCATTAAACAGATCCCCTTCATATCTCTAAGGACGGAAAGTCCTAATAAAAGTCCTGATGCACCTATAATGCCCCCATCCGCAGATCTGAGTGTTACTTCATGTTTTTTAAGTAGTTCAGCCAATTCACTGGATGTTGCAGCTCCAAATATCTTTGGTTTATCCACAGGATGTCCAGTTCCAAGTCCTCCTAATGTGAAAATTTCTTTAACACCATAATTCTCCACAAAGTCCAATATTTTACTACAAATCTCATATTGCCCTTCCGGACTTAATCCTTGGGTGTTGCCTGCAAGAATAATATAATCCCTACCATTTTCACCTTCGGATTTCAAATAGTAAAATTCATTTTTCATATTTTCGACTACGCCGTCGTCATCAACAAGAACTTGTGGTGGAAAGGAAGGGGAGTATAATTCTGCAAACTTTTTTGCATTAAGTTCATGTATTATATGATCTGCAGCAAGTTTTCCTACATGACCTATTCCCGGAAGTGCCTCAATTAATATGGGGTCATTTAAATCAACATCTTCCAGTATTTTTATGAATGTTTCCTTCATTTAAATCCTCCATGATCAACTCTTTTTTAAGTTTCCTTCTATATTTCCCATATTTATCTTCTGGAGAATATTTTGGAGGGAACACCTCTCCTAAATCGCCTCCACAATAAGGACAAACATCTTTCAGAGTATATTCTCCGCAAGATTTGCACTTTTTCATCTTCATCTTCATTCTATCTCACGATAAAATTCGCCTTCGCCTTCTGCGGCTACCACCGTATCAATACATTTTTCAGCGGCTTCTTTTAAGATTTTTTCGGCTTCAATATAATCTGTTGATTTCACAATTAATCTATATCTAGGTGCACCTACGCATTGAACAGATATATTATCAGTTTCAGCAGCAATTAGAGCTTTTTTGATAACTTCAACACCATTAACCGCGTATGATTCTAAATCAACATAACCCGTAATTTGAACTTCTGGAGCTACAATATTCTTTTTAGCTATATCTGTGATAATTTTGGCCCATTCGGGGTCAATTTTTTCATCTAATAATGCTTTTTCTCCTTCTTCAGCCGCAGTTTCAAACGCACCATATAAATCTCCGAAATTTTCCATTAATTCGTACCCTACTTCATTGTAAGCAGTATCCAAATCTTTTCCCAAACTTTTTGCAGATATTTCAAGTAATTTTTCTGCTTTTTGCTCAATTTTCCATTGTTGGATTTTCTTAGTTCTTTGATCTTCCCTTATCCTCTTCATGGATACGTCTACATGGCCTTTCTTCGGATTAACTCTTAAAACACGGGCAACTATCTTCTGATTTTCTCGAACATAGTCTCTTATATTTTTTACCCATCCAGATGAAACCTCAGATATGTGGATAAATGCTTCTTTTCCTTCGTATTCTTCAAGTGTAGCGAATGCACCATATCCTAAAACTTTGTGAACTGTTCCAACTACAAGTTCCCCTTCATCAGGCCATTTACTTCTCCTTCTTACCATTTAAACACCTTACAAGGAACTAATCCAAAACTTCAACAACTTGTGCTAAAATCTCAGATTTTCCCCCTTTTGGTTTAACCAGTGTTTTTCCACAAATTATACACTGAACAACTGATGCTGCATGGTCAAATACTATCTGCTGATTTCCGCAGTCCATACATTTAACTCTTAAATAATTACTTCTGGGATTATGAAATGAAACCATGATAATCACCTTGCAACAAATTCTATTTTTCCCACACGGAATGAATTTCTCTTAATATGGGATTTTCCACATTCTTTACATTTATATCGTAGATCCAGCTTCTTAACTGGCTTGTTACCTGAGGGTAAAGGTCTTGGATAACCTCTGTATCCGCTGGTTACTCTTCGGAACTGTCTTTGTCCCCATTTTAATTCGCTTGCTTTTCTTTTTTTAGATTGAAAAACTTCATGATCTGTATGTTTTTTACAACTTGGACAGTAAGTTCTCCTTTGTTTAGGAATTTTCATATAATCACCTCTTAGTATTCGAAAAATAAGTTATAAGCTGTTAAACTTATTTTTAAATTAATATAATAAAAAGTTTAATATTGAGATCATTTATCTGTTTATACTTTATTTATATGTTTGTATATACTTCCCTTTTTTATTCCTAATAATAATAGATGCATTAGCCTCGGGTAGAGTTATCACATCTTGAGGATAAATAGGACCATATACATTTTTATCCACTCCAACGATAGAAGGAAACTCTTCAAATATTATAACAGTTTTAAAACTTTCTTTTCGTCTTTTAGAGATATTTAAAGAATTTTCAGTATCTTCTAACCTATAGGCATTAACTCCTTTTTTGTACTGAAATTCTGATTCTGTTTCTTTATTTGATTTATAAATCTTTTCTTCGGTGGTAGTGGCTGTTTTTTCTGCATTGAGAACAGTTTTAGAATCTTTTAAATCGTCTAAGCCCTGATTTTTCTTAATTTCGTCTTTGGTAGATTTTTTAATATGAACATCTTTGGATATTTTTGATTTTGATTCAATTTCTTGTTCATCCATGGATAACATTTGAAGCGACGGAATTAATTTACCCCTATATTCTTTTATAACATTAATAAGAGAAAAATAGAGTTCTTCTTCTTCAGGAGTAAGATTTAAAGGCGTGGTATCTTGGAGATCGAACTTTGGTTTTCCTTTGAACAAATGATAAGACCTCTGAACATTCATCACTGCACTATCAGTAATTTTATGCTCTCGTTTTTCGCATATTTCCATTGTTATTCTTTGAGTATCCCTTAAAAGGTAATATTCTGGCGAAAAAGGGTCATTATCTATTCGATTAGTAAGTTGATCAACATATTCATGGACTTTTTTATAAAAATTATCCCCCACCCTAGCTAAACCACCAGCGCTTCTTTCTTTTTTTTGAATATTTCTCAGCTTCTGAAAAAACTCATCCAACCTTATTCCTCGCTTTTACTCTTATGAGTATTAATAATTATAGTTCCCCACACAATATATTTATTACTTAAAATTATCTGAAATTAACTGCTTTAAAATTTAAGCAATCATATTATTAAAAATTTAAATTAAATAAATTTAAATCTTTAAAAAAGATAAATTAAGCCTAAAATTTATTCTTCACTTTCTATTCGAGGAGCCAATAAAAAGCTTAGTTCTCCGTCATCAGATACCATTTTAAGACGTAAATTCAAAGGCATGTCATTACCTAGTCTTAAGGAAACAATATCTGAAAATTTGTCCGCTTTCATCATTTCTTTTATTTTTTCCAGTGAGAAAACTGATTTTGCCTTTTCTTCGATTTTTTCCCCATGCAAATACTCTATTTTTGCATCTCCAAATTCTCCCTCAGCAGATGCAAAGAACTTATCTTCATCAACCGTTAGAATAATCTTATCAGAAAAAATATCAATATCCTGAATAGAATCTTTTATTAAACTGAATGGTACTTCAAATTCAGTTGGGTATTCTAGTTCAGGAGGGGTTGGAGCCTCATATTCTATATCAATTAATCTTATTTTAAATACTCGGCGAGCTTCTCCTTCAAAAGTTACAATAAGATTTCCTTCATCTAGTGACAATTCTAAAACATCATCTGCTTTAGCTCTCTTTAAAACTTTCATTAATTCCTCGGTGTCAACATTAATCTTTTGAGGTTCGCTGCAAGAATATTCATCAAAAAGATCGGCTTTTAGTTCAAGATGTACAAATGTAATGTGGGATCTGTCAAGTGCATCGAGTCTTAATCCTTCATTGTCTGTTTGCATTTGCACTTCGTCCACGATGGATGAAATAGCATCAAAACTTGTCTTTAAAATATTTGGATCGGTTAGAACTGCTTTAAACATTTTTCTCCTCCTTCATCTGCTTCCTATTTTTTTTTGAATTATTTGAATTGATTTCATCTGCATTTTCAGATTTTTTTTCAACAACCTTAAGATCTTTAAATAATTTATTAAGAAAAGTTTTATTTAATAATTTATAAGCCAATGAAATGGCAACCAAAATAACTCCAATAAGTATTACGAAAACTGCCAAAACTGCTCTTTCACCAAAAACAACATTATCTGCCACCTTTTCAGAGGACCCTGATAAAAATACAATCCCAAATAAAATCAGGAGTAAGCCAATTATTAATATAACTATATTTACCCATGTAAATTTTCCTGATTTAAATAAATTAAGTATTTTATGTTCTATTTCTACTATTTTATCATAACCTGGTAAAACATGATGATTTTTATTTGAAGAATCTCCGGGATTATGATTAGATTTTTTATTGGTTTTTGTATCCTTATAATCATTTTTTTCAGTATTAGAATGATTATTATGGTTTTTTTCTGGATTTTCAATTTCAATACTGGTTTTTTCAATATATTTTTTGAATAATACTTCTAATTTACTAAAAATACCCTTATCCATATTATTAGAATTTTTTGAAATTTTTTCTGCTTTGTCTTTTGAATCTTTCATTTAACAAGCTCCTTAGCAAAGCTCTAATCGCTAATCATATTCACGCCAGGTCTGACCACATGCAGTACATCTTAAAAATCTGGTTTCAGATTCATCTGCTCTTCTAGTCTGTTGAAGCCACCAAAAAGCTTCTTTGTTCCCACATTTAGGACAGATGGCCCGGGTAGTAGGCAAAGTTTTAATTTTTTCGCCAGTAAAAATTACTGTGTCCTTAGCAGATATTTTCTGAGAAACCTCGTATTGATTTGATAACTCTTGGGTTATTTCTTTTTTATATCCACATGATTTACATTTAAAACATCCTTCTTTAGGAAACATGATTGTTCCACATTTTGGACAAAATTCCATTTTTATCCTCCTTTAACCGTGAAATTATAAATTTTAAGTAGAAAACTCTTTATTTTGTCTATTATTCAATTCTATTTATATTTTATCTAATCATTTCATTTATTTAATTTTGAATTATTAAAAATACATGTTAATTATAATTACATTTTTAGAATAATCATTATCATCATAGATAAAACTGTCTAATTAATTATAAATTATACAAGTTAAATTTTAGAATCTTATCTTTTAGTTTTATTGCATCATTTATGATTTTTTTATGATCAAATGATAAATCCATTTTATTAATCTCAGTTAAATTTGAAAGAATTGCTTCCGAAGCATCGGTATCAGCGCTTAATTCACCCTTTATTTTAGTTGCTAAAAAAGAGATAGAAATTACGTGACCTCTAGGATCTCTTGAAGGATCTGAATAGATACCTACTATTCCACATAGCTGGATATCGAGTCCTGTTTCCTCTTTAGCTTCTCTAATGGCAGCAGATTCCACAGTTTCCCCGCAATCCACAAAGCCTCCTGGAAGTGCCCATTGTCCCCTAAAAGGTTTATTTTTTCTTTTAATAAGAACTATGTGTTCATTTTCATCAAATATAACTGTGTCAACTGTTAAAAGTGGCCTTTTAATAAAAACACTCTCCATATTAATCAAATTAATTAATAAATTACTAATTAATATTATTTTTGATTTAAAAATTCATGCATTTCCCTTTGATTCCCCAGTTTTAACACCTGCTGCTATTATATGGGCAGCTCTTATTGGTTCAGGTAAAGCACTTCTGGTTGCTGAAATCTTTATTATTTCCTTGGCATCACCCAGGTCAATTCCATATGTTTGAATAAATATGGTCTCCTCATTTTCTACTTTGTGGACTTTACCAGCTATTAAAACTCTATTCCAACGTTTTTTCCAATCTTCAAATCTTTTTAAAGCCTTTTTGATTCTTTCAAAATTGGGAAATCTTCTCATGACCACTATTACTGGTATTTCTGTTTCTTCAAATATTTTTTTAATATTTACTATGTTAAATCCGCCGAATGTTATTCCATCCAGCATGATTACGCCTAATTGATCCTTATTTCTAGAAGAACAAATCATTTTAATTATCTTTTCGGTTGAATCAACACCATCCACTAATATTTTAGTCCTCAAAACACCATCCAACCATGTTCCGCCCCGGAAAACTGTTCCAATTAGCATGACTTCGTCACTAGTACGGGGAGTAAAAGGAGCATCATCAATTCCTAAAATTCGTATTTCTTTCTTTATCTTCCTGAATTTTTTATGATTCATTTATTTTTCATCTTTTTTGTATTAAAGTATGATAATTGTCTTTAGTAATTATAAAAAGTGTTTTGGTTATATTAAATTACTTTTTAGATTTTTTTGTTGATTTTTTAGTTTTTTTAGTTTTAGAAGATTTCGTTGCTTTGGATGATTTAGTAGATTTAGTAGATTTTTTTGACTTAGTTGATTTTGTTTTCTTTTTAGTAGTTTTTTTTGCTTTGCTTGGTTTTTTTGGTTTAGTATCTTTTGATTCAGCTGCAGCTATAAGATCTTTAAATTCGTTGCAACGTGATTTTAATGTCTCTGACGCTTTTTTAAGAGACTTCCGAGGATTTTTTGCATTAATGTATAATTTTGGCTCTCCTACGATAGGATGTTCAATTACGTATGCGGCGGATAAAACATCTTTATCTTCCATTAAGATTTTTCTTAGAGCATTGCATAATGTGTGCGATTCTCCATCGACCTCAATCTCCAATTCCTTCTTTGTATCTTTAATAATCTTCATTTTATCCCTCATAATTTATAGAAAGTTTTCTAGTTTCTTTATTTTCGCACCTAGGACAATAAACTTCATTTTTACCTGTTTTTTCCATATAGTGTCTGCACTTTGTACACATTGCTTTTACCACGCCTAAATCCTTTTGTGATGTTTTTAGGTCAATATTATCCAGACCTATAACTTTAGTGACTTCAGCTTCAATAAGGTCACCAATTCTAAAAGCGTCTGTAAGTTTAGCCACATAACCTTTTTGGGCTTGTGAAATGTGTATTCCTCCAGTAAATTTAATTTGAGTTTGCCTATCATTTTTTTTTATTTTGTCTATTCTTACAAGAGCTCTTTGACCCCTCACTTCAGCTACTTGGCCTACAACAGTCATCCCTGGTTCTAAAGTAGAAGGAGTGCTTGTTTTAGGAACAACCGATATTTTCTTTTTTTTATCGTCCACAGAGACTACTCCGGTTATTAAGGCTTTAATTTTACCTTCTTCTTCATAAGTCCATTTTGATGGGACAAATTCTTCGCTAACACCCAATAAGTCTCCTGGGAGCACAAAATCTCCAGATTTAGTTTTCATCTATTCACCTCAACTTAAAAAAGTAATAATTATTTAATTTTCGAAAATAATATTAAAGTTTTATTTGTAAATAAAGTTTAGGAATTAAACTTTAGATCTTTCTATTATATAGAGTTTATTATGTTTTTATCATCATCATATTTAATTTCATCCATTTGGTAGTCTGACCAATCTCTCCTATCAAGTACTATTTCAAGTTCTTGAGGTGTTATCAATGGTTTTTCGTACATATTTGCATCATCTATGGCTATTCTAGGACAAGCAGTTATTATAAAAGCATCTAAATCTCTATAAGCCATTAATAATGTTGGAGAGATGCTTTCCATTACTATTATAACTGCTTCTTTTTCTGTTTCCTGGATCATTTCCTTTAATTTATATGCTAATTCCATTCTCAATTGTCCCTCTTTAGTTGAAACTATTATTCCAAATTTTTTTGAATCCTTAGCTTTGGTTATTTTTGCAAATCTCACTCGAAGAATCTTATCTGAAAATTCGTCAATACTACGAACGTCTCCCATATAAGGATCAGCAATTATAACTGGTTTTCCTGTAAAAAGTTTGATACCGAGAGGATGGAAATTACCGCTTCCCACGTAGAGATAGGCCTCCACTGGTAAATCTTTAATGGATGAAAAGTTGCAACCCAGTACCTGTCCTTTAGATGTTCCTTTCCCATTTTTAAGAATTACTTGCTTTCCATGATTTTCCAAAAAAAGTTTGATATCATTTAAACGATCTAAATGTTGAGTTGTAGTTACAAGACCTATCTTATAATACTCTTCTAATTTTTTAACAGCACTTTTAATTGTTTCTTCAATTTTAATAGTAGAATAAGTTTCAACAAAAAAAACAGGAATTTTATAATCTAATGGCAGGGGAGTATGACCAAAATGTACAATTAGATCAACAAAATCTTTAAGACCTTTATCTGAAACATCACAAGCACCATAACATGCATCTCCAGAGATTATTACTTTTGCACCAGTTTTATTTTCTATTTCTTCAGCTATTTTAGGTGCATACATCTTGAAGCCTTCAGGAAACTGTAAAGCTACATTAATTGCTTTAAGTTCTTCAATCTTTGCGATTACATCTTCAATCCTAAAATCATAATTTAACATGAAAACCAACACATTCAATAAATATCGATTCCGGCAGATTTTTTATTAATATAAAGTTTTTAATTTAAAAATAAATTAATATTCATCCGCACTTTTTTCAATAACGACCTGGTCATCAATAACATCCACTTTGATTAGTGTCTTAACCTGATATCCAGTTTCATTTTTAACTATCTCTTTTCCCAGTCCCTTCTCAATTACTGTGATAACATCAACTATTTCTACTTCCATTTTTTTTAGTGCATTTACAACAGAGATCATTGTACCGCCAGTACTTACCACATCATCTACTAAAATTACCCTATCTCCCTTTTTCAGTCCATTTATGTATAATTCTCCTTCACTGTAACCAGTGACTTGATGGACAGCCACTTCTCCAGGTAAACCATAAGATCTTTTTCTAACCACCACAAAAGGTATTCCTGTTTTTAAACATAATGCGGTTGCAATATGTATTCCCATGGCTTCAACACATACAATTTTATCCACATCTAAGTTCGCAAATTCAGCTATTCCTTCAGCAGCTTCCTGTAAAATTTCGCTCTGTACTAACGGAATCCCATCAGTAATAGGATGTACAAAGTAATTATACTCCCCTTTCTTTACAATAGGAGATTTAATCAGACTTTTTTTTAACTCTTCAAACATTTTATCACCATATATTGTAGGAAAATAGAAAATAGTTATTAAATTTCAATTTCATATTAATCTATGTTAAATCTATATAATTAATATGATTAACTTATTATTACAAAATGGTGCAATAGGTTTATTATTTTTAATAAAAATTTAAATTTTTTAATATTTTATATTCGCTAAAATGTTATATTTGCAAAAGTGGCTTTTATTGAATTAAATTGTGTAAATTTATTTAAACTTTTTTTAAGAAAATTAAACAGTTTTAGGAAAAGTTATATTAAAGGATGTCCCAATTTTTTTATCAATTTTAATTTTGCCATTTATTTGTTTGGTTAAGTTGTTAACCAATTGTAGACCTAAAGTATCTATATTATTTAAATTAAAATCCGCAGATAATCCTATGCCGTTATCTGCAACTATTAATGAATAAGTATCATCATTTTCACAAAAAATAACTTTTATTTCTCCCTTTTCATCTGGAAAAGCATATTTAACGGAATTGGTAACAAGTTCATTTATTATGAGACCGCAAGGGATAAGAATATCCATATTTAGATAAATATTAGAAATTTCCAATTTCAGATCTATCTTTTTGATTAAAGTTTTGTATGAATCTAAAAGACGGCGGGTTAATCCTCTTACATAATCTGGAAGATAAACACCCGATGTCTCATTCGAATATCTGTACTTTTCCTGGGCAAATGTAATAGCCCTAACTCTATTCTGGATCTCTCTGAAAACCTTATAAGTTTCATCGTCTTTAGAATATCTTGATTGAAGATTAATCAGACTTGAAATTAAATCTAAATTATCTTTTACAATTACTCTATTTTCATTTTGAGTTAAAACTGAATCTTCCCCTATAGCTCCAATTTCAGAAGATGATTTTTGATTTAATTGAGGATTAAATTCCGTTTTTTCATTATTAAGTTCTTTTAAATTATTAACCATACTCAGAACTAATTTTTCATTTTTAATTTCCATTAATTTCTCTTCAACATTCAATTTTACTTTAGAATCCTTCTCTGAATAGATATCTATTGTAAATTCTATTGTTCCTTCGCTTAATAATTCGTTTATACGTTTTTCATGAAGTCCCGGGTTTGATTTGAGATCCATTGAATAAAAATTATAGTTAAAAATTTTTTCTTCGGGAATTTTAATCAATTTAAGGGCCATTCTATTAGCATACCAAATATTCCCTTCAATATCGTGTACAAATACTGAAAAAGGAAGATTATCAAGAATATTAGATCTTAAGCTTAGTTTTCCATTCATATTCTGATATTCCATTTCCAATTTAGCCAGAGAAATAGTTCTTTTTATAATTTGGCTCAAATATGTATTATTTGAGTTATTTCTCATAAATTAGCCCCCTGTAAAATATTCTATTCACTTGAGTTTCCATAATATCATTTTTTTTGAATAATATGTGAAAAGAATTTTTTTGATTTTCATTTTTAATTATAAGATTTTAAAAAAATTATTAAACCCTATTCAATCTGTATAGTCCAATTATTTTATTATATGGTATATAATCTTTTTTATAACCCCATAATATCTCTTCCACCTAATTAAATAATGAAATTAATATAATTCTCTCTAAAACCAAATTCAATTGATTAACTAGAAAATTGTATTATTCTAAATTTAAATTTAGTTAATTAATTAATAACATTAAATTTTAATGTAAATTAAATAAAAAATGTTCTAATCAGCTAATAACACAATAAATATTAATCAAAGTCATATTAAAATACCCAAATATATACCTGAAAAAATAAAAAATTAATCTAACAAATATATATTAAAAGTAATGTACAATTATGAATTAACAATTATAATTCATATTATATAAACTGATTTTTAGAAAATTTATATTATTCAATTTAACGAGGGTCGACCATGCTAGGTAATCTCGGCAAAAATTTAACAAAAACCATGAAAAAATTGGCTGGAATGTCTATTATTGACGAAGAAGTGGTTAAAGAAGCCATAAAAGATATTCAAAGAGCTCTTATTCAGGCCGATGTTAATATTAAACTTGTATTCAAACTTTCAAAATCAATAGAAGAACGAGCACTTAAAGAAGAACCTCCAAAAGGCATTACTCCTAAAGAACATGTAATAACAATTGTATATGAAGAAATGGTAAAACTCTTAGGTGAAAAACCAGTTGAAATAGAGATAGATAAAAAACCATATAAAATACTATTTTTAGGACTTCAAGGTAGTGGAAAAACTACTACCATAGCTAAATTAACCAAATACTTGCAAAAAAAAGGTTTTAATCCTGCGGTTATCTGTACAGATACGTGGAGACCAGCAGCATACGAACAGCTAAGACAGCTCACTGAAGATATGAATGTTCCATTATATGGAGATCCAGAAAATAAAGATGCTCTAGAACTGGCCCGTAAAGGATTAGAAGAATTTAAAAAACAAAGTATAATTATAATTGATACTGCGGGGCGCCATAAAGAGGAAAAAGATCTAATTAACGAAATGGAACAAATTTCAAAAGTTGTAGATCCAGAAGAAGCTATTCTAGTCATTGATGGAACCATTGGACAACAAGCTCGTGAACAGGCCCAGGCATTTAGCAAAGCCACCGACGTTGGTTCAATAATTGTAACTAAACTTGATGGTTCTGCAAAAGGGGGTGGAGCACTATCTGCAGTATCCGAAATTGGCGCTCCAATTAAATTTATCGGAACTGGGGAGCGTGTAGACGATTTTGAAGCATTTGATCCTGAAAGGTTCATTTCAAGACTTTTAGGCATGGGAGATATCAGAAGCCTTATTGAAAAGGCAGAAGAGATTGCAGATGAAGACGTTAGCATGGAAACTATGGATGCCATTTTAAGTGGCAAATTCACCCTTAAAGATATGCGTTCCCAATTTGATATGATGGGAAAAATGGGGCCTATGCAACAAGTAATGAACATGATCCCCGGCGGAGGAAAACTCCCTAAAAACGCATCTCAGATGACTGAAGAAAAAATAGACAAATACAAAATATTAATGGATTCCATGACAGAATACGAATTGGAACATCCAGAAGTTATTAAACAATCCCGGGTGAAAAGAATAGCCAGAGGATCAGGTATGAGAAACGAAGATGTTAAAGAACTCCTTAAATATTATAATGTAACCAAAAAAGCAATGAAAGGTTTTGGAAAAAGAAAAATGGGCGGTCCACTAGGACAAATGATGAGACAGTTCATGAGATGAATAAAATAAGTATTAATTCTAAATTGGAACTAATTATCAGAAAGCTTATTTTATTTCTATAATCATTAAAAATAATTTTATTGAATTTTTATAACCTTATAAAAATATATTTTTCTTAAAATGCGAATTTACACTATAATTTTAGTAATATTGCAATTCAAACAATAAAATCAGCGAATTAAGAATATGATAAATTAATCATGGTGACTTTGAATGGATAATCTTATTAAAGAAAAAGCACTTAAAATTATGGAAATTGCGAATGGCAAAGTATGTAATAATTGTTTAGGTAGATGCTTTTCAAAAATGATAGAAGGTGCGGATAATAAACATCGCGGCGAAATCATAAAAAATGAACTTAATATAAATGGTTATACTAACATTAAATCTAATTCATGTTATATCTGCGGAGGACTGGTTTATAAAGTTGGTCCAGAACTAATAGAAAATATATTAAATAAAATTGAAAGCTCTGGAGTTGAATTTTCCAATTTTTTAGTAGGAACCAGAGTATCAAATGATATTATTCAAAAAGAAAAGATTTTACATGAAAAATTAGATTTAGATGTGGAAAACATTAAAAAAGAATTGAACCGAGAAATAGGGAAAAAAATATCATTAGAATTAGATAAAGATGTTGAATTTGAGAGTCCCAACCTTATAGTTCTGGTTGACTTTTTAAATGATGATATAATACTTCAAATTAATCCCTTATTCATAGAGGGCCGTTATAGAAAACTCATACGCGGCATACCTCAAACCAAATGGCCTTGTCGTAAATGTAAAGGAAAAGGTTGCGATTACTGTGACTTTACTGGAAAAATGTATAGAGAATCAGTTGAAGAATTAATAGAACCTGAAGCTTTGAAAATGTCTCTTGGAAGTTCAGCTAAATTTCATGGGGCCGGTAGAGAAGACATAGATGTTAAAATGCTTGGAAGAGGTCGGCCTTTTGTCCTGGAAATAAAAGAACCTAAAAAAAGGAATATTGATCTGGAAGTTTTGCAAGAAAATATAAACAAATATGCCCAGGGAAAAGTAGAAGTTCTTGATTTAAAATTTGTAGAAAAAAATCGTCGAAGTATCATTAAATCTTCATCTAAAGATACCTTCAAAATTTATCGGGCCCATGTTCTCTTGGAAGATGCGGTATCTCCAGAAGATTTAGCCGTATTAAAATCTATGAAAGTTATTAAACAAAGAACACCAGTAAGAGTATCGCATAGAAGAGCCGATAAAATAAGAACCCGGAATATAAATCAAATAGAATATAAATTTATAAATCCAAAGGAATTTGAGTTTATGGTTGATTGTGAAGGTGGTTTATACATTAAAGAACTAATATCTGGAGATCAGGATAGGACTCAACCTAATGTATCACAGTTATTAAAAACTCAAGCAAAATGTGAAAAGTTAGATGTGATGGATGTTAACATTTAAGTTAATGCTAACATATATTAATAACAATATTCAAAAATCAAATTTCAGCAGTATATAATTATTCAAATAGTAATCTTATAAACTTCTAAAAGCTTATTATACATTATAAACCGAAATTTTAAGTTTAACATGACAAAAATTTAATCTTTAATTTTGGATGATAAAAATTGGTACTAGGCTATTCTGGAAGTTAAAAATTTTAATTAAAAAACCATATTATGTCAGCTAACTGGCTGATTTTGATCTATGGAGGTTTAATAATGAGAAGATCAAGAGGTTCAAGAAGTAAAACAAGGTATAAACTTAAAAAAAGTGTTAGGGAGACACGAGTCAATCCTATAACTAAGAAAATCCAAAAATTTAACGAAAATGATCTAGTTCACATCATAATAGACCCAAGTATCCAAAAAGGGCAACCACACCCTAGATTCCACGGTAAAACTGGTAGAGTTGTGGATGAGAGAGGAAGGGCCTATATTGTTGAAATTAATGATGGTAACAAGCCAAAAAAATTGATTATTCGGCCAGAACATCTAAAAATACAAGAGTGATCCCATGATCGGAAAAAAAGTTGTGGAAACAGACCCTATCACAATTTCCGAAGTTAAAAGTATGCTTGAAGAATTTTCAGAAAATCATGAACTTACCTATGAGCAAAATTTAACCATGGACCATGTCAGTAAATTTTCTAAATTAGAAACAGAGACTGCAGAAAAATTGGTGGATGAACTTCTGGAAATAGTGAAAAAAAAATATGCAGTTCGAATCACAGATATAATGCCAGAAGATCTTGCTGATTTAAGACTAATATTTGCAAAAGAAAGGGTACCCATAAAAAAAGAAGATTTAGAAAAGATTTTAGAAATTGTAAAAAAATATCAAAAAGAATAGGTACCGCTAATAGTACCAAAGATTAATTATAATCACAGATGTGATTAAATGGAAGAATATGCAATTATCCTTGATTACCTTCCTCTAGGTTATGTTAAGGAAGGTTTACCCTCTTTTAAGAGAAAACCTGTAGCGCAAGCTATAGGTAAGGAAGAATTTACCCTATTAGAACTTATACCTAAAGAAAATGTTGATCTGGATATACATGAAAAAGTTTACATTGGATCTGGAAAAAGGGATAAAATCGCCAGAGTGAACCGCAGACTTAAATATGACGATTTAACTTCCACAGCCAAAGTTGAACTAGATTATGTTATAGAAGAAATAATAAAAGCCAAAGAAGATAAATTCATTGAATTCTTTAATGAGGCCGGACCAATCAGTACTCGTTTACACCAGCTTGAGCTTTTACCCGGGATTGGGAAAAAACACATGTGGGATATATTAAACGCTAGGAAAGAGAAAAAATTTGACAATTTTGACGATATCAAGGCCCGAGTACCTATGCTCGCTGATCCAGTGAAACTACTGGCTAAGAGAATACTGCTAGAACTTGAAGCCACTCCTGAGAAAAAAGGAAAGCGAAAATACGTCTTGTTTACTCGCCCCCCAGCTCGACGAAGATAAATTTTTTTTTTATTTATTAATTTTAATTTTAGGAGAAAAAAACCATGTCTCTTCATAGGAGAGAACCAGGTGCTGTTTCTCTATCACAAGAGACCAAAAAAATTTTAAAATCCCACGGAATTCATTTAAATCGTAGATTGGGCCAAAATTATTTAGTTGATGATTTCAAGAGGAATAAAATTCTTAATTTTGCAAATTTAAGTTCTGAAGACACCATACTAGAAGTTGGGCCGGGTATTGGTACTTTGACTTTGCCTTTAGCCCGTCAAACCCGGAAAGTTGTGGCAATTGAACAGGATCAACGGATATGTAAAATATTGGAAGAGAGATTAGAAGAAGAAAAAATATATAATGTAGAATTAATCAATGCAGATGTTTTAAGTGTTGATTTACCTGATTTTAACAAAATTGTATCTAATCTTCCGTATCAAATTTCATCTCCCATTACTTTCAAGTTTTTAGAATATAATTTTGATTTGGCAATCTTAATGTATCAAAAAGAGTTTGCCCAGAGAATGCATGCACATCCTGGCAGTAAAAATTACTCAAGACTTTCAGTTATGCTGTATTTCATGGCTGATGTTGAATTTTTAGACCGTGTATCGGCCCAATCTTTTATTCCTCCTCCTAAAGTGGAATCTGCTGTAGTTAAATTGATTCCTAAAGAAAATAAAATTGTTGATGATTTTTTTAAATCTGTTTGTCGGGCTTTGTTTCAGCACAGGCGAAAAAAAGCTCGAAAAGCTTTGAAAGAATCTTTTCATGAAATTGGAGATTTTAATAAAAACCAGGCCAAAGAAATTCTAAGTAAAATTAATAAAGAATTAGGAGAAGAGAGAGTGTTTAAACTAAGCCCTGAACAAATTTTAGAAATTTCTGATTTTCTGAAGGATATCTTAAATTAAAAATAAATTAATTAATTAAACTATTTTTTTTATTAATATTAACTATACTCTTTTAAATCAAGTTTTAGCGTAATATCTAAATATCGGTGCACTATTTTTTAGATTTTGTTTTTTTTTTAAGTGTTTTTTAAAACTATGCTAGTTCGTGTATTGTAATCTAAGTCAATTGGTGTTACATCAAGATAAAAGTCCATTTTTCACGTTTTTTAAGTGTTCAAGTTTTCATTAGTACGCTTTTGGTGATTTTAACTTATTTATCTGGTTTAAATCTTGATATGAATTCTGAAATTTGAGAATCATGGATGGTTTTTTTTATTTCGAATAATTTTTGCAACTTTTTATCTTTTTTTAGCTCTTTAATCACGAAATCAATAGTTTTATTGAATTAAATCGCTAAAATGAGACTTTAATTGATAAAATCATTATATTAATGTTTTTAAAACCTTTCGAAGTTATTATTGTCCTGGATTTTCTAGAATCGAAAATTTTAAATTTTTTTCTAATCAGATATAGTTTGGGTCTTCTTTACTGTAATTTAAGTGTTGCTTCATTTTTTTGTTCAAATAAAAATATTAATCACTAATAAATAGTTTTAACGTTTAAATCCCATTAACTTTCATTTAACAAAAATTAAAATGCATTTTTAGAAATAAACCATTCATTTACTCATAAAACATGTGCCCCCAAAATAAATCGATCTATACTGAAAAAATCTGGAAAAAATATTATTATTTATAAAAGAAGTAAATTTTAAAAATAAATGGTAATAGAGTTTTTCTTGTTAATTTATCAACAATTTAAAAAAAATTTATTTTATAGAATAACCAAATAAAAACTGAGAAAAATGACTCTGGAAAAGAAAATGAGTTTAATATTTAAGCTTGATGAAGAAAACTGGATGAAACATGCAAATCCATGGAGTGTATGGAGCCGGAATACGGTTTTACCTGCTTTGGTTATTGCTTTTTGGAGCAGAATCTGGTTGGGCTGGTGGGCAGTGCTTCCTATCATTTTAGCTGTGATCTGGACCTACTTAAATCCAAGAATATTCTCCAAACCAGAATCAACTGATAATTGGGCTTCAAAAGCTGTTTTAGGTGAAAGAATCTGGTCTAACCGAGATAAAATCTCTATACCGAACCATCATAAAAAAGCTCCCCGTATTTTAACTAATACTGCAGGAATAGGGGCCTTATTTGTAATCGTGGGTGTTTATATACTGGACATCTGGCCTCTTTTAGTGGGATTCTCTTTGGTTTACTGCTGCAAACTGTGGTTTTTGGATCGGATGGTCTGGCTTTTTGAGGATATGAAGGATCTGGAAGAGTATGGGAAGTGGTTGTATTAATACAATATTTAAAGTGCATCACATTAGAATTAGTTGGATTTATTTTTTTCAGAAAAAAACATTAAAAGAGGCTATAGAAAAATTATTCATTGAAAAACGTCCTGAAATAGCAGCGATTTTTAATAAATTAGTTCAAGTCCAGAATATATACTAGTTTTAGATGCTAAAACCAAACTGGTTAACATTTCTATCAAAAACGCTACAGTACCGTAAATGGGGTTAAAATGCACACAACCCTGGCTCGAAAAATTGGTGCCAGGCTTTATGAAGTTAAAGGAGCAGTTGTCTTAAATTTGCATCTTCAAGTTTGAATTGTGTATTAGAATTCTTAATGCAGCTTTAGAAGGATATGAAAGTGATTATTTATCACTCCAATTAAAATAAGAATAATGGAAGTTATGAAATGGATCAACGCCACCAAGAATATATAGATTATTATAAATCTCGAATGATAAAATATGAAAAAAATCCCCTCTATAAAAATTCTTTTGAAACAGAAAAAGCATTATATGAAGCAATTACTAGTTCTAAAGATCTGGAAGAATTTGGACATAAAGTTGAAGAAGGTAATCTGGCTGTGAAAAATGCCATCGCCCTTGTTAAAGATCAGGAAAAAGCTAGGGAAAATCAGTTCAAAGAAATGAAAGAATATGTTCGATTAAAAGCTCCTCAAAAAATATTGGAAATCATAGATTCGGTCCAATCAGACATGGAATTAGTGGAAAAGATTTCAGAAATTGAAGCTAAAGTTAATATTGAGATTAGCCTTGATTTAATGACTGACTATTTTTACAATGATTTTTCAATCCTAGAAGAAATAGAAGTTTATAGCTCAGCAGAAGTACCTGAAAAATGGCATGAAGACCTAAATAATAGATATCCTCAAGAAATGATTTCTTTAGGACGTGAAAGCTGGATAAAAGATGTTTTACCAAGTGTAATTGACTGGGATCCTAACTGGAAATTTGATTTTGACTTGATCTGGCAAGAAAGGCATCGAAGATTAATACCAATAAAAGATGAAATTGTGAATAGAAGGGTGGAACAATTCAAAGAATATAGGGGGCTTTAAATGCCTATAGACAAAAATATTGTAGATTCTATTCTTGATACTTATCGCAACATGTTAAAAGAAGTGGAAGGAAAAGCCGTTGGGGAGTCATACGAAAAGATGAAAGAAACTCTCCAGAGAATGGAATCTCTGGCTTTGGAAATGGATGATCTGGCTGCCTATACCGCAAAACTAACCACTGAGAACCTATTTGTTGAATTTAGCAATGCATACTCTAATGTGGTATCTTCAATGGTGAAAGATGAATATTCAAAGGGGGGAGGCGATGATTTTCTACTTCAAAAAACGCTGCAATCTTATGAAAATGCAATTAATACTTTAAAAGAAAATCCTGGTTCTGAAAAACTTATAGAACCAATTAAAGAATTGATTGATCTGGGTAATTCCGGTGTTTCATACCCTGTTTTTTTAAGAATTTCCGAGGAAAAAGGATTAAACAAGGCCCTGGAAGGAAATATGGTTGTAAGGGATGCTATTCTTCAGGATGTGGAATTTGCTAAATTCATGCATTTACCTGTGGAGATTGAAATGCATCAAGAAATATTAGAGAAATTTGATTATTTATCATCTAAATCTGTCTTTGGAGTTCCAGATAGTTTTGAATTTAATTTAAAACGTCAAAAAATTGAATGGGAGTATAAACCATTGATTAATAAATGGCATATGATAATAAGAGTTTGGGAAAAAATGTTGGAAAATGTATACGACTGGCTTGATTCATATGGGAATTTTGCTCCGCATGATGATCGCTGGTTAGACATGCGCGGAGAGAGTTTCACCAGGGAAAATATTATAAGAACAAAGGAATGTAATCCAGGGATATTTCAAGCAAGGGAAAAACTGTTTTATGATTATTTTAAATTGAAATGGGAAGATATTTTTGAACATGAATCATTTCTAAATGAATATAATGCCCGGCGAGTATGGTATTCAGATGAAACTTTAGAGTTGATTAAAAAGGCATACTCATATTGTAAACCTTTTCAAAACCCTCCTGAAGATTTAATAAAAAAGGCTGAGGAAATATACGCAGGTAAAAGATATAAACGCCCAGATGCATTTCAACTATCAAAAAAAGATAAAAAAAGATTTATAAGAATGTTTGGCGAAGAAAAATATAAAGAAATGTTAAAATAAAAGTTTGTATTTAAATTCCCTTATTATAAATTTTTTAGAAAATACTGGTTCTTGATGCTGCTATGATTAAATACAAGAATTTAAAAGTTAAAACCTGTAAAAATGTTTACATACCCGCTGAAGACACTTTTCTACTAGCTGATAATCTGAAGATCAATAAAGGAGATAATGTTCTAGAGATCGGTACAGGGACGGGGCTTGTTGCTTTAGAAGCCTCTCAAAACGCCATTAAAGTAGTGGCCACTGATATTAATAGTTATGCAGTAGATTGTGCCCGAGAAAATGTTATCCTTAACTCAAAAGATAACATTGTGATTAAATTAGGAAATCTATTCCAACCTATTCAAAATGAAAAGTTTGACCTAATTTTATTTAACACACCATATCTACCCACCCATGAAGATGAAAAAATTGATGAAGAATTAAATGCTGCGTGGGATGGTGGTGCAGATGGACGGGAAACCATAGATGTCTTTTTAAATGAGGTAAAGGATCATCTAAATTGGGGAGGTCGGGTACAGTTAGTGCAATCTTCACTTTCAAATACAGAAAAAACTATTAAAAAACTGGAAAAAAATGGATTTAAAACAGAGATAACCGCTTCTGAAAGATTTTTCTTTGAAAAGATTATGGTAATTACCGCTTTTATAAAAAAAATTTAAATAAAGCATTTATCCACAATTAAAAGATATTAAAACTATTTAAAACATTTAATAGAAAAATTTTATTAGATATTTGATAAGGATAATTATTTTTTTAAATCCCCAATATTTTAATTTTAGGGATAACATATTATTACGAAATAACATCTTCAAATATGTCTAAAGCATTATCCAATTGTTCATCCGGAATTGTGAAGGGAGGGATAACTCTTAACATGGAGAGATATCTGCCTTGACCGCCCCCCATAGTTATAACTCCTCTTTGAAAGAGTTCTGTTTTTATTTCATCCTTGTACTGAACTAATGGCTCATTTTTAGACTTACGGAAATCAACCGCTCTTAGAAGACCCCAACCCCTTGCCTGGTATACGTATTCAAGATCTCTCCATTCTTCAAATCTTTTTTCAATAATATCAGACATATAATTGACTCTATCTAACAGTTTATACTTTTTTAGAAAGTCTATAGCTGCCATGTTACCGGCCAGTGAAATTGGTGCTCCACCATATGTTGAACCATGGTAAGCAGGTAATTCCTCCATTATCTCATCTTTAATAATTGCAGCGCTTAATGGTGCTATTCCACCGCCAAAAGATTTTGCAGAAGTAAATATATCTGGTTCCACACCATAGTATTCATGAACCCACATTTTGCCACTGCGACCCATGCCCGACTGTACTTCATCAAAGATAAGTACTATACCATTATCTTCCGATATCTCCCGGATCGACTTTATAAACTCTTCATGGGCAGGATGCATTAACCCCCCTGTGGTATAAGGTTCCAAAATAAATGCAGCAACTTCTTCAGGATTTACTTGGTATGATAATACTCTGTCTTTTAGCATGTGTTCGATACAGTATCCACCACAGTCATCTGGATCATCGCAAAACATGCAGTTAGGACAGTTAGCCCCTTCAGTGAAATAAATATTTGCAGATCTTAGACTTCTAAATGTTTCAGAATCACTTGCTTTTTGGGCCATGCAAGATAATGAACCCATAGTACGGCCAAAAAAACCTCCCATAAAAGATACGACGGAATCCCTACCAGTATAACTAACAGCTGTTTTAATTGCCGCCTCATTAGCTTCAGTGCCGTCGCAAGCATAGTGTACTCTATATAAATCTCCTTTAGGGATTGTATCTAAAATTTTTTTACTAGTATCTATCATAAGGGGTAGATTATAATCATTGGAGGGGAATATTCCAACGGTACCATATTCTTCCATAATTTTAACAGAATTTTCCCAGATTTCTGGGTTATTATATCCAAAATTCATGGTAGAGATGCCAGCATTAATATCGATGTATACATTGTCAT
Source organism: Methanomicrobiales archaeon (assembly GCA_049975245.1). GTDB lineage: Archaea > Methanobacteriota > Methanobacteria > Methanobacteriales > Methanobacteriaceae > UBA117. The sequence continues at coordinate 69,377 of JBNGDB010000008.1, forward strand.
CAACATCCTGAATCAGTGAATTAGATACTTTTTTAACTGTTAAAGGCAGATCCCAACCATCAATTAATTCACATCTTTTTCCAGCCCAGCAAGAAGTGATGTATTTTTTAGCTTTGATAATATAATCAGCCGATACTGGACCTGGAGGATTTTTTTTAATATAAGGAACTCCATTTTCTTCTAATTCTTCTGACCATTTTGGTATTTCCATCAGATTCCCCCATTATCTCTATCCAACAATAAATTGAACTATTTAAGAATAATTCTTAATTATTATTTTCTTTAAATTTAGATAGTTACCTCAATAACTCCTTCAAAAACAAGTTCTGCGTTTCCTTCCATATAAGCCCCTAAACCGTCATCCTTTCCATATACCTCTATTTTAAGGTCGCCACCAGGAAGGTGAACTAAAACATGATTTTCAAGTTTTCCAAGCTTATAACCTGCGATAACACAAGCTGTGGCCCCTGTTCCACAAGCCATAGTCACTCCTGCACCACGCTCCCAAGTTATCATTATAATTTCATTTTTATTTATTATACCAACAAAATGAGCGTTTATTCTCTGCGGAAATATTTCATGGTATTCGATTAAGGGACCCAAAACTTTTAAATCCACGGTTTCCAAGTCCTCTGTAAAGGTTACGGTATGGGGGTTTCCCACGCTTAATGCTGTTAAATTTATGCTGTTCTCATTTATTATGAACTCTTGTTCTAAACATTCTTCATCCTCAAAGATCATCGGGATATTTTCGGTTTTAAAAATTGCTTCTCCCATATCTACCTTAGAAGATATCACTTTTCTACCGCTAATTTCATTTTCTACCAATTTAATGCCTGCCATAGTTTCGACTTTAATCCTTTCCTTGAGATTTATTCCATTTTCGTATACGAATTTAGCAAAACATCTAATACCATTTCCACACATCTCTGCTTCGCTGCCGTCAGCATTATATATTCTAAATCTTATATCTGCTTCTTCAAGCTTAGCTGGAGCAACAAAGATTACGCCATCAGCACCTATAGAAAAACCTCTTTTACATATTTTTTCCACTAAAGAAGGCTTTTTTTCCTCAGTTATTATTTCTTCTTCAGTTTCGTCAATAACTATGTAATCGTTTCCCAGCCCTTGCATTTTTGAGAATAATATGAATTTTTTTTCGCTCATCTAATACCTCTTAAGTAATATACACTAATATTTAAAAAAATTAAAGGTAAAAATTAAAGGGAGTTTCATTTTAATAATCTAATTGGTACATTTTGTTTGCTTAAAACATCTGCAAATGTCTCTTTTTCTCTAATTATTTCAGATTCTCCCCGATTTACAAGTACTTCCATGGGTCTTGGCCGTGAATTATATTGAGAAGACATAGAAAATGCGTATGCACCTGCATTAAGGATTGCTAGTAGGTCTCCTTCTTTAATTTTGGACATAGGCCTATCTCTAGCAAATAAATCTCCTGATTCACATATATTACCGGCAATATCAATATTCTGCACAGTTTCCGCAAAAGGTTGGCTGGCCGATACTATGTGGTGGTAAGATCCGTACATGGAGGGTCTAAGCAGAGTATTAAATCCTGCGTCAACGCCAGCAAATTTACGGTAGCTCTGTTTAATTGTATTAACTCTAGTTAAAAGTATTGAAGCATTCCCAACTATATATCTACCTGGTTCAAGATACATTGTAGGTTTTCCAAGATCATGTTCTGATAATTTATTCTTATAAAGGTTAGTAATCTCTTTAGAGAATAATTCAATGTCTAATTTAGATTCTTCAGGATTATAAGGTATTCCTAAACCCCCACCAAAATCAATAAACTCAAAATTAACTCCTGCTTCATCACTAACTCGTCCAGCAACGTCCATCAATGTTTCAACCGCAAGCATGAACGGTTCTGGATCAAGGATGCCTGATCCAATATGAGTATGTATACCTACTGGATTAAATCCTAAATCTTGAGCCATTTTATATACTTTAACAGATTCTTCTTCCATTATACCAAATTTACTTAAATCGCCACCAGTTATACAATGTTCGTGGTGTCCTGCCCCTACTTTAGGATTTACACGGAATGATATATCTAAATCTGATGGATTAGTTATCTTAGAAAGTCTTTTTAGTTGTGAAATAGAATCTATATTAATAGTAACATCTGATGAAACAGCAAATTTTAATTCGTCATCAGTGACATTATTACCTGTGAACAATATTCTAGAAGGTTCAAATCCGGCAAGTAGAGCTGTGTATACTTCTCCAGGAGATACTGCATCAATACTACTTCCCTCATCTTCTAAAATTTTCATTACTGCCATATTGGTGTTGGCCTTGCAGGCGTAGAAGATTTTAAAGTCTGAGTAGTGTTTAGTAAATGCATTGTACAACCTATTGTAGTTTTCCCTTATTCTAGACTCATCAACAACATAAAGAGGAGTTCCATATTTTTCAGCTAACTCCAAAGAATCTGATCCACCTATACTTAAATTACCTTTTTCATTAGTTTTTAAATCAAAATCCATCAGATATCCTCCAAAACATATAATATTTGATTTAATTTATTCAATTAAAATAATGAATTTCTAATTCATTAGTAGAATTGTATACATTAAAATTTTATTAATAAATCTATTTTTAAATTCCATATTATAATATGATTTATCCTACAAAAAAATATTGATTATCTATTTAACAACTAAATCTTCTAAAAATTCTATTTAAGAAAAGAAAAATTTTTAAATTATCTTATTTTTTTTAATATAATAATTTACTAATTTAATTTTGGGAAAAGATACTTACAGGCTGCTTTTATCATATTAAATTCTATATTAGCCCAATATAAAGTTGAACCAGCGTCTCTTTCTACTTCTATGGTTAATGTATTAATACCACAGTTATTACCATAAACATTTAACATCCCCGGATCACTGTTTCCAACTCCAACCGTGCTTCCAACACAACTTTTTATGTAACCTGCCCAATTGCTTTCCTCTTTCCAACCAGGTGTAGCGTAAACTAAACCATTAGTATGATTTTTAACTCCGCCGCCAGAGTGTACGTCCAAAATATAAGATATTCCATTATTTTTTGCAAATTGCACAGCTTTCCATCCCGGAGAACCAGGTACATTTGCCATTCTATTAGGATCTGCGTATCCGTATACCTTTTTAGTTACTTTTTTTGTAAGCCAACGGTATTTTTTTCTATAAACGGTCTTATAAACCCACCTGTACCTCCATTTATATCTTAAATGACCCCTATAACGATAATAAGATCTGTACCATTTTCTAACTTTTATTCTGTAAGATTTTCTATACCACTTCTTATATCTGACCTTGACAGTATAGCTGTATTTTACGTAGGCATAGTTTCTTGAATTCATAGCCGTGCTTTTTGGAATGGCAAAAGGAATAATGTATATTGTTCCGTCAAATTCTTTGTTTTTAAGGTATTCAATATATTTCATTGCAGCTATATTAGCTTCTTCTTCGTTTCCATGTATTCCGGCCCATATTAATAATTTTTTACCATTGCCATTGCCAAATTGGATTATGGTGGAACCATTTTTTTGATACTTAATAATCGTTTTTGATAATGTTGTTTGGGGAATGTTATTTTTAATTTCCGGATTTTTTGTAACATCAGCACCAACATTTTTATCAAAAGTTTTGATGGTATAAATTGGTGTATTTGAAGTTTTAATATTAGAGGTATTAGTAGAATTTGTACCTAAATTTGTGTTGATTAAAACTTGGTCATCTGAATTTTGGGTATCATTAAATATGGAATCATCGTTATATGCGTAGGTAGGAAATATTGAAATTCCAAATATTAATAGAGTAATGCTTATTAATATTAAATAGGCCTTGAAATTTATAATACGTCTTAAAGTCAACATATTCCCTCCAAACGCGGGGAAAAATAATAATTTTTTTATTTATATTAAATTTATAAATATTAATATAAATTTTTTTCTAAAAAAAATTCGGTTTAATAAAAATAATTTAAAAAATTAATGTTCATGAAAGTTTCAAAAAAAATAGAAAAATGAGAATTTTAGGCGTTAATTCCCACATATAAATTAAAGTGAATATATTAATCTATTCACTTATTATTCAATATCTGATGGTTCATTTACTTCAGATACAGATTCTGAAGAATTACTATCTTCAGTTACTTGTTCAACATTATTTGCTGATTCACTAACTTCAGGAACAGATTCTAAAGAATTATTAGTTTCCTCCATAGTTACCGCTGATTCACTGACATCTTCTTGTTCAACTGAATTTACTTCATTTGATGCTTTAGTGTTAGATTCTTGATTATTTGATTCTTCTACTTGAACATTGTTGGTTGGTCCTTTTTCACCTTTGTAACTAGCTACAGTAGTATATTTCTTTGCAATATTGGTGGAGTAGTGTTTAGAACCATATTTTTTGGTAACCATGGTAGGATCAAATCTTACCATTGAACCATCTACTTTAACTTCCAACCAGCGGTGTCTAGCAGATTCTGGACTTGCACCTTGTACAATGTTAACATCGTACCCATTTTTTACTAAAACTTGTGCAGACCAATCTGAAAGTCCCCAGCAATCTCCATATCCAGTTCTTTCCACTCCGGAAGCAGAAGTTGATGCTCCGTAGCGATGGTTTAAATTTTTGTTAATGTAGGCGGCAAGTATGTCCAGACCCCGCAATCCACTCAAATTGCTTAATTCTGGACGTTTAACTATCCCATAACTGGATATAGTGCTGCTTCCAAATTTTAAGTAATTATTAGTACTTTTGCGGTAGGAAGTTGCAGCACTAACCTTGGTGGTTGTAGTAGAACTATCTCCCTTAAAAAATTGATTTTGAAGATTTTCAACAGAATCTACTTGACCATTTAAGTTATAACTCTGTTTACTTGTTTTTATTTGATCTTTTTCTGTATTTAAATTGTTTCCTTGGCTTAAACCACCATTGGAAACGGTTTCAGCATTGTTATCTGTCATATCTTGGCCAGATAATCCCCAGAATGCAGGAACCATGGTAATGACCAAGCACGAGACCATGAACAATGCATATATTGATCGTCGCTTAATCGTATCGCCTCCGATTTTTTAGCTTTTATCTCAAAATACCTTAAAAAAGGTATTTTAACAGGGCTAACATCAATTGTTCATTACTTATAAATTTATTGGTTAAAAACTAGAAAAAAAAGAGTTTATAACCTATTTTTTTGTTTTAAAGCTTTTTTAAAAGGAATCTCTAACTGATTGTTAAAATATCTGTAGGTGTTTTCAAAAATGAATTAGTTTATTATATGCCCTTATATTTTAAAAATAACTAATTTACTCAAAGTTAATAGGATGCAGATGCAGACGCCTCTAAATTTTATGAAAGATTATAAAAACATAAGTATCTAAAATAAGTTAGAATACATCTTAATCTCCTTAAGAAAAATATTTTAGTTATTTAATTAAAAAAAGTCAAAATAATATTCAATTTTTAATAAATATTCAATTTTAATACTATTTTTTTAAATAATTATTAAAAAATAAAATTTGATTAGTTAAAAATATCTCAAAATATAGTTAAAAAAAAAAAATAAAGAATTTTAACTTAATATACCGTTTAAAACTGAAACAGATTTATCAAGCTGTTCTTTAGTTATATTTAGTGGGGGTAAAAATCTTAAAATAGTATTTGCAGTGCAATTCAGTAGCACTCCATTTTCTGCAGCTTTATTTACTATATCTGCACAGCTACTATTAAATTCCACTCCTAACATTAGACCATATCCTCGAACATCCTTTATTATTTCATATTGTTCTTTTAAAGATTCTAATTTCTGTTTAAGATATGCTCCATCATTTCGAGATTTTTCAACTAGATTTTCTTCAAGTATTACCTCAATTGAAGCTTTTGCTGCAGCGCATCCCAATGGATTTCCGCCGAAAGTAGTACCATGGTCTCCTGGTTTAAAAGCATCTGCAACCTCTTTTTGAGCCAATATTCCTGCTATTGGATAGCCTCCGCCTAAAGCTTTGGCAATAGTAGTTATATGAGGTTTTACTTTGAATATTTCTGCGGCAAACATCTCACCAGTACGTCCAAAACCAGTTTGTATCTCGTCCATGATGAGAAGTACATCATTTTCATTACAGATCTTTTCTATTTCGCTAATATAACCTTGGGGAGGCACTACCACCCCACCCTCTCCCTGGACTGGTTCTACCATTACAGCAGCTGTGTCTCTATTAATAGCATTATTAAATGCTTCTGAATCTCCATAAGGTACGTGAATATAACCAGAAGGTAATTTTCCTATTCCTTCTTTGAACTTATCCTGACCAGTAGCCGCCACCATGGAAAGTGTACGTCCGTGAAATGATTTTTCCATAGTTATTATTTCATTTTTACCTGTATATTTTCGAGCTAACTTAACTGCCCCTTCATTAGCTTCAGCCCCGCTATTAGCAAAAAAAACTTTGTCATGAGAAGAAATTTCAGTTAATAAACGCGCCAGTTCCACTTGTATTTCTGTATAATAAATGTTAGAGCAATGAATAAGTTTTTTTGCCTGTTTACTTATAGCTTCTGCAACTTTAGGATGTGAATGGCCCACATTATTAACTGCAATACCTGCAAAACAATCTATATATTCCTTACCTTCTACATCCCATACAAGGGCTCCTTTTCCCTTATCAAGGGCGATTTGTTGTCTTGAAAATGTGTTCATCATATATTTTTTTTCTAAATCAGCTATATCCTGAGTATTCATATAATCACCTATATTAAGATAAAAATAATTAATGAAATAAAATAATATTATAGTCACTAACCTTATTTAATATAGTTCACAATTAGTTATAAATGATATCAATAAATTCATTTATTCAATGTTATCATATATTGAGTAAAAAATATGAAATAAAATAGGTGGATAATATGAAAAAAGCTATAATTGAAACGGATAAAGGTAATATTGAGTTAGTTTTATTTGATAAAGAAGCACCAAACACTGTTGCCAATTTTGAAAAACTTGCAAAAGAAGGATTTTATAACGGTTTAACCTTTCACCGAGTTATTCCAAATTTTGTTATTCAAGGTGGGTGCCCTCGTGGAGATGGAACCGGAGGTCCTGGTTACACTATAAAATGTGAAATAAACGAACATAAACATGGCACCGGAGCACTTTCCATGGCACACGCCGGGAAAGATACCGGGGGAAGTCAGTTTTTTATAACACACTCTCCACAACCACATCTTGATGGAGTGCACACTGTATTTGGTAAAGTGGTTAAAGGAATGGAAGTTGTAAACAAAATAGAACAAAATGATGTCATGAATAAAGTAACGGTTTACGACGAATAAACAAATTTCTATTTTTTTATTATTAATATAATAGTTCTTTTAATACTAGGGCGTATAAATCGGCTATTTTATCAGCAATTTTTAGATGATGGTCGTTGTAATCGTATTTAGGATTGCCTAATACAATTTGACCTAATATACTGTCTTCATAAATCACAGGCACTGATAGAAATTGATCCACTGGCATGTGGCCCGGAGGTAATCCATGAGCTACCGGATGAGAAGCAGGATCATGGACATAAAAAGATTTTCCCGTGTCTAGGGAATATCCTAATAGTCCCCCATAAGATCCATCCTTTCTTACCTTAAAACGTGCTTCTCCTAAATCAGCATAATATTTACAACCATCGGTTAAATGAGAAAAAGAAATTCCAACACTATCTTTATTTTCAGGATCTATATAAGCAACATAACAATGCTTACTATTAGTTAGTTTAACTGCCTCTTCTAAAACATAATCAGATATTTCTTTAAGAGAAGAAACTTCTAGCATTTCTAATATATTTTCCCTAAATAGCTTCAAATCCTCTTTTATATTATTATCTTCCACAATATCATAAAGTCTAGAGCCGCCTTCTTCTTCCATAATTATCCCTATAAATGAGTGATCTAAATTAACAGATAAATTTTTCTTTATACTGCTTAAACAAAAAAAATAATAGGGGTTCATATAAATTTTTTACCAATAAAATAAGATTTTATTATCTTAAAGAAATTCAAATTCTTTTTTATCCATAATTGCAATTACCCGCCCCATTAAAAGCTGCTGATTTATCTTGAAACCTTCTTCCGTTTCTATAAATCTTCCGCCAGCCTCATGGAACACTTTGGATACTTTTACCAATTTAAAAGGTAAGTTATCACTATATTTTATTCTTGAAAATCCGTATGCATGCAAAGGACATATTTCAGGTATTAAAACAATAACTCCTTGCTTTAAATTTCCACATTTTTCATCAATAATCAGAACATTCTCCTTTGAAGCGTAAGGAGGTAAATCTTTTTTTAATACTACCAAAACTCTTCTATCATATAAAGGTAGGTTTCTATTGATCTTGGTTAAATATTTCATTTGCAGAAGAAGCAAACCATTTTTTGATATTTTTTCTTCAAGGTTATTTTCTACGGCCTCTTCTAATGAATGGGTTAATCTAACCCACGCATCCAATTCTCGGCAAAAGGTTTTACTACTAGTTGTCCTCATAGGACATTTCCAACAATAATTTTCCTTCAGAATATTCATTAATTTTTGATGAAAATCACTGGAAATTTTTTTAAATTCTTCAAGAGTGTCTGAAAGTTCCCCCATATTAATCAACTTAAAAATACTGAAATAATCATAATTTGAGCAATTTTATTTTTTTGGTTTTAATTTATCTAATAGTCCAGATTTACGGGCATAATGGAATAAATAAAGTTGAGTATATCCTGCATATTTACCAAACTCTTCCCTACCAAAATTTCTAATCTTATCTGCAGGTATATCCTTTCCATCAAAATAAAGATAAGATACTATTCTTTTAATCCAAACGTCTGTGGGGAAAGCTTCGCCCTTACCATAACCATAGAGTAAAATGCAGTCTGCCACTTTAGGTCCAATCCCTGGAAACTCCAAAAGAGTTTCAAAGGCTTTATCATAATTCATGCGCCCCAATTTTTCTAAATTAATATCTTCATTTACAATACGGGCAGCTTCTTTCATAAATTTTCCCCTATATCCCACTCCACAAGATTTTAGATTGTTTATACACTCTTCAATATTTTTTTCTCCGCCGCAAATCTCTTTTTCCTCAAAATCGTGTTGAGGTACTTTGAGAATTGTTTGAGGGTTGGGAAAAGTATAGAATGGGCCCTTAGAAAAAATCCCTTTATAACCCCATTTTTTTCTCATAAGCTTAATGGATCGGTCCCACCTAATTATAGAATTATTGGCCGAACAAAGCGATGAAATTAAACATTCAAAAATATCTTTAGCCATAAATAACCGTAATCCATTGCAAAAATCAATAGTAGGGGCTAGTTTAGGATCATTATTTAAAAATTCATAAAATAGGGGAAGATCAAATTCCAGATCAAAAATACGTTTTATCTCGCTGATAACCGAATTTAAATTGATTTTTTCATATGATTCTGCAATCATATCTAAATTACTCTGTGAATTATCTTGATTTAAACTTATTAAGACTGGATGATTATTAATCATTAATAATTCTTGATAATAATTTTCATACTTTTCCCATGTGGGTTGAGAAGTTTGACCACTTTTTATCGTGATTTTTAGGTCAAGTGGGCCTTTAATCTCATTGGAAAGAATTGATAAAAGTTTTTTCATGTTTTTCGTTATCTCAATTTTAATTTATATATCTTGTCTAGAATATGATTTTCAAATTATAATATATCTAATCAAACTTAAAAAAAACTAGAAATAAATCACTAATATAGTATTAATATAAGAAATGCTGCCAATACAAAATTAGTATTAGGATAATGCTACTTATCATGTTAATTTTTTTTACGAGGAAAAAAATTAAGACCCCCTATTAAATAAAAAAAGAGAAGATTATCAAGATAAGAATATGAAGGATATATTATTTGAATACTCATTAAATGAAAAGTAATGGTAAACAGATTAAATTTGATAATTCGATTAAAAAATATTAGAAAAAAGAATAGTTGTAATTTTTGCTATCACTATATAGAGCGACGTATCAAAAATTAGGAATTTTGATAATAATCTAATTTTTGACTTATATGTTGATAAATTTCCTTGGTTACTCCAACATTGCTAATAAAATCGTTTGAATACCTAATATCTCCTCTTCGTGGGTTATCTTGGCGCATAACGTACATGCAGATAGCAGTTATGATCATGAGCGGGTCAGTTTTTCTTCCCTTACCCCCACGGTAGAGTTTCCGGAAATCAGTTTTACATATTATTTCCTGGGCCCGATCCTTTTGACCGCCGCCAACCGGTAATAGAACCTCGTCGCCTTCCTCTCGTTTAGTTAAAACCAGTGTTGGGCTGTGTCCTGTCATCATAAAATTACTGGCTACCACGCTGAGCATAGCCAGTTTTTCTTGTAAACGGAAATCTTCTTCAGCTGTTTTTTCATGGTGAGACTTATATTTCTCGTATTTTTTTATTTTCCTTTTCAATCGCTCAATTTTGGATTTTTCGTCAAGGAATATGTGTTTTCTTTTGTTCAATTTTCTCCCCTGATATCACTGTATCTAATATTAAGATCATTCAGGTTATTAAAAAATAATTACTGAAATTTTTGGAAACTATGGTGGTTCTAAATTAAACATATCAGATTCTAACTACAACTCCCTTTTCCTTCAAATACTCTTTAATCTGAGGTACAGGATACTCATTAAAGTGAAAGATACTGGCAGCTAATGCGGCATCTGCTTTGCCCTTGGTAAACGCTTCATAAATATGTTCCGGAATACCTACACCACCTGAGGCAATCACAGGAATATCTAGATTTTCACTCATGGTCCTGGTCAGGGAAAGGTCATAACCATCCTTGGTACCGTCACGATCCATAGATGTCAAAAGAATCTCACCTGCCCCCCTTTCTTGGCATTCCATGGCCCAGGCAATGGCATCTATCCCTGTAAATTCTCTTCCGCCGTATATACTACAATCATACCAGCAATGGCCTTCAGGAGTTTCAATAATTATTTTATCTTCATTTTCCTTTGGGTTTTCCACGTATCTTCTTTTGGCATCGATCCCAATGACACAAGCCTGGGACCCCACTACTTTAGAGGCTTCATTAATCAAATCAGGGTTGTGAATAGCTGCTGTATTAGTAGAACATTTATCAGCACCGGCTTTTAGCATTTTTACATAATCTTGTGGTTTTCTAATCCCCCCGCCCACGCAGATAGGTACAAAAACATTCTCGGTGGTGGCATCTATTACATGGGCCATGGTTTCCCGTCTCTCATGAGAGGCAGTAATGTCCAGAAATACTATCTCATCAGCTCCATCTTCATAGTATTTGGTGGCCAGTTCCACTGGTTCGCCCGCATAACGGATCTGTTTAAATTCAATGCCCTTTACCACTCTACCATGGGGTACCTGCAAGTCACAGTCTAAACAAGGAATAATTCTTTTAGCAAGCATTAGTTATCTCCTGAAATTAATATTATAATAAATATGATTTAATTATCAAATTACGCAATAACTTTATAATTGCATCATATAAAAAATATAACAATTAAATAATATTAGTCAAATTGTGTATACTAAGAAGGATAAGATTATGGAATTTAATAAAATAATAATAGATTCTCTTAGTTATCCTTTTTCAGATCCCAAAAAATATATTAAGCTATTAATTCTATTTTTTACGAGTTTTTTAGTAATTCCAGGGATTATGACTTGCGGATACTTGGTGCGAATCATAGAATATACTACCTATGACAAACCAGAACTTCCAGAATTTAACGATTGGAAAAAACTGTTAACTGATGGTCTTAAATTACTGGGGTTGGGAATAATATTTGCAGCATTTTTTTATGGTATTCTTTTGATTATGGACCTATTATTCAATATATACCCTGTTTTTAATGATATTTCTATTTTTATTATAAAAGCAGCTTATACCATTTTAGTAAACAGTCTCTTTATCATGTCCCTAGCCCATATGGCCCATGAAGGACTTTTTGTAGCAGGGTTTGATTTTAAAAAGATAATAGGATTAATTGCAGAAACAGGATGGGTTAATTACTTAGCCTTAATCTTTGTATTCACCGTATTTGCTGAATTATTAAGCCATATTATAGTTTTTGGAGCTTATCTGCCTATTTTTACAGGGATTTGGAGAATTTTCGTTTACATTACGCTCAGTTTTTTAATTTTCACATATTTATTTACTTATGAGAGCAGGTTTGCTGGTTTAATCTATCCCCAACCAGATTTAAAATAAAAAATAGGATTAAAAGATACAAACCATAAATAATCTGGTTCAATTAAACTACGAGCGAATTGTTTATTAACTAAAACTAATAAAAAAAGTAATTGTATAAAATATTCTCCGGGCCCGTAGTCTAGTCTGGATAAGACGTGGGACTTCGGATCCCAAGATCGGGGGTTCAAATCCCCCCGGGTCCGTTTATATTAATGGAAATAATTCAAAAATCTTTTTTTAATTAATAGAAAAAAAATAAACTTTATTTATAAAATTTGTTAATTTTTATTAATATCCAGAAGTCCTTCACTATTCTTAATCAGTTTTCCTTCCCTCATTAATTTTTCAAGAACTGCTTTAAATCTTTTAGCAATATTTCCACGGGTAGATTTAAATCCAAGTAGTCTAGAAGCCTCTTTTAAAAGTTCATGCTCTTGGGTTGCAAATTGATTCTCGATAACCATTAATATTGCTTTTTCGATTTCTAAATCACATATTAAATCAATTTTTGGTTTTACATCTCCTTTTCTGCATCTAACTTTTATCTCCTGGGTGGTGGAAAATAAAAAATCTCCATTCGAGGTAATCTGATCATCTTGTTCTGCCAATTTGACTGAAGAATTAATGATCTCTTTTATTTTTTTTCCAGCCCTTTTTAAGCCATAAAAACTTCGAACTCTTTTTATTAACTCTTCCCTATGCACTGGAGATTCTACCTCTACTATTTGCACCATAACTTTCGTAATCTCAGCTAGATTATTTTCATCCAAAGTACCAGATATTTCCATATCTAAATCAGTGCAAAGCTCGTAAAATGGTACAATTTCCCCAATTGTCTCAGAAATTTGATAATCGACATTTTTAATATCATTAGAAGTGTTAATTTGCTTTTCAAATTCGATTATTTCCTTATTTTTAGTTATTTCCGTTTCTGGAATGTTTTCTTTAAATTTATAACTTTTTATTGCATTTAAAAGTTTCTTTTGACTTTCTTCACGATTTCTGTACCAATCAGTTGCCCATATTCGATGGAAGTTCCACCCCAATCTTTTAAGTATCTCTTCCCTTAATCTATCTCTATCACGGGCTACTGGAGAGCTATTATACATAGAACCGTCGCATTCAATCCCTACCAAATATTTTGAACTATTTTCTGGATCAACAACGGCTAGATCAATTTTAAAACCCGCACAGCCCACTTGCATATCTAAATCATATCCTTTCGATGTTAAAAATCTGTATACTGAGTTTTCAAAAGCAGAATCTGTTTCTGAACCTTCTAAAGCAAAGGCAGGTAAATAACCTGTATCCGCATATTCTAAGAAATCCTTCAGTGCTCTTAAACCAAAAGGAGAGCTAGGTTTAATTTTAAGATCTCTAGATTTGAAGTTAGAGAAAACTACACATTTTTCTCGAGCACGGGTTATTAAAACATTTAAACGACGTTCCCCTCCGTCGTGATTTAATGGACCAAAATTATTAGTTAGCCGACGATTTTCATCAAATCCATAACCTACGCTTATAAAAATAACATCTCTTTCATCGCCCTGGATTGTTTCTAAGTTTTTAACAAAGAAATGTTCTTCATGGCTATCACTAAAATGTTTTTCCATATCTGGGTTAAGCTTAAGTTGTAATTCTAGCTCCTCCAGAATTGCTTGCTGCTGTTTTACATTAAAAGTACCTATTCCCAAGCTTTTGCTATTTCCAAATTTTCTATAATGATCAAAAGCCGAATCTACTACACATTTAGCTTCTAATCGATTAGTTGAACTAATTCCCCGATCATATGTAGTTTCGGGCAGATATTTAAGTTTTAATCCAATTAATTCTGAATCCCTACAAGGGGAGGGATATATTAGAAGATTGTCGTCATAAAATTCATGATTTGATACTGCTATCAGTGATTCGTGACGGCTTCGATAATGCCATCTCAACATTTTTGTTGGAAAACTCCTCTTACATAAATGCAATATACTTTCCATATCCACTATAGATGCTAATTCATAAGTATCTTCCCGGCCACTGTCAATCATCATATCAAAGAAAGTAGTGGGTGGTAATTGCTTAGTATCCCCCATTATTATCGCTTTTTCTGCCCTTAATATAGCTCCTAATGCATCTTCTGGTTTAACTTGACTTGCTTCATCAAAAATTACATAATCAAATTTTAAACTTTTAATGTTCATAGGATCTAGGAATTGGGCTACTGATAAGGGACTCATCATAAAACAAGGCTTTATTTTTTGTATTAAACTTCCAGATGAAGATAAAAGTTTCCTAATAGGCATATGCCCTCTTTTTCTGGAAAATTCATTTAACAATATCCCTAATTCGGAATTAGGAGAAGCCCCGCCACGCACTGAAGGTCTAGCTTCATAAAGTTTTTGTGCAATTCTCAATCTGTTAAGAGATATTAATTTATTATCCAATTCTTTAAATTCGTGGATTTTATTTTCATGCATATCCCCTACAAATTTAGATAGAATTGAAGTGCTTAAAAAGGCAATTTTTAATAGAGAATCAGCAAAATTTCCCTTAAAACAAGGTACAATATCGTTAGGATTTAATTTATCCGCTTCTACTATTTCTATGATATGACGTGCATGAGTTTTGGAAATCTCCCTTTTTATGGAAGTATATTGTGACCAAACTTGTAGTTTCGAAATTTCTCCTTCATAAACATTTAATTGGGAACGCATGTTATCCAGTGAAGCTTTTAAATTATTTTTATTTAAAACAGACCCTTCTTCAAGGTGAAGATATTCGTCCAGTTTATCTATTAATTCTTGGAATTGTTTTTTAATCCATGATATTTCTTTTATGGATTTAGATAGTTCAGAACGCTTTTTAGGTGAATGAAGTATTTCTAAAGATTTACTATCTAATTTTCCGTCATTCAAAAGTTTCCTTATAGTCAAAATGTCCTCTGATAAATACATTAATTCTTTAGGATTTCCATATTCTCCCTGCCATCTAGAACCAAAAAATCTTTTTCCAGAATCTTCACAGGAACGGATATTATTTCGAATCTTTTGACATAATAAAAGGTTTTTTATATCATTAATTAAATTTTTATCATCTTCTGGAGGATTTTCAACATATAAAGACATGGCTTTACTCTTTAATTTACGGTAATCTCCGCTTAAAGATTTTAAAAATCTTCCAGATTGTCCTTCATATTCAGTGTGTAGAGATTCCAGATCCTCATCCAGAGCATCGGGCATGAAACTTGTTAAAAATGTTTCTTTTTGTTGTTTGAAACGTTTTATATCTTTAATTAGGGCATAAATCTCGGCTTTAGATGTGTCCCATTTTGGATCGAGTATTACTCTTTTATCAATAGTTTCTAAGGATAAGATAAGGTTTATAGATTTTATAAAATCGTTTAAATCTTTAAATGTGGCTGGCATATCCTTACCTAAACTATCAACTAAATTTTCTATCTTAAATTTAAGATCATCTAGTGTTTGTATGGATTTATCCAGTAAAAATTCTATATCTTCCAGATCAACAGGTAATATAGGATCCACATTACATTGATGCCAAGGGTTTTCCTCTAAAGGCCTGACCAATTTAAAAATCTCGGATAGCTCGTTTAAAATGAATATAGAATGATTCCATTCTTCAATTGTTATCTTATCTGAATTAGGGAAGTTAAAACGGGGCATTTTACGGTTTATCTTATCGAAATGATCTATAACTTCCTCTTTAATACCGAATAGATGGAAAGGTGTAAAGCCTATATCCCCAAAAGGAGTATGTATGAAATGGGCATAATCGTTAAGTTCGGATCTAAGTTCTTCTAATTTAGCAAAATCCTCATCTAGTTCAATTTGAATATCCTGGTAACGATTTAAAGTACTCTGTAGCTCAAGCAAAACATCTTTTTTATTTGATTTTCTGCTGTGCAATTCTAAACAAAATTCACCCAGACCAACACTATCTAAACGGCTTTTAACTACTTCTAATGCTGCCATTTTCTCACTGACAAATAGTACTGTCTTACCATATCCCATAAGTTCCGCTATCAAATTTACTATTGTCTGTGACTTCCCAGTTCCTGGCGGACCTTCCACCACCATGTTTTTACCTAATTTGGCATCTTCAATCACAGCTATCTGTGATGAATCAGCATCCACCACATGATAAACATCTCTAGGAGATAGTTTCACGTCAACTTCAGTTTCATGGAACTCTTCTTCATCAAAATCAGTACCCGGATCAAAAATAGCCTTAATTATTGGACTTTTGTCTAAGGATACGTCTTCAGGCCAACTTTCTTTTTGCAAATCTTTGAACATGACAAATTTTGTAAAACTGAAAAATCCTAAATACACATCATCATTAATTTTCCAAGTTTTTTTAGATTTTAATTCTTTTTTGACTTTTGCAAAATATTCATTTACGCCCTCTTTAGTATCTTCCATTTCAAATTCAGGCAATTCAATTCCTTGTTCAATTAATTTAGCTTGTAATGAAATGTTACTAACTACATCCTCACCTGTCCACCGCAGTTTAAATGAACCTTTGACTTTTTTACGCTCAAGTTCTACAGGGATTAATATTAGAGGAGCCCTTCTGTATTCGTCTGAACCGTTAATTTCTTTCCATTCAAGTGATCCTAACGCCATATATAAAATATTGTAACCTTGCTCTTCAAGCATGGATTTCGACTGTTGATTAATATAAAATAATCTTTTTTGGAGTTCTTTAGGGCTTAGATTGGTCTGTAAAAATTGATTACGATATTGTTCTGAAGAAGCCGAATCTGGTGGAGGGACTTCCCACAAAATAGATGATTCTTCTTCAGACATATTGGAATCTGCAATTATTTTTACCAGCACATCCACTAGTTTATTTTCTTCTTCAGTTAATAACTGGTGACCAATAATTTCTATATCTGCCAGTTTCCATATAAAACGCCCAGCCACCATATCCTCCAGATTTTTACGTATTTCAACATTATCCTGTTTTTTCTCTTTTATCTTCGGTAAAAATTGAATTTCGCTTTCTCTTTTCCTTTTATTTAAGACAAGTGTTTGATATACATTTTCAGGTTTAATTTCAACCAATTCTACGGTTGTAGTTCTGGGCCGGAAATTTAAAAGCTGATTTCGCATAGTTAAATCCAAAAGATTCTGGCGCAAAACTCCAATTTGCTTATCAATTTCTGTTATATAAGGCGCCCCCATTTATTCATTTAAGGAATTTTAATAGTTAATATTGAAAATATTGAATTATTAAAAAAATTTTACAATATTAAGAACATTTCTTTTTATCATATAATATTTAATAATTATAATATATATAAAATTCTAATTTAAGAGGTATATATTTCTATTTTATCTATCAAATTAATAGTCCCTTTGTACTGCTTCTTTAAAGAATTTTGGAAGTAGTGATCTATACCGTGGACTTTTAAACATCATATCTATATTCCCGTCAAGAATATAAGTATCGCAATAATCGTCTTCAGCCCTCATACCCCTTCCATAAGCTTGAATTAATGTCATGACTGTTTTATACGCATACCATCGAGGATCTCTGCGCATGCGCATATTTACTTGTTTATCGCCCAAGTAAGGGAAGGGTACCTTGTAGATTACTTGGAACTGACATTTTTCGTAAGGCAAATCAACGCCCTCACTCATAGATGGACTAACCAAGATCAATGGTTCCTTGCTTTTATCAAATTGATTTAGTTGATATTCTCTGTTTTGACTGTTGTGACTAATTAAACGAGAATTATGGATGTTATTCATTATATATTCCTGACATTTGTAATTATGAGTATGTATAAGTCCTTTTTCGTGTTTATGGTGTTTAATGATCTTATTCAAAATAGGTATGGTTTTAGGTGCTGTGTATTTAATTGAGTTAGCTGACATTTTTCCCTTAGTTTTAATGTATACTGGTCTTTTTGAAGCTGGAAAAGTACTGTCAATTTTTACAGAGTAAAGTTCTGCAGGATGTATGCCTAACCATTTACTAAATAGTTTATGATCTAGAATGGTAGCACTCATAAACAAGCAAACATCAGCGTGTTTTAGTAAATTCTCTTCAGCATACATATTAACCTTTAATGGTTTGAATGAAACCCCTCCTTGAGAGGAATCAACCACCCAATTTTTAGGATTATCTTCCATATTAGTTAAAAGTTCGTTTAATCTATGTTTAGTGCGATTTATCCTATCAGCTTTATTTTTAGGGAGATCCTTAATGTTTATATCCTTATAATCCTGGTATATGGACTCCAAAAATATGACCCATTCGTCCGGTTCTTCGTATTCCATCATTGAAGGAGGTATAGATTTTTTAATATCTTTTTCCAGTCTTTTATTGAAAATATTGACCTCCAATCGGTGCATTAGCTTGTTTTCAATATTATGGGCCTCATCCAAAATCATGATGTTTCTTTTATTGAAGTGCTTTACATAGTTAAGCTCCAGAATGGCATAATCATAATTCATTAATGTAATATTGCTTTTAACAGCTTCGGCTTTCTGTTCCCAGTAATTACACTTATCTAATGATTTAAAATATATTTGATTTTCAAATGCATCCTTAAATGCTGGAATTCCTTTATCATAATCAGACTTTGTAATCCCATATGGGCAGCTGAATTTCTGTGATCGGGGAGTGGTTTGACATGTACCTATATCACAATTAGATTCCAGGTTATCTTCTTTACATGAAAAATTAGAACGGCCCTTCACCAAAGGATAGCCAAATTCTTGGGCGTATTGAGATTGAAGCTGTTTGGTCATGGTAAGAATATAAGCTGGTTTATAAATACATGCTAATGAAGATGCAATTGCTGATTTACCTGTACCTGTTCCAGCTTCCAGAATAATATAGCGAAAACCCTTATCTATGGCTTCTTTAATCTCTGCTAATATTTCCAACTGCCCTTCACGAGGATGTGGAAAGGGAAAATTTTCAATTATTTTAGAATCTATGTGAGGATTGGATCTTTTTAATTCAAACATCTGACTATCTGAAATTTCAATCTTATCATGGCTTTTTTGCCTATTCGAAGAACAAATACAATTTATTTTCAACATTCCGCAATTTTTACATATGAAATCCTTATCCATAGAGATTTATATTTAGATAATACTATAAATAGATGCATGTGTAACCTTAAAAAATAATAAATAACTGTTTAGTCTCAATTTAATAGAATAATTTTTACTTTGGAAATTATATATCAAATTTTTTACGGGTAGGTGGATCATGAAAAAAGGAAAATTAATAGGAATAGGTGTAGGGCCTGGTGACACTGAATTATTAACACTTAAGGCTGAAAAGGTGTTGAAAACTGTTGATGTAATATGTGCTCCCAAATCAGCTGCATCAAAACCTAGTTTAGCTTTATCTATTGTTAAACCCATCCTTAACAAAAGAAAAATTGAATACAAATTAATAGAACCATTATTTCCTATGATAGAAGATAATAATAAGCTTAAAGAATATTGGAGTTCTGCTGCGCTTTTAATATCTGAAAAACTAAATCAGGGAATGGATGTAGCTTTCATTACTTTAGGTGATCCATCCCTTTATAGTACTTTTTCTTATGTGTTTAAAATAATTAAGCAAATGAAATTCCAAGTAGATTTTATCCCCGGAATAACATCATTTACTGGATGCGCTGCCAGTGGAAAAATTCCATTGGCTGAAAAGGATGAAATCATTGTAATTGTACCTAAAGTTGATGAAAGATTGGAACAGATTATGGAACACGGAGATACCTTTGTTATAATGAAGACCTCCAGAAATCTACAACTGCTGGAAGATATCATAAAAAAAGATAAAAGAGAAAAAGAAATCTTATCGGTCCAGAATTGCAGTATGGAAGACGAAAAAATTATTAAAGGTTTTTCAAAGGACAAGAAATATCTTTCCACTACCATAGTCAAATTTAAAAATAATAGGTGATTACTAAAAAAAGGTTAAATTTTAAAATTACAGTTTTTATTATATTTATACAATATTTTCCGGTAATTGGAAGGATAATATTTATTAAAAACTTAAAAACTGAATTATTATCTTTATTACAAATTAATAATAAAATAATTTTTTAATTTTCTATAAAATTAATTTCATGTAAAAAATTTATTAATCAGATAATACAAAAATATTAAAAGTTTAGAAATATGATTTAATTAATAAAAACCTAAATATATTTCATCTATTTTAAAATTATCATTAATTATTTCTTTAAATTAGGTTTACAATAATTTTTGTATTAAATTTATTAATTAAAAACTGTTCATTGTTTAATAAGGAAATATTTAGATTTTTATATTTATTTACAGTTTATTAGTAAAAGATATGTGATAAAAATCATGAGGATTAGGATCTGTTAATATGGATGTTTTACTGGTTAATCCTATGGATGAAACTCAAGTGAGCACAAAATTAGGATTAAAAGTTCCTCCTTTAAATCTAATGTATCTTGCTGCAGCTTTAGAAAAAGATAATCTAGAAGTAAACATTATAGATGATGATCTATATAAAATAGGCCCTGAAAAATTAGTTAATAAAATTTCCAAACTGGACCCGGATGTAGTGGGTATTACCGCCACCACTGCTTCAATTAAAACGTCCACAAGCTACATTAATCTATTCAAAAAAGCAATGCCAAATGTTTTAACAGTAATGGGTGGTTCTCATGCTACATTTTTACCAGAAACAACTTTGAGAAATTGTAAAGGTTTGGATGCTGTTGTTTTAGGTGAAGGAGAAAAAACCATAGTTGACTTAACAAATAATTTTATTAAAAATGGGTTTTCTAAATTGAAAGAAGTTAAGGGTATTGTTTACAGAAATAACGGAAATATTCAAAGATGTGAAAATAGGGCCCTGATAAAAAATATTGATGATATTCCTTTTCCTGCTCGCCACCTTTTGCCCTTCGATTCTTATAGAACATCAGATAATGAATCAGGAGGGATAATTACCAGCAGAGGATGTGTCTTTAACTGCGGATATTGTTCTTCGTCCTTAATTATGGGGAAACAATTTAGAGGAAGGAGCGCTAAAAATGTGGTTGATGAACTAGAACAGTTAGTAAATGAGTATAATATAAGGGACATAGCATTCCTAGACGACACTTTTATGCTTAATAAAAGAAGAGCTTACGAAATTGCAGATGAAATTAAGGATAGAAAATTAGATATTAGTTTTGTTGCTTCAAGCAGAGTGGACCGAGTGAATAAAGATTTACTAACTTGTCTTAAAAATTCGGGAATGGCTACTTTATATTATGGAGTTGAATCCGGTTCTCAGCGAATATTAAATTTGATGAAAAAAGGAATTACTCTAAAACAGGCAGAAAATGCTGTTAAAACAGCTAAAAATGTTGGATTGGATATTCTAACTTCTTTCATTCTAGGTTATCCTGGTGAAACCACAGATGAGATGGAAAAAACAATTAACTTCGCAATAAAATTAGATGCTGATTACAGTCAATTTTCAGTCCTCACACCCTTCCCTGGTACACCGGTTTATTATGAGCTTAAATCGAAAAATTTAATTGACACCAAAAATTGGAATCGTTATACAGTTATTCATCCTGTTATTAAATATGAAAAACTTGGCTTGAGTAAAAAAATTATTGAAAGAAAACTGACTAAGGCTTATTTAAAATTTTATACCCGTCCGAAATATCTCCTTAAACACCCCCATATGTTAAAAATTTTTCTTGAAACGGTTTATAGAAGTTTTATTGTCCCCAAAATTAATTTTGGTACACCTATAGGATGGTACCGAAATTTAAAAAAAGATAGTGAAGATTAAATAAATAAATTATTTTAAATATTTTTTTATAATATTGGTTTATTTGTGAATATTTATATATTATATCAATATATTTAGATATATGGAATTAAAAATTTTTTAGTGGAGATTTTAATGAAAGATAAAGAAATCAAAGAATTTGTTAAAGATCGTTACTCAAAAATTGCAAAAAAAGAAGAATTTCACTGTTCATGTTGTTCAGGATTAGATTTAACCTTAGAACAATCAAAAAATATTGGTTACTCAGCTGAAGATTTAAAAAGCATTCCTAAAGAAGCAGTATTTGGATTAGGATGTGGAAATCCCACTGCATTTGCCGAAATCAAAGCAGGAGAAACAATTCTAGATTTAGGTTCTGGGGGAGGAATAGACGTATTTTTAGCTGCTAATAAAGTAGGAAATGAAGGAAAAGTCATTGGGGTGGATATGACTGAAGAAATGGTCCAAAAAGCTGAAAAAATTGCTGAAGAAAGTGAATATAAGAATGTAGAATTTAAATTAGGCGAAATAGAAAATTTACCCATCACAAACAACTCCATTGACCTTATAATTAGTAACTGCGTGATAAATTTAACACCAAATAAATTAGCCGCTTACAAAGAAGCTATAAGAGTATTAAAAGAGGGGGGACGTATATTAGTATCAGATCTTGTTACTGAGGGGTATATACCAGAAGACGTTAGAAAAAATTTTCAAGCATGGTCAGATTGTATTGCCGGAGCCCTTGCAAAACAGGACTATATAGACATTATAAAAAAGGCCGGATTCAATGATGTTGAAATTCTAAAACAAAATTACTTCACTGAACCCAATATGGATGAAAGACTGATTGGAAAAATAGTGAGCATCCAGGTTAAAGCCTTTAAATAAAAATATTAATGGAGATAATATTAAAATTAAAAAGTGATCAGATGAAAAAATGTAAATCAAACAGTTCAATTGTTCCAACTAATAAAAAGATAAAATATTTGGAGAAAAAGATGGAAAAATTACCTTCTGAAGAATATTTAGAAAACACTTCAGGAAAAATTAAAGCAATTTCCGATCCTACCCGTTTGAAAATAATTTATCTTTTAAAAGAAGGAGAATTATGTGTATGTGAAATTAATTTTGCACTTGATAAACCCCAATCAACCATCTCCCACCATTTAAATATTTTAAAAAATGCAGGATTTCTTAAAGGACGTAAAGAAGGAGTTTGGATCCATTACAAACTTTCTAACCCATCTATAATAAATTTAATAGAAAATTTAGTCAAAATAAATTAGGAGAAATAATATGGTAAACAAAGATAAAGTGGCCTTAGCTGCATGCAGTGGAATGAGTCCTTATGGATTAATAGCCCGAGTAGCTTCAACTGATACAGTATCTGAAATGGATAATATCATTTCCATATGTATGGGTGCAACAGCTGCAGATAAAGAAGGTTTTGGTCAGTTGATTAAAAAATATCCAATAATAGCAATAAACGGATGTGAAGGTAATTGCGTTAACAAGATACTAGAACAAAAAGGCGTGAAAGTTTTAACTTCACTGAACACTTTAGAAGAGTTAACTAAAGTTAATTTACAACCGGAAGATGTTTCACGTTTAGATGAAACAGGTGAAAAATGTGTTAAACATCTCAAAAAAGAAATTAAAAAAAGGATAAACGAAATTGGATGAATTCCTTGGTTAGTGCATGAAAACAAAAAAAAGTGTAATATTTATTTGTTACCATAATTCAGCCCGGTCACAAATGGCTGAAGGATTTTTGAGAAATATTTATGGAGAATTTTATCAATCATACAGTGCCGGTACCGATATTCATAAAGTTAATCCTTTAGCTGTTAAAGTAATGGCAGAAATAGGAATTGATATCTCTACTCATCGCTCCAAAAGTTTAAAAGAATTTTTAAATAGAGATATTGATATTGTGGTCACTGTATGTGAACAAAAAGAAAAATGCCCCTTGTCTCTAGAAGGAAAAAAGTATATACATAAAAAATTTGAAGACCCTTCTAAATTTCAAGGCACTGCAAATGAAAAGATACTTTATTTTCGGAATTAAGAGACGAAATAAAAGTATGGATCGAAAAAGAATTCCAGGAACACTAAAATTTAAAACTTAAAGAGTGTGAATTATGTTAAAAATAGCCATTGTAACCGATGGCCCCTACGGAGAACGGGCCCACGAAACAATAAGTAATGAATTTGAATGTGACTATTTAGAGCTTGAACCTCCAACATCCATTTTTATGGATGAAATAGAAATTCCTAAAGATTCGCTGAAAAGATTAGAAGAAGCAAATATAATAATAACCTATGTTCTTCACCCAGACCTTACAATGGAACTAGTTGAAAGGCTTCATGATAAAGTTGATTGGATTATTGTTGGGGCTTGGAGGGGTGAAGGATTTAAAAGTCAGCTCGAAAGTTTTGGAAATGTAAGTTGCCCTGAAAATATGTGTGATCTTGAAAAAAATGGAAACCCTTTTTATGATGAATTTGTATCTAAATATGGGAAACCTGAAGTAAAAATTGATACTGAAAATGGGATTGTGACTTCAATTAAAGTTTTAAGATGTTCTCCATGCGGTTCGACTGAATTTGTTTCTAAAGAATTGATAGGAGAAATCGTAGAAGGATTACCTATTAGAGCCGGTCTAAAAATCCAACATTACCCTTGCAGAGCTCCCAAAATGAGATTGTTCGCCGATGATGAATGTAAAAAGGAGATGGCTGCTAATTTCCATAAAGAAGCTTTTGAAAAAGCTTTAAAGAAAAAAGATTAATTTTTATGTAGATTGAGATTTGGATTTTCAATTACATTTTTCAGTTTTAAGACGTCAAAGATATCCTAATAACCGCGTATGCTACATAAATTCCTAATAACGTCAGACCTTCTAATCTACTTAGTTCCATTTTTGTTCGCATAAAGAAAAGCAAAACAACTGTCACAATTATTAAAACAGGAGCATCTATAATGATGGATAGGGGTTCAATGGGAATATTTACAAACAAAGAAGGAATACCTATCCCTATTAATATATTAAAAATATTACTTCCTAACACTGTGCCAATAGCTAGACTACACATTTTTTTACGGGCAGATGAAACTGCCACCACCAGTTCTGCCAGGCTGGTACCTATTGCAAGTGCAAACAAACCAATTATAATCTCTGGTATCTGAGCTAATTTAGCTATTTCAACTGCACTATAAACCAGAATTCTGGCAGCTATAATCAATGCTACAAAACCTATTACTGTAAATAAAATAATTTTAATATTAAGAGATTTTTTCTTTGTTTTAGGCGTATTTTTATGATCTTTAAAGTATTTTTGCTGTTTTTTTATCAAAATGAAAAGATATACCACATATATTGTTATTAAAACCACTCCAGTTATTGCATTTATGGTTCCAAGCAACATGAAAAGTAAAAGTACCAATGATGTGAATAAAACCATTAATCCATCACGTCTTATTTCATCCCTATTTGTAGTAATTACACAAGATATTATGGCAGAAATTCCTATTATGCCCGCTATATTCCATATATTTGATCCGATTACTACCCCTACACCCAAATCAGGGTTTCCAGTTAATACAGATATTATGGCCGACCCAAATTCTGGTAGCGATGTTCCACCAGCAGCTACGGTGATTCCTAATATTATCTGAGAGATGCCTAGATAAGTCCCAATTTCTACTAGATTTTCAACAAAAATATCCGCTGATTTTATAAGAATTATAAGTGAAATTAAAAATAATGCCAGAAGAATAATCCAGGATAACATATAATTCACTATATAACCTTTTATTTAATTATTTTATTAACATGTTCAAAATAAAGAATTTATAGTATTTTTATTACCTTGATCATTTTTAAAATTTTCATGAATTATTATCATTATTATTCATGGATAATTATTATATCTGGCTAGTTACAAACTAAGATTATGGATGAGAATAAGACCTTAACCATCATTCTAACTGAAGGACCATATCGTGCCCAATACGCCGATATAGCATATGAGTTAGCAAATAGTGCTCTTAATAACAAATACAATGTAAATCTATTTTTATATATGGATGCGACCCACATACCCCGTAGAGGCCAGAACCCGCATTCTTTTCCCAATGTTGGACATAAATATCAAGACCTACTAAAAAAGGGTGCGGATATTCGAGTGTGTATTAGGTGTGCTACTGCCCGAGGTCATGCCTGCGATCCTCATTTCCCCTATTTTAAGGGTATAAAAATTAGCACTGTATATGACATTCCCCAATGGATTTTAGAAAGTGATAAAGTAATAAGTTTGGGATAAAAATGAAATCCGCATTAATAATTATCGACAAAGCTCCTTATGGCTATGAAGATGCTTTCAGTGGTTTTTATGTTGCTATAGCTTGCTTAAACCGAGATTTAGATGCAGATGTCCTTTTAATTGGTGATGGAGTATATGCTGCATTAGATGGACAAGAATCAGAAGAAAGTATTAATTTCCCTAATGTGGGGGAACTTACCTATCTAATATTTCCAGAGGGGAGCCTCTTTATTCATTTAGAATCTATGCAAGAGAGAGGAATTAATGAAGAAGATCTGGTAGAAGCTGTAGAAGTGATAGATGATCAAGAATTATACGAAATAATCAGATCTAAAACCGTTAAAACTGCTGTAATGAAAATATAAATAATTTATAATCCTATTGATTGTAAGGGGCAGATAACAGTGGATATGGAAGAGATTAGGTATCAATTATTTGAAGACGGATCATTAGTAAACCAAGTGACCATTAAAAAGATAAAACCATGCGTTGCTTCGGAAGGAAGAATACGGGTTTTAATGCAAGTGGACGCTGAGCTAGGAGATATTATTCCACTAATGGTTTCTAAATATCCACCTGGAAATGTAAATTATGTAGAAAGAAAGAATGTTCTAACCCTCACCATTTTCAGAAGACTAATAACAATTTATCCATCGGGAAAAATTAGCATGAACAAAAACAGAGACAAAGAAGAAGCGGTCCAAGTTATAAAAAACATCATGAAAGACATTAATCAGTGTTATAACGATTTAAAAAGGGGTAATTCAACAAATTATCAGGATTTGAAAGATAAAATATCCAAAATAGGACCTCTATCCATTTATAATTGCTTACCACAAACTAATTGTGAAGAATGTGGAGAAGCTACTTGCATGGCATTTGCCATGAAATTATTGTCTGGCGACTCCCAGTTAATAGAATGCATACCATTAAATGGAAATAGCTATTCAGAAAATGTAAAATGTTTAGAAGAGCTTCTAGGAAGTCAGTTAATGGAAACTATGGGATGGAAAACAAATAATTAAAAAAATTGTATGTGAAGAAGATGAATATCGGATTTATATTAACTAAAACTCCATTTGAAGAAGGTTTTAGCACATTCATTAAGTTTATAAATATTTATATGGGTAAAGAAGATATAAATGTGTATCTTTTAGGTAATGGAATATATGCAGCTAAAAAAGAACATAAACATGCTCATTCAATGCACAATATATTAAAAAAATGTAGTGTTTATAGTTATCTTCCAGATATGGATGCTAGAGGAATTTCTAGTAATCATTTAATAGAAGGAATTCAATTAGTAGAAAGTTATGATGACATAATTGTAGATTTAATGGAAAAAATGGATCAAATTTTAAGTTTTTAAATTAATATTATGATAACATGGCAAAATCTAAATCGAAAAAAATGGTTGGAATAAGGTGCCAATGCCAGGATAGGGCAGTTGAACGAAAAAAATTCCTATTAAAAAAAATTTACTGTAAAAAATGTGGGAAGGTCTTTAAAACTAATCGTGATGTTGATTTGTGTTTTAAATGTGAAAAGAAAAAAAAATAAAAAGATCCCATATTAAATCTTTTTAAAATAAAAGTAGTAGACCTCTTCCATAAACCAGTATCATGAGAAATGCCAATGTAACTATTATTACCCATGATATAGTTGAAACAATTGGTTTTACCTTATTTTTAGATAATTTGTAGCTTAAAAGCTCCTCGAACATTAAACCCCCGTCTAAGGGTTTCATTGGAAGTAAATTAAATGTCCCGACCAAAAAATTTAGGGTAAAAATCCAATAAAATAGTTGATTTAAATAGAATAGTATAGAAGGTAAAATATTTCCAAAAATACTGGAAACTTCACTATTAACTACCAAATGATTCTGAGTCCTTATTCCTATATAGAACTTGGTAGAATTATTGGGATTTGTACCAGTCTTTACAGAGTAAGTTCCCTGATCAGTTGTAAAGGTAAGTACCTCTCCAGGTTGTGTTTTGTTTAAAATCTTTTGATAATCTGTTGAATTTTTTATACTAACTCCATTTATCTCTTCTATAACCATTCCCTCTTTCAAAATACCAGAAGCAGGGCTTGCAGGCACTACGCTGAAAACTTGAACTCCTTCAGTATGAAAAGCAGATCCAATGGCTGCTCCCGATAAAATGAATATTATTAAAGCAATTGCTGCTAAACTTAAATTAAATATAGAACCTGCTGCATAAATTCTAAGCTTTGAAATTCTTTTAGATTTTTTTATTTCATCATCATCAGGCTCTACAAAAGCACCGGGTAAAACTGCTAATAAAAGAAGTCCTATAGATTTTATACTAACACCTTCAACCCTTGCCAGTATACCGTGCCCAAATTCATGAACTATAATTACGGTCATTAAACCTATAATCCCGTATCCTAATGGTACATAAAAGGATGAACCTGGAACATCAACTCCCGGGAGTAAAACACCTACCTGTGATCCTGCTGTAGTTGGCTCTAATAACGTTCCCAATGTGAGAATGAAAAAATAAAGCATTAAAGCCATGAAAAAAACAGCCACAGGAATACCTATAGTCATAAATACCTTCCAAAATCTGGAGTATTTTTGGGCTATATTGTCAATAAATCCTCTCATTCTTTTGGTTTTTCTCATTAAGAGAGGACCTTTGATTTCAATTTTAAGTTTTTTATGAAATATCAATGAAACTATCCATATACCTACAAATAGGATAGCATAAAACCATAAAGCGTCCATAAATCCACCGTTTCAAAAAATTGCTTTTTATAATAAATTAAATTAGATAAGTAACTTTTGTTTATTAACTATTTCGATTAATAATATTTGCTATTTAAATCAAAATTTAATAATAAAATTTTGAGAACTTCATTCAGAAAGTATATATAAAATTTTAGGGGTATTTATAGACACTGTCAAAAACTTGGTGGTTTTTAATTTTGCGTTTTTGATAAACAATTT
>JBNGDB010000009.1:0-84552 GCA_049975245.1 Methanomicrobiales archaeon
AATTGTTTATCAAAAACGCAAAATTAAAAACCACCAAGTTTTTGACAGTGTCATAGTTTTAAATCAATTTAAACACTTCTAATTACGCTAAATTCATAAATAAACATATTTAAAATCATTTTAGATGATTATGTATTGCTAAAGTAATTAAAGCAAAGTAGAATCATCTATATAGAATATTTAACCATTTAAAAAATAATATCAAATGATAACTATTTGATAAAAATTTAAAAATTATAATCTAATATAATTAGTAAATAAGACATTTTTAATTTTTATAGTTTGTAAAAAAAATTAAATATACGGATGATAATATGTGGGATACCAGTAAAGATTACCGACTATTAATTGGTGAAAAGGCCATTGAATTATTCATTAGAACCATTGAAGGGGCGAATTTCAAAGGAAATTGGAATAAAAAAAGTGCGCTTAAGAATGCGAGGGAAATGATTCCAGAAATTCAATCTTTAAGATACTCCTATCTAGAACCGGATGATATAATAAATTCATCACAAATGGAAGTATTAGAAGAAAAGATTGATAATATCAAAGAATCATTAGGTGGGAGTGATTGGAATCATAAATTTTTAGAACAAACTCGTAGAGATGAAAAAGATAAAGTTGAAGAATCCATAAGTAAGATTAAATTCTTCTTAAATATTTTCAAAAACCTTAAAAATCGCTTTAAGCTAGGGAAAATTAACGACCCCATTATTGGCATTGACATAATAACTGGAAAAATTATGAGTGTGGGAAAACATCCCAAAACAAATGATTTAATGGTTTGCAATGTCAATATAGGAAATCGGGCCATAACAGTGGTGACTAACGATTTAAATATAAAAGAAGAAAATAATATTGCCGTTTCCATATTACCGCCCGCGAATTTTATGGGTGTGAGCAGTGAAGGAATGTTTTTAGGCGCAGAATCCGGAATTTTAATTAACGTTAAAGGAGATATAGGCTCAATACCTAAAGGAATACCTTTGGAAGCATTGAATGAGACTAGAAATTTAATTGAAACCTTTTTAATATAAATTGGAAAGAAAGCATTTCATGAATATTAGTTAGTGTTTAAAACCACTAATTTTGTTTTAGTCATATCTTCAACGGCATACTTTATTCCTTCTTTTCCAATTCCACTATCTTTGGTGCCTCCGAAAGGCATGTTATCCGTGCGATAAGTTGATTGTTTGTTAATCATTACTGAACCAGTCTCTAACTCATTAACAGCTTTAAAAGCATTATTTATATTTTGTGTGAAAATACCTGATTGTAATCCATATTTTGTATCGTTAGCCACATTTATGGCCTCATCCAGACTATTTACCCGGATAATTGGGGAAATAGGCCCAAAAGTTTCTTCCTGGACAAGATCCATTCTGCTGTTAACATTATCCAGTACAGTTGGCATATAGTAATTGCCATCCCTTTTTCCGCCGCATAGAAGTTCAGCACCATGGTTTATGGCATCCTGTACCTTCTCTTCAACCATTCCCGCTGCATTTTCATCAATTAATGGCCCAACATCAGTTTTCGGATCCAGTGGATCTCCAACTCTTAATTTTCTTGTTTTTCTAACAAAATCTTCCAAAAATTCATCAGCTATTGAATTATGTAATATGATTCTTTTTACTGCAATGCAGACTTGACCAGAATTTAAATATGAACCCCTAATTGCAGCTGTGACAGCTTCAGAAATATCTGCATCCTCTAATACTATTAAAGGATCATTTCCACCTAATTCCATGGTTAACTTTTTCAGTCCAGCTTTTTTCGATATTGAAATTCCAGTTTCTACACTTCCAGTAAAAGAAAGTTTATCCACGTGAGGATTTATTACAATTTCGTCCCCTACTACGCTTCCACTACCAGTTACCATGTTTATAGCTCCTGGAGGCATTAATTCTGAAATAATATAACCTAATTTTAGAACAGAAAGCGGAGCTTGTGTTGCAGGCTTTAAAACAACTGTATTTTTAGCAGCGAGTGCTGGTGCTATTTTATGTAAGGCTAAATTTAAAGGATAGTTGAAAGGTGTAATAGCCCCAACCACTCCTAGAGGAATCTTCAAAGTAAACCCTATAAAACCCTTACCCCCTATGGCCGCATCCATAGGAACTACTTCACCGTATATCCTCTTTGATTCCTCAGAAGTGAGTTCTAAAGTTTGTATTGAACGCATTACTTCTTCTTTAGAGTCTTTTATAGGTTTTCCTGTTTCTATTGTTATTAACTCTGAGAATTCATTAATATTACTCTTTAATTCTTCAGTTATTTCATTTAAAATACCGGATATTTTTCGGGCCGACATATTACTCATGATACTCTTAGCCTTATTAGCAGCTGAAATAGCATTTTTAGCATCTTCACGACTTCCCTTAGGAACCGTGTCTATAAGATCATTATTAGCAGGATTTAAGACTTCAATTTTTTCTTGTTTATCTTTTAATACTCCATTAATTATCATTTCCATTATAATCAACCCCTCTAAAATCTTAAAAAAAATTATTTTAACCATTATATTTCTAATGTGAATATTTATCTTTTAATTTAGTTATACGTATCTATTAAAGTTTTAAAATTAAAATAAGTGTAATATTGAAATAATTAACTGATAATAAGAAATTTGATATAATTCTCAATATCAGTAGTTAGATAAAACTTTATTAAATGACTAGAATAAATCCTTTAAATTACTAATGGAATTGGTCACATTTTCCACATCAGTTGAATTTATCTCATTACCTAAACCAGACAAGTAATTTCTATAATAGACTGCAGCCACAATGGCAATGACAATTATTCCTCCAAAAAGTAGTATCATTTCTGCAGAACCTTGTGCTTTTTCCTCATTAAATATACCCATATTTACACCAACTAAAAGTTTAAGAACATACTGGCAAATGTTCCGACAAAATAAAATATTGCATAGGCTGCAATAGCAAGAGGTATGGCAAATTTCACACCTTTTTTAGCACTACCATACATTATCACACCAATTAAAAGTCCGGCGATAATAGAATGTATAACAATATATCCTCCAGCAGCAGTTACCGCAGTACTAAGCAAAGGATTAGGTTTACCTAAACTTTCTATAAAGCCTGAATACACCATTATCATACCTAAAGCAAAAGGAGCAGCCACTATAGCAGCAACAACTAAAAACATGACCGACATCATAACGTTAGCTTTTCTTTCTCTTTTTAAAGCTAAAACCGCCCTTAGATCCTCTGCTACTGTTTCAATTACGTCGGACAAACTACCACCAGCCTTCCTTCCTTCAAGGATCATACGGAAAGTTCTATCTAGGTTTTTGGACTGAAGCCTTTCGCCCATGGACATGATGGCATCATCAAATGTACGGCCAATTTTTATTTCTATGACCGCTCTTTTTAGTTCATCATTTAAAGGACCCCCACCATGTCTAGAAACATCTTCCAATGCAGTTTCAAGACCGACTCCCGCTCTTAGAAGAGATGCGACTTGTCTTAAAAAATCAGGGGTTCCTTGTTCAATAGCATCAACTCTACGTTCCATTAAAATAAATATATAAGCACCAATTATTATTATGGGAGCTATGAAACCCATTATAAATCCTAAAATCGGATTTAATCCAAATAAAGAAGAAATTAGTAATGTAAGCAGGCCCACTCCAAAAGCTGTCAGCAATCCCAAGGTTATTAGCTCCGATGCTCTTACATACATCCCGCTTCTAATTAAAATTTCCTGAATTTTTATTAGAAAACGGTTGGGTATAATGCCTTCTATAGCATTTGATAATGGTTTCAATACACCGGGAATAGCAGCCAATTTTTACACCATTTAATTATTGATTGTATAATATATATAATCATTTATAATTATAGTTATTGATTATATTCTAGCAAAATTGTATTGAAGTTAAACAATTATAGATTGAAAGTATTATTGATAATTTTTTAGTAATTGGACCCTCAAATTATAATTTTATTTTATGAAGGTTTAAATTATCGTTTTAAGTTTTGTAAGAACCTTTGCACTATTTTTTACCAGTATATCATCCTCAATCCTTACTCCAAATTCTCCTTCAAAATATAAACCTGGCTCAACTGTTATAACCATGCCTTTTTCAATCTTTAATTCTTCTCTTCTAGATAAAGAGGGACTTTCATGAACATCTAACCCAAGGCCATGTCCAGTAGAGTGGATAAAATTATTTTCAAATCCATACTCGGCCATTACATCTCTAGCCACCTTATCAATATATGATGCTTTAATGCCAGGTTTAATAACCTTTATAGCCTCTTTCTGAGCTTCTATAACTATTTCCAATATTTCATATTGCCTTTCAGATTCAACTAATGTTCTGGAAATATCCGAACAATAGTTATTGTAAATTGCTCCCCAATCCATTAATACCGGGTTTTCCAATTTTTTTGGTTGAACATATGCATGTGGTTTGCTTGAATTTTTGCCTGAGGCAACTATTGTCTCAAAAGCAGGTTTTGGTGAACCGTTTGCCATCATATTATAATTCAATTCAGCAGCCACTAAATTATCATAACCCTCTATTTTTGTAGCTTTAAAAGATTTTTCAGCTATATTTATAGCTTCTTCAATATATTCTACCTCTTTTTTGGATTTTATTCTCCTATAAGTTTCTATTAAATCGGTTGTTTTAATTTCAAATTCTTTTATAAATTTTTTGTATAAAGAAACCGACATTGAACTTTCTATACCTAATATAAGTTCCTTTTTATCCTTTAGAGATTCGATAACCTTATCTAAAGATTTAAATTCCTCTACATTTAGATCTATATTCTCAGGAACTTCTTCAAAATCCATTTTGGAAATATATAAAACCGGTTCATCCTTTAATATAAGAATAGAAAAACTTGATGGCCTGAAATTAGCTAGATAAGTAATATTTTCAGGTTTTAATACTAGCATAGAATCCATATTTTTAGATTCCAATTCTTCTAAAATATTTTTAATTTGCATAGGATCTCCTTTAATTAAGATTAGTTTTATGTACAAATTTTTTTAATCTTTGAATAAGAATGGACAAATTAATCTATGGGTTTTGAAGGTTCTTTTTTAATTGTTCCAAAAGTTCTTTCTTCACCTTAGAGGGTATTAATCTGGTTACTGGTTGGGGCATATATCCAAAGTCAGGATCTTTAAAGGTAAAATCCATAAATTCGACAGTTTTATCGTATCGGGGGATAAAATGCCAGTGTATTTGGGGATTTGCTGGATTAACACGAAAAGCAGCGTTTTTGAAACAGCTCCAATTGAATAGGGCGGGTTGAAACATCTTATCCAAACTTGATTCAAATTTTTCCACTACCACTCCAAAATCTATCCACTCTTCAACCGTTAATTCCATTAAATCTTTACAATGCCTTTTTAATACTATAACACATGTACCTAAATATCGTTGGCTCGGAGCCAAGAAATATGTCCAATAATCTGATTCACCAATATAATCTCCATATGTTCCTAATTCACAGAACTCACAAGTAGTTGGCATTAACTAGCACCCTGAATTTTTAATATATATTATATTGGGGCTAATATAATTTAGTGTTTAATTCCATGATTATTCTAAAAAGTAGCAAGTGTATATAATTTAGATATTTTAAAAAAAATTTGATAAAATATTAAATTTAAATATTTTAAAGTGTTATTTCATAAATTAAAAATTATTTTTAGGTCTATTATTATTTTTTGGAATCCATTTATAATCATTAAAATTATTAATTAATTTAAATATACTATAATTATTTATTGATAGGTTAATGATAAACATGAAAAGAAATGAAGGAATTGATTTTTCTAATCTTAGGAAGTTTGTTGCGCCGGAATTTATATATGGCTCTGGAGCACTTTTTTTAGTTGGGCGATATGCTAAAAACTTTGGTGCCAATAAAGTATTGATAGTAACTGATCCAGGGATAATAAAAACTGGTTTAATCAATGAAGTAATCACATGCTTAGATTCTGAAGGTATAAGTAGCATTATCTATTCTAATGTAACTCCCAATCCCTCCATCGAAGAAGTGATGGGAGGAGCTAATATTTACTCTGAGAATAAATGCAATATGATTATTGCCGTTGGTGGGGGAAGTCCCATGGACTGTGCTAAAGGAATTGGCATAGTATACTCTAATAAGATGCATATAAAAGAATTTGAAGGTGCTGATAAAGTACCCATACCAGGTCCTCCTTTAATATGTATTCCTACTACCGCGGGAACTTCCGCAGATGTTTCACAATTTGCTATTATATCTAACAGAGAACTCAAAGTAAAAATGGCAATAATAAGCAAAACTGTTGTTCCAGACGTAGCATTAATTGACCCCATAACTACCTTAACTATGGATACATATTTAACTGCATGTACTGGTCTTGATGCATTAACACAATCTATTGAAGCTTACGTATCTAATGCGAATTCTCCAACTACTGATTTATTTGCATTAGAGTCTATCAGACTAATATCAAAACATATAACTGCCACTATCAAAAATCCCGATAACATTGAATTAAGAGATAAAATGATGTTAGGTAGTCTTTATTCAGGTTTAGCATTTTCAAATGCTAGTTTAGGTGCTGTTCATGCCATGGCCCATAGTTTAGGAGGTTTTTTAGATTTAGCTCATGGAGAATGTAATGCCATCCTTCTGGAACATGTGATAGAATTTAATTTTGATGCAGCACCAGAAAGATATAAAAAGATAGGAGAAGTGATGGGTTTAAATTTGGAAAATTTTACTAAAGAAGAAATTAAAGAGGAATTAGTAAAGAAAATAATATTATTAAAACGTTCGGTGGGCGTTAGCAGAACTCTTATAGATGTGGGTGTTAAAGAGAAAGATATACCCGAATTGGCAAAGAGATCTCTAGAAGATGCATGTATGATAACTAATCCTAGCCGACCTACACAAAAAGAAGTTGAAGGAATATTTAAAAATGCCCTCTAATAATGATAATGAATGGAATATGTTACGGGAGAAAATTATAGGCCTTGGTGAACGTTCTATTCAAAAAAGTTATTATCCTGAACTTCAAAAAAGGTTAGAAGAACTTGAAAAATTTAGATCTTTGCTTGATCAAAGCAATGACGCTATTTTATTATTAAAATATCCCTCAGGACAGATAGATGATGTTAATAAATCTGCTTGTAAACAATTAGGATATTCCTATGGGGAAATTATTGAATTTTCTATGAATGATCTGGTTGCATCCAACATTCAATTCGATTATAAAATATTTGAACAGATTTTTACAGAATTTGAAGAGGATAAAAATCTCCAAAAGACATTTGATGCTATTTTGAAAAATAGGGATGGATTGGAAATTCCTTTTGAAATTAGTGTTTCATTAGTAGATTTTAGTGAAAATTATTATGTTGTTGTGGTAGCCAGGGACATTTCTGAACGTATCAGAACTGAACAGTCTTTACGGGAAAGTGAAAAATTCCTGCAAACTATATACAAAGGAATTGATTTAGGAGTGTATGTGGTAAATGTAACAAAGAACGGAGATTTCAGATTTGAAGATTTTAATCCAGCATATGAGTTCATAAGTGGTGTTAAATCAGATTATATAGAAAATAAAACTCCGGAAGAGATTATGCCATATATTTCTCTTGAGAAAGCTGCTGAAATACGTGCTAATTTTGAAGAATGTTTGAATAGAGAAAAATCTATTCAAATTGAAGAAAAGATAATTATAAAAAACCAAATTCAATGGTATTTAACCACACTTACCCCTATAAAAAATAGGCAGGGAAGAATATACCGTATAATTGGAACCTCAATGAACATAGATAAACTGAAAAAAGCCGAAATTCAAATTAAAGAACATTCTAACAAGATTAACATATTAAATAAAATCATAACATCCAGTAACAAAGCAAAAGATATACCTACACTTTTAGAGGAAATTTTGAATCATGTTACCAGTTTAATGAATTTCGATTCCGCTGCTATACACATGTTAGATGATAATGACGAATATTCTACCATCCAATATTCTAAAGGAGCACCATTAGAACTTATTAAGAGTATTAAAAAAATTAAAATAAAAAAAGAACCCTATGAAACTGTTTATGTTAAGGGAAATAGTGTTTTTTTAGATAAATATCATAATATTTCAAGAAAGGAAGGATTTTTATCTTTAGCTATGATCCCGCTTATTTCAAAGGATCAGGTTATAGGTTCTATAAGTGTTGCCAGCAAGAGTCGGGCCCATTTTACAGATGAAGAAAAAAAATTACTAGAATCTATAGCAAACGAATCAGGAACTGCTATAGCGCGTTTATTAAGTGAAATAGATGTTATTAAATCCTTAAATGAAAAAGAAGTATTATTAAAAGAGATCCATCACCGAGTGAAAAACAATCTTCAAATAATATCTAGTTTATTAAATTTACAATCGAATTTTATAGAAGATCAGGAATATTTATCTGTATTTCGAGAAAGTCAGAACAGAATAAAGTCTATGGCCCTAATTCATGAACAATTATACCAATCTCGTGATTTAACCCATATAAACTTTGAAGAATATATGAATGATATTGTCAATCATCTTATTCATGCCTATGCCACTGATTTGCGCAGAATAAATATTACTAAAAATATAGAAAATGTTTCAATGGGAATAGAAACTGCGATTCCTTGTGGATTGATTATCAATGAAATAGTTTCTAATGCGCTCAAACACGCTTTTCCCCATAATAAAAGTGGAGAAATCAAAATTGAATTTAAATCACAAGATGAAGAATATTATCTCAAAATCAGTGACAATGGAATTGGATTACCACCAGATTTTGATATAAATAAATCAAAATCATTAGGTTTAAAATTAGTAAACATACTTATAACCCAAATTGATGGAACGTTGGAAATCAATAGAACCGGTAAAACTGAATTTAAGATTAAATTTAAAGAATTAGAATATCAAAAACGGGTTTAAATAACTAATCTAGAACAACAAATTACGTGAATAACTAATTCTTAATCATATGATAAATCATTTAATTGAAAATGATTTAATACGCTTATTATTCTAAAATAATAATCTAATTTTACTTTTTTTTAAAATTTAATTTTTTAAATAATCTTAAGTTATAGAAACAATTATATATGTAACAAAATAAGGTTAGTAAAATATGGTAAAATTCACTTCTAGAGAAATAAGAGATATTGTAATTTCCATGCTGGTAATAGCACTGGTATTTGCATACGTATTCAGTAACCGAGATATCAATATTGCACTTGCAATTATGCCTGTTACCCTAATAGCTGTGGGACTAGGTTTTGTTTTACATGAATTAGCCCATAAATTTGTAGCTATAAGATATGGTTTCTACGCAGAATATAAAATGTGGATTGAAGGATTATTTTTAGCTTTAGTTACAAGTTTTATATTTGGTGTGGTATTTGCTGCTCCGGGAGCTGTCTATATACACGGATATAACATTACAGAGGATCAAAATGGAAAGATATCCATTGCAGGACCAATTACCAATATTGTACTGGCATTACTGTTCCTCGGATTGTTATATACTCCCTTAGCCGCCTATGGAATTGTAACGGAAATAGGTTATTTGGGAGCTTCAGTTAATAGTTTTCTTGCTTTCTTCAATTTAATTCCGTTTAGTGTCTTGGACGGGGCTAAAATATTCAGATGGAATCCGTTAATATGGATAGTGACCATGGGATTAGCATTTGGTTTAATGATTAGTTTCATATTTGGGATTATAATCTAAGCCCTAAAAAAATATGAATTAAGTTAGTTTCTATAAAATTTTATCAATCTAGAAAATAATAAATGTAGAAAAAAACACAATCCATTTATAGAAAATTTAGATACAAAAAAAATATTATATAAATGATCCAAGTGATAATCAATGTTTTCAGATATTCCTGTAACCTATTTTGGGTGTACACACCGATCTATTGCTCCAAAGGAAACAATTAAAAAGGTGGAGAGCAAACTCAAAGCTGCAGGCATTACTAGGATTGCTGAAATAACACATCTTGATCGTTTAGGAATACCTGTTTATTCAGCTATCCGCCCATCTGCAGAAGAGGGCGCAGTCAGCATATATGCTGGTAAAGGAGCTACTAAAAGTCAAGCAAAAGCATCAGCAATGATGGAAGCTTTTGAGAGATATTCTGCTGAAATTCAAAAAGAAGATTTATCAAAAAATATTATTTCTGGAAAATTTAATGAATTAACTAATACTATAAATCCTAAATCGCTAATTTTACCACAAATATCATTCGACCCAGAAAATACGGATCTAAAATGGGTTAAAGCGGTTAATGCTAAAAATGATGATGAATTCTTAGTGCCGGCCAACGCAGTTTATCATCCCTATAACATTCCCAGAAATTACAATTTATTTAAGTCTAACACTAATGGTTTAGCATCTGGTAATGAATTGGAAGAAGCTATATTTCACGGAATACTCGAAGTTATAGAAAGAGACGCTTGGAGTTTATTTGAAGCTAAACACCGTTCGAAACCAGAAATTGATTGTTCTGATACTGAAAATAGTATAATCACCGATTTGTTGTTAAAATTCAAAGAGAAAGGCATATCAGTCAAATTAGTGGATTTAACTGCCGATATAAAAGCAACAACCATAGCTGCAGTTGCTGATGATACCATATTAAAAGATCCCGCTCTTTTAACTTTAGGTGTTGGAACCCATCTTGATCCTGAAATAGCTGCAATAAGGGCTTTAACAGAAGTAGCACAAAGCCGAGCAACCCAGATTCATGGAACCAGAGAAGATACGGTTCGAGCTATTTTCATGAGAAAAGCAGGTTACGACCGGATGAAAAAGATTAATAAACACTGGTTTGGTGAATCTGAAAAAATAGTATCCTTAAATAATATGAAAAATCGATCTGCTAAATCATTTAAGACCGATATTGAAACTTCACTAAAACTTTTACAAAAAGAAGGATTTGAAAAAGTTTTATATGTAAATCTCAGTCGAAAAGAAATAGAGATACCAGTAGTCCGAGTAATTATACCTAAACTTGAAGTATACTCTGTAGACCCGGACCGGACAGGAAAAAGGTTATTAAATTAATTTTTCTATATTATATTATCTAAAATTAAATATTTAAGAAAAATTCTTAAATAAAAATTCTTAAATTAATGATTTATATCCCGAAAATTGAATTTTAAATTCAAATTTTTGTTTAATAAAATTTTTTTTGAATAAAAGAGAAAATATAAAACATTTATCAGATAGGACTAATATGATGAGTAGAAAAATTATTATATTCACTGGACCGTCTTTAAATCCTGATGAAGCAAAAAATATTTTAGATGCCGAATATCGACCCCCAGTTAAACGTGGAGATGTAACCAACGCAATAAATGATGGAGCAGATGTAATAGGCATCATAGATGGTGTTTTCCATCAAGAACCGGCCGTTTCTCATAGAGAAATTATAGAGGCCTTAAAAAACAATGTAATTGTAGTGGGCGGAGCAAGTATGGGTGCACTTCGAGCATCCGAATTGGATGATTTTGGAATGATTGGCGTTGGATACGTATATAATCAGTATAAAAGTGGTGAAATAGAGTCTGACGACGATGTTGCAGTGGTATTCAACCCGGAAAATATGGAACAACTTTCAGAAGCACTGGTAAGTATTAAATATAATCTAGAAGAAGCTTTAAAAGAAAGAATAATATCTGAAGATGAATTTAACCACATAATAAATAAATTAAAATTTACTTACTACCCCAAAAGAAATTACAATACTATATTTAAAAATGAAACATTGGATCAAACTCATTCAGAGAATTTAAAAAGCTTTATTGAAATAAAAAAGGTTGATATTAAATACGAAGACGCTATTTTAGTTTTAGAATACATTAAAAAACTAATCAATAAATGATTAATAACTATTCCAGTTTAAAGGTGCAGTAGATATGGATCTTGAAAAAAAAATAGAAAAAATAAAGAAATCATTGCGAAATAAAAAAGTTTTAATAGCATTCTCCGGCGGGGCTGACAGTAGTTTAGTTGCTAAAATAGCTAAAGATGTTTCAAAAGAAGCATTAACTGTAACAATTGATAATGGAGTACTGCCACCAGAGTTTATATCTAATGCTCAAAAAATTGCCCAGGAAATTGGAATAAAAAACGTGATTATAAAAGAAAATTTCTTAAATGATACTTCTTTCAAGATGAACCCTCCCCATAGATGTTACATCTGCAAAGAAAAAATGTATTCTTTAATAGAAAGAGAAGCAAAAAAATTAGGATTTGATGTAATTGCTGATGGGACTAACATCAGCGATTTGTTAGAAGATCGGCCAGGCATTATGATTACCTTTGAAAAAAAAGTATTATCTCCGCTCTTATTGGCTGGCATGCGGCGTGGAGATGTTCTAAATGCTTTAAAAATTTTTGATATAAACTATTCTAAATCTACTACTTGCCTTGCAACCAGGATTTACAAAGGAGAGGAGATTACTCCTAAAAAAATAAATAGAATAAATTATGCTGAATCACTAATTAAAAACATTGCTAAAGTTGATGTTGTTAGGGTCAGGGCCCATAATGATCAGGCCAGTATAGAAGTAGATGATATAGAAAAAATTTTAGACATTCAGAAAATTAATCATATAAAAGATGAATTAAGTGCAGTTGGTTTTAAAAGAATTAAATTAGACATAAGTGGTTATAATAATAAAGAAAAAGAAATAGCAATTTATAAACCATGTAAAGATGAGAAGAATAAAATTATGTTTGAAACTGAGCTTCCCTATCAGATTGATATAGAAAAAACTTTCCAATCACTTTCTGAAATTGGAGAAATTAAATGTTCCCTAGATATGGGAATAATTATGATAGAAATTGAAAACCGAAATATTACCATTTTTAGAAATGGGAAAATAGTGGCAAGAAGAGTTAAAGATAAAGAAGATGCTGAAAAAGTTTTGATTGAGGTTTTACCACGTATAAGAAGGATTATTTAGAAATAATAATCCAGTGATTAAATAAATCATGATATGAATCTAAAATAATATTATTTAGTTAAAATCTTTTGACTTATATTTTCATTTATTTTTCTTCGAAAACTAGTAATTTTTTGGAATATTCCTCGATCATCTATTCCTTCCAGCGCCAATATATCTCCTATGACTTCAATTTCTTCTTGATCGGCAAGAATTTTGTTAATCTGAATTTCTATTTCTGATGAATCTTCAAGTGAATCATTAGTGCGTAAAGTATATTCAAATAATAATTCTTGATGAGGGTGTACATTTAAAATTGTATTTTTTATGTTATCTTCTAAAACACTGATTAAAGTTTCTATAGCCGGTAAACCTTCCCACCAACAGTGCCCCATAAGTAATTTAAGTTCAATAATATAAACAGAAACATCACCACCATTTTTAGCAGCGATACGTATTCTATCAGGTTCTGTTGTTAATTTTAAGCTTATATGGTTAGACATCTTAATCAGTAAGAGATTTAATAAGATCGTAAGCCCTGACCAGTCCAACAAGGTCTCCCTCAACGTCAATCACTGGTATTTGCTCAATATTCTTGTTTTTCATCTTTTCTGCACATTCTGTAACTGTAGTTCTAGTTGTTGCAGTAACAAGGTCTGTGGTTGCTACATCCTTAACCTCTTTATCTGAAAATTGTAAATGATTCTTTATTACATAAAGAACATTTTTACTGTCCCATGACCATTTATCTCCCTCAGTACCCACAGAAGTGTTATGAACTGTTCTTTCAGATACAACTTCGCTTTCATTTATAAAATCGGTTTCTGTTAATATCCCTGATAAGTTACCATCCTTATTTAATGCAATTAGAACCTTAAGTTTAAAGAACCTCATGGTTTCAAAAGCCACATTTAAAGGGGTTCTTTCCCAAGTAGTGGGAATCATTTCAAGCATATAATCCTTTACAGGATCGTTTATTTCAATTTTAGAAATTGCTTGTTCAATTAGATCAAAAGCAGTGACCAAACCTACTAATTCACCGTTTTCAACTATTGGAACTCTTCTAATATTTTGATCCAACATTTTTTTTGCAACTTCTTTCACATTTTCATCTGGACTTGCAGTCACTGGATCTCTAGTCATAATTAGAGCTATTTGTTCTTCGTCTGGATTATTTACCAGATCTGAACGTGTGACTATACCAACAAGTTCTTTAGTACCTTCTTTTACAACAGGCGCGCCTGAGATATTTTTTTTCCTCATTAAACGCAGAGCTGTTGAACGGTTGCCTGGAACTTTGATATAGTGTATTTCTTTTGACATTATCTCTTTAACGAGCATTATTACACCAACTAATTATTAAATAATCTAATAATTTAATTAATACAAAATTTAGTAAATTATATATTTTTGTTTTAATTTTTAGGACAATTAATGAATTACCATAACAGGACATTCAGAAGATCTTACTACTTTTTCAGCAACGCTTCCTAATAAAAACCTGTCTAAGCCATGTTTTCCCGAGGTTCCCATTATAACTAGATCTACTCCTTCTTCTTTGATAATTTTTAATATTTCATCTGCAGGAGCCCCTTCCTTAGTTTCTAAAGTTATTTTTACATCTTTATCTGATTTTTCATGAGATTCTTCTTCAGATAGTACGTTAGAGATCTTTTCCAGGGATCGTTTTCCCTCCTCCTTTAACATCTCTTTTATTTTTACTATCAAATCTTCAGCAGGTAATCCTGCTAATGAGGAAGTTTCAAGAACTGTAAGAACTATGATTTCTGCACCACTCTTACTAGCAATCCACATAGCATGCTGTGCAGCTTTATCTGCGTATTTTGAACCATCAGTGGGCAACAAGATTTTTTTGTACATGAGTTCACCTCTTGGTAATATGTCCTACTCCATTATAATTTTAACTCCATAGTGGATTAATTGAATATAATTTTAATATTATGCTAATATGGATTATATAATTATTTATATTGCACTGATTTTTACAA
Organism: Methanomicrobiales archaeon; assembly: GCA_049975245.1. Taxonomy (GTDB): domain Archaea; phylum Methanobacteriota; class Methanobacteria; order Methanobacteriales; family Methanobacteriaceae; genus UBA117. The sequence goes on from JBNGDB010000009.1 coordinate 14,994, forward strand.
AAAACATAGTAATAACATGATGCTGTACTAACTTAAGATAAACCCTTAATTAATACTATTATTTGATTACATTAAAATCTTAATTATTAAAATCTTAATTTTTTTGATGGTTTATGTTTTTAGTTATATTAAAATAGATAATAGTTATTTTCAAATTTTCTTAATTCATTTAAGAGTATTGTCAACCAAATTTCCCTCCATTATTACATGCCTAATATTTTCTTTTTGAGTCCTATTAATAATTGAAAGTATGGGATTTTTAGATATCTGTTCTAATACCATTAAATCCGCCATCATCCCCTCTTTTATACATCCTATATCAAGATTTAGGGCCTTTCCCGCGTTATAAGTGGCCATTTTAAAAATTTCTCTTGGAGAGAAATATTCCTTGTAATAACCTCTAGTGACTTTTAAAGAGTATTCCATCTCGCTTAACATATTAGGAGTGTTGAACATTACATTATCTGTACCTAAGAGCATATTTATGCCATGATCATATATTTCTTTGATAGGTGGGATGCCCACATTCAATGAACCGTTAGAACGGGGACAGCAAACTACCGAAATATTGCTATCCGCTAATAATTTTAAATCATTATTCAATGGTGCGGTTAAATGCACCAAAATCTGAAACCCATCTTTAATGGCCCTTGAAACTTCTGTAGCTCCTTTATTAATTAAGGAGTTCTTTTGAAGTTCTTCGTATTCTGCTACATGGATTGCAGATAATTTTCCCTGTTTTATGCACTCATCAGTTATTATTAAGGCTACTTCATCATCAATTTCTCCATAACCGCTTGGAGCTATTCCATCACATGATTTTAGTAGTTTTTGTACTTTTTTCCTTATAAAATTCTCTTGATTTCCTGATTCAAAAAAGGATGGATCGCGGCCCAGCACTATTTTTCTTATAAATAGATCTTCTGCTGCTTCATCAATTAATTTTAAACCCCCTAATCCGCCTTCTCTAAAATCAACAAATGTAGTTGTACCTGTACTTAACATTTCCATTAAAGACTGCCTAATTGATCCGATTATATCGTCGGGTGAAGTCTCCTGGAGAATTTTATGTTTTAAACCATTCGGTGGTTTTACTATATCTGCAATATTTTTACCGTCCCCCACATCTTTTGCCACAGAATCTCCCAAATGTATATGGGAATTAACAAGAGAAGGGGCCACAATACAACCGCTGGCATCGATTTTTTTACCATTATGGACTTTTCTTGAGTTAATTTCCATAATTTTATCATCTTCTATAACAATATTGGCCTTTAATGGTTCCATTTCCGGGCCGTGAAGAATCAATCCATTTTCAATTACCAACATGCCATTAATTATGTAAGTACTTATTATATATCTTGATAATTTTTTCTTCAAATCAAGATAATAATAATAATAATAATAATAATATAAAAATAATGCTTTGAAAATAAGAAGATAAAAATGAATTCAACTACTCAAATATTAACCAATTAATTAAGAAAATAAAAAAAAAAAATTAAGATTTTTTTATTTAGAAACTTCTTACATTATTTTTTTCATTTAATTCTAAAACTTTATTAGTATAATCAACTTTGGCTTTACCATGTCTATACTTGAAATAAATCTTATATGTTTTGGATGAACCAGGATTAAGTGGTTTAATATATATTCGTTTAGAGTATGTTTTTTTAATTTTCTTGTAATATCGTTTGTAGTAATATCTATTGCCTATTTTTACTTTTTTATAATATTTTTTGTAAACATAATAACTGCGCCATACTTTAGTATAACAACTTCTTGAAGGGGCTGTGCCTTTATTTTTAACTCTTACATATAAAGAATTTCCTTTTTTGGATATTCCCGTGATAAAGAGATCTGGATTAGATTTTATAACTGTTCCAACTTGTTGTTTAATGGATTTGCTGCTAGTTTGTCCAAAACTATCCTTAACTGTTAGAGTAACAGTATATGTGCCATTTTTACTATAGGTATGCTGTACATTTTCACCACTTCCCGTGGATCCATCGCCAAAGTTCCAGTTACATGTAACTATTTTGTCTCCTTGGTCAGGATCATAAGAAGTTGATATAAAACTGACGGGCGAGTTAGCAACAACCTTAGAACTAGTTAAATAGAAATTAGCAACAGGTTTTCGATTAATAACATTAACTATTTTAGTGGAAGAAGCTGTTTTTCCATTAATATCCGTGACTGTTAACTTAACGTTATAGTTTCCAGGACTGGTAAAAGAATGAGATGGATTAATGGATGTTTGGGATGACTGTTGATTTCCGTCTCCAAAATCCCAGTTATAATTTATTATTTCTGCTTCATTAGTATTCGAAAGATCAGTAAAGGTCACTGCTTGATTTATATAATAAGGGGAGGAACTAACGGAAAATTTAGAGGTTAATAAATTTCTGTTTCTATCGCCGTTATACCATGCTTCAGCAGCCTCATCATCATAGGCAGTAGTTTCTGTAACAGATGGGAAAATTCCCGCCCAATCTCCAATAAATGCAGCGTAACCATGATCATTACGCCAAACCGGAGTATTGTTATACAGTGTTGACTTTAGGATAACTTCATAATTCTTATTATTGGCATCCCCGAAGTTTACAGCACCATCTAAAAAATCGTCAATTATATCAGCACCATCCCATGCTGTAGCATAATAGTTTGCATTAGCACCAGTAAACATACTGGCAAAGTTATAAATGGTTTCTATTGGATTTGAAACTTCATTAGTTCCAACCCAACCTGTGGAGAAGCATGAATGTAATAGTATAACTGGAATATTCTGTTTGAACGGCGCGGTGAATAATTGGCTGGTCCATCCTTCCCTCATTTTATCACCTATGCCCCATATAAAATCGTCACTGGCAACTAAAGCAAAAGGGGAAGAGGCTATGCCTCCGTTATTATCATAATTTCCAGACTGATATCCACCATGCCCGGCATATATCACTGCATCTGCATCGTACATACCTTTTAAGATATTTTTAGTGGTTGCATTATCCCGATATAATGCTAAAACTTCATATCCTTTAGATTCTAATTTTTTAGCCACTTCAAATGCTTCATTATATGATGAAGTTAAATCACCTTTAGAATCACCAATTACCAGTATGTGAGCTTCTGATGTTGGTAAAAAAGAAATTGTACTAATTATAAAAATTGAAAATAATAATATTATTGATAGTAATTTATTAAATGTAGGCTTCATTGGCATGCCCCCCAAGATATCATAATTTTATTTAATTTATATTATTATCACAACAATATTTCTTTTTAACAATTTTTATGTGAAGTATGTCACATGTCCATTTATGAAAATATTAAAAATCATCTACATTTTATAAATCTTTTAAATAGATTATCTATAAATATTAGGAAATAATTATCAATTTATTTCGATAATTATTTAATTAAATGTATTAATATCCGTAATAGAATTATCTCCCCTAATTAAAATTATATATGATGATATTCATTTAAAGATTTAACACTTATTTCTCCCTCTTTAACATTTTCAATAGCATTTAAAGCTGCTCTGGCACCAGCTAATGTGGTTACATAGGGTATGCCCAATTCTACTGCCATTCTCCTTATATAGTAACCATCATCTGCAGACTGCTTTCCAGAGGGAGTATTAATTATAAGGGCTATTTCACCATTAAGGATGGCGTCTTTGATATTTGGAGAACCTTGACTAATTTTTCTAATTATTTCAATTTTTACCTGATCTTCTACGGCATTTGCTGTTCCACGGGTGGCTAATAATTCAAATCCTAGTTCTTCCGCTTTTATGGCAATATCATCAATTTTGTCTTTATCTGCATCTTTAACACTGATAAATATTTTACCTTTAGTGGGTAGCTCCATGTGGGCTGAAAGCTGTGATTTGTAATAGGAAACCCCGAAATTCTCGTCAATCCCCATACTTTCTCCAGTAGATCTCATCTCTGGCCCTAATACTGAATCTGCCTCAGGAAGTTTAATGAAAGGAAATACAGACTCTTTAACAGCTACGTGTTCTATTTCTACGTCTTCAGTCAACCCCAAGTCGGATAATTTGTATCCAATCATTAGTTTTGCTGCAATTTTGGCCAAAGGTATGCCCACTGCTTTGCTTACAAATGGAACTGTTCTACTAGCTCGTGGATTTGCCTCCAAAATGTATACTGTTGCTTCTTCATCAGTTTTTACAGCATACTGTATATTCATTAGACCAATAACATCCAGTTCAAGTGCTAATTTTTTAGTGTAATCCTTTATAGTATCTATTATACTTTGTGGAATACTTTGAGGTGGTATTACACATGCAGAGTCGCCAGAATGTACTCCGGCTTCTTCAATGTGTTCCATTATACCTCCAATGAAAACATTTTCACCATCGGATAATGCATCCACATCTACCTCAATAGCCTCTTCTAAGAATTTATCTACTAAAATAGGATGTTCTGGAGATATTCTTACTGCTTCCTTCATATACTCTTTAAGTTCCAAATCATCGTAAACTATCTCCATAGCCCTACCACCAAGTACGTAGGAAGGTCTAACCAGGACCGGGAACCCTATACGTTCTGCTACTAATCTAGCTTCTTCAAAAGAGTTTGCAATACCATAATCTGCTTGAGGAATATTCAAATGTTCCAAAACTCGAGTAAATCTTTCCCTATCCTCTACACGATCTATACTTTCGTGAGGAGTTCCCAATATTTTTACACCTTCATTTGCAAGAGGTACTGCTAAATTAATGGAAGTTTGTCCTCCAAACTGAACAACAACTCCTTCAGGTTTTTCTTTATCAACAATGGCCATTACGTCCTCTAAAGTCAGAGGTTCAAAATATAATTTATTTGATATATCATAATCTGTAGAAACTGTTTCAGGATTATTATTTATAATTATAGTTTCTACTCCCTCATCTTTAAGTGCTAAAGCAGCATGAACACAACAATAATCAAACTCAATACCTTGACCTATCCTAATAGGGCCTGCACCAATAATTATTACCTTTTTTGCATCAGATACTTCGACTTCATCCTCCAATTCATAAGTACCATAATAATAAGGTGTTTTTGCTTCAAATTCAGCAGCACAAGTATCAACCATTTTATAGCTGGGTGTAATACCATTTTCCTTTCTATAACTAGTAATATCACTTAAATCCACTCCAGCTATCTCTGAAATTTTTTTATCAGAGAATCCCATTTTTTTAGCTTTTCTTAAGTTATCTACGTTAAAAATATCAGAATTTTTAAGATTTTCTTCAAAATTTATAATGTTTAATAATTTGTGCAAGAAGAAAGTGTCTATCTGTGTTAATTTATGGATTTCTTCAACTGAAATTCCAGATTTTAGAGCAGTGTAAAGATGGAAAATCCTCTCATCGGTAGCTTTTTTAAGAAGATCTTGGTCAAATTCTACCTCGTCAAAACCAAATCTTCCAATATCAAGGGATCTAATTGCTTTGTGTAAAGCTTCTTCAATGGTGCGACCAATGGACATTACCTCTCCCGTGGATTTCATTTGAACGCCTATTTCTTTACTTATGCCTTTAAATTTGTCAAATGGCCATCTTGGTATTTTGGCAACAACATAATCCAATGTAGGTTCGAATGAAGCCGGGGTTTCTTTGGTAATGTCATTTTGTATTTCATCCAAAGTCATGCCTATTGCAATTTTAGCTGAAATTTTCGCTATAGGATAACCGGTTGCCTTCGAGGCTAAAGCACTACTTCTGCTAACACGAGGATTGACTTCGATAACTTTGTATTCCCCTGTATCTGGATTTACTGCAAATTGAATGTTACATCCGCCCTGGATTTCAAGTGCTCTAATAATCTTTATGGATGCATCTCGCAATTTTTGATTATCTATATCACTTAGGGTCTGAGCCGGTGCCACTACTATACTTTCACCGGTGTGAATGCCCATGGGGTCCAAATTTTCCATGTTACACACAATTATGCATGTATCATTCTTATCCCGCATAACTTCATATTCAAATTCTTTCCATCCAATAACAGATTCATCAATGAGAACTTGATTGATAAAACTCATATCCAATCCTCGGGTAGCCACCTCAATTAGCTCTTTTTCATTGTAAGCTACACCGCCGCCAGTGCCGCCTAATGTAAATGCGGGCCTTACAATAATTGGATATCCAATATCTTTAACCGCCTTTAATGCATCTTCTAAAGAATTAACCGCTTTACATTTAGGTATGGGTTCATTTAATTCCATCATAAAATTTCCAAAAAGATCACGATCCTCTACATTTCGAATAGTTTGGACTGATGAACCTATCACCTTAATCCCTTCTAATGCTCCTATTTCCGCAAGACCAGTTGCTACATTTAAGCCTGTTTGTCCCCCCATGGTAGGGAGTATAGCATCTGGCTTTTCTTTTTCAATTATTTTTGCTACAATTTCTGGTGTTAAAGGTTCGACGTAAACCCTATCTGCAGTGTCCATGTCTGTTTGGATAGTGGCAGGATTACTATTTACCAGTACAGTTTCTATTCCTTCTTCCATTAATGATTTACAGGCTTGTGATCCTGAATAATCAAATTCAGCCGCCTGACCTATTTGAATTGGGCCTGATCCTATTATTAGTACTTTTTTTATATCATGAGACTTCGGCATTTCTATCCCCGTATTTTTTTAGTTCTATTACTCTGAAGGTTAATGATTGATTTTTTTATGGTTTTAACCGTTATTTGGATTTTAGATTCATTTTGAAAAATATTAAAATTTAATAAGATTTCATTATATCTACAAACTTATCAAAAGTATAATCAGTATCATGGGGTCCTGGTCCTGCTTCTGGGTGATATTGAACACTGGTAATTGGCAATTCTTCGTGTTTTATTCCCTCTACAGTTTGGTCATTTAGATTTATTTGTGTTATTTCCAGAGGGATTCCTTTTATGGAATTTTCATCAATGGAAAATCCATGGTTTTGAGATGTTATGGAAACCTTACCTGTTTTTAAATCTTTTACTGGTTGGTTTATACCCCGGTGCCCAAATTTCATTTTATATATTTTTGCACCGAAAGCCAGAGATATTATCTGCTGACCTAAACATATTCCAAATATAGGTAATTTCTCTGAAAGTTTTTTAACCGAATCTATTGCATCAGAAACTCTTGTTGGATCCCCAGGACCGCTGGAAACAAGGATAGCATCAGGATCAAAATCAAGAATCTCTTTGAAGTGTGTTTTGTAGGGTAAAACAGTAACCCCTATTTCTCTTTTAAGCAGTGCATTTATACTGTTGTTTTTTATACCGCAATCAATTATGGCTATTCGATTTTTAAAGTTCTCTCCCAAAATTTTAGGTTCTTTAACACATACTTTATCAACCAGATCTATGTCTACAATATCTGGCTGATCTTTAGCCAGTTTAACAAGTTCCTGATCATTGATATCCTCTGTGGCAATAGCTCCTTTTATAGTTCCTTGCTTTCTTATTTTAATGGTCAGGGCCCGAGTGTCAATTCCAGAAATCCCGGGTATTTGATATTCCTCTAAAAAATCAGAAAGACTTTTTTCAGATAAACTGTGAGATGGATTTTTACATTCTTCCCTTACAATGAATCCTTCAGCCTTTATTCCATCTGATTGAAACCATTCTTGATTAATTCCATAATTTCCTTGTAAAGGATAAGTATTCATTAATAATTGGCCTTTATAGGAGGGATCTGTAAGAGATGCCACATATCCCGTCATTCCTGTAGAAAAAACAACCTCTCCAGTTTTTATTGTTTTATAACCAAATCCTTCTCCTTTAAGTATTGTACCGTCTTCTAAAGCCAGTTTTGCCTCTGTTACCATCCAATCACCATAATATACATTATCTAGTAGTTATTATAAAATTTTTTTATAATTTATGACAATATTAGTTTATGAATTTTTTTGATTATATAATCCAAATTAGGTATAATGTCATAGATATCCTATTTACTGATAAATTAGCATTATAAACCCATGAACATTAAAACTGCGTTTTCTCCATCCTCATAATAACCTGGAACTATTTTTTCTTCTTTAAATCCCAGACTTTTATAAAAATTTATTGCTCCTTTATTTTTAGCCCTTACCTCTAATTTAATATTTTTGATGTCATACTTTTTGAAGACTTTAATTGCAGTTTCAACCAACATGTTTCCCACATTTTTTCTTCGATATTTTCTATCTACTGCTATAGAAATTATGTGACCCTCATCTTCAAATCTGATCCAAAATATAATATATCCTACAATAATATTATGTTGCTGAGCAACCAAAAATCCAGCGCCCATATTATATATATCCTTCAATATACTTGCAGGATAAGGATCATCAAAGGACATTTTTTCAATTTCCAATACCCTTTTAAGATCAGGAAGTCTAAATTCTCTTATAATCATATAATCTCCCGTGATAAAATGTGGAAAGATTTTTCGTGTTACATTATTGATAATTACTCTGACGCAGAGAGGATAGTCGAAGTAGGAGTGGGAACTTTCATGAAAGTTGCCCTAAACTTGAAGAAATATATAAATAAGGATATAATCATGACCGATATTAAACCTTACCATAAAGTGATCATAGAAGATGATATTACTAGACCAGATTTAAAAATATATGAAAATTCCTCCTTAATTTATTCTATAAGGCCTCCTACAGAACTTCATCCATTTTTAATTGATGTTGCTATTACAACTGGTTGCGATCTGATAATTAAACCATTGTCAACAGAATTTATAAATATAAGTAAGAGCAATTTAACAAAGTTAAAAGATAAAAATAAAATTGAATTAATTAATTATAAAAAATCTAATTTTTACAAGATGTGTTGTAAATGAAATGGCAAAATCTCAGCATAAAAGAAACACTAACCAAACTCAATACCACTGAAGAGGGTTTAACTAGTGATGAAGCCCAGAAAAGGCTTACAAAATATGGAAAAAACGAGTTGGTGGAAGAAAAGAAGGATGGTCCTTTAAAGCTTTTTTTAATGCAATTCATGGATATATTAATACTTTTACTTATTGTAGCTGCAATAGCAGCCTATTTTGTTGGCGACGAAATAGATGCTATTGTAATTTTATTAGTAGTTACAATAAACGCCATTGTAGGATTTATACAGGAATATAGGGCAGAAAAAGCTATGGAAAAGCTTAAAAGCTTAATATCCAATGAAGCGGTAGTTTTAAGAGATGGGAATAAAAAGAAAATTTCTGCTGATGAACTCACTATCGGTGATGTAGTAATTATCGAAGAAGGAGATAGCGTTCCTGCTGATTTACGAGTAATAAAAAGTTCAGACTTACGAATAGACGAATCTGCCATAACGGGAGAATCTTTACCTGTCTCTAAATTTGAAGAATTATCTGAAGCTGAAGAAAATCAAATTAATAATTTGGCTTTAATGGATTCTAATGTTGTATCTGGAAATGGTAGGGGAGTTGTAGTGGAAATAGGGATGGATACAACCATAGGTAAAATAGCAGAGATGATCCAAACCGAAGATGCTAAAACACCTCTTCAAGAGAAAATAGCTAGTTTAGGTAAAACCTTGGGGATATTGGCAATTGTAATATGTACATTTGTATTTGCACTCCAATTTTTAAAGGGAGTGCCCCTAGTTGAAACATTTCTAACTGCTGTTTCTCTGGCTGTTGCCGCAGTACCTGAAGGTTTACCTGCAATATTAACTCTTACATTGGCATTGGGAATGCAAAGAATGGCTAAAAGCAATGCAGTGGTAAGAAAGTTACTAGCTGTGGAAACTCTTGGTTCTTGCTCGGTTATATGTACTGATAAAACAGGGACATTGACAAAAAATAAAATGACAGTACGAGAAACTTTTATAACTTCCTCGAAGAAGGCTTATGAAATTAGTGCATTATGTAATAATGCTCACATAAGTGAAGGAAAAATAATAGGTGACCCTACTGATGGTGCAGTACTGGTATTTGCTGAGGAAAATGGATATTCTAAAGATGAACTTGAGGAAAAATTCCCCCGTATAATAGAAATTCCTCTAGACAGTTCTAGAAAACGGATGACCACAGTATACGATATCCAGGGAACTAAACACGTACTGACTAAAGGTGCTCCAGAAATTATTTTAGAACGATGCAGTAGAATAGAAAATGAAGAAAAAATTTCTAATCTATCTGATGAAGAAAGAAATGAAATTATAAGTAGATTAAATCAAATGACTGCTAGTGCTTTGCGTGTATTGGCTCTGGCGTATCGTCCCGTAGCCGAGGATGAAAATATATCTGATAAAGAGGGATTAGAAGAAGATCTTATTTTTGTTGGTTTAGTTGGTATGATGGATCCCCCTAGAAAAGAAGCTGCGGAAGCTGTTAAAATATGTCAGAAAGCAGGAATCGACGTAATTATGATAACAGGTGATCATAAAGATACAGCAGCAGCTATTGCCAGAGAAATAGGAATTTTGGATGAAGGTCGTGTACTTACTGGTTCACAACTGGAGAATCTAACGGAAGAAGAATTTGCAAATATTGTTGAAGATGTTCAGGTTTATGCCAGAGTTTTTCCAGAACAAAAGGTTAGAATTGTTGAGGCACTGCAAGAAAAAGGAAATATTGTATCTATGACTGGTGATGGAGTAAATGATGCTCCTGCCTTAAAAAAAGCAGCCATTGGAGTTTCCATGGGTACCGGTACAGATGTGGCAAAAGAATCATCCGATATGGTGCTTCAAGATGATAATTTCGCAACCATAGTTAAAGCTGTTAAAGAAGGAAGGACCATATTTGATAATATTAGACGTTTTGTTAAATTTCAGCTATCCACTAATGTAGGGGCAATTTTAACTATAGTTTCTGCTTCTATTTTGAATTTTCCCATACCTTTTAACCCTATTCAGATATTATGGATAAACATAATAATGGACGGCCCCCCCGCCCAATCATTAGGAGTTGAACCACCTGAAAAGGATATTATGGAAAGACTTCCTGAAAAAGAAGACATAATGCCCCGAAATAATCTTTTAAGAATAATTTTTGCAGGAATAGTGATGACTATAGGGACATTAGTTCTCTACTATTTTGAGCTTTCCAGTGGGGTAGAGACCATAAAAGCCACCACTATTGCGTTTACAGTATTTGTTATGTTTCAAATTTTCAATGTGTTTAATTGTAAATCTAAATCAGGTTTTTCCAATAGATTTCTCTTAATTGCAGTGGCTGCATCGTTCCTGTTACACGTTTGTGTAATTTATATTCCATTTCTTCAAGGTATTTTCAGGACAGTTCCCCTATCCATTATGGACTGGGTTCTTATAGTTCTAGTGGCCTCAACTATAATACTTAGTGAAAAAATTGTGGAGAGATTCATTAAATGAACATTATGGTAATGTCTGGAACCAAAGATGCTTTTAATATCATGAAGAAACTTGTAAATAATGAATCATTTCATAATAAATTCAATATTATTGCCACTACAACTACCGATTACGGGGCAGCTATTGCAAAAAATACAGGAGCAAATAAGGTAATTCGGGGCGAATTAAATGAAAATAAAATAGCCAATGTTATGGAAGAATATGAGGTGGACTTATTAATAGATGCCACTCATCCTTTCGCATCAAATGCCACTAAAAACGCTATAGAGGCAACTAAGAAATTAAAAATAGAATATGTGCGTTTTGATAGACCTCCGCTAAATAAAATAGATAATAACAAGATCCACACCGTCAGATCATTTGAAGAAACAATTGAGAAGGTTGAAAATTTACTGAAAAAAGAAGATTCCAATTATAAAATTATGCATTTAGCTGGTGTTTCTAACCTTAAATACTTAGTAAATAAGTTTGATAAAGAAAAAATATGTGTTAGAGTTTTACCTTCTCTAGATTCAATAAGTAAATGCTTAACTCTAGGTATAAATCCAGAAAATATTATTGCCATGCAAGGTACATTTTCAAAAGAATTTAACAAGGCATTAATGAAAGAATATGGAGCATCTATTATCATTACTAAAGAAAGTGGTTTAACCGGAGGAACTCCTTCTAAAATAAGTGCAGCTTTAGAGCTAGGACTGGATATTGTAATTATTGAAAGACCTCAAATTAAAGAATTAGATAAAAAAAGGGTATTTAATAACATTGATGAGTTATTAGAATACATATACACAATAAAATCCTATTAAAACTTAATATTTTACAATTTTGTTTATTTAATAACATTATAAAATTCTATAAAACTCAAAAAATAAAAAAATGTAATAATTAACAAGTAAATTTATTATTTCTATGATTAAAAGGAGTACTCCTTGTTAATAGTTTTTACTTTAATTAAACTTCCTTCATTAATTATTTCTACATTTTTAGATATTTTAAAGTATCCATCTGCATCTGCTAGTGCTTTTATTGCGCCAGAATCCTTCATTATAGGATGAGCTTTATTGCCCTCAATCTTTACTAAAACATATTGTTCTCTGCCCCGGGAAGAATGATATCTCCGGGATATTTCCAATTGGATTTCATTATCTTCTGTATGTTCATAGGGCATAGCAGCCATTTTCCTTAAAAATGGGGCAAAAAATACATTAAAAACAATAAAAGCTGATACTGGATATCCCGGTAATCCAAATATATATTTATCATTAATATTACCGACAATAGCCGGTTTACCAGGTTTTACAGCAATGCCGTGTATAAAAACTTCCCCCAGACCGTCTAAAACTTGCCTTAATACATCTCCAGTACCTGCAGAGGTTCCTCCAGAAGTTATAATTAAATCTGCATTTAAATTATCATTTATTTTAGTTGATAAATCATCATAGTCATCTTTAGTAATCCCTGCCTTAATCGGAATACAACCACATGATTTTACTGAATTTGAAATAGTTTCTGAATTTATATCATAAATTTTTCCATATTCCATTTTTTCTTGAGATTCAATTAATTCATTCCCAGTAGAAATTACAGCTACTTTGGGTTTAGAGTATACTTCAACATTTTTTATGCCTACAGCACTTAAGACTCCAATTTTATCTGCACTTAAAAATTTACCTTTAGAAAGAATTATTTCTCCTTCCTTTATGTCAGAACCTTCTTTTGCTATGTATTGGCCCATAGGGGCAGTTTCATAAATATAAATATCATCACCTTTTCTTTCGGTGAATTCTATCATTACCAGGCCCGTAGCGCCTTCAGGCATTGGTGCACCGGTTGCAACTTCAATGCAAGTACCTCTTTCTAATTTTTTGGTTGGAATACTTCCTGCTTTAACTATTTCTATTAAATCCAACTTTACCGGATTTTCTTCAGAAGCACCGAAAGTATCCTCTGCTATGACTGCATAACCATCCATTGATGCCCTATTAAAACTAGGTAAATTTATTTCTGAATATACATCAACCGCCAGTACTCTTTGATAAGCATCATTAATTGAAACCTTTTCAGTTTTTCTTTCAAAAGGCAGTTTGTCGATTATTTTCTTTGCATCTTCAGGGTCCTTAATACTTAGAAATTCTGTTCCCATATTACCACTTTTAATATAATTTATATAATTTACATTACCACTTTTAATATGATTTATATACATTGTTCATCTTATACTAGTTATATATAAATTATCAATTGGATCATTTATAAAATTTAAATTCAAATTAAATCAGGAGGAGAGTATTTGAGAAAAGGAGATAACACTAATCAAGGCGTAAGAAGAGTTAGAACCCCTCGTAAGGGAGAAATACCCGGAGTAGTAGAACAGATATTGGGCCATGGTAAATTAAAAGTTAGATGTGCTGACGGTCATATAAGGCTTGGAAGAATTCCCGGAAAGATGAAAAAAAGGATTTGGATTAGAGAAGGTGATGTTGTTCTTGTAAAACCGTGGGACTTCCAGAGCGATGAAAAAGCTGATGTTATTTGGAGATATACACGAACAGAATCCAACTGGTTAGAGAAAAGAGGTTTTTTAAATCTCTAATATTACCATTTTTATGATATTTTTTAAATCATTACACTTTTAAATGTCATTTTTCATGATTTTTATTATTCTAAAAGTATTAGGAATAAATAAGTAATTCAATTTTTTAATATAATTAAATCTAATTCAATTTTCATATAAAAGGGGCTTAATAAATGAATTCAAAGGTTTCTAAAGCAGATAGTGATTTAAGAAAAATGCTGGCGGAAAAAAGAATAAAAAGTATCGAAGACAAACGGGTTGGTAGTGAAGTATTTGATAAACAAACTTTAGAAACTCTTTACAAATTAGCTAAAATGGGCTATATTAATCAATTAAATGGCGCAATAAGCACTGGTAAAGAAGCCAATGTATTCAAAGGTATAGATGATCAGGGCAACTATGTTGCCGTAAAAATATACAGAATAACCACTTCTGATTTCAAAAAAATGAAGGATTATATTCAAGGAGATCCTCGATTTAAGGTGAGGACATCTAATAAACGGCAACTTGTAACTGCATGGGTTAATAAAGAATATAGAAATTTAAAAAGAGCTTATGATGTTGGCATTAATGTTCCCAAACCTATTGTAGCAAAAAATAATGTATTGATAATGGAATTTATTGGAGATGACCAAGGATACCCTGCACTTCCCATGCAAGAGGTAGAACTTTCAGAACCTGAAAAAATTTTTAATGAAGTAATAGATTCTATTAAAAAATTATATAATGATGCAAAATTAGTTCATGGAGATTTATCTGGCTTTAATATACTGATTAATAAAGATTCGCCCGTTATCATTGACATATCACAAGGAATGGTACTAGATCATCCCCTGGCTAACGATCTTTTAAATCGAGATATAGAAAATATAGTGCGTGATTTTAAGAAAATGGGTATTAAAATTACTAAAGAAGAGATTAAAGCTAAAATTATTGACAAATGACGAATTGAAACTATAGAAAAGTATATCATAGAGCATATACTAAATAATTAATATAAATATATTGACTTTTAAATTTTTTATTAAATAAATCTTAAATTTAATAATATCTGAATCAATTTTAAAACATTTGCATTTATTTATATTATTGAATTTATTTTAGAGGTGAAAAAATGCCTAACACTGAGTATCTCAAAATACCTAGAGAAAGAGTAGGAGTCGTAATTGGAAAAGAAGGCCAAGTTAAACAAAAAATTGAAGACCTTACCCATACTGAAATAAACATTGAAAGCGAAACAGGCAGTATTTCAATATCTCCCACTGCAAAAATGGATGATCCTCTCTCTATTTGGAAAGCCAGAAATATTATAAGGGCTATTGGAAGAGGATTCAATCCAGAAGTATCTTTCAAACTTTTAGACGATAATTTTATATTAGACATTATTAGGTTACCTGATTTCGTTGGGAAATCTAAAAAAGCAATAATAAGACAGAAAGGAAGAATTATTGGAAAAGATGGAAGGACTAGAGAGATAATCAAGGAAATGACTGATACTGATGTTGCTATATATGGAAAAACTGTATCTTTGATTGGTGACATTGAAAAAATCATGACCGCCAAAGAAGCAATCGAAATGATTTTAGAAGGGATAAGACATAAAACAGTTTATGCATTTTTAGAAAAAAAGAGACATGAATTTAAACTTCGAGAATTTAAAAAAACAGTATCCCCCGAATAAAAAAATGAAAAAGTATTATAATTAGATAGATAAATTAAATATTAATTAAAATAATTCTTAAAAAAACTTATAGTATCAAATTACAAAATAGTATTAACAAATAAACAAAAATTTAAGGAGGGTAACTTTGGAACGACAGGCTTCAGAACTCTTTGAAGAGTTTAAAGAACTTACAGCATCAGAATTTTTTAGAAGAAATAAGCAGATGCTGGGATTTTCTGGTAAAATAAGATCATTAACCATGGTTTTTCACGAACTAATTACTAACAGTTTTGACGCTGCAGAAGAAGCAGGAATATTGCCAGAAATAAAAATAGATTTAAAAAGATTGGATAAAGATCATTACATTTTAAGACACCGGGACAATGGACCTGGTATTCCAGACCCATTCATAACCAAGGTTTTTTGTACCATGTTCGCCGGTTCAAAATTCAGAAATATACAATCCAGAGGACAGCAAGGTTTAGGTTGTAGTGGATGTGTATTGTTATCCCAGATGACAACTGGAAAACCCGCCCGGATAACCTCTGGATACAAAGAAAATGGAGAGATAAAAGGAGTTCAAATGACATTCAAAATGGATGTCAAAAAGAATCAAGGACTTATTTTAGAGCGAAAAGAGATAGAACTGGATTCGACCGGAGTTTGCATAGAACTTCACTTCAAAGATGTTTCTTATTCCCTCAGTGAGCAAGGAGCTTACGAATATATTAGAAGAACCATGATAGCAAATCCTCATTCTAAAATTACCTTCAGAGATCCTACAGGACATATTTATCTCTTTGATAGAGCAAGCAAAGAAATACCTCCCCTTCCTAAAGAGGTACTGCCTCATCCTAGAGGTGTAACTGCAGATGATCTTATATTCATGGCTAAACATACTGATAAACGTCGATTTAGAAGTATGCTTACCAGTAACCTTTCTAGAATGTCCACCAAAAGAGTTAATGAAATAGAAGAACTCTCTGGAATAGATTTAAACAAAAGACCTAAGGATATGCAATGGGAAGAAGCTGAAAAAATAGTGGAATTATTTAAAAAAATGGATTTCATGGCCCCTCCCACCTCTGGATTAATACCCATTGGACAGGAACAAGTGGAAAAAGGTATGATAGAAATTTTAGATCCGGAATTTGTAGCCGCCACCAGTAGAAAACCTGTCACATACCGGGGAGGAGTTGCATTTGTAATTGAATCAGGAATATCCTATGGTGGAGAATCTGGTAGACTAATAGGTGAGCAGAAGAAAGCTGAAATTATGAGATTTGCCAATAGGGTTCCATTAACTTTTGATCAAGGTAGTTGTGCAATTACTGAAGCTTTAAAAAGTATAGATTGGAAGCGTTATGGTATAAGAGATTTAGACAACGCCCCTATAACTGTTTTTGTTAACATAGTTTCCACTAATGTTCCATATCTATCTACTGGAAAGCAAAGCGTAGCGCCTGAACCAGAGATACTGCATGAAGTTAGACAAGCCACCATGAAAGTTGCCAGAAAATTACAAAAATATTTAAGGGCTAAAAAGGCTGAAAAAGAAGAAGCTATGCGTTCGAAGGTATTTGAAACATATGTACCTCTTATTTTAAAAGAAGCAGCAGTTCTTGCTGAAAAGGATGTTCCAGAATATGAACATGTATTATCCAAAGTAACCAGGAAACCAAAAATATTAGAGGAGTTAGATGATGAATAGGAAGGATATTGCAATTAATAAACTGAAAAGTCTGGGTGAGATGATAATTGAAGATGTGCAGGAAATGAATGTCCCAGCAATTAAAGTTCCGTCCCGTGGTACATCTAACATTGTTTATGATGATGTTAAGAGGCATTACGTTTTAGGAGATCGATATGGTAAAAGATCTCTTGGTAATGTGAAGCAAATAAAAAAGATTGCTCAAATGGTTTATATGGCCAATTTCTGCAAACAATTAGTAAAAACTCAAAAAACAGCTACATTAAGGGAGCTTTACTATGTTTCTGAAGGTTGGGATGTGGATTTTGGTGACCAGCAAGAATCCAATATTGTTGGCGAAGACCTAGAAGTTACTCTAGGTATGACCCGTGAAGATCTGGGATTGATGCCTGAAGAGGACGGAGCCTCAGTTTACGGAGAATTAACTATAAAAGAGGGAGATCTGGAAATTAATGCTATGAAAGCTGGAAAATCTGGTTATACTATTTCTCCAACTATAGATGAAGTTGAATTTATAGACCATGATGTTAAAAGAGTTATAGCTGTGGAAACCATGGGTATGTTTCACCGTATGGTTCAAGAAAAAGCTTATAAAAAGTTTGACACCTTAATAGTTGGGCTGAAAGGACAGGCTGCCAGAGCAACTCGAAGATTCCTTAAAAGGATTAATGAAGATTTAAAACTGCCAGTATATGTTTGTAACGACGGAGATCCATGGGGATTCCACATTGCCATGGTTATTATATCCGGAAGTGCTAAACTGGCCCATGTAAATCACGAGCTTGCCACTCCAGATGCTAGGTTTCTAGGGGTTACTGCCAGTGATATTATTAACTATGACCTTCCCACTGATCCTTTAAAAGATATTGACGTTTTGAGATTAAAGGAACTGCTTAAAGATCCACGTTATAAAGATGAATTCTGGAAAGTGGAAATAAAGAAAATGCTTAAAATTGGTAAAAAAGCAGAACAGCAGTCTTTCTCTAAATATGGATTGGAATATGTTGTTGACACATATTTCCCTGAAAAATTAGAGGCTATGGAATAAACATGGCAAATAAATTCTGACCAGCTGCTAAGTTGGTCTAAATACTCTTTTTTTATTTTTCTTATTTAATAATTAAATATATAAAAGTATGTTCTATTCACTTATTTTTGAAATTTAAATGATATTTTTCATTATATTATAATTTTACTCATTATAAATAGAAAATTAATTTAAATGCAGATTAGTTTAAAGTAGTTATTCTTTTAAAATGTATTTTTCTAAAAATTGCTATTACATAATAAATATTTAATCAAAAATTTTTGTTTCTAAAATTTCCGGAAAAAAATAATAAAATAATAATAGTACCTCAAACATAGCCTTTATAAGTTACAGTAACCCATTCGGTTAAAATAATACAAGGCTAATATAGGAGGTTTATTATGAAAGCTGTTGGAATTAATGGATATGGAACTATTGGTAAAAGAGTGGCAGATGCTGTTTCAGCCCAGGACGATATGAAAATTGTGGGTGTTACCAAGACAAAACCAGATTTTGAGGCAGAATTAGCCATAAAAAAGGGTTTTGATCTTTACGCTGCGATTCCCGAAAGAGAAAAATTATTCGAGGAAGCTGGTTTAGAGATAAGCGGTACCATAGATGAACTATATGACAAACTAGACATAATAGTGGATTGTACTCCTGGGGGTATAGGGGCTAAGAATAAGGAAACCTATGAGAAAATAGGTCTTAAAGGAATATTCCAAGGTGGAGAAAAACATGATGCCATTGGTTTATCTTTCAATTCCTTCTCCAATTATGGAGATGTTCACGGAGCAGACTATGCACGAGTAGTATCCTGTAATACAACTGGGCTGTGCCGAACCCTAAAACCAATTGACGATCTATGTGGAATAAAAAAAGTAAGGGCAGTAATGGTCAGAAGAGGTGCAGATCCTGCACAGATTAAAAGCGGACCAATTAATGCAATAGTGCCTAATCCACCTACAGTACCATCTCACCACGGGCCTGATCTTCAAACAGTTATCTATGATATGGATATCACCACCATAGCCTTACTGGTTCCCACAACTTTAATGCATCAGCATAACTTAATGGTAGAACTAGAATCTAATGTGGATTTAGATGAAATTATCCAAACTATGGAAAATACTTCAAGAGTGATATTAGTTGAAGCTTCAAATGGGCTAGGTTCAACTGCAGAGATTATGGAATACGCTAAAGACTTAGGTAGGACCAGGAATGACCTATTTGAAATTGCTGTCTGGAAAGAATCCCTGAACATAGTGGATGGAGAACTTTACTACATGCAAGCCATACATCAAGAATCTGATGTAGTACCTGAAAACATAGATGCTATAAGGGCCATGCTGGAAATGGAAAGTGATCCCCAAAAATCTATTCAGAAAACTAATAAGGCCATGAATATTTTATAAAAGGAGAATAAAAATTAAATATCTCCTAAATTTTTAATTTTTAAAACCAAAACGAGAAAATGAAAAATTTTAAAATATCATTTTTGGTAATTTTAACCGTATTTATTTTTTTGATTTTTACATTAAATGCCGTTATATTGTTTCCAGGGAATTATAGTCCCTTAAATAATTATTTAAGTGACCTTGGAAACTCTTCATATAATAGTACGGGTTATCTATTTTTCAATTTAGGATGCATAATAACTGGTATGCTATTAATATTATTCTTTTACAACCTTAAAAAATATTTTAAACCCGTCCCCCCGAGACATAAACTGTTAATAATCTCCCAAATTGTTGGAATTTATGCATCTTTCTCTTTGATCATGGTGGGAGTCTTTTCAGAGGATTATGGATTCATACATTGGATATGGTCTGCATCATTCTTCACCTCACTTATGATAACCCTTATCTTAATTAACATTAACATATTAAAAGATCCCCAATTTACTAATAAAATAGCTTACTATGGATTTTTTGTAGTTATAATCAATTTATGCTTTATTATCATTTATTTACTCAAAATTTGGGATTTAACACCTTTATTTGAGTGGATAACAGTTATTTTGAGTTTAGGGTGGTTGTTACTAATCGCATATAATTTTAGTTCATATTAATAAATTTATAAAAAAAAGGAAGTCTTTTAAATGGGTTTTTATGATTTATCTAAGGAAAAAAGAAAAGAAGTAGTACAAGAAATGGAAGATAATGTCAAAGAGGAATTAAAATCCAGAAAACCAATAGATTCGTCTTTTTTATTAAAATATGTCTCTGATGAAGATATTTATATTCGCAAAAATGCTTATTTAATCATAGGAAGGCTATATCACGCTAACAAAGAGCTTCAAGATATTATCCTGGATATTTTAGAATTTCTGTTTCAAAGAGATGATGTTAGTGTAAGACAAACAGTAATCTATGCCTGGGGTGAGATTGGTAAAAAGGACGCAGAAAAGATAATGGGAAATATGGAAAATGCTATAAAAGATGAAAACCCTAAAATTAGAAATGCTATTATCGGTGCCTTAAAACAGATGGGCCAAAAAAATCCTGAGCCCACCTTAAAATTTGCTCATACCCATATACATGATCCAGACCCTGAAATTCGCCGAGAAGTTATACATGGAATTGAACTAAGGGGAAGAACACACCCCGAAGATGTACTTCCCTTATTAAAAGAAGTTCAAAATGAAGATAATAAACGAGCCAGAGATATGATAATACATGTCATTGGTCAGATCAGCTATAAAAAAGGGTGTTTGGAAAAGGTTGTTTCCAGTTTAAAGCTGTGGAAAAATAAAGATTTAGTAAATGAAGCTTTATATGAAATATTAGATGTTCATAAAAGGTATAAATTTAGTTATTTGACCTATGAGGAAGCTGAAAAATATATAAAAAATGAATTTCACATTTAATAACATATAAATTATAAGAATACTGATTAATAATACTCACATCTTATTTTATTTTTAGCTAAATAATCAATTATAAATAATTTTATATAATGAAAGATGATAAAAATGACAAAAAAAGTTAGATTTGGTCCTGCAGGCAATCCAATAGGATTTAAAGGAGAAACAATAGAAGTTTGTGACTATATCCATGAATTAAAACTTAGCTCCTACGAATATCAGGCTACTTATGGAGTAAGAATTTCCAAAAGTTCTGCTAAACAGCTAAAAGATAATTCTAAAAAAAATGATATTTTGGTTTCTATGCACGGACCCTACTATATTAACTTAAGTTCAAATAAAGATGATGTGATTGAAAGGTCCGTGGATAGGCTGGTAAAATCAGCTGAGATTTCAGAGGCAATGGGTGCTTATAGAACCGTATTTCATCCGGGATTCTATACAAAGTATTCTCCAGAAGAAGCAATGAAAAAAGCAAAAGCAGCAATAAATGAAATTCAGGACCAGCTACAATCAAAAAATATCCATAAATACAATTTAGCACCAGAAACCACTGGTAAAAAATCACAACTTGGAAGTTTAGATGAGATTATAGAAATTTGCCAGGCATTTGAAAATTTTCAACCGACAATTGACTTTGCACATATACACGCACGGAATAATGGCTGTATACGAAATATAAATGATTATGAAAAAATATTTAAAAAATTAGAAGAGGAATTAGATCCTGACATCTTACATTGTCATTTTACAAAAATTGAGTATACAGATGCAGGTGAGAAAAAACACCACACCCTCAAAGAGGATGATTATGGCCCTCCAGTGGAACCTTTACTAAAATTGATTATTGAATGCGGCTGGAATGTTACTATTATATGTGAATCTCCTTTGCTGGAAATTGACGCTGCTTTAATTAAAGAAAAATACTATAAAATTTTAAAGAATAAATCATGAAAAAATTAATATGATCCTAAAATAAATAAAAAAATGGTGATGTTTTATTAAATTTAACAGTATCATACCTAATAACCAATTATCTGATAAAAAAACAATAACAAAACTTAACGAACCAAAAAAAGAATCTAAATTAGTTGTACTACAACCTATTGGTTACCCCTTTATCTGTAACCTGGTTGAAGCCCCTAAAATTGAAGTTTTTGACAAGGACCTTTTTGAATTATATGCTAAGGACCAGTGGGCGGGTCAAACAATTATTGAAGGTTCATTCCTATTTGATCAGAAATTATTACCCGATTATGCCTTTAAAGTTATAAAGGCGCATCCTAACAATTCTGAAATTACTGAAAATACTTCAATAATCCTGATTGAAGATTTTGAAGTTAAAGAATTTAAAGAAATTCAAAGTAAAATTAAAATGGAAGATGTGGTGGGTCAGGAACAAGCCAAGATCAAATGCAAAATTATTATGAAATATTTGCAAGATGCAGAAAAGTTCAAAGATTGGGCTCCTCGAAATGTGCTATTTTATGGAACTCCTGGAACTGGAAAAACAATGCTAGCCAAATCCTTATCCAACGAACTTAGCGTTCCTCTTTATTTAATAAAAGCTACCAGCCTTATTGGGGAGCATGTAGGGGATGGGGCCCGTCAAATTCATGATCTATTTGAAGCAGCAGCAAAAACAGCCCCCTCTGTGATATTTATAGACGAAATCGACGCTATAGGTCTTGATAGAAAATTCCAATCATTAAGAGGGGATGTATCCGAAGTCGTTAATGCACTATTAACTGAAATGGACGGCATAGACCAAAATTATGGTGTTGTAACCATAGGAGCCACTAACAATCCAGATTTATTAGATTTTGCAATAAGAAGTAGATTTGAAGAAGAAATAGAATTCAAATTACCAGATGAAAATGAAAGACGTCTAATGATCAAATTCTACATAGAATCCATGCCTCTTAAAGTGGAAGTGGACGTAGAAAGATTAGTACATAACACTAAAGGCATGTCTGGAAGAGATATAAAAGATCGGTTATTAAAAACATCTCTGCACAAGGCCATATCTGAAGATGAAGATATAGTTAAATGGGAACATGTAGAATATGCATTAAAATTAAATAAAAAAGAAAAAAATGAACCAAAGGGAATGTTTGTATAATCTGATTCAATAAAATGTTTTATAATCATTTTATAATTCATTCTTCTTTTAAAATAAATAAAAAAACTCTATTTATAATTTATATTTCCTTTTAAAATAAATAAAAAAACTATTTTCTTAAATTAAAAATTTTATATGATGATTCAATAATTTCTTTTTCATCCTTTTCAGCGGCATGGCGAATATTCATAATAATATTATGAAAAACCTTGTTAACCACAGCATGGGTCAAATCATCAACAATTTTTTCTTTTCCGTTAAGATCTCCTAACATACGAACTGCTTTTTTTGTCTCGTTGATTCTTATCTTTTCAACTTCATTTCGAATATCCGATATTAACGGTTCGATTTCAATGTGTTTAAGAGATTTAAAAAGAAGTTTTAATTCTTCTTCAATAATTTTTTCAGCCTCTTTAGCCTCAAATTCGCGCATTTTCTTATTTTTATCAGCTATTCCTCTTAGATCATCAATATTAAATAATTTTACACCTAAATTAGACACATTTTCATCAATATCTCGAGGATTGGCAATATCCACCATGACCATGCTCCTAATTTTTTCTGGAGAAACCGCTTTTTGAACTTGTTTACAAGTGACCACTGTGTGTGGTGCTCCAGTGGCACTTATTACAACATCAGCATCACTCATTGCTTCTTCTAATCGGTCAAAATGTATAGCATAACCCTCTAATTCATGTGCAAGTTGAACTGCCCTATCATAAGTTCTATTAGCAACTACAATAGCTTTAAGATGTTTTTCTACTAATGCTCGGGCAACCAGGGTTCCCATATTACCTGCACCAATAACCAAAACCTTTTTACATTTGAGGTCGCCGTGAATAGATTCAGCCAATTCAACAGCCGCCGACCCAATAGAAATAGAACCTTTATTGATTTTTGTTCTTCTCCTTACTAACTGACCAACATGAACAGCTTTGTTAAAAATAGTATCTAAAAAAATGCCACAATAACCTCTTTTAATAGATTCGTTTTTAGAATCCTTAATCTGACCCAATATTTGATCTTCACCTATTATCATAGATTCTAAGCCACAACTTAATCTTAAAAGATGTCTTAATGCATCTTCATTACTTTCAACTATAAAATTGTTGAAGTATATATCGTTTATATTGTCATTTTCTAAAACCAGATACGTTTCAGATCTATTGCAAGTCTTTATTTGGATTAACTCATTTATACAGCATTTTTTGTGTATTTTACCAATTAATTCATCCAGTTCCCCGGATAAATTTTCGATTGT
Source organism: Methanomicrobiales archaeon (assembly GCA_049975245.1). GTDB lineage: Archaea > Methanobacteriota > Methanobacteria > Methanobacteriales > Methanobacteriaceae > UBA117. The sequence goes on from JBNGDB010000009.1 coordinate 39,579, forward strand.
GCTGATATTTGCTGTTTTATGATCAATTCTTATATTGAGAATCAGAGCAATCCCTCCAACCAACTGGTTGAAATAATTTCATTTGATAACTTCTAAGGTTAACTAACTTTTTTTTCTAAATACTGGACAACGTATAGCTTAGCTTCTTCTAATTTACCGTTATTTAATAATTCGTTTACATTTCTATCATTCAAGATCTTGTAAAGATATTCTTTACGGCTTTTTTGATCATCTATTAAATTCTTTAAAAATTTTCGGGTATAATCCTGTAGCTCCATCTGCAGTATATCATTATTAGTTATTACTTTTTGTATTTTTTTTCTTAATTGTTTGGCCATGAGGGGACTCTTACCTTCAGTAAATATGGAGATCTGCACATCCCCTATAAAAAAAGATGATGGAACTATAATATTTCCGGAATCAGGATTATCAGCACGATTTATTAATTTATTTTCAGCTGCGGTTGAAATATATTCATTTAAATCCTGATTAGATGTGGCCACCACCACTATATCTGACCAGTCAATCCACTTATCAATTTCTTCCACAGATTTGACAGAAGCTCCTAATTTTTTTAAATCATCATCCTCTGTTTTTCCAACTATAGTTACATTCGCACCAGCGTTAATAAATCTTTTTGCTCTTCTCTTACCCACTTCACCAGTGCCTACAATTAGAACATTTTTTTTATTCATTTGAAGGAAGAGAGGAGTCCAACCCATCCTACTACTCCATTTGTTTCATTCGCAAAAGTTTCATTGCAGTGCGTAAATCATGACCACATTCTTGAAGAACATGAACGGCCTCAGTTTCAGAAACATCAAAGGCATCTGCAAGTGCTTTAACATTTTTTTCATCTAATACTTTAGTTTCTCCAACCAATTCCTCTGATAACTGTTTTTTTAGTTCCATGTATTCATCTGTAGACATGTCAATTTTTCTCATAACCATATCCCTTAATGGACAAGGTTTAGAAGGTTTACAACACCAGACTAATGATCCAAAACAAGTTCCTTCACCATGCTTAAGTCTTGTTTTTTTTCCAAATTCTTCTTTCTTTTCAATATAATCTTGTGGAGTAAGTCCAGCTTCTTCTAATGCGTATAATATGGGGCAAGGTTTTACTGGTGGACAACAAAATGTTAATGCTCTTTTATCCCCTCCGCGACATACATGTGATGGTGAGTCCTCCCATACCATTTTACTCCTCCGTAAGCATTTTTTTCTTTTCAGTAGGGGTGAGATCTTCCACAATAGATTCTGGATCACCAATCTTAAGGACTTTACCGCCTCTCATGAGAGCGGCACGATCACAAACATCTAAAACAAAATCCATGTCGTGAGATATTATAAGAAAAGTCTGGTTGAGTTCGTCCCTTGCTTTTCTTATGGAATCAGTAACCTGTACCCGGGTAATAGGATCCATGGTACCGGTTGGCTCATCAAGAATAATTATATTAGGTTCTTTAATTAGTACTTGGGCCAAAGCAACTCTATGACGTTCTCCACCACTTAATTCGTCGGGGTATTTGTATAATATGTTCTCCGCATAATTTTCATCAAACCCAACTGCTTTAAGAACGTATATTGCCTTCATTTTCGCAAATTCTGCGGGAAGCTCTAAACTAATAGCTTCAGTGAGATTTCCAAGAACATTTCTATGAGGATAGAGACTGTACTCTTGGTGAAGAATTCCCAAATATGGTTTAACTCTACCTCTTCCGAAAGGTCCCTTTTCAGTCATGTCAATCCAGTTTTCACCTAATTTAACAACAATTTCGCCACTGCTGGGATCAGTTAGCCCATATAAAATCCTTGATAGAGTGGTTTTTCCAGCACCACTTAAACCTACAATACCAAAAATTTCAGATTCGTCCACCACAAGATCTATTCCATCTACTGCTTTTACCACTCCCCTTTCAATGGAATAGTAATGTTTTTTAACATCATCCATCTTAATGATGGGACCTCCACTTTTAAAGACTTCTCCCTTTTCAGGTAGAGGTACTTGATCCATGAAGCTCTTTACTACTTCTTCTGGATCTCCTTCCTGAATAATTTGACCTTTTTCTAGCCATATAACATGATCAGATAACTTTCTCATAACTTCAGGCCAGTGAGAAGTGATTAACATAGTTTTACCTTGATCTTTAACTCCTTCAATCAAAGCCTCATGTATAAGTTCTGCGGTTTTAGGATCAAGAGTACCTGTAGGTTCATCTGCTAAAAATATAATTGGATCCTTTGCTAATTGCCTGGCTAAAACAACTCTCTGTTTTTCACCACCACTCAAATCACGGGCAATATGTGTTATCCTATGAGTCATCTGAGCCATTTCTAAAAGTTCTAAAGCTCTATAGGTGCCTTCTTCTTCACCCAACCCTTCAATAGATTTAAGTACATTATCTATTACCGTATCATCTTCATATAGTGCAAAAGTACGTTGCAACATTATGGATATCCGTCTTTTTATTGCTGCGAATAATTTTCGATCACAGTTCCAAAAATCAACATTTAAATCTTGATATTCACAGCCACATGAACAACTTCCTCCAGCCAATGAAGGAGGTTCAACTCTAATACATTCGGGACAATAAGCAACATGATAAGTTATTTTACCTTTATCGGGTTTGTAATCTTTCATCCCTCTGAGCATATTTATTAAAACTGACTTTCCAGACCCACTTCTGCCTAATATTCCCAGTACACTGCCCTCGTCTATTGTCATGTTTAAATCTTTTAAAACATCTACATTGCCAAAAGTTTTAGTGACATTTTCTAATTTTATAAATGACATACGACCACCTTTAAATTAAAATTATCATAATTCTATTTTTGTATAAATTTAAATGAATATATATTCTTAATGTTTATGTTTTTTATATTTATTAATATGCACTTAGTTTCTATAAAAATTTGATTATTTATTATTTATATAAATGATAGATCGAAGGGAATTTTACCCCCCATAGTGGCTCTTGCCATGGAAATAGCGTCAGCACCTGCATTGAACATTAACTGAGCAGTTTCCAAACTTTTTACAGAATTGTTTCCTATTAAAAATACATCAGTACTATCGCTTATAGATTTAATTACCTCATAGTCAGCATAATCATAACCGGGTTTCATTGCATCCACATGTATGAAATCAGCCCCACTTTTTTCTACAGTTTTAGCAATTAAAATATCGTTATTTTCCGGAATATTGGCTCTTATTTTTACAGAAACCTTGCATTTGGCCTTTTTAACTATCTCTGAAGAGTAATTAAATAATTTATTTAGATTTGATAGTAATGATTGTCCACATCCAATATTTGTTATTTCAGGTTGGCGGCAATGGGCATTTATTTCCACTACATCAATACCATCTAATCTTGATATCTCAATAATAGGATCAGGGGAAACTGACCGCAAATTAACAGATACTAAAGCATCAGAAGATTCTTTAATAATATTAGATTCATTCTCTATTACAGAGATGATATCCTCTTTATCAATATCAAACTCTGATCTTCCTCTAGCCAGTATTTTTTTCCCAGCATCTATAGTAGGATTATCCACATTATATCCCCCAAGGGTGACCATGTCAAATCCCATTAAAGCCATTTTTTTGCAAAATTGGCCGTCAGTAATTCCTGCCATTGGGGCTAAAACCTTAATAAACTCACTCTCATCAATCATGGCTTAAGTTATACTTTTAAAAGCTAATTAATAAAAACTAAAATAAAATTATTTACTCCTTCATCACATGTACTAAATCGTAGGTAAAACCGCCCCTTATCTCCTCAAGTGCTAAATCAGCCAAATTAGCTGCTTTTTCAGCGGTAGGGGCCTTACCAACACCTGCTTTTAGAGCTATGTTTGTTTCGTCCTTTATCTCCTCAATTATTTTCAGCAAACCTTCCGGTTTTAGGCCGTTGCAGGGAGACATGAAATTATCCCCACCAATGAAAAACAACAAAGAACCTTTTTCAATTAATTTTTTCATAAGGAAGTGTTGAACTCTATTAACAATAAATGAGGTATCATAAGCTGGAATAATATCGGTTAAAGAATCAGTTATCCCATTAATATCAATATGCGCAATTTGCACAAAACTCTCCTCTTTTTTTACCATACCATCGATAGCTAATATTTCACTCCTTTCCTCAGATTGTGCTCCTCCATATCCTTGAAGAGATGTTGTAGCATTTCTCTGAGCTTCATATGGAGTTTCAGCTGCGCCAACACCCATACTTATTGTAATTGGATATCTGTTTCCTATTGATCTTTGAATTCTTAAATGGTCTTCTACATCCACATTATTACTCACAGCTAACATATTGTCAAAACGAGTGAAAAAAACAAGTCCTTGTTTTGCTGCAAATTGCCTCTGGATATCGGCATAAAGTTCCGCCTGCAAAATCTGAAGATCTGCCTCTGCTCGTGGAGTAGGAGTTACCGTCCATGGCCCATAGTTATCAATCTGTATTAAAGTCATCTGTATCATATCATTTCACCCAATATAGTTCTTGCCAACATCACCTTATCATCAATGGTATTCATGTTTGTGTTTGTTACCATAACATTATTTATTAGTCTTTCTATTTTTTCCTTTGAATGGCTATCTATAACATCTATAATAAATTTGTCTAAAAATTCTGCATACATATCAGCAACACCAACACACGAAACTTCAAAACCCAATGCACCCATAAATTTAGCAGCAGGACCACTAACTGGCTTTCCCCCAATTATTGGAGATACTGCGACCACATTAGAATTTTTTAAAGCATTTATAACTCCTTTCATTGAAATAATCGGCCCTATTGAAGTAACTGGATTTGAAGGACCTAAAAGGACCATTTCTGAATTTTCAATTGCATCCATCAAACCTTCTGAAGGTCTAACTTTGCTATATTTTACATCTAAAACTTCTGGTTCTGCTTTATGTTCAATTAAAAATTCATGAAAATCCATATTTCCTTGATCAGTTATAATATTTATAGATGGCTGATCATCACTCATTGGTATAATTCTAGATTCAACACCTAATTTTTTCCTTTGAATGTCAACCGCTTCAGAAAGAGAATATCTCTCCAAGAGTAAAGTTTTCTGGATCTTTATGGCACGATCCTTATCCCCGATTCTTAAAAGCTCTGGACAACCTAATTTTCCCAGCATTTCATTGGTTATAAATGTATCATCACATATCCCATACCATGTTTCATCGTTTATCATGTTTGCCAAGGTATAAAGAACTGTATCAATGTCAGCAGCCACATATAAGTTGGAAACATAAGTATTTTCCACAGTATTAACAATAATATTAAGATCACTAGGATTTAATACTTTAACCATTCCCTGGAGTAATTTTGGAGTTCCAGTTCCTCCCGATAGTACAGTTATCATGCTAATCTAATCAATTATTTTTATTAACCTTTTATCTAAAAACATCATACTTTTTAGGTCTTATTAATGATTTAGCAGAGGAATAATTATTAAATAAATTTTTAGAATAATTTAATCCTTTTATTAATATAATAGGCATTCCTTCATCAGCTTGCCCCATGACTATTGAAGCTGCGGCAGCTAATTCATCAGCAACTGCAATTTTGGTAGTTTCAAGTTTTCTTCCATAAAGATCTATTTCACCCTTCCTATCCCATAATGGCTCCAAACCTGAAATTCCAACAGCAACGCCAACAGCGCCCTCTCTAAATGGTCTTCCCTGAGTATCAGATATAATAATAATTAATTTCTTACCAGTATCTCTTAAAATATCTTTTCTAATATGTTCAGCACTTTTATCCGGATTATCGGGGATAGGGGTTGCTTTACCTTCTTCTACATTGGACTCATCAATACCGGCATTGGCACATATAAATCCGTGTTTGGTTTCAGAGATAATGAAATCTGGACCTACTTTTAATATTTCATTCGATTCTTTAAGTATTGATTCTACAAGTTTTGGATCCTTTCGGGTGTTTTTTGCAATCTTTAATGCTTTAGGACTTGGCTCTATGGATGATAAATCAATTTTTGTCCCTTCAGATTTAGCAATAATAGTTTCAGCAATTACCAGCACATCTCCATCATCTAAATCTATTGCAGAATTCTCCAATGACTCTAAGATTATTGATGCGATATTATCATTTTCTTTGATAAGGGGTATATTCTCCAAACCTATAATTCTAACTTCCATATTCGCACCGAATCTTAGATGAAAGAGATATCCCAATCTTTAAATCCAAAAGCAGCTGCAGATGTAACAGGATTGGTAAATTCTGCAAATTTACCTTGACTCATAATAAATTGCGCCGCTTCTTGCGAATTACTGGCTGAAAATTCTACTTCATGAGGTTGAGTATGCTCATAAGTTGCAATGTAACATGTTCTTCCAGGTTCAACTTTCTCAACTATAAGGCTTTCATGGGTAACAATACCAATATAAGCATCTCCCTTAAGTGAAACAGCTCCAGCAATTCGGGGAGTGTTATAATCATCTTTTTCATAATCCATTACAAGCAATGAAAGTGCAATAGCATCTCTAAGGTTCATACCCTCCTCAATTTTATCCGCAATAACATCTGTATGAGAACCATTAGAAACAACAGCCACATCATCCACTATTTTTATACAATTGTAAGCTATATAAGGATTAACAAAAACATCCTTTTCATGTCCTTCCTTCGGCACTACAGCTACCCTATTTTCAAAAGACTTCGTTTCCCTATTGGGAAAGGATCTACTTGAAACTCGGTACGCAACTAAATTTCCAGATTTATTACTCCCTAATGCTAACATTCTACCAACATACATATTTACACCTAAAATTTTTTAGTTTCCATTAATATTTTCTTTAAATTCATTAAACTGAAATAATACTAACAAGTTTTCCATAATCAATTACTGGTCTGGAGGAGCTACAGCTTTATCTGGTGACATTCCAGGAGGTGCAGTTATAATGATGGTTCCTGTTTTAGGTCTAATAATAATCTCCCCCTCATCTATTACCCTAGTGTTAACTGCAATTGCATTATTTCGAATGTAACTGGACATGTCTTCACCGTTCACTATAACCTCTTTAAGACCTGCTACTGGTATTAAATAGTATTCTAATGGTCCGCTACTTTCAGTTAATTCTGGTTTTCCACTAGAAGAATCAGCGGTTGATGCTGCTTGAAAACTACTGGTAACCATTAAAAATATTAGAACCGTGAAAAGTACATCAATAAAGGGAACTAAATTAAACTTTGGATTGCTGTCCCTCACCTTATTTCTGAACTTTCTTATATCCATGGTCATTAAAATAACTCCAGAACTCTTTTAATGATAATATTATTGTTTTAATTTACTTTCAATAATTTCAACTTCAGAATTACATTTTTCCATAAGTATATTATGGATACTCTTTTCCAACATACTAGGTTTAAATGAAACCCAAATATTCGCTTCTTTATCAATAATCTGTTTTATATTTACAATACCTTCTGCATCCCGAAGGGCACTTATAGAGCAGTCAACGTCCTTTACTCTTAATTTCATTTCAGCAGAACTCCAATTGGTCATCTTTTTGGCGATTTCGATTTTATCCATTTCTTTATCTATTCTACCAGTTATGTAAGAATAAAATGGAAGTAAAACAATCGCAACAGAAAGACCGGCTATGGTGGTAATTAATGCTATATAAATACCCTCTGCCAACGCGCTTGGACTTGCATTTACACCTAGAGCTTTAAAAGTAAACCACATACCAATAACTGTCCCTATTAAGCCCAATAAAGGCGCGATCTCAATTATGGTCCTAAGAGTATCAAGGCCCTTGGTCATATTACCCATTTCAACAATAAAAACTCTTTCCATAGCGTCTTCAACTTCAGTTTTATTCCGATAACCAATCTTTAGGGCCTCGGAAATAATTTTTGAGATAGGATTTTTATACTTACCAATGGCCCTTAAAGCCTCCAAAGAACCTCCTTTCTCCATTGCTGTGTTAACTGTCCCTGTTATTTGGGGGAGACTTATTTTAGATATTTTGCGTAAATAATGAATTTTTTCAAAAGATGTTATAAAACCATAAACACCGACTAATGTAATTATATAAGTGATTAGTCCTCCGCTTTTAAACATCTCTAAAATGGTTCCAAATGTACTATTAAGAAATTCTAATATCATTTAACTCCTCTAAGATTTATTGGTAATTTAAATATAGATCACTATCAGTCGTATCACTATGATTTTAATGTTATAGTTAATTAGTCACTATGAATTAATTGTTATAAATATACTAAGTTTATTTAGTGGAATAAAATATTATTTATTGGATTTATCTTTAAGTTTCTGTGATGTGTTCCATGATTTTCTCACAAAATCAGGTAGGTTTTCAAACTTATATTTTTTTAGAAATGATTGAGTTTTAGGATCACTTGGATATCCGGAACCAACATCTTTAAATTTTTTCCTAATTTCGGCAATTTCAAGATCACGTTCAACTTTTGCTATAATTGAAGCTGCCCCCACAATTAAATATTTATCGTCAGCACCGTGTTCTGCAATAATTTCAATATCCTCATTTACTATTTCTTTTATTTCATTTCTAAATCTTTCTGGATTTACATCAACTGAATCAATAATGGCAAGATCCGGTTGGAAATAGCTGATAATTTTTGTAATGGCTATTTTTTCAATTTCATTAAGATTCACATCTTTAGATCTGAGATTATCTATATCACTAGCTGAAATTGAAATAACATGATAATCGAAAATTTTTTTTATTTTTCGATGGAGAATAGTTCTCCTTTTAGGAGATAATTTTTTAGAATCCTTAATACCAAGTCTTTCCAAATTTTTTAATTTTTTCTCGTCAATACACACTCCGCAAACAACTAAGGGACCAATAACAGGGCCTCTGCCTGCTTCATCTATGCCAACTATTCTCATTTATAGCCATCCGGCATTATATGTAAAATAAAAAAAGAAAGCCATTACTTATTTCATGGCTTTTAAACGTACTTCAGGCTCTAAAGCTCTTGGCTCAGCAGCAACTATTGCAGCTCCCTTAGCAACCACAGTCATAGGATCTTGAGAGATTGTAACAGGAATTCCTACCTCTTCAAATATCCTTTCTTTAAGACCGTTAAGTTGTGAAGTTCCACCTACCACAACAGTCTGAGCATAAACACCAGATATAAGTTCTGGTGATAACCTTTCCAGTACATGAGATAATGCTTCAACAATTTTAACAATAATAGGTTCTGCAGCTTCTGCAACCATTTTTGAATCGATTTCAACTTGTTTTGGTTTGTTGGTATTCATGCATTTTCCTATAACTGTAGTTTTATTAATTTCAAGGTCAGATTCAGAGTTTACCATACCCACTTCAATTTTAGCTTTTTCAGCTTCGTGAAGTCCGATTTCAACTTCATATTTTTCCTTAACTTTTTCAACAATATTGTCGTCTATGTCATCTCCACCCCATCTAATGGTTTCGATGTCTGTTATTCCACCTAAAGAAATTACTACAATATCACTTGAACCAGCACCAACATCTATTACCATAGTACCAGCTGCTTCAGCTATAGGTAATCCAGCGCCTATGGCTGCGGCAAGTCCCTCGCTTATGACCAACACATAGCTGGCTCCTGCCTTTCTACCTATTTCTTCTACTGCGTTTTTCTCAACTTCTGAAGCATCTCCGGGTATTCCGATTACAATTCTTTCAATGGTGTCCATTGATTCACCAGCACCCTTCTCCAATGCATAAATAAGAAGAGCCTTAGCTTGAGCTATACTTTCAATAACACCTTTTCTTAAAGGTCTTACCGCCACAATATCTTCAGGGGTTCTACCTAGCATCAATTTAGCTTCATCACCAACAGCCAGTACATAGGAAGCATCATCCTTTTTTACAGCTACTACTGAAGGTATTTTGTATAAATCAAATTTATCACCAGATGGTTTAGCAACAACCGTATTTAAAGTTCCTAAATCAATTCCTAATGTATTAGTTAGCGGTTTTTTCTTAATTTCAGTTTCTTCTTCCTTTTTTCCAAAAGAAAACATTTTATTCCTCCTCTAAAATCTTTTTAAATTCTAATGCGAATATTTGGTTTGACTTCGCTATTTCTTTGATTTTCTCTACATTATCTTCACCAGTTGAAATAAGAAGTGTAGATAATACTACGTCTGTCATCTTAAATAATGGATCAATAACATTTCGAACAATTTTAGGTAAGCGATTAGTCATATAAACATCAGTTTCTATGAATCCAGTAGTTTTGTCCTCTAAAATAAAAGAAAACTTTGTTCCTTGTTTTTCAATGTCTCCTGCAAATTTCTTAATGGAAGTATCAGGACCCACCAATAACATTAAATTTGGTTCATTTAAAACATAATAAGGAGCTATTTTAAGGTAAGCTCCCCCATTATCTTTACATATTAAGCTCAAATCTCTAATTTTATTTAAATCTCCAAATAAAATTATAAAATCAAACTTTTTTGTAACAAATGATTCTTTTAAAGTTATATGTTCTCTAAACAATATTTGTACTCTTTCCTTTTCAGAAATTGCCTCATAAGCAACATTATTAACCATGTCCTCGTTCCCAGCAATTACACACCATATTTTGTCTGTATCGTGCATAGTCGATACTTGTGCTGCTTTTCTGAGTACTTTAATTTTGCTTTCTATCATAAACAACACATCTATAAATTTTATAATTAATATGAAATTACCATTTATTTGTAGTATTTAAGTTTCTTGATAAACATTGCATATAAATATATATAAAAACTTCCATTGAAATTTTATCTACAATTATCTTATACTCGAAAATCTTTTCTATACTTTATAATTATGATAAAAGATAATTAAACCAATAAATTGTTTTAAAATTTCAATAAAAAGCATTTATATGTTAATTGGAATATTATTTTGTTTTAAAAGTTAATTTTAGTAGGTACATGTCTAAATAAAATCTTTAATACTACAATATTATTATCCTTATATTAATTTTCAAGTTAATAAATCTTAATTGTTTAATTTAATATCTAAAAATGATAAGTAATTTAAATGATTTTAAAATTATTAAAAATAATTTTATATAAATATAATATTATTATAACTCAAAAATTATTATAATTCGAAAATACTTTAAATATTTAATTTAGGATAACGATATCAAATTATATAAAATAATATAGAAAATTAAAAATGCAAAATAGGTCATTCCGTTATCTTTATCTAATATATTTATTTTTTAAATAACGAGATCCTTTAATAATTAACAAATTTGTGATATGATGTTTGTAAAAGGCACATTAAAAAAAGTAGGAATTCTATTAACTTTATCATTATTACCCTTCCTATTTGGATATTTCATTATTACTTTCTTATTATTTTCACTTATTGCATTTATGATGCAATTTTTCAGAGACCCTGAAAGAAATATACCTGAAGGAGAAAACTTGATAATTGCTTCTGCAGATGGTAGATACCTAAATGGGAAAATTGATAAAATTAAAATAGTTAATTACGATGATCATTTGATGGATTATGTTTTAGAAGAAGGTGAAAAGGGTATACTTGTCAGTACGTTCATGTCTCCATTTGATGTTCATGTAAATCGAGTTCCCATATCAGGAGAAGTAATTGAAACTAAATATTTCCCTGGAAAATTTCAAATTGCTTGGAAAGATGTTCAAAAAGAAAATGAGAAAAATTTAATAGTAATAAATTCAGAATATGGGAAAGTAGGAGTTATACAAATAGCAGGTTTTGTTGCCAGACGTATAGTTCAGTATGTGAATGTAGGAGACCATGTGAAAATTGGTGAAAGATTGGGAATGATTAGATTTGGATCCCGAGTTGATATAATAATCCCCTACGAAAACAGTGAAGTTTTAGTTCAAGTCGGAGAAAAATCTAAAGCTGGAGAAACTATTATTGCTAGAATGTTTAAGGAATCAAATAACAAATCATAAAAAAAGTTTTTTCAAACAATAATATATTTTAAAGTATAAAAATAATAATAATCTAAAATAATGATTTATATTGGAAGTGTTATATGAATATAAAATCTTACATGTCTTTTGCAGATTTGTTTTCATTAGGAAATGCCTCTTTTGGTTTTTTATCAATTTTAATGATTTTAAGCGGCGATTTAATTCTTGCTGCGAAGTTTATACTTGTAGCAGTAATATTTGACTCTTTGGATGGTTGGGTAGCAAGGAAAACAAAAAGACATGATGAGTATGGATTTGGAAAAAATATTGATTCATTATGTGATGTTATATCCTTTGGTGTTGCACCCGGAATTTTTCTTTATTCGGCAACTTTAACATTCAGCATACCATACATTAATATACTAGTAAGTCTCTTAATAGTTATATGTGGTATATTGAGACTTTCTAGGTTCAATATAATCACAAGATCTAGTCAAAGTACAAAAGAATTTGTGGGTTTACCCATACCTGCAACAGCGATAATAATTTCATCATATTATCTTTCAGGTATGTTCCAAGTGGACATATCACTTATCTTAATGACGGTGGTGTCTTTATTAATGGTAAGTTCAATAAATTATCCTAAATTTGGGGATATTAGAGTGATGGCAGTGGGAGGATTAATACTGCTGACTAATCTGTTGCCTCAAAGCATTTTGACTTTAATTTATAACCTTCCGGGAAAAGCTTTGTTTTTAGCATCCCTATTATATTTATTAGTAATACCTTTTATTAGGTTATATAGCAAAAAATCTAAAAGTGGTCCACATGTTAGATAAGATATTAGGAAAAAAGAAGAACGACAAAGATTCCCCTCCGGATCTTAGGAAAAATGGGAAATCAGATTCGGATGTGGGAGGGCGTCTTAAAGACGTCGTAGGCAAGATAACTGGTAAAGGAGGCGGTGAAGGTAAGGATAAGGCTAAATCTGAAAAAGTATCGGATGAAAAACCTTCCGAGAAGAAAAAAATACCAAAACCCATGCCCAAACCTCGGATAAAACCTAGAGAAAAACCTAAATTAAAGACTCCTCCAAAAAAACCAGGCGGTATTAAAAAACCAGGCGGATTCGGTAAAAGAGTTCCTGATGAAGATCAAAGGACTCTTATTGGTGCAGCTGTTTTTGGAATAATATTAATAGTCATAGTGGGAGCAGGATATTATTTCTTAGTTTATCAGCCGTATCAAGAAACTTTAAATGCAGCTAAAACAACAAAATTTAATGAAGTTGACTCTTACTTCAAGGGACCTTTAGCATTATATCCTGAAAAACAAAGTTTATTGGCGCGAATAGATGGTGCCGTTACTCCTGAAGAAGCTTTGGCTGTGGATGTTTTAGGTCCAGCTACCAGTGCATGGAGAACTTATCAGACGCAGCAGCTTAAAGAGAAGAGAGATAATTATGGTAGGATTATGATTGTATATAGTGCTGAAGAGCAGAAAAATGTTATTATGAAGGTTGATACTGCCCAAAAATTTATACAACAAGCAGATGCTACCGTACTGGCAAATATGGAATTACAAACTCCAGATACTGTTGCAGTTCCAATAATTATTACCAGGTTACAGGCTGCTGGTGGTTTAGTAACGGTAGGTAATATGGTGGACGTGTACCTGCGAACTGCTGGAAATAATACTACAGCTACAAATACCTCATCTCCAAAAATAAGTGGTGCAACCGTATTAGCCATATTAAGAGCAAGAGATAGTGGTAATTTTGGAAATGTTTCATTATCAAGGTCACAAGAAATATCCATCAACCAGATGATACAAAGCAGTTCTCAAAGTCAATCAACTTCAGGTGATGTTGAATCACTTTTAAGAGCAGCATCATCCAGAACGTGGAATGAGGCTGAAATAAATTCATTACTGGAAAGTTATGGATGGAGACTTTCTGACTTTGAAAGGGCATCAAACTTAGGAGAACTTGATGCACAATACCTTGTGCTTTTAGAAGTTCCAAGAGAAGATGTAGGATTCCTAATTCAGAATATGGATAGTGTTATACTTACTGTTCCGACACAACAAGCACCTGCTTGGATGTCTAAAGAACTGACAAGGATATATGGATAAAAATCAATACTATAATAAAAGGAGTGTTGGATTAGATAGGGGGATATTATATGAATATAAATCAAATATGTATAGCATTAATGGTCCTATTCGTATTTATGGGAGTTTCATATGGAGCAGAAGCATGGATAACAGAAAATCCCAATGCTACTAGCGTAAGGATGAGTGAACTAACAGCAACAATCCATATACATATTAAAAATAACAATAACCAAGTACAATATTTTAAAATTAGTCAGGAATATTTCAAAACCACACCTCCTATGGAGTGGCAAATAGTTTGGACTAATCCTGCAGCAGTGAAAATGGTTAAATCTAGTTACCCAGAATTAGGTGGAGACTATGGCTGGAAACTAAAGCCTGGAGAAACAAAAACAATTTGTTTTAAACTTAAAAATACAGGACCTTCTCCTCCTTTACCTGAATGGTATATTATAAGAAATGACTCTCAAGCAAATCAGTACTGGCCTTTAATACCTGAACCCGGAATCACAGCTACATGGTTCTTCCCTAACGAGTTAGAAATGCTCAATCCTAAACTTGACTTGCAACTATGGCAAGGGACTTTCCATTTCAAACTTAGAAATGTGGACTCAAAAACTGTTTCGGGTATAGTAAGAGCACCAATAGTTCCTATGAACTCAAAATTAACCTATAGCAATCCTAAAGCATTTATCGATGACGATATAATGGTTAATGCCAATACAGCTGCATGGGATGTTACTATGGCTCCTGGAGCACAAAGATACTTTACTTATGAATATTTATGGCCCTCCACAAGCAGTCATCAGTCATATGCTGGGACTTATTCATCTTCAATACCAACAACCAGTGCGGCATCCTCTACTAACAATTCAGTTCCAACTAAAGAAACTGGTGTCCCTTATGGGTTATTCATCATAGCAGCAGTTGCTACTGGTGCTGGAGTGCTATATGCTAAATTTGTAAGATGAAAATGAAAATTTAGGGGTTATATAAAAGTTAATGTTTATTTAGTGGACCACTAAACATTAACTTATTTAAGGCAAGAGTCTATACATAATTTAGATGAAAATTTCAACGCTTTTTATTATTGTAGGGATGGTAATATTATCCTTCTACGTTTTGATAGAAGTTAATTATTATGCTGCGGCAGATATTATAATGGAAAATCAAAGCGACGTTCCTTTCTTAGAAATACCTGCAATAGGAGTTAATGAAAGTATTAATAACAAATCTGTATCTTATGGAATATATCACGAACCACAATCTTCTAAACCAGGACGGGGCACGGTTATTATTTTCGGTCATAGAACTCTGTATGGATCACCTTTTTTAGATCTTGATAAGTTAAAAAATGGTGATAAGATAAATTTAATTTGGCCAGAAATAGGCAATGCTCAATACACAGTTAATGATACGTTTATTGTTCCGGCATCATATAGAATGTCTGTGGAACAGGGAAATACTTTATTCTTAATAACTTGCTATCCGCTAGGATCTACAAGGGAGAGATATATTGTCCAAGCTAAATTAGAAGGAATAACTCCCATCACCAACAAAACCACCCGCGAAAATCCTAAATCATTTTACGCTCCCCTGTTAATTGTAGGATTTTTTGGGATAGGGATGATTATTAATTATATATACCCGGTTGATGAGGATAAAAAAATCATATTTGTTGCAGTATTAGCATTAACCTTATTTTTGATATTTGGATATATATTTCCTACTCCCGCAGATTATATTTCCAATAAATTAGCTGAAATTAATAGTTTATTAGGTGTTTAAATGGAAGAAGATGTGGAAAAAAGATTTTTTGAAAATTTATCCAATAGAGAAAGAACTATATTTGAAGGTGCAATTACTATGGGTGCACTATTTCACCAGTTCATAGGTACTCCAGTGAGTCTTTCTAACGCAGATGAACTGGAAAGATCCATAGAAAATAGCATGAAACTTCAACCATGTATAAAAAAAGTTGAAGTAGAAATTGATCGTGAAATACTTGAAGAATCTAAAAGTGAATTTGATTATCTATCTTTAAGTGGCGATATGCTTGAAGTTAAAGTTTTTTCAGAATATGCAGATTCTAAAGCCGTTATAAAAATGAGGTACATTGAAGAACTTAAATATCCTTTAATGTATGTAGAATCCCTAGATTAGTTTTAATAATTTTTATAAGACATTAATGGCTGTGAATTAAATTATTTCGATTTATTATGCAGAACTATTTATTCGGTAGAGTATATCTTAACTTTATATTTCTATCTACCCATTACCCCCAGAGTCATCAATTAAGATAAATATGATTAATTTTTTATATTTTTTTGATTAAATACAGAAATATTAATTTAATATAAAATAAAAACCTTATATAGAACATATATCAAAAAATGACCATTATTATTAGTTTAAAATATGGAGTAAATTAGATGTACGAAGGATTGACTCCACTGTTGATGGGTATTATCATTTTACTTGCCAGTTTAATATCTTTGAGATTTGGGATATCAGTTGCTATTCTGGAGATAATTTTTGGAGTTATTGCAGGTAATTTAGGACTTATAAGTACCGAAGGATGGATAATATATCTTTCAGGTTTTGGAGGAATATTTCTTACATTTTTAGCGGGTGCTGAGACAGATATCATTTTAATGCGTAGACAGTTAAAGGAAAATTTTTTAATAGGATTATTCTCATTTTTAAGTCCATTTATATTTGTATTTTTATTTACTTATTATATTGCTAACTGGAGTTTATTAGCTTCGTTAATTGCCGGGGTTGCTCTTTCAGAAACTGCAGTTGCTGTGGTTTATTTTGTTTTGATCGAAACAAATACTTCTCAGACCGTAATTGGAAAAAAACTAATGGCCGCTACCTTTATGACCAATATGGGAACTGCTATAGCTTTAAGTATTTTATTTTTAAGACCTACTTTATATACATTGATTTTTGTATTAATATCCATTATTGTAATAGTTTTGGCGACTAAATTTTCTAATATTGTTTTTGAAAATCCTAAATTAAAAAATAAAGTTATTGAACCTGAAATTAAGTATATATTCCTCTTGTTACTGGTTTTCATATTTTTCGCCCAGTTAGGTGGTGCTCAAGCAATATTACCCGCATTTATTTTAGGTTTGTTCATGTCTAAACATTTTGTAGGAACTTCAGAAACAATTGAGGTAAAAAAAAGACTTAAAACCATTGCATTCGCCTTTATTACGCCCATATTTTTTATTGTAGGAGGTTTAAACGTTTCATTGACTCTTATAGTATCTGCACTTCCCCTATTTATTTCTTTATTTGTAATACGTCAGTTAAGTAAATTTGCAGGTATTTATTTAATAACTAGTAAGTATTTGAAGCAAGATTTGACTTATATTACTTTACTTTTAAGTACAGGGCTAACATTTGGATTAATAGCCAGTTTATTCGGATTAAATGCTGGTTATATCAATCAAATTCAATATTCTATTCTTACTGGGGTATTAATCTCCAGCGCGATTATACCTACTTACATAGCCCAAAAATGGTTTATGCCTCTGCATCCAGAAGATATGATATAATCATAATATAACGAATAATTAGAATTAAAGGAAATCTATAAGAAAAACAATAATAAAAATACTAGATAATAATAATAGAATTTAAAAATTATAATTATATTAATTAATTATGAACAATACAATTTCATTATAAATAATATAAGTTAATGTGATTTGAAGATTAAATTATCAAAAATGATACTATGATAACCATTGACAAAAAATTGTGTAAAGGGTGTGATATCTGCACTGAATTCTGTCCACGCCAGGTCTACGAAAAATCTGAGACACTGGATAAGAAAGGTGTGCATATTCCCGTTCCGGCACACGAAGAAAAATGTAATAAATGCAAAATTTGTACTTTATTATGTCCAGATCAAGCTATAAAGGTTGATGAAAACGATGACGAGTGAAGAAATGTTTATCCAAGGCAATGAAGCTTGTGCCCGCGGTGCATTAAAAGCAGGATGTAGGTTTTTTGGAGGTTATCCCATAACTCCTTCCACTGAAATAGCCGAAGATATGGCAATATTACTCCCTAAAGAAGGTGGGGCCTTCATACAAATGGAAGATGAAATATCAGCTCTCGGATCAGTGATTGGTGCATCATGGTCAGGTGTTAAATCTATGACCGCCACATCAGGCCCTGGTTTTTCGTTGATGCAAGAACATGTAGGTTTTGCCGCCATGACCGAAACTCCGCTTGTGATTATTGATATGCAGCGAGGTTCGCCATCCACTGGACAGCCTACCATGGCTTCTCAGAGTGATATGATGCAATCTCGATGGGGTTCACATGGAGATTACGAAATCATTGCTCTTTCACCATCTTCGGTACAAGAATGTTTTGATTTTACTATAGAAGCTTTTAATCTAGCGGAACAATATCGAGTTCCAGTAATGGTTATGAGTGATGAAATAGTGGGTCATATGAGGGAAAAAATTACCATACCGGGTAAGGTTAAAATTAATAAACGTAAAATGCCTGAAGAAACCCCAGAGAAATTTTTACCATTTAAAGCTGATTTTGATGATACTCCCCCTATGCCTTCATTTGGTAGCGGATATAATATACACATAACCGGGTTAACCCATGATGATAAGGGCTATCCAGATGCATCAAATCCTGAAACCCATTCTAAACTAGTTAATAGGCTATGTGATAAAATAAATAAACATAGAGATGAAATAACTCGGATTAACAAAGAATTAACAGATGATGCAGATGTTATAGTAGTTTCATATGGTGCACCTTCTAGATCGGCAGCAACTGCTGTTAAAAAAGCTCGTGAACAAGGTATTAATGCTGGTTATATAAAAATTGATGTAGTATGGCCCTTCCCCGAAAAAGAAATTAAAAAAGCCGCTAAACAGGCTTCAAATATTATAGTGGTAGAAATGAATTTAGGTCAAATCTTTTATGAAGTCGAAAGGATTGCCTGCAACTATTCCAAAGTATCATTACTCCCTAAGATCGGTGGAGAAATACATCAACCTGATGAAATTTTAGATAAAATAAAATCAATAACAAAAGAATAATCATATAAATTACCTAATTATGAAATTAAAGCAATATAATTAGATTTTTAATAAAAGGAGTGTTTAATATGGATAAAACGAACGAACATCGTTTTATGAAATATTTAAGGAAAGATAGGCTTCCCCATATATTTTGTGCTGGGTGTGGGAACGGAATAGTTCTAAACACCTTCTTTAATGGTATGGAGATGGCAGAAGTTAATTTTGACAACATTGTAATGGTTTCAGGAATTGGTTGTTCTTCTAGAATACCTGGATATGTGAAGTGCGATTCACTTCACACCACACACGGAAGGCCTATATCCTTTGCCACTGGGATTAAATTAGGAAATCCCGAACATGATGTGGTTGTATTTACCGGTGACGGTGATGCAGCAGCCATAGGAGGTAACCACTTAATTCATGCTGCTAGAAGAAATATAGATCTCACTGTAATCTGTATAAACAATAGCATATATGGCATGACCGGTGGTCAGATCAGTCCTACCTCTCCTCACGGAAGTTATGGTAGTACTGCGCCATACGGAGCTCTAGAAAAACCATTTGATCTTTCGAAACTGGTTTCAGCGGCAGGAGCCACATATGTTGCCCGTTGGACAACAGTTCATCCCTTACAACTATCAAATGCCATTAAAAAGGGATTAAAGAATAAAGGATTTTCTTTTATTGAGGTAATATCTCAATGTCCCACATATTATGGTCGGAAAAACCGTATGAGGTCACCAATTGATATGATGAATTGGATGAAAGAGAATAGTGTGGTCAACCGGAGGGCTCGTAAAATGTCTCCAGAAGAACTTGAGGGAAAAATTATTTTAGGCGAATTTGCTAACAAAAAAGAGCCAGAATTCTCGGAAGAACTTTTCAGACTAATGGCAAATAAATGCCCAGAATCTTCACCAACTCTCATAAATTCAGCATACAGGGAGGATTAAATTGAGAAAAGAGATCAGAATAGCAGGTTTTGGTGGTCAGGGGATAATTTTAGCAGGTATTGTAATAGGTAAAGCTGCTGCACTTTTTGATAATATATATGCTGTACAAACACAATCATACGGTCCAGAAGCAAGAGGAGGAGCTTCAAGAACTGAAGTAGTTATTAGTGACCAAAAAATAGACTATCCTAAGGTACAAAAAGCAGATATCTTTGTGGCAATGTCTCATCAAGCATTAATGGCCTATTTGGATGATCTAAAAGACGGCGGAACTCTGATTGTTGATCCTGACATGATTATAGAAGAAGAATTTATGTCCTATGTAACGGAACATAATATTAAATATTATAAAGCACCGGTTACTAAAACCGCTGAAGTTGAAATTGGGCTTAAGATTGTAGCTAACATTGTAATGATAGGAGCAATTACCCGTTTTACCGATGTTATATCAAAAGAAGCTGCAGAAAAAGCTATTAGGGCTAGTGTACCTAAAGGTACTGAGGACAAAAATATAGCTGCTTTTGAAGCTGGTTTAGCCTTAGCTGAAGAGGAATTAAAATGAAACTATATGAATATAGTGCTAAAAATATTTTTAAACAAGCAGGAATTCCCATACCTGAATCAGACGTGGCTGAGAATGCAGAAAATGCTATGGAAATTTCCGAACGAATTAATAAACCAGTGGCAATTAAATCACAAATTCTCATGGGAGGAAGAGGAAAAGCAGGCGGTATTAAGTTTGCGGATAGTCCGCTTGAATCTTATAATATTTCACAAGAGCTTTTAGGCTCCCAGATCAGGGGTGAAACCGTTAAAAAATTATTAATCGAAGAAAAACTCCCAATTGAAAAAGAGTTTTACCTAAGTATCGCCATTGATAGGAGCAACAAAAAGCCTTTAATAATGGCCAGTATAGAGGGCGGGGTTGAAATAGAAGAACTGGCTAAAACCAACCCTGAAAAAATAATAAAAATTCACATTAATCCTCTCGAAGAATTTTTACCATTCCAAGCTAGGGAAATAGCCCGGAAAATGGGAGTTGAATCAAATTTAATACCGGGAATAGGTTCTATTATCTGGAAACTATATAATGTGTTTAAAAATAATGATGCAAATCTGGCTGAAATTAATCCTTTGGTACTAACCAAAAATGGTTTAATAGCCGCAGATGCTAAATTGGAGATAGATGATGACTCACTGTTTCGTCATAAACATTTAATGCAAAAGGAAGAATATCAAAAAGAAGAATTTGCATATGTTCAACTAGAAGGTGAAATAGCAGTTATAGGAAATGGTGCCGGGCTTACTCTTACGGGAATGGACATGATAGATTTGTATGGTGGAAAACCTGCCACATTTTTGGATATTGGTGGTGGAGCCTCATCAGAAAATATAGAAAAAGCTATTAATTTGGTTTTAGAATACCCTAAAGTTAAAGTAATATTTCTAAATGTGTTAGGCGGTATTACCAGGGCAGATGACGTAGCAAGTGGGGTTATTAATGTTTTAAATAATGCCAAGAGACAAGTTCCAATGGTAATACGATTAACCGGTACTAATGAAGAAGAAGGTCAAAAACTTCTAAATGATGCTGGAATTTCATTTGAAACATCTATGGAAGCAGCAGCGAAAAAAGCTGTGGAATTACTTAATTAATTTTTTTATTTTTAAAAGAGATAATTATATATATTAATATTTTATTTTTTAAAAGATTTATATTAAAGTTTTCTTTTTATGGTAACTGTGTGAGCCATTACCAGTGCTGAGAGAACAATGTATGCCAACATTGCAGATCCATTAATAGAACGGGTGAATAAGAAAAGTCCAATAATAGTTTGAGCAATAAATGCTGATAAAGCCCCGATTAATAAGGCTTCTCGCCCTAAATATCTCCTGCTTCCTTCTTTTCTTTTGCTTCTATATCTTTTAAGTATTATGAATCCCGAACATATCACTAGCAAACTCCAACCTAATATGAAAAACAGGCCAGCGTAACCGAAATCAAAAGCAATGCCAAATATTCCTGGTAGCATATAATCTATATAATCCTTTTTAATCACTAAAACTCCGTAAAAAAGAGGATAAGGCAAACTAAAATAATGTATAAAACTTAGTGGTAAAGAGATGTAACCATCTGATCCGCCCAGACATTCAGCTGCCCAGTGAC
The DNA here is from genome assembly GCA_049975245.1 of Methanomicrobiales archaeon. Lineage (GTDB taxonomy): Archaea > Methanobacteriota > Methanobacteria > Methanobacteriales > Methanobacteriaceae > UBA117. Next base: position 61,808 of record JBNGDB010000009.1, read on the forward strand.
AAGACCCCTTTACATGACCCCATAATGTGGTGTTTTCTATAACCATTTTTAGACTGGGGGTGGAATATTGTTCTATTCTAGATATCCTCAATAGAGGACTTAAAACCGCTTTATCAAGTATTCGGGATAAAAGTTCCATAACACCAAAAGCGGCCACTCCGGCAATCACCCAAGTCACAATGGATCTTGGAGAGACTTTGGTACTTCGCTGAAAACTCTTAGACATAATAATATACCCTACAGCCCAACCTAAAAACCATAAAAGGAGGAAGGATCTGTGCATTATTCCTCCGGCTATAGCAATTACAAAAAATAGTATTAATGATAAGGCTTTGATGGAGGATGATCTAATTCCAACTTCTGTCAATAGATTTGCAGCTGCAGTTACAGTTACCCATGAAAAAACTGCAAATGAACCAAAAGGATGGGTAAACTCGTGATGCGACAAAAATGGCAGTAGCAGGAAGGATGCATCTAATCCAAAAAGTAATGCAATGGCTATGGTTAGGATAAGTCCTATAAATAGAACCATGCTTAAAGGAATTGCAATTACATTGAATAGTAATAGTATCCCCACATGGATTATTATGGCCACTTCAATTATGAATTGTAAATGATTTTCAGCTAGAAACATAATAACTCTGCCAGAACATATTTTAATTATACTTTTCTATATACTTAGATCATCACTCTTAAATAAATCTATGGGATATGAAATCAAAGAAAAGTTAAAAAACTATGAAATTAAATATAAGTGAATATTTATAAAGTTATAGATTTATAATATATCTAAATTTATCCAATCATATGATGATTCTTATTTTTTTATTAATATGGTATTTAGATACATATAATAGATTTGATTCTATTATGTGGAATATTAATTTTAATGAATAATTTCAATTAAAAAAAGATGGTGATAATTATATTATCCCCACTAAATTTAATAATTAGTTTCCACCAGTTATTAAATTACTTATATAATCAAAAGCCCATCTTAAATAGTCCATTATTTGATCAAGTATGTTTTGGGAACCTGAAACTTGTTGAGTAACATCTTGTAGTTTTTCTTTGAAATCTGTAAGATTACCTTGTGCTTTTTGAGTGTTGGCAATAGCATCAGCAATTTGCTGGGCTTGGGCATCGGTCAGGTTTATGTTCATATTATTTGCTATGTTTATTACAATTACTTTTATTTGAACTGGATCCTGAAGATTTTGATTTTCAACCTCAGTTTTAACTTTTTCAAATAAATCAGCTATTTTATCAGGATTTTGTCCTGTTTGATTAACCAGTTGAGTTTCAAGATATAACTCTTCAGTTGCTGCTTTTTTAGCGTCCTCAGGAATAGGTTCACCCACTGCAACCTCATAAGATTTTAATACACCTGCTAAAGCAGATTCACCAGATGCAGGTACTGGCGAAGTTACAACAACATATCCATTTTCAATTCCAGTAGATTTCAAAGCATTAGCATACATTTTAGGAGTTACCACTGAAATTTTACTTTTATCCACCACAATTTTAATACCCTGATCATAACTCAGATCCACCAAAGCACAGGAAACAATTTTATCAGGAGTATAAGTTAATCCAGTTATGCTTTTAGATATTGAATTAACCTCAGAAGCTGTTATAATTTTAATATTAGCTTCATTTAAATTTTTATCAGTTTGAGATTTAAAATAATTAATAACTGAATTTTTCCATTGTGAATTAGCATTAGTTGCTTCTCCATAGGTTATGGCAAAACCTGAAACAGCATATATGGGAGCAACAAGTGTTAATATTATTAATAATACCACTATCCACTTTTTCATATTTATCACCAGAGATCATTTAACTTTATAATTTAAATATTTTTACACCTCAAAAATCATTATTCCATTCATCAGCTTTAAAATATAGATTTAAGAGTTAATAATTTAATTTAGAATAAAAAAGAATAAGAATAAAAAAGAAAATTTAATATATTTAATCTAAAAATTTAAAATTCGGTAAAAACCCCACTATCAAAAATTGTTCTAATCCCAATTTTTATTTAGAATTCTTACTGAATTTTTTATATTATCCTTGTTAAAAAATTTATTTATATTATTGAATTTTTAAACTAATCCTTGATTAAATAAAGTAATTTATCTTTAATACAATAGTATAAAGGGGCTACAGTAATTTTAGGATATTTAATCCTTAACCTATTAGCTTCATTAACCACAAAAGCTACTTCATTAGTTATTTCGAATAAAGGTGCATTTTTATTAAAATAATTCTCAGCTCTTTCCTCATTCCAACCGGCATTTTGAACCATACCTTTAATAAATTCGTCTTTTTTTGTAGATAAATTAACCATACCACAATCATCATGAGCTATTAGAGCTACTGCATTAACTCCGCCCATAGATACTGCGTAAGCCAAATTAAATTCATTATTTTGAATATTTGCTCCGCCAGACCTCATTATATATGCAAAATTAGGTGGTATGCGTATATTTTTACGATAATCCATGCACATTGCCAATAAAATATCTGGAGTTTCATGATCTAAAAAAGGTTTTTTAAGATTGTGATACTCTAAAAGCAGTCCAATAGGGGTAGCTGCATATTCCTCAAATATATCGTTTCTTTTTGATACTTTTATTAAATTATTCATAGTAAATCACTTGATTAATTGTAAAGTATAAAAATTTAATCATAATACGGAATTAGGGCAATTTCTATTAGTAATATGTTATTTTGAATGTTATTTTATTAATATTATTATGATATTTTGTTATTTTTATTTATTCTTTGGATAGAAGCACTACCCTGCTATCTTCTGAGTTATTAATTATTTCATATCCCGATTTTTGTGATATTGTATTGGAAAATTCCATAATCTTTCTAAAAGAAGGCATATTGTTTAAATCCAGTCTTTTTCGGGAGTATCCTACATACATATAGGCTTTAATCTCTACGAAATCCGGACTGCTGTCCTTTATAATTTTAGCATATTCATCGCTATTCTGCATATTATAATTTTCTACACATGTCATTCTAATAACAGTTCTTGAATCAAAGTTTGAAAGTAATTTTAGAGATTCATTAAGATTTTTCCATAAATTATCAGTTTGAGGCTGACATAATTGATTATATATCTTCTTATTAGGCGCATCAAGAGATATGTATAGTTGAGTAGGTTCATTTTCTAAATTCTCAAGTTTAGATGGCATTAATCCATTGGTTACCAGGAAAGTGGTGAAGTTTCGTTTTCGAAACTCCATGATAAGATCATCGATCTCCGGATATAAAACTGGTTCACCAGCTAAGGATATGGCGGCGTTGTTAGGATTTTGTGCCTCTTTAATTTTTTTTTGGTTTGAATTTTCATTTCCAAAAAAACCGCATAATAAATTTCTTTGAGCTTCAATACAACCATCAATAATATCTTTTGGTTCGTCGTATTCACCGGTCCATTTAGTACTAGTAACTGAATGATCCCTCCAACAAAAAAGACATTTCTGTTGACAGAAAGGTATGCTCGGTGACATTTGTAGGCAACGGTGACTTTCAATTCCGTAGAATTTCTCTTTATAACAAACTCCCTCATCTAAAATACTTTTTTTAGTCCAGTGACACACCTTGGCTGCTGAATGTTTATTAGATCCCACAAATCTATAACCCATCTTTTCTAATTTTTCTAATTTCTCCTGTGAAAGCATCATTTTATCATCATCTATTTAATAATTTAATATTAAAAAAATTAGGTACACATATTTCCAAATATGGTATTAATCTAAATTTATTCTAATTGTAAATTTAATTTATTAATTTTTAATTTTAACTATTTTTTAAAGATCTTCATATATATAATAGTTAAATTGATTATTTTTGTCACCATATAAATTATGAAGAAATATGAAATAATAAATAGAATTAATCTGATGAGTAATAAACAATGATAAAATGACTCGATAATTAATTAAATACAATATTTATATAAAGAAATATTATAACATACATCATACTTTTTTTGGAGGAAAAGCATGAAAACCATCACTAAAACACCAGTTGTAATTTTGAACTTTAAAACATATTTAGAATCTACAGGTAAGAACGCTCTAAATCTGGCTAAAATTTGTGAAAAAGTAGCGATTGAAACAGGTTTTAATATTGCTGTTTCAGTTCAAGCACCAGATATATTTAGGATTTCCCAGGAAGTAAAAATACCTGTTTTAGCCCAACATACTGATGCCATTGAAGTAGGTGGGCATACTGGTAGTAATTTAGCAGAATGTATTCAGGAAGCAGGAGCTTCTGGAACACTTATAAACCACTCTGAAAAAAGACTTAAACTATTTGAAATTGATGAAATCATTAAAAAAATGTCTTCACTTAAAATGAATAGTGTGGTATGCACCAATAACATTGATACAAGCGCAGCAGCGGCAACTCTTAATCCTGATTTTGTTGCAGTTGAACCTCCGGAGCTGATAGGCTCAGGAATACCAGTTTCCAAAGCTGAACCAGAGATAGTTGAAGGTACAGTAGAAGTTATACATAATATAAACCCTCAAGTTAAGGTTTTATGTGGTGCAGGTATTTCTACAGGAGAAGATATGAAAGCAGCTATGGATTTAGGTTCTGAAGGTGTTCTTCTTGCATCGGGAATTATTCTCGCCAAGGATCCCGAAGCTGCATTACTGGATCTGGTAAGTAAAGTTTAATTAAATTAACCATCCCTAATTTGGAGGATCATAATGGCTTTAAAATTTTTATCCATTGATGACTTTAATCTAGAAGATAAAATTGTCCTTGTGAGAGTTGATATAAACTCACCAGTAGATCCCATAAACGGTAAAATTTTAGACAACACACGAATTGAATTACACGCTAAAACAATTAAAGAAATTGCAAGAAAAGGAGCTAAAACAGTAGTTTTAGCTCATCAAAGTCGTCCGGGAAAAAAAGATTTCACCACCATGGAACAACACGCCCAGGAACTGGAAAAAATTTTGGATATGCAAGTGGATTATGTGGATGACATTTTCGGTAGCAATGCAAGAACTAAAATATCAAAAATGAAAAAAGGAGATATTTTACTTCTAGAGAATGTAAGGTTTTATTCTGAAGAAGTTCTAAAAAGAGATCCTCCACTTCAAGCAGACACACACATGGTGCAAAAATTATCTGATTCAGCTGATTTATTTATTAATGATGCCTTTGCAGCAGCTCACAGATCTCAGCCCTCCCTGGTCGGATTTGCATTCACTTTACCTTCTGGTGCGGGGCGAATTATGGAAAATGAGCTTAACACTTTATATGGAGCGGTTGAAAATGTTAAAAGGCCTTGTGTTTATGTTTTAGGTGGTGTTAAAGTAGATGATTCCATAATGGTTATTGAAAATGTATTGAAGAAAGGATCTGCTGATTATATTTTAACCACCGGAGTTGTGGCCAATATTTTCCTGGCTGCTGCTGGCAAAAAAATTGGTAAATGTAACTATGAATTTATTGAAAGTAAAGGGTATGGAGATTGGATAAAAAAGGCTAAATATTTATTAAAAGAATATAAGGATAAAATTAAGATACCTGTAGATGTTGCTGTTTGTAAAGATAATAAGAGAATAGATTTGGCTGTTAAAAAAATACCTAACTACCCTATATATGATATTGGGATTGAATCTATAAAGATGTATGCGCAAATTATTAGGGATGCGAAAACGATATTTGCCAACGGTCCCGCGGGTGTTTTTGAAAATGAAGATTTTAGTTTAGGAACTGAAGACATATTAAACGCCATAGCCTCATCAGATGGTTTCTCCATAATAGGGGGAGGACATTTATCTGCTGCTGTATCACAATTAGGTATTTCTGGGAGTATTGATCACGTAAGTAGTGGTGGAGGAGCTTGTATAAGTCTTCTTGCTGGTGAAAAGCTTCCTGTGGTAGAAGTACTTAAAGATGTGGCATCAAAATATGGTGACCGCAAAGTATTTAAATGAATAGACCCTAAAATGAAAATGCCTCGGTAGCTCAGTCTGGTGGAGCGCGAGACTTGTAATCTCGTGGTCGCGGGTTCAATTCCCGTCCGGGGCTCTAGCCAAGAGGTTAGGATACTTAAATCCAAGTATAATAGATCCATTAATGTTAATAATATCATCAGGGACCATAGGGTAGCTTGGTCGATCCTTTGGGCTTTGGGAGCCTGAGACTCCGGTTCAAATCCGGGTGGTCCCATATTTAAGCATTGTTCATCAGAACCCGCCTTAGCTCAATTTGGCAGAGCGTCGGACTGTAGATCCGAATGTTGCTGGTTCAAGTCCGGCAGGCGGGACTCTAAATTTTGATAAAATAAGATATTTAATCTTAAAATTAGTAAAAACAGATTAAAAATAAAAATGGAAAGATATCTGAAAAGATTAAAAATATATATATATTAAAAGAATCTTAAAGAAATCGTAAAGTATTTAAGTAGTTAGTAGTATATCCTATGATACTCTAATTCTGAGCTGCCCTGGTGGTGTAGGGGCTATCATGCGGGCCTGTCGAGCCCGCGACTCGGGTTCAAATCCCGGCCAGGGCGTTTACATGGGGTCCGTAGCTCAGTCTGGCAGAGCGCTTGGCTTTTAACCAAGTGGTCGCGGGTTCAATTCCCGTCGGACCCGTTTCTGATTTTTAACTGGAGGATAAATTGTGAAGAAGGATATCTTAAAACACGAACTGGTGCCAGATCATGTTATTTTGTCGAAATCTAAAGTAAATAAAATATTAAAAGAGAAAAATATCCACACAGAACAGCTCCCCAAAATTAAGATAGACGACCCAGTCGTTAAAGAAATTGGAGCTAAGAGTGGAGATATTTTAGAAATAACCCGTAAAAGTGCAACTGCGGGAAAGTTTGTTACTTATCGTTTGGTAATGGAATGAAATTTATTATTAATTATATTTAAAATACTTTATTAAAATTTTATTAAATAACATTTTAGTCACAAAAAAGGTTATTAATAAATTATTATTGAATTTAATGCTTAAAACTAATAAATTATTTATAATTGATTATTTTTGGGAGGAAATCCATGAAAAATAATACATGGGGATTAGTAGACGCGTTTTTTGATCAGTACAATTTGGTAGACCACCATATCAAATCATACAACGACTTTGTAAATCATAGGATACAAGATATAATAGACATAACAGAAGCTATAGTTTTAGAACAAGGTGAATATTCGGTTAAAACCGGGAAATTGATGATAGAAAAGCCATTTACAAAAGAAGCTGATGGATCTAAAAGTCAGATATATCCTACAGAAGCTCGACTAAGAAATTTAACTTATTCGGCTCATATGTATCTGGAGATGGCCTTAATTAAAAAAGGAGAAGAAGAACCTGATTTTGAAAAAGTATATATTGGCGAGCTACCTTTAATGCTAAAGTCAGATATATGCCATCTTAATGGGTTAAATCATGACGAATTAGTAGAAAATGGGGAAGACCCTCAAGATCCAGGGGGATATTTCATTGTTAATGGTTCGGAAAGAGCTATTGTAACAATGGAAGAGATAGCTCCAAACAAAATCATATTGGAAAGAATTGGAGAAGTAGAAGATAGAAGAGCTCGAGCAATTGTTACCTCTATTAAAAGTGGTTTTAGAGCTAGAATTTCCTTAGAATACCGGAAACCCCGAAAAAGCGGTGTTTTTCTCAGAATATCATTCCCTTATGTTCCAGGTGAAATACCACTGGTAGTACTTTTAAGGGCTTTAGGACTGGGAACCGACGAAGAAATTATTACAAAAATATCCGATGATTTTAATTTCCAGATGGTTGTTGCCGACGATATCCAAGTTTCAGAACCAACACTGAAACTAGAACCTGAAACAATGGAAGAACTCTCGATGGAAGAAAAAAGAGAGTACATGATTAATAGTGCTATTAAATACATAGGTAATCGGGTCGCCAAAGGTATGACCGAAGAATACCGTATCAAAAGAGCAGAAGATGTAATAGATAGATATCTCCTACCCCATATGGGTGTTGAACCAGAAAACAGAGCAGAAAAGGCGACATATTTGGCTGAAATGACAGAAATGTTACTCCAAGTTATTTTTGAAATGAGAGAACCTCATGATAAAGATCATTACACTAATAAAAGGCTCAGAGTATCTGGAGATTTAATGGAAGATTTATTCCGGGTGGCATTTACCAGCCTAACTAGGGATATGACTTATCAATTGGAAAGAAGTCTGGCACGTGGTAAAGAACCTTCAGTAAAACAAGCAGTAAGATCCGATGTTTTAACTGAAAATATAAAACATGCCATTGCCACTGGAAACTGGGTCGGCGGAAGAGCTGGTGTAAGTCAGCTATTGGATAGAACCAGTTATATGGGAACATTATCACATTTGAGAAGAGTAGTTTCTCCTCTAAGCAGAAGTCAACCTCATTTTGAAGCTAGAGATCTTCACCCTACACAATATGGAAAAATATGTCCAAACGAAACTCCTGAAGGACCTAACTGTGGTTTGGTGAAAAATCTAGCGCTATTATCAAAAATATCAGAAGGTTCCGATCCTGAAGAAATAGAAAATGTGATTAAGAAGATGGGAATTTTAGATTCTTAAGCGGGAGGCAGATTTTGTGGAAAAAGCTAAAATTTACATTAATGGTAAACTAATAGGAAGCTGTGAAGAACCTGAAAAATTTGTAGAAGAAATTAGGCAAAAAAGAAGATCAGGTGAATTGTCTGACGAGACTAATATAACTTATTATCAAGAAACTAATGAAATTTACATATTTAACGATCCTGGAAGGGCTAGAAGACCTCTCATAATAGTTAAAGAAGGTAAATCTATGTTAGAAGATGAAACTCTTACTAAACTAAATAAAGGAGATATAGAGTGGAAAGATCTTCTAAATGAAGGTATAATTGAATATTTGGATGCTGAAGAAGAAGAGAATTCATACATTGCCATGTCCCCAGATCAGTTAAATGAAGATCATACTCACTTGGAAATAGACCCATCAACTATGCTGGGAATATGTGCCGGTATTATTCCCTATGCTAACCACAATTCATCACCAAGGAATACGATGGAAGCAGGGATGACTAAACAAGCCCTTGGTTTATATGTTTCCAATTACAATCTGAGAACAGATACACGGGCACACCTTTTACATCATCCCCAATTGCCTTTAGTAAAAACTAGGATCATTGATGCCACTGCATATGATAAAAGACCTTCTGGTCAAAATTTTGTGGTTGCTGTTATGTCTTATGAAGGCTACAATATGGAAGATGCTCTCATTCTCAATAAAGCTTCAATAGAGAGAGGATTGTCAAGGTCATCATTTTTTAGATCTTATGAGGCCTCAGAAAGAAGATATCCCGGCGGACAGGAAGATAGATTTGAAGTACCGGAAAAAGGGGTTAGAGGTTACCGATCAGAAGAAGTTTACAAACATTTAGATGAAGACGGAGTTGTGAATCCTGAATCTGAAGTTAAATCAGGAGACGTTCTTATAGGAAAAACTTCTCCGCCCCGATTTTTAGAAGAAATAGACGAATTTGGAACAGTTGCTGAGAGAAGAAGAGAAACATCTGTAACAGTAAGACATGGAGAAAAAGGTATTGTAGACGCTGTTCTTTTAACTGAAACTGTAGAAGGAAGTAAGCTTGCTAAAATAAGAGTTCGAGATCAAAGACAACCTGAATTTGGTGACAAATTTGCTTCAAGACACGGTCAGAAGGGTGTTGTAGGCCTAATAGTTTCACAAGAAAATATGCCCTTTACTGAAGAAGGTATTGTTCCAGATTTAGTTGTAAATCCTCACGCTATTCCTTCAAGAATGTCTGTAGGACAGGTTTTAGAGATGTTAGCCGGTAAAGCTGGTTGTTTAGAAGGAAAAAGAATGGATGGAACACCTTTCAGCGGAGATCATGAATACGAAATAAAGGAGCAATTAAAAGCCAATGGCTTTGAAACTGCTGGTGTGGAATCTTTATATAATGGGATTACAGGTGAAAGGATAGAAGCAGAAATATTTATTGGAGTGGCTTACTACCAGAAATTACACCACATGACTTCTGACAAAGTTTACGCCAGATCCAGAGGACCAGTTCAGGTTTTAACCCGACAACCAACAGAAGGTAGGGCTAGAGAAGGTGGTCTTAGATTTGGAGAGATGGAAAGAGACTGTCTCATTGCTCATGGTGCAGCATTAGCCTTGAAAGAAAGATTACTCGACGAATCGGACAAATACGAAGCAATGGTATGTGGAGATTGCGGAATGATAGCCATATATGATCGAATTAGAGATAAAAAATACTGCCCAATATGTGGAGAATCAGATTCATTCCCTGTAGAAATTTCATATGCTTTCAAATTATTACTTGATGAACTTAAAAGTCTATGTATATATCCTAGATTGGTCTTAGAGGATAAAGCATAAATTAAAAATTTTAAATATTATGGAGAGAATTAAAGGAGAGAATGTTCTTGAGAGGAATTTTAAAAAAGATTTCCCAAATTAATTTTGGATTAATGTCTCCAGAAGATATCAGGAAAATGTCAGTAACTAAAATTATGACACCTGACACCTATGATGAAGATGGATACCCTATAGAAAATGGTCTAATGGATCCTCGTCTAGGAGTGATTGACCCTGGACTTAAATGTAGAACTTGCGGATCTAAAGGTGGGGAATGTCAAGGCCACTTTGGTAGTATAAATTTGGCAAGACCGGTTATCCATGTTGGTTTCGCAGATACTATTCATAAAATACTACGGTCAACTTGTAAAAGTTGTGGAAGGATACTGTTAACTGAAACGGAAATTACACATTACAAAGATAAAATAGAAAATCTTATAAAAAATGAGGAAAGCCTAACTCAAATTATAAAGGAAATATACACTGTTGCTAGAAGAGATAAATGTCCTCATTGCGAAGAAGAACAGGAAGACGTTAAAATAGATAAACCAGTATCTATTGTTGAAGGCAACTACAAACTCACACCTAGTGAAGTTAGAGAAAGATTGGAATTAATTATTCCTGAAGATGGACTAATTCTAGGGGTGAACCCTGAAGTTGCAAAACCAGAATGGATGGTTTTAACAGTTTTACCAGTTCCACCAGTTACAGTAAGACCCTCCATTACCTTAGAGACTGGAGAAAGATCCGAAGATGACTTAACACATAAACTAGTGGATATTTTAAGGATTAATCAGCGATTAAAGGAAAATATGGAGGCAGGAGCTCCTCAACTTATTGTAGAAGATCTTTGGGAACTTTTACAGTACCACGTTACTACTTATTTTGATAATGAAGCTTCCGGTGTTCCGCCTGCCAGACACAGATCAGGAAGACCTTTGAAAACACTCGCTCAGCGATTGAAAGGTAAGGAAGGTAGATTTAGAAGTAATTTGTCTGGTAAAAGAGTTAATTTTTCAGCGAGAACTGTAATATCTCCTGATCCAAATATAAGTATTAATGAAGTAGGTGTTCCGGAATTAATAGCCAAAGAAGTTACTGTCCCGGTATATGTAACTGAATGGAATATGGAAGAGTTAAAAGAATATATCAACAACGGACCGGATATTCATCCTGGAGCTAATTATGTTATCAGACCAGATGATCGAAAGATCAGAATTTACGATGAAACCAAAGAACTGGTTACTGAAAAATTAGAGCCCGGTTATATAGTGGAAAGACACTTGAAAGATGGAGATGTTGTTCTATTTAACCGTCAACCATCCCTCCACAGAATGTCAATGATGGCACACGAAGTTCGAGTATTGCCATATAAAACATTCAGATTGAATCTTTGCGTATGTCCTCCTTATAACGCTGACTTTGATGGTGACGAGATGAACATGCACGTTTTCCAAACTGAAGAATCCAGGGCGGAAGCTAAATCTTTAATGCGGGTGCAGGAACATATTTTATCACCAAGATTTGGTGGACCTATCATAGGAGGAATCCATGATCATATCTCTGGTGCTTACCTGCTAACTAAAGAAGATTCAATATTTGAGGAAGATGTAGTATTCCAGATGTTGATTCGATCTAAACTCCCTATTCCTAAAAAAACCGGTAAACCTTGGACTGGAAAGCAAATATTCAGTCTTTTACTGCCAGATGATCTTAATCTAGTTTATAAAGCAGAGATTTGTAGAAAATGTGATGAATGTCTCCGTCAGGAATGTAAAAATGATGCTTACGTAGTAATTGAAGATGGTAATCTAAAATCTGGAGCAATTGACGACAAAGCCTATGGTGCATTTTCCGGTAAAATATTAGATCATATAGTCAAGGAATATGGAACCGATAGAGCGCGTGAATTTTTGGATGCATCGACTAAACTTGCTATTTCGGGTATAATGGTAAAAGGGTTCACTACCAGTACCAATGACGAAGAGATACCTCGCGAAGCTAAAGAAAGGATTGAAGAACTTCTTGATAAAGCAGAAAATCGTGTTGAGCAGTTAATCGAAGCTTATAAAAATGAAGAACTGGAACCATTACCTGGCAGGAGTCTGGAAGAAACTCTGGAAATGAAGATAATGCAAGTTTTAGGTGAAGCAAGGGATAAATCTGGAGAAATTGCAGAAAGTTACTTTGGAATGGATAACCACGCAGTTATAATGGCTTTAACTGGAGCTAGAGGATCTATGTTGAATCTTACTCAGATTACTGCTTGTGTAGGTCAGCAATCTGTCCGTGGTGGCCGTATAAAAAGAGGATATTCCGAAAGAACCCTTCCACACTTTAAAAAAGGTGAATTAGGTGCTAGAGAAGGGGGCTTTGTGCACTCAAGTTATAAAAAAGGTCTTGATCCCTTGGAATTCTTCTTCCACGCAATGGGTGGTAGAGAAGGTCTGGTAGATACTGCAATAAGGACTGCACAAAGTGGTTACATGCAGCGTAGATTGGTCAACGCATTGCAAGACTTGAATGTCAAACCGGACGGCACTGTAATGGATAATAGAGGAGTAGTTATCCAAACAATGTACGGTGAAGATAAAGTAGATCCTGCAAAAAGTGATTATGGAAAAGTTGTAGATATTGATAAGCTAATTGAGGGAATGAGAATAAAAACCGGCAAATAATGTAATTATTGTTTGTTATAATTTATTAAATTTAAAATAACATATTTCACAACCGGGTTTTTAGGTGATTTTGTGCAAGATTTGGAAAAAAAAGTTGTAAAAATTATGAAAAAAAAGAAGGCTGACTTCCCAGAAAGTTTGATTAAAGAGATTGCTGAAGCTTCAGAGAGGCATGATCTAACTGACAAAGAGTTAAACGAATTGATAGCTCAAATAAAAAAGGCTTATGAGCGTGCCAAGGTTGAAGATGGAGAAGCAGTAGGAACAGTTGCTGCACAATCTGTAGGAGAACCTGGTACTCAGATGACAATGAGAACTTTTCACTATGCAGGAGTAGCCGAACTTAACGTTACACTGGGTCTTCCCAGATTAATCGAAATTGTTGATGCTCGTAAAAAAATATCAACCCCTACCATGGCCATATATTTTGAGGAAGAATTCCGATCTGATGAAGAATTCGTGAGAAAAATGGCAAACAAGATTGGTAAGAGCACCATGAATGACATCATAAAAGATTTCAACATAAATTATGCTGAAATGAATGTTATTGTAGAATTAAACGAAGAAAAGATCCATGACAAAAGATTAGATTATGATGACATTATAGCTCGAATTGAAAAAGCTTTTAAAAGAGTACATATAGATAACAACATACTAAGTTTTGAACCTACAACTTCTAACATTAGAGAATTGCGACTTTTAGCTGATAAAATACGAGATTTACAAATAAGCGGTGTTAAAAACATCGGAAAAGTCGTTATAAGTAAGGAAGATGAGGAATGGGTAATACACACCGAAGGTTCAAATCTTGGAACTGTTCTTAAAATGGAAGGTATAGATAAAGTCAGAACCACCACCAATGATATCCATGAGATTGAAAAAGTTCTAGGAATAGAAGCAGCACGAAACTCCATAATACATGAAGCACAGCGTACCATGGAAGAACAAGGATTAACTGTAGATGTGAGACACATAATGCTAGTTGCAGACATGATGACTGCCGATGGTTCAGTTAAATCAATTGGTCGGCATGGTATAAGTGGTGAGAAAGCAAGTGTTCTTGCTAGAGCTTCTTTTGAAGAAACTGGAAAACACCTTTTAAGGGCCAGTATTCGTGGTGAAATTGATCATCTTACCGGTATAATTGAGAATATTATAATAGGACAACCAATACCTCTGGGAACAGGATCAGTTGGTGTCGTTATGAAACAAAAAAAATAGGAGGCAGTAGATGGACATAGATAGAGGAATTAGAGTCGCTGTTGATACAGGAAATGTTACATTAGGATCAGATAAATCAATTCAAGAATTAAAATTAGGTAAAGGAAAGCTGGTAATAATAGCAGAAAACAGTCCTGAAGATATTAAGGAAGATGTTATGTATTATTCAAAATTATCAGATATTTCAATTTATACCTTTAAGGGTACTAGCGTGGAGTTGGGATCAGTTTGTGGTAAACCATTTTCAGTAGCCACACTCATAGTTAAGGATCCTGGAGATTCAAATATATTAGAAGTAATGGGGTAATTTCTGTGACTATAAAATTTACAACCAATGAAATAAGATACATAGCCCTTTTTGAAAGTATGACTGGGGCTATGGTAAAAGACTGTATAATAGATGATGAAAGTGGTAAAATAACATTCCTAGTTAAAAACGGCGATATGGGACTCGCAATTGGTAAAAGAGGAAGTACTGTTACCAAAGTCCAGAAAACCGTGGATAAGGGTGTTGAAGTCATAGAACATTCCGAAGATCCAGTGGAGTTCATTAACAATTTAATGGCCCCTGCAAAAGTTAGAAGTATCAGAATACTTCAAAAAGAAAATGGGGAAAAAATAGCAACTGTAGAAACAGATGCTAGGAATAAAAGGACTGCCATTGGAAAAGGTGGGCAAAATATAGAAAGAGCAAGAATATTAGCCAAAAGGCAGCACAACATTAATAACATTGTGATAAAGTAATTAAGGAATAAAATTCTAATCACGATAATATTGTTAAAATATCATATTTATAGAGGAGGAGTTTCATTGCCGGGATTATTCGCAGCTAAAAAACTTAAAAAGAACAGACAAAATTTTAGATGGAAAGATACGCATTACAAAAGAAAATTATTAAGATTAGATGTTAAAGCTGATCCATTAGAAGGTGCACCTCAAGCAAGAGGAATTGTAATCGAAAAAGTAGGGATAGAAGCAAAACAGCCTAACTCTGCTATAAGAAAATGTGTAAGGGTTCAGCTAATCAAAAATGGAAAACAGTTAACTGCCTTCGCACCTGGAGACGGCGCTATAGGATTTATTGATGAGCACGACGAGGTTATGATTGAAGGTATAGGTGGACCATCTGGTAGATCCATGGGAGATATTCCAGGAGTAAGATGGAAAGTAACCAAAGTTAACAATGTAGCCTTAGAAGAAATGGTTAAGGGTAAAATAGAAAAACCAGTGAGGTAATTTTTATGACTCAGGTGTTTGATAAATGGGATTTAGAAGAGGTGAAAGTAGAGGACTTGGGTTTAGTAAATTATATTTGCTTAGACGAAATATTAGTTCCACACACCTTAGGAAGACATGTTAAAAGACAGTTTGCCAAATCTAGAGTTTCAATCGTGGAAAGATTGATTAACAAAATTATGAAAACCCAAAGAAACTCTGGAAAGAAAAATAAGGCTTACAATACTGTGAAAGGTGCTTTAGAAATTATTAACAAACGTTCAAAACAAAACCCAGTCCAGATACTGGTAAAAGCTGTGGAAAATACCGCTCCCAGAGAAGAGACCACTCGTATCAAATATGGTGGTATTGGATATCAGGTAGCAGTGGACATTGCACCACAGCGAAGAGTAGACTTGGCTTTAGGTTTCATAACCAGAGGTTCGTTACAATCCTCATTTAAGAGTAAAAGGTCTGTAGAAGAAGCTCTTGCTGATGAATTATTATTAGCATCAGAATATGATACTAGAAGCTTTGCTATTCAGAAAAAAGAAGAAAAAGAGAGAATTGCAAGATCTGCCCACTAAGATTAGGGATAATAACTATTAAGGTGATTACAGTGAGTAGACGAACTAAAATGATTAATAAGATTAAAGAATTAATGTACGATCCCAAACACATCCGGAACATTGGGATAGTAGCACACATAGATCACGGGAAAACAACCCTTTCTGATAATCTACTGGCAGGAGCCGGTATGATATCATCAGAACTTGCAGGAGATCAGTTATACCTTGACTTTGATGAACAAGAACAAGCTAGAGGTATAACAATTGACGCTGCAAACGTATCCATGGTTCACAAATATAAGGAACATGAATACCTAATAAATCTGATTGATACCCCGGGACACGTTGACTTTGGTGGAGATGTAACCCGTGCTATGAGAGCTGTAGACGGTGCAGTTGTAGTGGTATGTGCTGTGGAAGGAATCATGCCCCAGACTGAAACTGTGCTAAGACAAGCTCTTAAAGAAAATGTTAAACCTGTTTTGTTTATAAACAAAGTAGATAGACTTATAAATGAACTTAAATTAGATGCAGAAGAACTGCAACAGAGATTTATTAAGATCATAGCCAGTGCCAATAAATTAATCAAGTCAATGGCTCCTGAAGAGTTCAAAGAGGAATGGTTGGCTAAGGTTGAAGATGGTAGCGTTGCTTTTGGTTCAGCTTATCACAACTGGGCTATTAATGTTCCTATAATGCAAAAATCTGGTATAACCTTCACTGATATTTACGATTATTGTAAGGAAGAAAACCAGAAAGAATTGGCTCAAAAAGTGCCTCTTCACGAAGTTTTACTGGGAATGGTTGTAGAACATCTTCCAAGTCCCGACATTGCCCAGAAATATAGGGTTCCAAATATATGGGAAGGAGACATTGAAAGTGAAGAAGGACAGACCATGATTAACACCAGTCCAGACGGACCACTAGCAGTAATGGTTACCGATGTCAGTATTGACAAACACGCCGGAGAAATTGCAACTGGACGTGTTTACGGTGGAACTATAGAAAAGGGTAGTGAAATATTCTTTGTCGGTTCTATGGGAAAGGCCAGAGCCCAACAAGTTGGGGTTTATATGGGTCCAGAAAGAGTTAATACAGACAAAGTTCCAGCAGGAAACATTGTGGCTATAACTGGTGCTAAAAATGCTGTTGCTGGTGAAACTATTACTCATTACGGTAACAAAATAGAAGCTTTTGAAGGTTTGGAACACATATCAGAACCTGTGGTAACTGTAGCTGTTGAAGCTAAAAACACTAAAGATCTACCCAAACTCATAGAAGTTCTAAGACAGGTGGGTAAAGAAGATCCTACTGTTAGGGTGGAAATTAACGAAGAAACTGGTGAACACTTAATATCTGGTATGGGTGAGCTTCACTTAGAAATTATTGCTTACAGAATAAATGAAAAAGGTGTTGAAATTGAAACATCAGCTCCTATTGTTGTATACAGGGAAACCATAGCTGGAGATGCCGGGCCAGTTGAAGGTAAATCTCCTAACAAACACAACCGGTTCTACATAGAAATTGAACCCCTGGAAGAAGACGTATTCAAAGCTATTCAAGAGGGAGAGATTAAAGAAGGAAGAGTGAAAGGAAAAGAACTGGCTAACACTTTCATTGAATATGGTATGGAAAAGGACGAAGCTCGAAGAGTATGGGACGTCTACCGCAGATGTTTATTCTTGAACATGACCAGAGGTATACAATACTTAGACGAAATAAAAGAGCTTTTATTGGAAGGATTTGAAAGTGCCATGGACGACGGACCAATTGCCCGTGAAAAAGTAATGGGAATTAAAATTAAGCTTATGGACGCAAAAATACACGAAGACGCGGTTCACAGAGGTCCTGCACAAGTCTTACCAGCAATCAGAAAGGCTGTGTACGGTGCTCTTATGATGGCCAACCCTACCTTACTAGAACCTATACAAAAAGTATTTATAAACACTCCACAAGATTATATGGGTGCAGCTACCAGGGAGATCCAGAACAGAAGAGGTCAAATAGCAAATATGGAACAGGAAGGAGATATGGTTACTGTCGAATCAAAGGTACCTGTCGCTGAAATGTTTGGATTTGCTGGAGACATAAGATCTGCAGCTGAAGGTAGATGTTTATGGTCTACTGAAAACGCCGGATTTGAAAGGCTTCCTGGAGAACTTCAGAAAAAGATTATACGAGAAATTCGTGACAGAAAAGGATTAAGTCCAGAACCATACGGACCAGATCATTACATAGGATAAAAACCAGTTTATTTTATAAAAATAGTTTTATATGTATAAAACTGGTCATCCTATGAATACATATTTAAATAATTAAGTCAAATACTAAAAGAAGTTAGACTAATAACTAGTCAACTCGATTTAGACTAATAAAATTAAAAAATGCTAAACACTAAATGGAGGTATATTTAATGGCAAAACAAAAAGAACATATGAATTTAGCGTTCATTGGACACGTAGACCACGGTAAATCCACACTTGTTGGACACTTGCTCTTACAATCAGGAGCCATCGCTGAACAACAACTTTCAGATGGAGAAGACAAGTTTAGATTTGTCATGGACAAATTGACAGAAGAAAGAGAAAGAGGGGTAACTATCGACCTTGCACACGCAAGATTTGACACTCCTAAATACGAATTCACAATTGTGGACTGTCCAGGCCACAGAGATTTCGTTAAAAACATGATTACCGGAGCATCACAAGCAGATGCAGCAGTACTGGTAGTTGCAATAGACGACGGTGTAATGCCGCAAACCAAGGAACACGCTTTCCTTGCAAGAACCTTGGGTATTAACCAGTTAATCGTGGCAATAAACAAGATGGATCTTGCAAAATACGACGAAGCAAAATTCAATGCACTAAAAGATGAAGTATCAGACCTGGTAAAGACAGTAGCATACAAACCATCAGACATAGAATTCATACCACTTTCTGCATTCGAAGGTGACAACATCACCCAACCAAGTGAAAACACCCCATGGTACAAAGGGCCATCACTAGTAAAAGCTTTAGACGAATTTGCAGCACCAGAAAAACCAACAGATCTACCACTAAGAGTACCAATACAAGATGTTTACTCTATCACCGGTGTAGGTACTGTACCTGTAGGAAGAGTAGAAACTGGTGTAATGAACAAAGGTGACAATGTCATATTCGAACCTGCTGGAAAAGCCGGAGAAGTTAAATCCATCGAAATGCACCATGAAATGCTGGACAAAGCAGAACCTGGTGACAACGTAGGATTCAACGTTAGAGGTGTAGGTAAAAACGACATCAGAAGAGGAGACGTTGCAGGACACACTGATAATGCTCCTACTGTTGCTAAAGAATTTACTGCACAGATTGTTGTATTACAACACCCTGGTGTTATCACCGTAGGTTACACACCTGTATTCCACTGTCACACTGCACAAGTTGCATGTACTTTCTTAGAGTTACAGAAAAAGTTAGACCCAGCCACTGGTCAGGTTAAAGAAGAAAACCCAGACTTCCTCAAAACCGGGGATGCTGCGTTTGTGAAAGTTAAACCAACCAAACCAATGGTAATTGAAAATGTTAAAGAAATCCCTCATATGGGAAGATTCGCTATAAGGGACATGGGTCAAACCGTGGCTGCTGGAATGTGTATCGATCTGGTACCAGCAAAATAGGAAAATAAATAATATTTTCCCTTCCTTTTATTTTTTATTGGAGGATTTAAATGCACAAAGCAAGAATAAAACTCACAGGCACAGACCCAGAAAAACTCGCCTATGTATGTGATCAGCTGCAAAAAATAGCTGAACGTACCGGTGTGGACCTATCAGGGCCAATTCCACTGCCAACTAAAAAACTAGTAGTACCTACCAGGAAATCTCCAGATGGAGAAGGAAAAGCAACCTGGGAAAAATGGGAACTTAGAATCCACAAAAGATTAGTTGGTATTGAAGCAGATGAAAGGGCCATGAGACAGGTCATGAAGGTCAATGTTCCTGATAATGTGAGCATTGAAATAGAATTGAAAAGCTAATACTCGTATTAGCTGACTACTTATTTTTTCTTATATATATTTCACCTGCCGGGATAGTCTAGTTTGGTAAGGCGCGGGACTTGAAATCCCGTGGAGGGTCCCTCCGCCTGGGTTCAAATCCCAGTCCCGGCGTTTAATTGATTTTTATAATAATAGAATAAATCTATTTTATTTTAAAAAACTGATTTTAGTTTATAATTTTTTATAAAAAAATAGACTTTTTTTATAGTAATATAAATTTTATCTTAATATAAAAAATACAAATTTATTTTAATGCTTAATTTTATTCATAATAAGACTTAAAAATCATCTAAATGGTGATATTCTATGATGATGGTGTTTAATATTATTCGAAGATTAAAATAGGTTAAAACTTATGAAGACTTTCGTAAGGCATTTATCCTACCACGGGATTTGGAACAAGATCAGATTATCCAGATACATTAGAACCTCCTCTGGGACGTCTTTATACTTTGATGCATTCGATCCTAGGGAGATAATTGTGATGGGGTATGGTCCGGAAATATCCCAGGAATCCCTAAAATCTGTTTTAAATATAAATGTTAAAGACCGTTTAGAAAATCCCTTAGACGATATTATAGAGTCAGATATAGGTCGTTCATTTGGTGTGCTAATATCATAGGCCGATTTTTCACCTAAAGGAAAATTAAAATATCAAGATCCGTCAGTTGGCGAATTAAAAACTGATCTAAGTGAAGTTGAAGTATTAATCAGTTTAATTAGAAGAGAAATTGAATATGCTTCAGCAAAGAGAGATGGTGCTAAAAATTGTAATTTAAAATAAAATAGGAAAAAATTCATGAAAATATTTGATATTGCTGTAATAGGGGCTGGACCTGCTGGGTGCATGGCTGCCATAAGAGCTGCTCAATTAGGTAAAAATGTAATTTTAATTGAGAGAAATAATATGATTGGAAGAAAACTCCTTTTGACGGGGCATGGTAGATGTAACTTTACTAATACTGCTTCTTTAGAAGTTTTCATGGAAATGTTTGGCAAGAGAGGTTCATTTTACCGGGACACATTTACCAAATTTTCCAATCAAGATTTGATAAATTTTTTCCAGAAACATGACTTAGATTATAAAGTTGAAGAATCGGGAAGAGTATTTCCCATCACAGAAAATTCTAAATCCGTGATTGAAGTCTTAAAGAAGGCAATAGATGAAAGTAAAGTAAAAATTCTATATAATTACCGACTTAAACTTCTTGATAAAAAAGAAAAGACTTTCAAATTATTTTCAACTGAAGACAAATTAGTAAGTGCATATAATGTTGTCATAGCCACAGGAGGAGTAACTTATGGATTTACCGGGTCCAGTGGTGATGGTTTATCTCTTGCAGAAGGATTAGGTCATGATATAACTAAACTCAGACCAGGGGGAATTCCCTTATTAACTAAAGAAAAATGGGTTCACCAACTAAAAGGGGTTACTTTGGAAGATGTGGGACTGAGCATAAAATACAATAATAAAATAAAACCCTTAGGAACTGGAAACCTTCTTTTAACCCATTTTGGTGTTTCCGGGCCGGTTATTCTTAATATGAGCAACAAGATTGTGGAACTTATGGAAGGATATGGTGATTTAAAACTTCTGATTGATTTAAAACCTGGAATTAGCGAGGAAGCCTTAGGAACTCAACTCCAGCAAGACTTCCAGAGGTATAGTAAAAAATTGTTAAAAAATTATCTTAATTACCACTTAACCCAAAGCACTATTGAACCTATTTTAAAGACAATAAATCTTGATCCTCAAAAAAAGTTGAATCAAATCACCAAAAAAGAGCGAATACAGTTACAGAGAATATTAAAAACTCTTCCATTAACAGTTACTGGACATCTTCCTCTAGATAAAGCCCTAGTTACTTGTGGAGGTGTATCCAAAAAGCAAATTAATCCTAAAACTATGGAATCAAATTTAGTAAATGGATTATATTTTGCTGGGGAGATAATTTCAGGATGTGGTCTTAGAGGTGGTTACAACTTGCAACAAGCATTTTCAACAGGTTATGTGGCTGGGGAAAGTGCTGCAGAAAGTTTTTAAATTGATAATTTTATAAATAAATTTAATAAAGTAAATTCACATATTATATATAATATTAAATTAAGTGAGTGTTTTTTATGTGGAAAGTATCTAAAGGGATATTTGCAATAACACTAATTCCCCTTTTGGCTGTGGGCATAGGATTTATAGTTTTTGGAATTATGGCATCTCCAGCAGCATTAACTGATGACGGGTATCCCCTTAAAGAATTTTATTACACCATGGGAGTTGCGTTTATTATATTTCCCCTCATAACTACAGCAGGAGTTTATTTATTTTATAAAAGAATTAATGAACGGGAAACAAACCTTATAAAAAATGGAATCAAGGGAGAAGCTGAGATATTACAAAGAGAACAAACAGGAACATATCTAAACGAACTTCCCCAGATTAAATTCCAACTTCAAATTAAGATTCCCGGAAAACAATCATACCCATTGGAACATAAAGACTATGTAAGTATGTTGGATCTTAATGCCATAACTGTAGGTGCGACATTGCCTGTTTTTGTAGATCCCAATAATCCTAAAAATATTCTACTAATTTATAGCTGATCTAATTTTTGATTATAAT
>JBNGDB010000010.1:0-84274 GCA_049975245.1 Methanomicrobiales archaeon
TTTTTATTGAAATAAATATTATAATTTATTTCATTTCAAAATTTTTCAAAAATTTAGCAAACATATTAATAGTTTTTTTCAGACTTCTAAAACCATCTTCATCAGATTTTACTCCATCTAATGTATCTTTAGACCAGAAATTAGCACCTAAGTTGGCACCAAAGGATCCACCACTTATAGGAATTATTCCATTTAAAATAAAAAAAGTGTGTATTTGTAGTAGTGCCAATTCTTGTCCACCGGCCCTATCTCCACCTACAGAGATTCCCATACCTACTTTATATCTTAGGAAATCATAATCAGCTGCCCCTAAAGCCCGGCAGCGATCCATAATAGCTTTAGTTTGTGCGCTTATCCCCCCATTATACATGGGACTGGCTATAATTATGCCTTTAGCATCTTTTAAAAGACTGTAAACATCATACATATCATCTTTCATAATACACTCTTTGTTTCTTAAGCAGTAGTCGCAGTGTCTGCACGGACTAATGTTTTTCCCTCTTACTCCAAAAAATTGGGTTTCAAATCCTTTTTCTTCAAGCTTTTGTAGTGCTTCATTTAAAACATAATCAGTGGCCTGTTTCCTCGGACTTCCGCAAATTCCAACAATCACGATTATCATTCCTTTATTGTTTTATCTACAAATTTAATTATTTAATTTAAATCCGAATCCCTAAAACCTTTTTTTATTAATGTTTATTTTATATTTATTCTTAATTCTTTATATTTTTTAGTAATAATAAAATATAATGGGATTTCATGATCTTTTATTGAATAGGGTTAAGAATTATTTTGGACGTTTATACCTTATTTAAATCTAAATTTTTAATAGTGTTTCTTTAAGCAGAATTCATAAATAATGAGCACTATAATTCATGAAAGAATTCTAAAGGTGTATTACAATGGAAACATATGTTCTTGTTCAAGGCGGTAACATGTCAACCCAGACTTGGAACAAACTATCTGGACAAAATTTTGTGACAAAAAACGGTTATATGGGTGCTAGTTACTGGGATGGAACTGCTAAAGCCCTTAGGTCGGCGGGGCACCGGGTTTTTGCTCCTACATTATCAGACGAATTCAGCAGTAGCATGACCGATCATATCCATCAGATCTGCGATATTATTGTTGATAACCATTTTTGGAATATTATTCTAATCGGTCACAGCTATGGTGGATTTGTAATTACTGGTGTTGCAGAAAGAATGCCTGAAAGGATCCGTACACTAGTTTATGTTGATTCTGCGTTACCTGATCCGGGACAATCACTGATTGAAGTCTTAGATTCTGTTTATTCAAAAGAAGATTATGTTGCCGCTGTGCCTGATGCTAATCCACCATATATAGAGAAACTTTATTATGATCCGGTTAGACTGGAAGAAATTAAGAAGGTCTATATCCGCTGTACAAAGAGTGAGTTTTTAGAAGTAACTAGTCTTTCCAAAGAAAAAATAGACAAAGATAAAGGTAAATGGACCTATTTTGAGTTGTCATCTTCTCATGTGCCTATGGCAGACCTTCCTGAAGATTTTTATAAACTCTTATTAAAAATTGCTAAATTATAATATGATTTGAAGAAATTTGGTTCATTATTTCTTTTAAAAACATTTTTATCCCATAAAATACTTAATCCTAAGACTTAATGGCGGGATATGGGGGCTTAGATAAATTTAGTTATGCTGGGGATTTAGATCAAATTATGGATTATTTAAAAATTATAGCCCAGCAAATTCCAGAAGTTTAACCACCAGATGAAAATGACTAAAGATGCTAATACCAGAGTATAATGCACTCTATTCTTTAAATCCCAATACTTGTTTTTCCAAACAAAAATAGTGCTAATAAGAGTACCTACCGTAAATAATGTTGCAATAACAGGAATTGTAAATAACAGTATAACTGTTACTGGTACTTGGAATAGGGAATAAAAGGCTAAAACTAAATCAGAATAATATATAAAGTAGTAAAGACCAGCTAAAAAACTTATGTTTAGAATAACGGCTATTCCGGCCAGCCAATGTGCATATTGCGCAATCTTTGTAGGTGAGATATTTTCATTTTTTCTTTTTTCCCTTAGCCACATTATTGGCCAGATTAAAACGGTAGCAAACACTATGATACATATGTAAAATAAAATATTAGCCAATGAAGGGTCCTGATACCATGAAACTTTTTCATAAACAGTTATGTAAACATTTCCTCCTGAAAAAGAGGTCATCTGTCCGTCATGGTTAGTTTTGAAATAAATATCTCCCCTTAAATCATTAGTTCCATTTACAAATTTAAATTTTAAAGGTTGATCACTTTGCACAAATTCTGTAATTTGCCCACTTCCGTCTGTAATATACAAAGAGCCGTTTTTGTTGAATTTAACATCATAATAAATAGTTGATTGAGAAATATACTTCTCAATGGTGGTATATGGGGACATAGTAATTCTATAAGTCCCTGAAAACATATCTGAACTATTAGTGATTGTTTTAGTTGTTAATGTGTTTTCATCACTAGGAGGATAGAAATAGTCCATGAAACTAACAATAAATTCTATACGCGAAGTTGTAGCACCTTCACCATTATACGAGATAAATACGCCGGTATTATCGTCGGGGATTAGTAACATATAGTTGGCAAATGTATCTAGATCACCGGGATGACCCAGTACTGTTTTATTATTCCATTGGTGTTGCATAAAGCCTAGACACATACTGTTGGTAGGATCTACAGTAAACTGTTTTTTAAGCATCTCTTTAGAGGTTGCTTCATTAAGAATTCTATTGTCTTCATATACTCCATTTTGAAGATGCGCTATCATGAAATTTCCAATATCTGTTGAAGTGGCCTTAATTGCGCCTGCAGCTGCCATATTTATATAAGATTCCTTGGCAACATAATTGCCATCTTGATAATAATAGGATTTGGCTGTCCTTGAATCTAAATTGGCTGGCGCGGGTTGTTTAATGGTCGTACTAGACATTTTTAATGGGATGAAAATATTTTTCTCCAGATAATCATCATAGGATTCACCAGAAACCTCTTCCACTATATGGGCCGCTAAAGCAGTCCCATGATTAGAATATGAAATTGTCTCTCCTGGCGGTCTTACTCTCGCAGGGAGGTTTTTCTTTAAGAATTCACCCAAAGGTTGAATTTCATCTGGGCTCTGCACAGCCATAGAACGTTTTGTATCTTCAAAACCAGCAGTATGAGTCATTAGATGTCTCATTGTAATCGGTTGGCCAGGATACGTATTTGGAACTTTAAAATCAGTAAGATAGGTATTTACATCAGCATCAAGATCAATCTTACCCTCTTGGACTAATTGCATAACAGAAGTCCATACAAATAGTTTGCTTATGGACCCTACATGGAATAAGGTCTGATTAGCTATCACCGGTTGTTTATTTATCGGATTAGAATAACCATAACCCTTATTGAAAATGATTTTGCCGTCTTTAACCACCACTACAGTAGCTCCAACGATATTATTTTTGTCGAGCTGTCCTGATATTAGTTTGTCCATGAACTCTTCTACATTGGCGGAATTAATAGCGCGATTATCTGATGAGCTTTGGGAAAAACTTTCAGATGTGGTTTCTATAGAAAATGAATATCCAATGGATGAAATAATTAGAATTAAGAGAATAGTGGAATAAATAACAACATTAAACTTATTTTCCATAATTTATATCTTTTTATAAAATATTTAAATTTTGTTATTTATAAAGCATTAAATAATTTATATATTTTAAATAGTATCAGAGAATTAGTGTTTAATAATAGTTGAAACAGTAAATTATCTAATATTATCAAGAATAATTATTTTTAGGTATTTAAGTTTAATCTAGAGCATTTAAAAATTAATAAAAAAATAGAAAGAATAAAAAGTTAATTTATTCTTTAAATAGACTCGTCTTCATCTAAAGCAAGTCTCATAGTGTCTGGATCTTGTGGCATATGTTCTAAAAAGTCTTCTGCAGCTCTTCTAACATCTCTTGATCCTATAATGTATCTGCCAACCACGATGATATCTGCGCCATTATCCAAAGCTTCTTCTACTTTTTGGGGTGTTATCCCACCAGCAACAGCAACCTGTTTACCTTCACCTAGAATGTCTTTGATCTGGTTAATATTACCCCATTCGGTTACTTCACCAATTTCTTCTCCTCTTTCAGCTTTAAGTGTCTCAAGATCAACATTTCTATGTAATAGTACTATATCCGGTTTGTATTTTAATTCGCCTAGTTTTTCAACAAAGTTTTCCACATTCATCATATCTAATATAGAATAAATACCTTGTTTAGATGCTTCATGAACAGCTTTTTCAATGGATTCTATTGTTCCAAGTCCAGATATTGCCACAGCATCTGCCGTTTCATCAGCAGCCATTTTAACTTCTATCCTTCCAACGTCCAGTGTTTTAAGATCTGCTATGATAAATGCATCTTCTCTGAGTTCTCTGATTTTACTTACAATACTAACACCGAATTTTTTAACTAGCGGAGTCCCTGCTTCTAATAATATTCTTTCCCTATCTGGTAAACTGTTTATAATTCTTTCCATTTCATCCATATTATCCAGATCAAGTGCTACTTGTAAATACGGAGGGTTCCATAGTCTGACTACTCTGAATCCCATGATTGGATGGGTTCCACGATCTTTTTCAGTTAATACTTTATCAACGGATGGGTAATTCTCCAGGGCTCTTTTTAGTGCTAATTTGGTTGCTCCATAATTGTATTGATAAATTTTCCGGAAGTCTTCTGCTTCTGGATGGATAAATATGCTGGCAATAATTACTAAATCCTCTGCTTTATCTTTAGGTATAATTCCTTCCGAAACTGCGTCAGCAACAGCTCTGCCCACTGCAGTTTGTGCCGGACCAAATATTTTGTCCGCATCTTTTAAATCTCTAACAGTTACTTTTGGAACTATTAAAGTGGATGGTTTGGTCATTAAGTTAGGTCTTATGACTGAAAGAAGTGGAGTGTGACCTATTGATAGTTGAGTGAGATTGTTTGCAAAAGCGGCCCCAGCGTGACCGTCTTTACTACCAATAATTAAATCAACATGAGCTATTTCGTTACCATTTCCTATGAGGGCTTCCCCAATATTGTACATAATCATTTCCTCCTATATATGAATAAATTGTTCTAATCCATATAAATAAATAACATTTCTGCATAATTTTCATGTATATTACTAGCTATTTTTTCATGATTAATCAAGTTTTAACACACTATTTTTAAAATATATTTAAAAACTTAAAATGGTTAATATGAAATAAAAAGATT
The DNA here is from genome assembly GCA_049975245.1 of Methanomicrobiales archaeon. Lineage (GTDB taxonomy): Archaea > Methanobacteriota > Methanobacteria > Methanobacteriales > Methanobacteriaceae > UBA117. Next base: position 5,292 of record JBNGDB010000010.1, read on the forward strand.
AATTTCCTGAATTTCAAAGAATCTATTGATTTTTATGATAAAAAAAGGTAAAATAAGATATTATAATCTTATTTAAATTATTTTACACATCTACAGGATCTGCACTATTTCCATCGTCGGATCCGTCGCTTGATCCACCGTCATTTCCTTCATCGGTTCCGCCGTCTGTTCCATCACTTGAAGTATCACTAGCAGGGGTTCTATTTCGAGTAGTCGTAGTAGTCGGTGTTGTTTTTGATGATTGTGAAACATCATTAGTTCCTATGGAGTTATTGTTAGCGTAGCTGTTATTGGTACTGTTAGCATCGTATGATAATTGTTCAAATGCCTGCTCTTGACTGGTCGCCAAAGCCATGATCAGATCATAACCTCCTAGAATAAAGACAACAACCAGCATACACGCAATTAAAACGGATTTTTTGTCCAAATAAATCACCTAAATTAATTTTAATGAATTTAATAAAAATTATAATATACAAATATGTAATTTTATTATATTTATATATATCGAAGTTTAAAGAATCAGCTAATCCAAATCTATACAAATAATCCTTTATCTAAAATCAAAAATACTTAGTAATATATTTTGATGGACTAATATATCATTTAAAAATTTATTATTTAAATAATAATTAAATATTATAAGGTCAATTAAAATAAAAAAAGAGGGGATTAAATTTTCCCTTCTAAGAAATCTTCATATCCTTTTAAATCCAACATTCCATGTCCAGAGAAATTAATGAGAATATTTTTTTCTTCATTATTCTTTTTACATTCTAATGCTTCATCCATAGCCACTCTTATGGCGTGGCAAGTCTCTGGAGCAGGTACAACTCCTTCCGCTTTGGCGAAGGTTGTTCCGCTTGTGAATATGTCATGTTGTGACACGGATTTTGACTCTATAATTCCTTCATGTGCTAGTAATGCAACTAATGGGGCCATTCCGTGGTAACGAAGTCCTCCTGCATGCACTGATGGGGGTATAAAGTCGTGTCCTAGAGTATACATTTTAAGTAGGGGAGTTAATCCTGCAGTATCACCATAGTCGTATCTATATTCTCCTTTGGTAAGGGTGGGACATGATTTTGGTTCAGCTGCTACAAATCTGCAGTCAAGATTACCGTCAACTTTATCTTTTACAAATGGGAAGATGGCCCCTCCAAAGTTACTTCCACCACCAACACATCCAACAATAACATCAGGAGATTCGTCAATGATTTCCATCTGTTTCTTAAGTTCAAGACCTATGACAGTTTGATGTAAAAGAACGTGATTTAATACGCTTCCTAACGAGTAATAAACACCTTCAGCACTTAAAGCATCTTCAATTGCTTCAGATATGGCAATACCTAATGATCCAGGATGATTAGAATCTTCATTTAGTATTTTCCGTCCAAATTCTGTTTTATCACTTGGTGATGGTAATACTTCTCCGTCGTATATTTGCATGATTGTTTTTCTGTGGGGTTTTTGATCAAAGGACACTCTTACCATGTAAACCGTACAATCTATGTCCAGTAGGGAACACGCTAGAGAAAGAGCAGATCCCCATTGTCCAGCTCCTGTTTCTGTGGTTAGTCTTTCAGCCCCATCTTTTTTAGCGTAATATGCTTGTGCAATAGCAGTATTCAATTTATGACTGCCTGTTGGTGATAAATCTTCTCTTTTATAATATATTTTTGCGGGGGTGTCCAAGTAGTCTTCAAGACCCTTAGCTCTGAATAGGGGGCTTGGTCTACCAATCATTTTGTAAACATTTCTAATTTCCTTAGGAATCTTAATCCATCTTTCTTGGGACATTTCTTGCTCTAAAACGGATTTAGAAAATATTTTAGGCAGATTAGCCAGCTGATGTCCTTCTTCTGATTCTGAAGCAGGAGGTAGTGGTACTGGCAAGTCTGGAATTATGTTATACCATTTTTTTGGAATTTCCTTTGAAGGTAGTGTGACCTTATACATTTAATCACCTTTTTATATTATAATTCTAATTTTATTTAATTATTTTTTAATTATACGGTAATGTTATATTTAAACCTTTGTCGTACATATATGTACATGATATTTCATGTAATATGCAATAAAACATTCAGCGTTACATAAAAGTTTAGAAATATGAGTTTGTACTTTTTTATACATAGAATTATAATATACATTTATGAAAATTTTAGCGGTGGATGTTGGTGTTGGAACACAGGATATGTTACTATATGATTCAACTAAAAACATTGAAAACTCTATTAAATTAGTATTGCCCTCTCCTACCAGAATATTGGCCAAAAAAATTAGGAATTCAGAAAATAATATTTTAATAACAGGAGAAACTATGGGAGGAGGCCCTATAAATAAAGCCATAAAGGAAAAGCTCCATAAAGGTTACAAAATAGCAATGACTACCAAAGCTGCCCGAACGGTTAGAGACGATTTAAATAGAGTTTCAGGTTATGGAATCGACATAATAGATGAAAATAATAATGAATTAGATACTAAAAAATACTCTAAATACGACAAAATTGAACTTAAAGATGTAGATCTGCCTGCCATAAAAAATACTTTGATAAATTTCGGTGTAGACTTGAATTTTAATTATATTGGTGTAGCTGTTCAGGATCATGGTTTTAAAGAAGGAATGGGAGATAGAAATTTTCGTTTCATGAAAATTAAGGAAAGATTAGACGTACCTAGAAAAACTGAAGAATTTTCCTATTTTAAAAAGGTTCCAGACTATTTTACAAGAATGAATGCAATATTGAGATATTTAAAGCAATATAAAGTTTTAATTATGGATTCTAAATTTGCTTCTATATGTGGAGCTACTTGTGACGATTATGTAAAAGGAATGGATAGATATGTAGCCATGGACGTTGGTAATGGCCATACCCTTGCCGCAGCATTTGACAATGGTAAAATAGTTGGTGTATTTGAACACCATACCCACACATTAACTAGGGATAAAATAGAATTATTTGTAAATAAACTTGTTGAAGGAACTTTAACTCATGAAGAAATCCACGATGATGGTGGACATGGTGCATGGGTACTTAATGCCATAGATGATTATAATTGCATAGTAGCTACAGGTCCACAGCGCATTTTACTTAATAATACTGAATTTAATGTTTATAATGCGGCCCCAGCCGGGGATGTAATGATGACCGGCCCTGCAGGACTAATTAAAGCAATAAAAACTTATAAATTGAAATAATATGTTCTCTAAAAAGGTGATTACATGATTATTGATCCTCATATACATAGTGTTTATTCTGGAGATGCAAGTGGAACGCCCCGTGAGATAGTTAAAAAGTCTATAGAAATAGGATTGGATGGCATAGCAATAGCAGATCATAATACTCTTAAAGGATCAATGGTTGCTTTGAAGGAATTTAATGATATAGAAGATTTTGTTATAATCCCTGCTATGGAGATAACTAGCTCCAAGGGCCATATAGTTGCTCTGGGGATAAGAGATGAAATAAGAAAGGGATTATCTCCTGAGGAAACAATTGAATTAATTAGAGATTATGGTGGAATAGCCATTATACCGCACCCTTTTGTAAAATATAGAGACGGACTATGCGAATATGTTTATAATTTGGATATAGATGCTATTGAAACATTAAACTCACGTTATATATTTGGTTATTCTAATTGGAGAGCTAAAAAATTGGCGGAAGAAAAAGGCATACCTGAAATTGGTTCTAGCGACGCCCATTTTTTAGGGGGTATTGGAAGTTGTGTAACAGATGTGGAAGCGGATTACTCAGTGGAAAGTATTTTAAAAGGAATTCGAGAAGGAAAAACTTCAGTATTTGGAAGTAGAACACCATTACCTTTAATACTAAAAGAAGTAATAAACAAAAAAATTAAAAATTATAAAAATTTTGATTAAATTAGCTCTCTTCTTCAATGATAAAACCGTCAAATATTAATTTTCTAATTTTTTAAATAAATATTAAGTAATTTTTTCTCTAAATTAAGTAATTATCTTATTAATTATAGAATAGATAAAATTAAATCATCTAAATTCATAGTAATTTTATGATAATAGAATTTATTAAAGAACATATTATTTACTTGGAACCGGGATATAACGTTTTAAATACAGTTATTTTTGGAATTATCTTAGGATTGGTAGTTATAATAATAATTAAAATGTTTAATTATTTAAAAAAGGATCCAAAAGACCTTGTAATTCCCTTAATTCCATTTATATTCTTTGGCTCAAGTACTAGAGCTCTGGTGGATAATGGAATATATCCACTTACTTATCTATTGGTAACACCAGGGATATACATTTTAACAGGTTTTTTAGCCATATTAACACTTTTAACTTCTATTTTTATAGAAAAAAAATTTAAAATAGATTATAAATATATAATATTAGCAGTGGGATTATTAATAAGTATTCCCAATATTTTAAATATACCCCATATTGATTTAATTGCAATGATAGCAGTAGTCGGAACTTGGCTAATCATTTCTTCTATTTTTATATTATTAAGAAATAAATGGGATCTTTTGCAAAATAAACTTAATTTAAGTGTAATAATGGCTCATTTATTTGATGCCAGTTCTACATTTGTAGCAGTAGACTTTTATGGTTATGGAGAACAACACGTACTTCCAAATGCACTTACTAATCTCACTGGAACGGCTTTCGTCATGTTCCCGTTAAAAATATCTGTTATTTTACTAGCTTTGTATGTTATTGATCTTTATGTAGAAGATAAAACTATAAAAAATATGTTGAAGTTGGCTATTTTTATTTTGGGACTTGCACCGGGGCTCCGGAATTTCTTGAGTTTGATAATAGGTGCGTAGATATTCAGAAAATTTAAACGATGCATTTTACAATAATATTCTATAAACCTTTAATATTCATTAGAAATTCACATTTTCTAGAGTAATCTCGGTTAATAATTGCCTAACCAAAAAAAAGGGGTTTTTTATGTATATTGATCAAGTGAAAAAAACCATGAATCTTCCTGATTCAGTAAGAATATTCGATACAACTTTAAGAGATGGTGAACAGACTCCCGGAGTTGCCATTACTGTAGATGAAAAAATTAGGATTGCTAAAAAACTGGATAAATTAGGAATAAATGTAATAGAAGCAGGTTTTCCAGCAGCATCTGAAGGAGAACGTGAATCCACTCGGAAAATTATAGATTTAGGGCTTAATGCTCAGATTTGTGGGTTGGCAAGAGTTTTGATTCAGGATTTAGATGCGGCTATTGACTGTGGCGTAGATTATATCCATACATTCATTGGAACTTCTCCACTTCATCGTAAATTTAAATTAAAAATGAACCAAGAGGATATTCTTTCCAAAGCAGTTGACGCAGTAGATTACATTAAAGATCATGGAATAGAGGCAGAATTTTCAGCAGAAGATGCAACCCGGACAGAATATGATTATTTAAGGAAGATATACATGGCAGTGGAAGAAGCTGGGGCAGATTATATTAATGTGCCTGATACGGTGGGTGTTATGATACCCAGTTCTATGAAATGGTTAATATCTGAACTAAAAAAGGATTTAAATATCCCTGTAAGCGTTCACTGTCATGATGATTTTGGCCTGGCAGTAGCTAATTCTTTAATGGCAATAGAAGCAGGCGCCCAACAAGCACATGCCACTATAAATGGATTAGGTGAAAGGGCAGGTAACGCCTCTTTAGAAGAATTAGTCATGGCTTTAACAGTAGAATATGGGATTAAAACTACTATCAATACTAATTTACTCGTTAACACTTCCGAATTTGTTTCTAGGATTACTGGTGTTAAAATGCCTCCTAACAAAGCGATTGTTGGTGAAAATGCATTTGCACATGAGGCAGGAATACATGTACACGGAGTATTGGAAAAAGCAGAGACTTATGAGCCCATTACGCCTGAAATGGTTGGACATACCCGTCGGATAGTTTTAGGAAAACACACAGGTGCTAAAGCTCTTAAATCCAAACTTGACGATTATGGCATTGAAATGGAAGAGGATCAGTTCTGTCAAGTGTTTGACCAAATAAAGGATCTTGGTGATAAAGGTAAAATGGTAACCGATGCGGATTTAAAAGCTATTGCCGAAAGTATTCTAGGAAAAGCCAAAAGAGAAATTGTTAAATTGGAAGGATTTGCAGTTATGACTGGTGAAAATGTTATGCCTACTGCCACAGTTAAACTAAAAATTAATGAAGAAGTTAATACATCTTCTAGAACTGGAGTAGGTCCAGTAGATGCAGCTATAAATGCTATTCAAAGTGTTGTTGGTGAAACTGCAGATATAGAACTTTTAGAATATAATATAGAGGCCATAACTGGCGGTACTAATGCTTTGGCTGAGGTTTTTGTTGTAATGGGTGACAAAAATGGTAATAAGGCTACTGGAAGATCTACTAGAGAAGATATAGTAATGTCCAGTGTAGAAGCAGTATTAGACGCCATAAACAAGATACTGATTTTAAGATAATCCAAACCTAAATTATATATATTTATCTTCATAAATTTAATTTTATATAATAAATTTAGAAATTATGGAAATAACTAAGGCAAACTGATTTAATATTTTTATAATTTATAGACGTTCAATTTAGCTAATATTTAATTAAATACATTTAATTAATATATAATCGTTATATCATTCGCCAGGGGTCGGGTGGTATTTATCTTTTGGAGGGGGGATTTATGGAGGATAAACTGAATATACTTATACTTGAAGATGTTGCTTTAGATGCCGAGCTTATCGAATATGAAATGCGCAGGGAAAAAATTAATTTTAATTCTCAAATTGTAGAAACTGAAGAAGATTTCACAAATTCTCTTAAAAATTTTAATCCAGATGTTGTTTTAGCTGATCATTCTCTTCCTACTTTTGATGGTTTATCAGCATTAAAAATAACTAAAAAATTAGCTCCAGATACTCCATTCATTTTTGTCAGTGGTAAAATCGGAGAAGAATTTGCTGTTGAAGTATTAAAGGAAGGAGCAACAGATTATGTTCTTAAAAACAATTTGTCCAAATTAGTTCCGGCACTCCAAAGAGCAATTAATGAAGCGAAAGAGCAATCAGAACTAAAAAATGTGGAAAGTACTCTAAAAAGAAGAAATGAACAAATGCGTCTAATCACTGATAATATGCTGGACATAGTTATTAATATAGATTCTAGCGGTACAATTCAATATTTGAGTCCTTCTATAAAAACAGTGTTAGGTCTCAATTTTGATGCTATTTTAAATCACAAAATTACAGAATTAAAAAAATTTGTGCACCCTGATGATATAATTCTTGTAACTAAGGGATTTAAGGAGGTTTTTAACAATAATTCCCGCATAATAGAGTATCGCTGTCAAAATTCTAAGGGAGAATATATATGGTTGGAAGCTATTGGAAACTTATTATATAACAATTCTAATAAGTCAAAAAGCGCTGTTTTTGTAATAAGAAATATTAATGATAGAAAAATAGCTGAATCTAAATTAAAGGAATATCACAATCAATTGGAGCGCATGGTTGCTGATCGAACAGCTGAATTAGAATCTATAAATAAAGAACTAGAATCATTTAGTTATTCTGTTTCTCACGATTTAAGAGCACCATTACGCAGAATAGATGGCTATAGTCTGGCTCTTTTAGAAGACTACAGTGACAAACTAGATGAACAGGGAATTTATTATCTTAACCGTTTAAGGATTTCAAGCCAGCGTATGGCCCAATTAATTGATGATCTGCTAGAACTTTCTAAACTAACACGTTCAAACATTAAAATAGAGGATGTTAATCTTAGCTTAATAGTTAGTGATATCTTTGAGGAATTTAAAACATCAGATCCTAATAGAAATGTCAATTACACTATAAAAGATAATTTAGTGGTTAAAGGCGATTCAAGACTTTTAAAGATAATGATGGAAAATTTATTGGATAATGCCTGGAAATTCACTGGCAATAAAAAGGCTGCGATAATCAATTTTGGCAGTCAAAATAATAATGGCCAGTTAACCTATTTTATAAAAGATAATGGCACGGGATTTAACCGAGATCAAGCTGAAAAAATTTTTAAACCATTTCAACGTCTTAATTCTGAAAATCAATTTCCTGGCAGTGGCATAGGTCTGGCTACTGTTCAAAGAATAGTTCATAAACACGGGGGAAATATTTGGGCCCACGGTGATCCAGATAATGGGGCTACTTTTTTCTTTACTCTAAATCCGAAGGGTGATGAAAGTGAATAAAAATTCAGGTACAATACTTTTAGTTGAAGATGATCCTGATGATATAAATTTGACCATACGTGCTTTAAAAAAATCTAAAATAAAAAATAAGATAGATGTAGTTACTGATGGTCTTGAAGCAATTGATTATCTTTGGGGGGAGGGTAACTATTCTAATAGGGATACTAGTAAAATACCTTCAATTATTCTCCTTGATCTTAAATTACCAAAATTAGATGGTATTGAAGTTCTAAAAAAGTTAAGATCTAATGAAAAAACTAAAAATGTTACTGTAATAATCTTAACTTCATCTAAAGAAACTGAAGATATATTAAACTGCTATAAATTATGTGCTAATAGTTATATCCAAAAACCTGTTAATTTTAACAGATTTATGGAAACAATACGTATTTTAGGGATTTACTGGCTTAATTTCAATGAAAATGCTTCTCAGGTAGGATGAAAATTGAATTTTCCATTAAATGTACTAATTGTAGACGACTCTGAAGATGATACAGAGCTAATTATGAGAATATTAAGTCAAAATGCACCTAATCTAACTTATAAAAGAGTCGAAACCGCAAAAGATATGCAATATTCATTAGAAAATGAGTATTGGGATATTGTGATATGTGATTATATCATACCCGGCTTTGGAGGTATGGAGGCTCTTGAATTATCAAAAAAGTTTGATAAAGAATTGCCAGTAATACTTGTTTCGGGAAAAATTGGAGAAGAAATCGCTGTTAATGCTATGCGAGCTGGTGCTCAAGACTACATATTAAAAGATAATCTTTCTAGATTAGTTCCCGCAATAGAAAGAGAAATAACTGAGTTTAAAAAAAGAAAGAATAACAAAATTGCTTTGAAAAAATCTGAAAATTTTTATAAAACTATTTTTGAAAATACTGGAACTGCTACTGCCATTATAAATGAAAATATGATTATTGAAATGGTAAATTCAGGATTTGAAGATATTTCGGGTTATAAAAAAAGTGAAATTGAAGGAAAAATAAAATTCACTGATTTTACTATGCAAAAAGATAAGAAAGTTATTAAAAATTACATGTGTCGGGCTTCAAATAATACTAAAAAAGAAACAAAAAATTTTGAAACAATATTTATTGATGCCTTTAAAAACCATAAAGATATTTTTATGACAATTGCATTTATTCCTGACACAAAAAAAATTTTAACATCAATTTTAGACATTAGCGAGAACAAAAAGTCTCAAATAGCCCTTAGGTTAAGCGAAGAGAAGCTAAGAATTATTACCAATAATATGTTAGATTTAATTGTACAAACTGATTTTAAAGGAAATTATCTATACGTAAGTCCTTCTATTAGGATTATATTGGGATATGAACCAGAATATATGTTAAAAAGATCTATTTTTGATTTCCTTCATCCTGAAGATATAGAAAGTTTTAAATTAAAATTTTTCAATGAAATAAAGGATATAAGTCCTAATAAATTACAACATCGTTATAAAAATGTAAATGGAAATTATATTTGGTTAGAGACTTTCGGAAATCCCTTATTTGATGATAATAAACTTAAAGGAATAGTTTTTAGTATAAGGGATGTCACTGATAGAAAAATAGCGAAGGACAAACTAATAGAGGCATTAAGTGAAAAAGAAATTCTTTTAAAGGAAATTCATCATCGCGTTAAGAATAATTTGCAGATCATCTCCAGTCTACTAAGACTTCAATCCCGTTACATTGAAGATGAAAAGATAGGTGAAATTCTTAATGATAGTCAAAATAGAGTTAGATCAATGAGTATGGTGCATGAAAAATTATATCAATCAGAAGATCTTTCTAAAATCGATTTAGAAGAATATGTTAATAATTTGGTAACTGAACTATTTAGATCTTATAGTAAAAGCGCTGGCAGGGTTAAACTAAATGTGGAAGTCTGTAAGATCTTAATAGACGCTGATAAAGCCATAAATTTCGGACTTATTATAAATGAATTACTATCTAACTCATTAAAACATGCCTTTCCCGATAATAGAGAAGGTGAAATTTTTGTAAAATTTTATCAAAATAGATTTTATCACTATATTTTGAAAATTATAGACAACGGAATTGGCTTGCCGGATGATTTTGATTGTTCGAATTCTAAATCTTTAGGAATGAGACTAATTAATAATCTTTGCAACCAACTAAATGGCGATATGGAAATTATTTGCCATAATGGCACTACTTTTGTTATAACATTTAAAAGTCTATTCTAAAACTCAAAAACATGATAACTTAATCCATATTAAATTCATATATAATAACGAAGTTATAATAAGTAATATGAAATTATAAATTTTTTAGAAAGCCTTAAATAAACTAGATTTAAGTTTTCATTATTTTAGTGATAGTATGGGGGATTATTATGCCAACACCAAAACTTATGATCGTTGAAGATGAAAGAATTACTGCTGAAGACCTAAAAGAAGGTCTTGAAGATTTAGGGTATGATGTAGCAGCAGTAGTCTATTCTGGTGAAGAATCTATAAAGAAAGCTGAAGAAATTAAACCTGATTTAATTATTATGGATATTAAGTTAGAAGGCGAAATGGATGGTATAGAAGCAGCAGAATATATAAGATCAAATTATGGCATACCAGTAATTTATCTTTCAGCTTATTCTGATGAAAACACAGTTCAAAGAGCAAAAATTACAGAACCCTCAGGATTCATACGTAAAAGCCCTGCAGGCTTTCTTAACAAACCATTTGAGGAAAGTGAATTACATACAACTATTGAGATAACCCTTTATCGCGATAGAATGGAAAAACGTTTACGAGAAAATGAAAGATGGTTAACTGCTATCTTAACTAACATAGCAGATGCTGTGATTGCAACAGATTCTAAAGGTCAAATTAAATTTATGAATCCTGTAGCAGAGGATTTAACTGGGTTTATTCAGGAAGATGCAATAGGAAAATTTCTATCAGAGGTATTTACTATATTAAGTGATGGTCCAGGCAAACTCAGCAGCATTCTTTTAAATAAAATTTTTAGAGAAGAAGTTGCCAGAAACTTGTACATAGATAATGTAATTTTAAAGTCTAAAAATGGTACAGAAGTACCCATATACGGAGCTATAAATCCAATTAAAGATGAAAAAGGTAACATAATTGGAATAGTAGTTGTATTTAGGGATATAAGTACTTGGATTAATTAAAACATTTTATTAAGTTTTAAATTTTGCCTAAAATACTCTTTGAAACTTAATTATAGTTAATATTTATTTATATATCTTTTTTTATCCTAAAAATTGTGAAATCATTAATTTTATCTTTTTAAAGTTATACTAATAGTTATATGAACTTTATTAGTAAATTATTTAACACTAATTCTGTAGAAATTAATCATAAACTATATATAATATTGAACAACTGAAAAACATTATAGTTATTCTTTCGGAGGTAAAAGTGATGTCAGAGGAAAATGTCGTATACATTGGAAACAAGCCTGTAATGAACTATGTTTTAGCTGTTGTAACTCAGATGAATGGTGGAACTCCTGATGTGGTATTAAAAGCACGTGGAAGGGCCATCAGCAGAGCAGTTGATGTAGCTGAAATAGTTAGGAATAGATTCATACCAGATATAGACGTAGCTTCTATAGATATATGCACTGAAGAAATCATAGGTAACGAAGGCGGATCAACTAACGTATCTGCCATAGAGATACAGCTAAGCAAAGATTAATCTAAGGGGAATATTTGAAACCTTATGGTTTCATTTTTTTATATTAATTTTTAATACTTAATTTGTATTGTGTAGATTTTATACTGATACAAGCTCTTTTTTATAATCCTTAATAAATTAAAAAATTAAATAAGAACTTAATTTTACTTATAATCAAAAATTAAGTCTGTCTAGGTTTTTATATTAAAAAAATTTATTGTAGGAAATTATCTACAAATAATTATTTCTTTTTACTTCTTCCTCTTAAAATTCTTAATAGAACCAAGATAGCGACGACAAAAATAGCTATTCCTGTAATATAATAAGCAAATATGGAAGTGGGACCTTCTTTTTTATCTGCATTTAATGCATATAAATAACCATCATCACTGCCTATATATATTGTATTACCATAAACTGCTGGAGAAGAACTCATAGGGGAGTTAAAAATAATATAACCTGGATTATAACTCCATTCTTCCTTTCCAGTATATTTATTTAAGACATAAACAGTTCCATCATTTGATCCAAACGTGATTTTATTATCTAATAAAGCCGGCGTAGACCTTACAGCAGAACCGGTCTTAAATGACCATTTAAGTTCTCCAGTACGAGTATCTAGACATGTCATGTTCCCGTCGTCAGATCCAACGAATATATTATTATTTAGAGGTTCTATTAGCGCAGAAGATCTTATTGGATTTCCTATATAATATTTCCAATTAAGATTACCGGTGGTGGCATTTAAAGCATATAATTGGCCATCGTCAGATCCAACATAAATTGTATCATTATAATAAGCTGGAGATGATCTTACTCTATCTGCAGATTCGTATTCCCAGATTTCACTACCATCATTACTATCTAATGCATAAATTTTGTTATCATCAGATCCTACATAAACACTTCCATTTACTATAGTTGGAGATGAAACTACTGGCTTTTCAGTTTTAAATTTCCATGATAGGGATCCATCTTCAGTAAATATGGCATAAAGATAATTATCATTAGATCCAACAAATACTAAGCCATTATCAACTGCTGGGGAAGATTCAATTCCATTGTCAGTTTTAAATTTCCACTCTAATGTTCCATTTTCTGAATTAAGGGAATATAAATAATGATCTAAAGAACCAATAAATAGAGTACCATTTAAAACAGCTGGTGAAGATATAAGGGGTCCAGATGTATTATAACTCCATTTTTTAGAACCATTATCCATTTTAACAGCATAAATATTATTATCCATTGATCCAAAATATAATACTTCATTATATATTGCCGGGGAAGATTGTAAAGCACCATCAGTTTTAAAAATCCAAACACATGGACAAAATGTGGCAGATTCTGTTACGTATCCGTTATGTTCCGGATTTTCGTGGAACATCGGCCATTCTGCTGCTGCAGCAGGGCTTACAATTATACTTACTAATAATAGTCCAATTAGTATTTTCTTTTTACCTAACATCTTAACACCATTTTAACTAGTATTTTAAAAAAATAGGGGTATTTAGATATCCCTATTAAATTTTGTTACTCCTAAACCGAAAAATAAGGCGGTAAAACCTAATAACACTAAAATATCTATCCAAACATCGCCAATTCCTCCGCCTTTAAGCATTACGGTACGCATTGCATCGTTTATGTAAGTTAAAGGTACTATGTAAGCAATTTTTTGGAATATCCATGGCATAGTTTCTATAGGATAGAAAACTCCAGATACAAACATCATGGGCATGGCAAAGGGCATCACCATTTGCATATAATCTTCTTGAGTCCCCACTCGTGCCGATATCATTATTCCAAAACCTACAAAACATAGGGCACCTAATACCAATAGTAATATGGTCAAAACCATACTTCCTTTAATAGCAATCCCAAATAAAAGTATAGCCGCAACTATTAATATCAATGCTCTACCTGTCTCAATAACTAGTTTTGAGATTATTTTACCCCCAACTACAGTTGAAACATTTGTGGGTGTCATAAATAGCCTTGCAAGCTCTCCACGTTCTCTTTCACCAGCTATTGATTCTCCCATACCAAACATACAGGAAAACATCACAGTCATCGCCAGCACAGCCGGTACCAAAAAGTCGATGTATTTAACATCCCCATAAATCCGATCTATTTGGAAGTTAATAGAATTAATTATATTATTAAAATCTATACCTTGATTACTTGAATTGGAGGAGTTAACACTCGCAGATTGGACTTGGATCTGGCTATCCTGGGCGTTCATCATCTCCAACTTTTGTATTCCTATTTGACTAGATATTTGATTAAACAGAGCCTGAGTGGCAGGAACAACTGCGGTTGTAGCCATTTGATCAGATGAATCCACATAAATTAATACATTTTTGGCTTGGGTATCTGTTAGATTATCATAGTTATCTGGCAAAATTATGGCGGCTTTAACCTGTCCGCCCATCACCATCTGTTTTGCTTCGTCAGGATCATTTATAATTTCTTTAACATCATATAAACTCATATTCTTAATAGCATTTAATGTGGCGTCAGTAACCGGTCCATCACTTTGATCCACAACTACTATGGGAATATTACTCAACTCTCCACCCATTCCATATCCAAATAGCGTGATCATTATTATGGGAAATAGTAAGAGGGATAATAGACGAGGTTTATGTCTCCAAAGGACCATTAAATCTTTTTTGAGCATCCACATTATTTTTTTAGTTTCCATTTACTCACCTACTGACTGATTTTTCGCAGTAACTTTTACAAAAACGTCTTCAAGTGAAGGATCTTTAGTGGAGATTGAGGTGATATTACCTCCATTTTCTATTATGAAGTTTAAGACATCATTAATTGCACATTCAGTACAACTAATATTCATGGTTAATCTACCGGATTTGTGCTCATGAACGTTAAATACCAGCGGTATATTGGATATTTTTTCTAATAAATCTTGGTTCAAATTACTGATCATAACACTTAATTCTCTAAAATCTCCTTCTTCTTTTTCGATGTCTATTATTGCATTGTCAATTTTACTTATAGTTGTATTATCACTAATTGCGGATTCTTCACGTATTTTTGACATAATTTCTGTTATTCTAGCATTTTTTTGGGATTGTTCCTCTTCCATTATAGTGTCTTTTAGTCCCTGTGGTGTGTCAAATGCAGCTAATGTACCTGTATTAATAATCCCCACATTCTCACATAGTAGTTCTACTTCGTACATGTCGTGGGAGCATAAGATGATTGTATGGCCTTTTGAGTTCAATTCTTCAATTAAATCCCATAAAATTCTTTTTGTGGTAGGATCTAAACCAATGGTAGGTTCATCAAGGAATAATATCTCTGGTTGGTGAACTAAGCTGGCAACAATAGAAACTTTTTGTTTTTGACCACCAGATAGCTGTTTGACTAGTTTATTTTCAGCATATTTTATATCTACTAGTTCCATGAGTTCTACTATTCTATCTTCTTTTAAATCTCGTGGTAATCCATAGTAATCTGCACATAATTCTGCATTTTCCCTAACCGTGAGATCTCCATATAAACTAACTAATTGCGGAACCATACCAATTTTTTGTCTTACTGCGTTCGGTTCTTTTATTATATCATAACCTGCAACTTTTGCAGTACCTACTTCTGGTTGAATAAGACAAGTTAACATTTTGATAGTAGTTGTTTTTCCAGCCCCATTTGGACCTAGAAATCCGAATATACTTTTATCTTTAATTTTCATGTTTAGTGTGTCGACTGCTACAAAATCATTAAATTTTTTAGTAAGATCAAATGTTTCAATCGCATATTTCATTAATATTAACTCCTTTAAAAGTCTTAAAATTCATTTTAAGGATAACATATCCTGTATAAATTCTTCATATAGGTTTGTTTCACGGGATTTAAAAATAATTTTTATTCTAGAAAGTGTTTCATTTCCCTCTTCAGTTATTTCATAATATTTAACTTTACGTTTACCGTGATGTTCCCATGTTCCTTTTATAAGTCCTTTCCTTTCTAATTGATGTAGTTTTGGATAGATAATGCTGGGGCTGGGCATTTTAACTTTTTTACCAAAAGGAGAAGATTCATGTATTTGGGTCATAATTTCATATCCATGTTTTCCCTTCTTACTGATAAGCCATAGCATAAATATTAGGCCAGAACCCCTCATAAAACCTCTAATAAGTTTTTTATCAAATTTATTTAAATTAAATACTTTTTCATAATCTTTAATAGATTTAATGTGATCTTTAAAAGATTCATCATCACCCATTAATTCACACCTCAATTATTATAATTATATAAAGATTTACATATCGGTAGTTGATATGTCCTTTTTTGATATATTAACTTATGATATATCAATATTATATATAAATCTTGCCGTTAGGAATACATAGGCTTAAATAATTTTGAAAAATAAAATTATTTTAATACTTAATTTATCTAAATACCGCTTATTTGTGATAAATATGAAAATAGGTTTCTCAACATTAGCACTATTCATGTATTCGTTTGAAAATTTCCTAGAAAGAGCAACTGCTGATGAATTTAATATAATAGAAATATTATGTGAGGGCCCATACTGGCCACGAAATGTACTAATGATGGATAAAAAAGAATTAGAAGTATTCCATTCTTATGACATAGATATATTTTTACATTCTCCTACAATTGATTTAAATCCAGCTAGCCTTAATCCAGGGATAAGAGATGAAACACTACACCAATTAGAAGAAACTATTGATTTAGCATCTAAAATTGGTGCTAAAGCTGTTACTACACATCCTGGCATGATCCATCGTCTTGAAGATCGGATTAGATTATTAGGAAGGGATTATGCAATTGATACCTTACAAAAGGCCAGTGAATATGGAGAAGAACATGGTATAAAATTATGTGTAGAAAATATGCCAGGAAAATACGCTTATTTTTGTAATAGTTATGAAGAACATCAATTTATCACAGAAAATTGTGACTGTTACGCTACATTAGATGTAGGCCATGCTAATACTTCAGAAGATACTAATGCTTTTTTTAAAATGAAAAATATTTTTTATTATCATGTAAGCGATAATAATGGTGAAAAAGATCAACATCTCGCCCTTGGTGAGGGAAATTTAGATTTGAATCTTTTAAAAGGGTTGAACAATGTTATAATTGAATTAAATAATTATAATAAAATTCTAAAAAGTCGAGATATTTTAATCAATCTAAATAGATGTTAAAGTCTAATAAAATTCTTAACTAACATAAATACATTCTATACATTTATTTCAATAAAATGGGTTATAAAAAAGTAAAAGGGGGACTTTTATGTCTAAAGTATTTTTTTCAGATTTCAGATCCCGCAGCATTAATGAAAATAAGTTAAATAAAATAATTAAATTATTTAAAAAGTCTAGAATGGATGAAATAGTTGATAAAGGGGATTTGACTGCCATAAAGATTCATTTTGGAGAAGAAGGCAATGATTCATTTTTGAATCCTATTTTTATAAGGGTCATTGTGGACGAATTGTACAAATTAGGTGCAGAACCATTTATAACCGATACAAATACACTCTATTTTGGCAGTAGGCATAATGCGGTAAATCATCATAAAACAGCAATAAAGCATGGATTTGACTTTGCAGTTGTAGGTGCACCAGTTATTATTTCTGATGGTCTGGCTGGTAACTATTATCACAATGTAAAAATTAATAAAAAACATTTCAAAAATGTTAAAATTGCAGGAAATATTGAAGAAGCAAATTCCATTGTTGTCTTATCTCATTTTAAAGGTCATTCCATGTGCGGATTTGGCGGAGCATTAAAAAATCTGGCAATGGGATGCGCCTCTGCAGGAGGTAAAATTGACCAACATGAATGTTCAAAACCAATAATAACTGAAAAATGCACGCTTTGCAAAACATGCAATACTTTATGCCCTTTCAATGCTATTTTTCTAGGAGAAAAAAAAGCAGAGATTGATAAGGAGTTGTGTATTGCTTGTAATCTTTGTATGGCAGAGTGTCCCTCCAGCGCAATTGAAATGGATTTTCAAAGTTTACCGGAATTCATGGAAAGAATGATGGAATATGCATACGGTTCAGTTAAAAATAAACCTGATAAAGTATGCTATTTCAATTTTTTAATGAATATTACACCAGATTGTGATTGTGAAGCATTTAGCGATGCTAACATAGTTCAAGATATAGGTATTTTAGCTTCTAAAGATCCGGTTGCACTGGATACTGCTAGTTATGAATTGGTTAATCAACAAAAAGCTTTTGAAGAATCTGAAATAAAAAGTAATTTAGATAAAGGTGAAGATAAATTTAGGGGGATTTGGCCAAAAGTTGATGGTTGGATTCAGCTTAAGTATGCTCAAGAGTTAGGATTAGGTAGTATGAATTATGATCTTATCAAAATATGATCATCTTTACTAAATGATATTTAGTCCTCGAGTAAAATATAATGCTATCCCTTTAAAATAATATCTAGATGTTAATATAGTAATTACATTCCATTGATTTATAATAAAACAATTAAACTAATATCGGTGAAATCATGAATGAAGATTATGTCTGGATGACCACAAAACGTATAGAAACTTTAGTGGATGGAATATTTGCTATTTCCATGACTTTATTGGTTTTAAATCTTGACGTTCCTCAAATTACAGGTGTTGTAACAAATTCAGCTATATGGGATGGATTATTAGCTTTATGGCCTAAATTGTGGACTTATGGTTTGAGTTTTGTTTTACTTGCAATATTTTGGAGAGTTAATCATCAACAGTTTCATCGTATAAAAAAATCGGATACAGCACTTTTATGGATTAATGTTTTATGGTTAATGTTTGTGGCATTGGTTCCATTTTCAACATCATTAGTAGGCGAGTACGGTGAATTCACTATTGCAGAATTATTTTTTCAAATCAATTTTTTAATGATAGGAATATTTTTTAATTTGAATTGGAGATACGCTGCCAGTAGAGGATTGGTGGATAAATCACTTACTCCTGAAAGGATTGAGCATATTAAAAAAATAAATTATGTTCTGCCCATAGCGGCTTTAGTAGCAATAGTTTTAACATTCATAATCCCCAGCTACAGTTCCTTAGCATACTTTTTAACATACTTCCTTAAAAGGTATTTTTAAGTATAAAAAGTTATGAATTACCTTAAATATCCATTTAAATTAATTAAAAACAGAGTTTAAATTAAAATAAAAATTTTAAATTATATTAAAATTTTATGTCCAAAACTTCTTTTATATTATCAATTACTACATCTGCAGCATCATAAACTTTTTTAGGGGTATATTCTTCTTGTTGAATAGTTAAAACTCCAATATCTGCTTCTTTCATAGCCATAATATCATTTGCACTATTTCCAACCATCATAACTTTATAATTGTTCTTTAATTTTCTAACAATTTCTTTTTTTTTCCATGAATCAGCTGTACTAAACACATTTTCTTGTGGAATATGAATAAACTTTGCTAGTTCTTCTAAAGATTTTTTACGATCGCCAGAAGCTACGTAAATATCTATACCTCTTGTTTTAAGTTCTTGTATCACATCTACTACTTCTGGAAATATTTTTCCACCAGCAGTTATGGTAAAATCGATTTTTCTTTTTTCAATATTTACTATGAATCCAGAACCACTGCAGATTTGTACATTGAATTTTTTGTTAATAACTGCATTAATAGTATCTTTTATATCCATTACTGTGGTTTGATCATCTTTTATGGCATTAGTAATACTCTTTTTTTTTACATCTTCGTTGGAATAACTTATATCAAAATTAATTTTGTTTCGTTTTATAAATTGATATATAGTCTGGTTAGGTTTAGCGTTAATAATGCATTCTGCAGGATCAGTCTGAAGAACTACCAGCACTCTTTCGGAGTCATAATCAACCACGTCTATTGAGCTCATGGTGTCACATATTTCGCCAGTTCTTATATTTTTCAAGGCACGGTATCGTTCAATTAAAGTCCCTGAATTGTCAAATACAATTGCTTTTTTGTTCATTATATCCACATTTGATTTATTCCTCTAGGTTGAAAACTTTTTCAAGCAATGATAATATGCATCCATTAATTTAAATTTCTATTAGTAATCTTTTAGTAGAAGGTCCAATTTAAAAATTTCATAGTTACTGGTTTATTGATTTTTTTTCTTGATTAATGCTAAAAGGTAACACTGATTATAAAATATAAACCCAGTATAATTAAAAATATTCCACATATCTTCATTATTAACATGTATGTGTTTTTATTCATTATTCTAGAACCTTTACTGGTAAAGACTGAAATCATACTATACCATGATAAGTCTGCAGACCAATGTCCTAGAAAAAATCCAAGGAATCCTATTATCCCTGCAATTTGGAGTCCCTTGAACATGAATGCAAATCCTATAGTGGCCCACCAAAGATAGAAATATGGATTGGATATGCTTGTGATTATACCGTGAGTTACAGAGTTTTGACCATCCTTCAGCTCTCCCCCGGTTTTATAATCATCTTTCTGAGTATCTAAAAGATTATAGCCCATAAGTATTAATACTGTTCCACCAACTGTTCCTATGATTAATGCGGCTGTGGAGGATTCGATTAACCATCGCATTCCACTAATAATAAGGATTATTAACATAATTTCAGCTATAATATGTCCACTTACAACCAATGGGCCTGCTTTATAACCTTTTTTAAGTGAATCCGATATTGTTACAGTTAACATGGGCCCTGGTACAATGGCGCCTGATAAGCCCACCAAGAAAGAAGTTATTACAAAGAAAATTAATTCTAGCAATTAAATCACTTCATGAATATAAATATAAATAAAAATAATCTTTTAATAACCATCTAATTACATTCATTTAAAATTTTAATAATTTCTGTTAGATGATAGTCAATTTTTTCTAGTTTATTTTTATTAAATGATATTTTCCTGCTTTTAAATCTAAATAATTCTAAAATTTGGCCCATCTTATTGATTAACTCTGTAATGTATATTTTGTTCTGGTACATGGAACCACCACATAGAAGTATGTTTTGACGATTATAAATTTATTGAATCTAAGATTTTTTACAAAAATAAATTAATACATCCAAATTTGGAATATAATAAATTAATCCTATAAAAAAGCAAAAAAAATAATGATATCGAAGTTTATATTATAATAATTAATCTAGCAGATTTATTTTGCTACCAAGACTGAATTTAACTGCTTTTTTGTATATCATCCAGGCAGAAGTTATGTCTTGTACTGCAAGTCCAGTTGAATCAAATATGGTTATCTCCTCATCTGACTGCCTACCTGGAGTTTTACCAATTATTACTTCTCCGATCTTGGCTTGTATATCCTTTCTTTTAATTATTCCTTCAGATACTGGCACATTTATTTCACCACTATGGCTGGCCTGCTCCCAAGAGTCTATGATTATTTTTGATCGGATTGTAAGAGTGGTTTCTAGTTCCTGTTTTCCTGGTGCATCAGCACCCATAGCATTTATATGTGTCCCATCCTTTATCCAATCTGACTTGATTACTGGAACATTTACTGGTGTACTAGTTACTACTACATCTACATTAGAAACAGCATCTTTTGCAGAATCAACTGGCTCTACTGGGAAACCATATTTATCTGATATTATTTTAGCGAATTTAATTCGGGATGAACACGTTCTACAAAATACTTTAGCATTTTTTATATCCATCACTTCGTTAAGAGCCATAATTTGTGTTTCAGCCTGTTTTCCAGCACCTACTAATCCCACAGTTTCTGAATTGTCACGCGCTAAATATTTAGTAGCTATACCCCCAGCAGCACCAGTGCGCATATTGGTTATCCAGGTTCCGTCCATTAATGCTAATGGATAACCAGTTTCAGGCTCAACAAGTTCTATTACAGCCATTACTGTAGGCAAATTATGATTTTTAGGATTTTCAGGGTGTACATTAACACATTTTACTCCTGATTGATCCATATCTCTAAGATAACAAGGCATTATTCGTAAATCACCATGGTATTTGCTGTAAAATAGATATTTCTTAGCAGGCATATGTACCTTGCGTTTAGCGTGTTCAGCATAACCAATTTCAACAGCATCAATTATTTCATCCATTTTAGCCAATTCTTTAATTTCATTTTGTTTCAATATAATAGTATCTGGCATTCAGGCACCTCATTATTATCAATACCAATTATAATTTGTTAATAATACCAATATACTATTTTATTTTTACTATCTGTGAATACAAATTCACTAATTGAGAAATAAATTAAATATCTATAAATATACTAGAATGGATAAAATATTATTTTCCTTTTATAATTCAAAATAATGTTTTAAATTAATTTAACGAACGCATTTAGAAATAACAGGTTTTAATCCAAGATTTAAATAAATTTAAAAATTTTTTGAAAATTAATTATTATAATCAAATATTAAATCTATTAAAATCTCATTTTTTATAGTAACCTAAGATCATAGTTTTTGGAAATTAACAACTTTAAATACATAATTTTTTTATCTAGAACACTCATTTTATCCTTTTTGCTGCGATATAGTTCCATATATTTAGCTCGATCTAAATCAGTTTGTTTATATTCCCTTTTCATATCTTCATGTAGTTTAATTAGGCTTTTTTTGATAATTTCATCTTTTTGTTTAGTAATAGAATTGATTTCTTCTTTTTTAAGATCAATTTCTTTTACAAAATCTTTGTCAATATTTTTTAAATCATCAACATCTTTTTCCAGGGTTTTAAGAAGTTTTTTCATTTCAGGATCATCATTACTCAATAGATTCTCTTTGAGTTCAATTATTTTTTCTGCTGTATTTATAACTTTATCATCATGTATAACTTTTTTAGACTCTAATTTACTTAATTCATCCTCAAATTTTTTTATTGATTTTTCCATAGAATTAACTTTATTTAATACTCCAGCATCTTCTAAAAATTCATTTAATTCAGTTATAATAACCTCTCCATGTAACTTGTGATTATCAAAAAATAAATTGCAAATTTAGTCGATAAATAAAAACTAAAGATTTCGATTCTTTGATTGTAAATGTATTGTTTTACATTTCATTTAATACTTATGAAAATTATGAAAAATTATTATAAAAATTTATTTTTTACATTATTAGTATTTAAAACATATAAAAAATTAAATATTCAATTATAAAGGCTTTAAATTAACAAAAATGCTTTTATTAGTCATAAAAATCTTAAAAAAATTATATTAATTTTTAAACTATGCATTGTATTAAAAAAATAAATTAGAAAGGTAATTGAGCATATCTACCTTTCCAATACAGTATTTTGCAGTTATTTTGTGTTCCTAATGTGTTTCTAGAGCTTGTTGGATCAGCTGTATACCATTTACCATTTACATAGAGTTCTGCCCAAATGTGTCCCACAGTCATACTTGTAAATTCACATTGTGCATGTGCATATTTTGCTGGTATTCCAGATGCCCTGGAAAGAGCTATCAATAAATGACTTTGGTCTATACAGTTGGCACATTTGCGTTCCATAGTCTGAATGGCGCCGTATTTGGTATTGTAGTAGAAGGTGTAACTAACTTTATCTCTAACCCATTTAAATAAAGCATTAGCTTTATCATAATTAGAAGTTAGTCCACTAGTAATAGAATTAGCCAGAGATTTTATTCTAGAATCTGTTGATTGACAATTGTTAGTAGAATTTAGATACTGTTTGAGTTCATCATCTTGTTTATCTAGTTCAGACTGCTTTACATATTTGTAAGCGTATTTAGTTTGGTATTTGTAGGCTGTTCTATATTTCCATTTGTATTTCCATTTGTAGGTCCACTTATAGGTCCACTTATAGCTGTAAGAAGATTTCCAGTAGTATTTCCATCGTCCATAGGATTTATACCAGCGTTTGTAACTACGTTTATAAGTTTTTTTGTAATACTTTTTGTACCAAGACTTATAATAGCTCTTATATTTTTGTTTATAAGATGTTTTTACTGTATAACTGTATTTTACTTTAACTAGGGGATCTTCTGTAGTTACAGTGCTATTGGAACTGTTTGTTTGATTTGTGACATTTTCTGTAGGTGTATTGTTTGTACTACCAGTATCATTTTGCAAATTTTCTGTTGAATTTTGTTCTAAGTTTTCTAAGTTGTTTTCAGTGTTCAATAAAGTCTGATTTTCATCGGTAGCGTTGACACTTGTTATAGTTACTGTCATAACGCTAACTATTAGGAATGCTGCTAATAATAATCGCCGCGTAATTTTACCGCCTCCAACCCAATACAAGATTTATTTATTTCATAACCCGGAAGATATAACAATTTTTGAATACCTTTTAAATGGGGATGATAACTTGTTTGGGGATGGAAATAAAATATTTTTGATAGTATTTAAAGTTTGTTATTTATTTTCCACCAAAAAACTTTATTAAAACTTATTTATTTTTTTTAAACTGTTTTAAAACGAATTATATTAGTGAATATAGAATTCTCTGTCTTTATATTTTATTTATCTAAATGTTCATTTTTAATGGCTCTTTTCATCTATAAACAGTTAAATGCGTCTTCTTTAATCCTCATTTAAGGAAGTTTTTTTAAAATTAAAGTAAAATTATAATTTAAATTATCTTGGCATCCATATTTCCTTTTTTTATCATTTAAATTCATAAATATGTGATTTATCTTTAAAAAGACAATTTATATCTTATTTAAATCTTAAACTCTTTTTGGATAGATTTAAATAACTGGTCAAACTTGATTTAAGGTACTGCCAATAATAAATTATTATTCTATTCTTTTTTTTACTAATTTAAATAAATTATTAACATTGAATTATTTTAATTTGTATATTAAACAGTTAAAATCAATTTTAAAGATTTATTTAATCTTTAAAAATCAAAATGAATTTGATATTATATGAAAATCTGTTTTTGCTTTATTAAATCCAATATTATAATTTGACATTATATTAAAAATTCTAGCAAAAATTTATATATAAGTTCTCTTTAACATTAATCGATTTTTCGATATTCATAAATGATTTTTCAAGTTATAATCTGTAAGTTATTGAATGGGTGTTTCAATGTATGTTGTAATCATGGGCGGAGGAAGAGTAGGTTTAAACTTAGCCAAGGCTTTAGTGCTGGGAGGGCACGATATTACTCTTATAGAATCTGACGACATTTTATGCGGTGAGGTAGCTTCCGAATTAGATGCATTGGTCATATGCGGAAATGGTTCAGATAAAAAAACCTTAGAAGAAGCTAATATCAAAGATGCAGATGTTTTTGTTGCAGCTACTGGAAATGACGAATCCAATCTCCTATCCTGTATAATGGTTAAGGATTATGATATCAATAAGATAATTGCCAGAGTTACAGATCCAAATCATGAGAAGGTTTTTTTAAAGATAGGGGTAGACGCCGTGGTAAGTCCAGAACTAACAGCTGCAAGTTATCTCGAAAAAGTTATAATTAGACCAAAAGTAGCAGATTTAGTTGTATTAGGGAGAGGAGATGCAGAAATTCTAGATATAACTGTTGCAAACAACCAAATAATCGGAAAAAAGATAGGGGACATTAATCCTACCGAAGATTATATGATCTGTGCCATGCACGAAAATGAAGAAATTATTATCCCTAAACCAGATATGATCCTTAAAAAGGGAGATAAAGTTTCTATTCTAGCTAAAACTAAAGCAGTGCGAAAGGTAGTTAATAAGTTCATGGTATAAAATTTTTCTAGAATTAAAAATTGTAAAATTAATTCTCTTTATAAATTACGGATTCTTAATTTTTATTAGATAGATGCTTATTTTTAAACAAATTTTATATACTCTATCATATTAAGTTTTTATAATGAATGAAAATCTAAAAACTAGATTTTGGGAAATAGACTTGTTAAGAGGTCTTGCCATCATATTAATGATAATATTCCATTTTATTTTCGATTTAAATTATTTTAATATTTACAATTTTAATTTAAGCTCGGGATTTCTTTGGTGGTTTGCAAGAATTATTGCAAGTATATTCATACTTCTAGTAGGGGTCTCTTTAACCCTGAGCTATTCTAGAAACAGGTTATTAAAAATAAATGTTAAAAAACATTCTTACTTTATAAAATATCTAAAAAGAGGTTTAAAAATATTTTTTTATGGCCTTCTAATAACCATTATCACTTGGATTTTCCTAAAAGAGGATTTAATTATTTTTGGAATACTCCATTTTATTGGTCTGGCAATAATATTGGAATATCCCTTTATTAAATATAAATATTTAAACCTAACCATGGGAATGGTTATTATATTATCAGGGATTTTTTTGAGCTTTTTTCGATTTGAGTTCTATTATTTGACGTGGCTAGGATTTATACCATATAATCTATATACTGTGGATTATTTTCCTCTCCTGCCCTGGTTAGGAATAGTTTCTTTAGGTTTATTTTTAGGCAACATGCTTTACCCAAATTATCAAAGAATCTATCATTCGCCTGATCTATCAAAAAAAATAAGTGTAAAATTTTTATGCTTTTTAGGAAGAAATTCGTTGATTATTTATTTAATACATCAACCAATATTAATAGCAGTTCTATATCTGTATGGGGGACTAAATATAACTTTATTATCTATTTAAAGTATTATTAATAACTCATGAAGATTATAAACAATCTTTTTGGAGTTTAATTTTATGATTAATAAAAAAGACTAACAATTAAATAACAAATTACGAGTAATATACTAGAATGTAGAAGATTTAGCCTATTAAAAAAAATGAAATATTTAAAAAAATTTGAAAGCTAGATCATATTTTAGTTTATTAATTTAATTTAAATTTATTTAAGATGTGTATGGTGTGATTATGAATATTATAGAAAAGTTAAAATCAATTAAAAATCAGGATTTTACAGCTTCAGATAATCTAGGAGATTTTATAGAAAAAATAGACAAATTGAATCCTAATATAAATGTATTTTTAGATATAAAAAAGGATGAAGCTGTTAAAACTGCGGAAAATATTGATTCTAAAATTAAAAATAATGAAAAACTTCGTAAGTTGGCAGGTCTTGTAGTAGCTGTGAAAAGTAATATTAATGTGGAAGATTTTAAAATAAGCGCTGCATCAAAAACATTAGATAACTATCTGGGTAGTTACGATGCCACTGTTATACAAAGAATTAAGCAGGAAGATGGAATTATAATTGGAATGACTAATATGGATGAATTTGCTGCAGGAAGTTCCACAGAAACTTCATATTATGGCTACACAGAGAATCCTGCTGCGCCTGGAAGAATTCCTGGTGGTTCTAGTGGAGGAAGTGCTGCCGCCATAGCTGCAAATCTCTGCGATCTAAGTTTAGGTTCTGATACGGGAGGATCAATTCGTAATCCAGCATCTCATTGCGGAGTAATCGGATTTAAACCAACATATGGGGCTGTTTCCAGGCAAGGGCTACTGGATTTAGCTATGAGTTTTGATCAAATTGGTCCTTTTGCTTCTGATTATAGTGGAATAGCAGTTATGATGGATACTATAGCTGGTTTTGATCCCCGTGAGTGCACCACCATCGACTGGGAAGTACCTAAATTTATGGATGTAGGATCTGAAAATTCTAAAGATTCTCTTAAAGGTATCAAGGTGGGTGTAGTAAAACAATTCATGAGTGTGTCTGATGATAAGATAGTCAATATTATTGAAGAAAGCATTGATAAAATGGTGGATATGGGGGCTGAAGTAGTTGAATTAAGCTTTGATCATATTGATTTATGCCTACCTACTTACTACCTAATTAACTATGTAGAATTTTTCTCAGCCACTAGAAAATATGACGGAAGAAAATATGGTTACAAGATCGAAGATGTTTGTGGTGAAGAAGTTCTAAGAAGAATACACATGGGTTCATATATAAGTCAGAAAGAATTCAGCGGCAAATATTATAAAAAAGCTCTGCAAGCCAGATCTTTAATACGAAATGAGATGAAAAAATTATTAGCTGACGTAGATGTGATTGCAGGCCCCACGGTACCTAAATTACCTCATAAAGTAGGTAAAACACTTGATCCCCTGGAAATGTATGCTTATGATGTACTGACAGTAATAGCAAACCTTGCGGGGATACCGGCTGCAAGCATGAACGCAGGTCAAGTTAATGGTGTACCTGTTGGTCTTCAAATACAAGCTAAACCACTAGACGACAGTAAAATAATCCAATTAATACAATCAATGGAAGAAGTTAATTAAAGATTTAAAACAAGATAGTTAAGAATAAACCATTTATATAAGTTTTAAAAATTGTTTAAAATCATTTTAAATAAAATAAAAAGTTTTTGAGAATATTTATTCAATAAATAAGGATTCAAATGAAAATAGGACTTTTATACGTTAAGGGAGCCTTACCAGTATTTGAAAATTTTGGAAATTTACCCACTCACTTGGTTAAACCAAATGGTATGGTAAATGGTAAAAGAGCTAATGAAATCTTAGATGGACTTATAATTCCTGGTGGGACAATTGTAGAATCTCAAAGTATAAATCAGGACTTAGCACAGGAAATAATGAAAATGAACAAGAAGGAATTGTTCATATTGGGGATGTGCTCAGGGTTTCAAGTGTTGGCCAAAAAAACAGATATAGGCCGAAAGTCTCCTTGTCCCATAGAAAAAGAGGGTTTAGGCATTTTGGATGTATCATTTAGTCCAATGATTAGTAATGATAGAGTTGAGGCCATAATAACTGATAATTCATTTTTAACCCAAGGACTAGTTAATCAGATAGTAACTGGATTTCATTGTCACACATATGGAAAAATTGAGGGAGAAGCAACTCCATTATTCTATTCAAGTGTTAAAAGAACAGATTATAAAGATAATCCTCTAAAAGTATTATCTGGAGTTAGAAATGATGAAGGAAATGTAATTGGAACTATGCTTCACGGATGTCTGGATGAAAACCCGTTATTGGTGAACAATATACTAAGTTATGTTGGTGCAGACGAAACTGATTTTTTAAAAATAAAGGAAAAGAATAAGAATCTCATAAAATCTATGAAAAGTGAAATTGGGATAGACACTAATCTAATCGTAAGAAAATCTACTAAAACTATTTTTAAGCCAACCAAAAATATTCCACCTATGATAATGATAGCTAGCACAGGTTCTGACTCTGGCAAAACATTTTTAACCACGGGTATTGTAGGAGTTCTGAGAAGTAAAGGTTACAAAGTAGGTGTTTTGAAGGTTGGTCCTGACATTAGGGATATTGTACCTTCACTTTACCTGAACAAAGAAAATATGGAGTCTTTTTCTTCAATAAAAATTGGCCATTTAGGATGGAAAAAACTAGAAGAAGTTTTAATCCACTTAAAAAATAAGGAATATGATTTAGTGATCATTGAAGGAGTTATGAGTGTATTAACCGGATTATTAAATGAAAAAATACCATACTCTTCCGCAGAAATTGCAAAAGCTGCTAATATTCCTATTATTTTAGTATCTGCCTGTAATAAGGGCGGTATAGAAAGTGCTGCTGTAGATATTGTCGCTCACACATTAATTTTAAATAAAATGGGTATAGAAATCAAAGGAGTTATTTTAAATAAAGTGTATGACAAAAAAATTGCTAAATCTGCTTTTAATTATATTAGGGATGAAATTAACCCCCAATACATCTGGGAAATTCCTAAAATAAAAATCACCGAAAGGGGAAACATCCCTGAAGTGGAAATAAAACTGGAAGATTTCTGTTTGAGTGCTATGAATACAATTGATAAATTTTTAAATGCTGAAGAAATACTCAAAATTGCTAAAAAACCAAATTTTACAGGTTATATGTCCCATAAATCGATTTTAGATTTTTTTAGATAATTATAGATTTACATCTTTATATTTACATAAAATGTATGGGGGAGTATCTAAGGAGGTGTTTTAACGCGGAAATATAGAGTTAACATTTACAAAGTTGAATCTATCGGAGTGGTTGATTTAGAAGCTGATAATAACATTGAAGCAAGAAAAAAAGCCTTAGAGATTGCTAAAACTAAAAAAATTCAATTTAATAAGCCCAAATCTAATTTTATTGCAGAAACATTTTTAGTGGGATGGTAATAATTTTAACGGTTTTACTATAAACTTTTTAGAAATATATAAAGTTATAGGATTTAAATCCTTTTAATCTGTCTTAAATTCTTTGTAAGCGCTTATTACATCTTCACCACTTAAAAATATTAAGCCGTTTTTCTCTGCATATTTTTGTGCATCTTCAGTACTTAAAGAGCCACCGGTTGCATCATCCATCATTTCACAGCATACTGCAACTTGAGTAAGACCAGCCATCTCCATTAGAGCAACACTCATTTCTGTATGGCCTTTTCTTTTCAGGACATGACCTTTAGTTGCCCTAAGTAAGGTAACATGACCTGGTGATCTAAACATTTTACCGAAATCTGCCTGTTTTTCATTTTTACAAATTAAACCCAATTCCTTAATGGTTAATGCCCTATCAATGTCGGTAATTCCAGTGAATGTTTCTCTATGATTTACAGTTATGGAAAAAGCAGATTTTTCGTCATAAGGTATATCAGTTGGGGACAATTTGTTAAGCACGTGATATTTATCGCTGGCAGCTTCCATTATATCAGTCATAAATGGAATTCCAAGTTTATCTGAATTTTCTGATGATACGGGTACGCACAAAAGCCCACCAGCATCATTTCTCATAATTGTAACATGTTCAGGTTTTATAAACTCGGCAGCTAAAATCATATCGGTTTCTCTTTCTCTGTTATCTGCATCAAATACTAATACTATTTCTCCATTTTTTAGAGCTTTTAAAGCTTTTTGAATCATATAATCACAACTTAATCCTTTTTAAATGTATTAATAATTTTTAATTAAAATCCTAGTTTTCAAGGTTTATATATACAATATCTCCATCTTTAAGATTTAATTTATTTCTTAGATGGTAGGGAGCCACAAATTCAAGTAAATCGGAAGAATGATGTGTTTTGATTGGGAATATTACAGCGCCCTCAATTTTATTGTTTAGATTAGCCATTAAAAATTTTACATCCCCCAAGTTACCCGAACCTTTAATTGTATCATAATTCTCCTTTGGAATATGTTGGATCTTTGAAAGTTCTTCATCACTAATTTTTATATTTAAAGTACCTTCATAGGGCTTAAAACCGAGTTTATTAGAAAATTGATCCTTATAGACTTCTTGGCTCATAAAATAAGCCCCTTCTTTCGATCCTGATACAATAATACCTTTAATTTTCATTTTAACTCCATTTCATTCTATTTAATATATTAAATTATTAAGTAGATTGAATCCATAAATTTTTAATTAGTTATTTAATAGTTATTTGTATAACTCCAAAACTTATACTAAAATTTTAATATTTTACTATAATGAATCATTAATAATTTTCTGATTTTTTTAAATAGTACCATCATATGTATAATTTTCACTTTTTAATCTTTTTGATGTAACTTGCATTACTAATTATTTTATAAAAATTTTGTAAATATTATAGCAAGTCTGAAACTCTAATAATTTAAAATAATTAAAAATTTAAGACAATTTTCTACTTAAATTTGATTTGAAATATTAATTATATTAAAAGAGTTTATTTATAAGTATTTAAGATATTTCACAGAATTTTACAGCATATAGTGGAGAATATGGGTCCTCGTACATCAATGGTTTTATTTAAACTAGTGATGTAGTTCAATCCAACTTCCTCCAAGATAAGATTAATGTCTGATATGGATCGGGATATGGTTGTTCGAATTTTGATTTCTTCTTCTCCACTTACAACCATTTCTTCAATTTTGTACGCCGCATAAGCGGCTATTCCATTCATATAAGTGATGTTCAGATTTATTCCATTTTCAATGGCTTTTAGAGCATTTTCATCCGTAACTTGTTTGTTTAGAGGAGTACCAACAATATTTCCGTCATAAAGATAAATCTGGTTCCATGCAGCCGGTCCTAAAAGTTTAGTTTTTTCTTCTGGCTCTATTAATTCTACTTTAATATTTTTTCCTAGAAATTCGCCTTCAAAAGCTGTAAATTCGCAAGGTGAAGGTTCATTCGCATATTTTTTTCCAGTTTCTAAAATTTTATCCAGCAAGGACCTGCCTTCTATTGTTGTAGGATAGTAATTGATTTTTAACATCGATGCCAGTTCACGATCGGATATTTTCCACTTTTCATAGATCTGGGGGTAAACCATTTCTCTTATATCTCCCCTTTTATGTAAGATCATCGCTATTCGTTCAGCACCAACACCAAGATTCATCACTTCCTTTTCAATACCATATTTTGCCAGTGCTATGGGTGAATAAACACCAAAAGTTGCTATTTCAACCCAATCATTCAATAGGGGGTGGTAACCGTAAACCTCAGTTTGAGTTCCTGGAATGTAATATTTGGATTTTTTATCATCAGGTAAAAATTTGAATTTTTCAAAACCAAAATGCTCAAGCAAACTTTCAGAAACAGCCATACCCATATCCAGTGATACTTCATCATCCATAATAACACAAGATGCAGAATGATAGGTCATTAAATGACTTAGATCTTCTTTTTGTTCTCTTCTAAAACATCGATCAATAGAAAAAAGTTTAAGAGGTACAGATTTTTTATTTTTCAGATGATTTAAGGTTATAAACCATCCTGAAGTCATATGGGAACGTAGAGTAGTCCTTCCAGCAATAGGTTTAAGTTCATGAATCTCTGGAAAAACCCTCTCTAAAATACGCAAACCCATTTCGTTTTTGATTTCCAGTGCATTAGATAAATCTAGTACCAGATCATCTCCACTAATATCTCCCTTTTTATATCCTCTAAAAACACTTTTAAGATTATCTATCTTTTTGTTGTTAAGTTCTACACCTAAATTTTCAATTTTTTCAATTTTATCAGATCCTAAACCAATATCAGGTCTTGGTAATCCGGCTAAATAGAAACATCTGTCCAAAACTGCCGGAGCTTCTGGTCCAAATTGTTTATAGACGTGATCTTCATCAATGAAGAGAGGATTTATAATTTCATCAAATCCTAGATTTAAATAAGCTTGTCTTAATTCAGTAATAGTATCATAAAGCATGTGTGATTTACCAGTTTTAAAGCGAAGCCTTGGATATTCATTGTCATGATGGGGTTTCTTCAATGTTTTAGAAGTTTCTACCCATGCCTTTTCAAAATCTTTTTTTGCAAGTTTTATTAATTGCTTTTTATTCAGTTTAAATGCCCCCATTCTCAATTGTTTCTTATTTCTAATTAATCACTTTTATATTTTTAATGGATTTGATATGATGCATCTTGATAAATCATAAATTTAAATATTCAGATAAACAATGTTTGATCATGGAAAGCGAGATATATCAATGCGATGTTTTAATTATAGGATCCGGCGGGGCTGGATCAAGAGCAGCTATAGAAGTTTCTAATTACAATTTGAAACCTATAATTGTATCCAAAGGATTATCTTTTAAGTCAGGGTGCACTATGATGGCCGAAGGAGGTTATAATGCGGCTTTTGCATTTGTTGACCAAGATGATAATACTACGATTCATTTTGATGATACTTTAAAAGGCGGAGCATATTTAAATGATCCTAATCTAGCTCAAATTTTAGTCGAGGAAGCACCAGAACGTCTTATTGAGTTAGAGAGATATGGAGCCCTTTTTGATAGGCAGAAATCTGGAAAAATAAATCAAAGACCTTTTGGAGGTCAAACGTACCGTAGGACATGTTTCCAAGGAGATCGAACCGGTCACGAAATGATTTCTGCATTGAAAGAAGAGATAATGAGAAGGAATATCAAAACTCTTGACGAAATAATGATCACCTCCCTTATCACCGACGAATCTAATAAAACTGTAGTTGGAGCTGTTGGATTATCATTAAAGGATTCTAAATTTATTTCTTTTAAATCTAAATCAACAATACTGGCCACTGGAGGGGCAGGACAAATATATCCTGTCACATCAAACACAATGCAAAAAGGAGGAGATGGATTTGCATTGGCATATAATGCTGGAGCGGATTTACTGGACATGGAACAGGTTCAATTTCACCCTACTGGAATGATATACCCAGAATCAAGAAAGGGAATACTGGTAACTGAAGCAGTACGGGGAGAAGGAGGAAAATTGTTAAATAACCAGGGAATCAGATTTATGAAAAACTATGACCCTAGAGGAGAATTGGCAACACGGGATGTTGTGGCTCGGGCAATATATAATGAGATTCGCGAGGGTAGAGGAACTCAGCACGGTGGTGTATATCTAGATGTCACTCATCTTCCTGACAAAGTCATAAAAGATAAATTAGAAACTATGTTCCTTCAGTTTCAAGATGTTGGAGTAGATATAACCAAAGAACCCATGGAAGTAGCACCTACAGCACACCATTTTATGGGTGGTGTTAGGATAGATGAAAATGGTCAAACTTCTTTAGGTAATTTATTTGCAGCGGGGGAAGTCAGTGGAGGAGTTCATGGTGCCAACAGATTAGGAGGAAATGCTTTAGCAGATACTCAAGTTTTTGGCCGGAGAGCAGGTATTGCAGCAGCAAAAAACGCTATTAATTCAAAATTTGATCTTAACCAAAATCAAATTGAATTAGAAGAAAATAAAATCCTTAATTTATACAATAATGGAGATATATATCCTCATGAAATAAAAAAAGAGTTAAAAGATGCTATGTGGGAAGATGTTGCCATTATAAGAAATAAATCTGGCTTATCATCTGCTTTAGCAATTATTAAAAATTTAAAGGATAAATTAAAATACATGGATGTTGCCGAAGGTTCAAGTTTTAACAAAAACTTGCAAGACGCTATTGAAGTAATTAATATGGTTGATATTGCAGAGTTAGTAACTGAATCTGCTTTAATGCGTAAAGAAAGTAGAGGTTCTCATTTCAGAGAAGATTATCCTGAAACAAGTAATAAATGGAAAAAAAGCATAGTAATGAACAAAAATCGTCAGGTTAGATTTATTAACCGATAAAATCATTTTATTTTTTTTATATTAAAATATTAGTAAGAATTGGAGTTTAAAATGATTCTAAATATCTCAAAAGGAGATAAATCTGATGAAAAAGTCCTATTAGGGGACGAAATTTTACTTAAAATCGAAAATTTACCTCCTAATAAAGAAGCAACTATTCATGCAAGAAGGTATGATGATAAAGGACAATTATGGTATTCTTATGCAACTTATATTTCTGATGAGAAGGGAATTATAAAAACTAATGAGAATGCAGCAAAATCTGGTTCTTTTACAGGTATTGATCCTTCAGGATTATTCTGGTCTATGCAAATAATAGAGGTTCAGCAACTACCTAAAATTTTGGAAGATAAAAAGGTTAAAAAAACTGATAAAATATTTTTATGCTTCGATGTTGAAGTTGAAGGAGAAATAGTTACCTCAAATAATTTAGAGACTTTAAAAATGCTACCCGAGGTAGTAAAAGAAGAAGTTGAATATGAAAATTTAGTTGCAAATTTTTATTATCCCAATAATAAAACCAGACTTACTCCCGTGATTGTGGTTAGTGGTTCTGAGGGAGGTATTACTACTCCGGATATTGTGGCCTGCATATTGGCATCTAAAGGATATGCAGCAATGGCTTTGGCTTATTTTGCAATGCCCGGTCTCCCAAAAATATTGGAAGAGATACCCTTAGAGTATATAGAAACAGCAATAAACTGGATTTTAAATCAAAAAAATGTTAATGAAGATAAATTAGCCATGATGGGCACTTCTAAGGGGGCTGAACTTACATTATTATCTGCATCCATATTTTCACAGATTAAAATGGTTATTGCAAGCTCTCCCAGCGTTTCTGTTTCACAAGCAATAGATCCCGATCCCAACACATCTCCAAAATCGTCTTGGACATATAAAGATAAGCCATTACCTTTTGTACCATTCGTATACACTGAAGAATTCTTAAATCAATTTTCAAAAGGCTATCCTAAACGCATGGAATTTTTATCTCTGTATAAGGCAAGTTTTCAAAATCAAGAAGAGTTTAAACATGCTATAATACAAGTAGAAAACATAAATGGCCCTATATTATAATATCTGGCGGTGATGATAAGGTTTGGCCATCAAAAGAATTATCTGGAAAGATTATTGAACGTTTAAAAGCCAAAAAGTTTCCTTTTAAAATCAAACATTTAAATTTTGAAGGTGCAGGTCATGTCGTTGGTAGACCTGGCTATATGCCCTGGCCAGCACCGTTTTATTTAAAGGGAGGGAAACCTGAAATTAATGGTAAATCACAAGTGAAGATATGGAAATCCATATTAAATTTTTTAGAAAGATTATAAGGCCGATAGAAATATTAAAAATCTATTATTTTTGCCAAATCTCAGTTTACGGGACATTTTTTAGAGATAGAGTAGTTGATAAAAGCGGCGGATCTGATTATTAATTGAAAATATCCAATAAAACTTGAAATAATTAGACATGAAATTCAAATGAATTTTTAGATATTAAAAAATAGATAAATAAGTTATTGAATATTAATTCAGAATTTTAAAATTCTTATAATCCGATATACTTAATGAAACTTTTTTCATCAGTTAGATCATTCATTAATAAATCTACGTCCGATTTTATTAGATCATCAGCACTGTAAGTGCCTGTTGCTACTCCAATAGTTTTTGCCCCGGCTTTTTTACCGGCTATCACGTCTAATGGTGTATCGCCTATAACAAATATATTATTCATTTTATAGTTAAATTTGGAACGGGCAGTTTGGATTGCTTTTTTGACCAGCAAATAACGTTCTGCATAATCACTACCAAAACCTCCAAATGGAAAATATCCATCTAAACCCGCTCTATTTAATTTAGCATAAGCGATGGGTTCCAGATTACCGGTAGTCAGTCCCATCAACACTTCTTCATTTTTAAGAATATTTAATATATTTTGAACACCATCAAGGACTTTAACGTTCTCTAAATGTACATTGGCTAGGTAATAACGTGTCATGTAATCCAAACACTTTTGGAAATTCTTTTGTATTAAATCTCCATTAATTCCGCCTAATTCCAATACTTCTCTTAGTATTTGAGGGTCTGTTTTCCCAGCATAGTTTATTCCACTGATATCCTCCCTCATACCATAGTATTTTTTAACTGAATGTACAAACGCCTGGTAATGACAACGAGCCCCTCTAACTAAAGTTCCATCAATATCAAATAGTGCTAATATATTGTTCTCTTCCATTGTATCGCTCCGAATCATTAAGCTTTTGATAATAATTCTTCAGCCGCAGTTTCCGCCAGTTCAATTACTGAATTTTCTTCGATAATAATCATTTCTTTATCTTTCATTAATAATTCTCCATTACATATTACACTATTTACATCAGAACCATTAGCAGCGTAAACTAAATGAGAAATAGGATGTCTATAAGGAGTTAAATGAGCCGATTTCATATTTAATAATATTAAATCAGCTTTTTTACCTATTTCAATAGTTCCAATTTCATTTTCCAATCCTAAAGTCCGGGCACCATTCAATGTGCTCATTTTAAAAACTTTTTCAGCAGATAATGCTGTAGAGTCTAGAGTATGCACTTTTTGCAACAACGCCGCTGTTTTCATTTCTTCTAACATATCCAAATTATTATTGGAAGCAGCACCATCAGTTCCTAAAGAAACACATATTTTTTGATCAATTAATTCGTTAACTGGCGATATACCTGAAGCTAATTTCATATTACTGGAAGGATTATGGGATAATTTAACCTTATTGCTTTTTATTATATCTTTTTCATGTTCATTAAGCCATACAGAATGAGCAGCTATAACATTTTTTCCCAAAAAACCAATTTCATCCAAGTATTCAAAAGGTCGTTTTCCCTGGGCTTCAATAACCTGTTCTACTTCATGTTTAGTTTCACTTACATGAATATGTATATTAACTCCATATTCATCTGCCTTTTTTCTAACTCCTTTTAGAAGTTCAGGAGAGCAAGTGTATGGGGAGTGAGGTCCAAATGCAACTTTTATTCGTCCATCAGCAGCATTATGGCACTTTTTAAGTATTCTAATGCTTTCTTTAAATTCTTTTTTTCTCTTGTCCTGGTCATGAAGGTCGATCATGCCGTGTGATAGCACAGATCTTAATCCGGTGTCTTCAACAGCCCTGGCCACATCATCCATGTAAAAGTACATGTCATTGAAAGTTGTGGTCCCAGATTTTATCATCTCCACACAACCCAATAGAGCTCCAGCATAACAATAATCTCCATTTAAATTAGCCTCCATTGGCCATATATATTCATTTAACCAAGTATCTAGTGGTAGATCATCAGCAAGACCTCTCATAAGAGTCATAGAAGCATGGGTATGAGTATTAACTAAACCAGGCATCAATACCTTCTTTTCACCATCTATTACTTCATCAGCATCATTTTCATTTATTTCAGGAGCAATTTCACTAATAAAATCATTTTCAATTAAAACTGATCCCTTATTTAAGCTACTTCCCAGCATAGCAACATCTTTAATTAAAATGCTTTTATTTTCCATTATAACACCATTCAATTTAAGAGTGATAAAATTACCTATAATATCTAGCAATGCTAATATTAATTTATCAATATAATAAATTTTGTAGATAAAAATTTCAAATTATGCTAATTCAGTATTTTATTTTAGATTATTAGGAGGACTAATATGAAATTAAGAATTGCCTTACCTTCAAAGGGAAGGATTAGTGAACCTACTGTTAAACTTTTAGAAAAGGCAGGGATAGGTTTAAAAGATACAACTAATAGAAAACTATTTTCACAGACATTTGATGAGGATATAAGTGTAATGTTTACTCGTGCAGCAGATATACCCGAATTTGTAGCAGATAAGGCAGCAGATCTGGGGGTAACAGGTTTAGATTTAATAGAAGAGAAGAGGGCTGATGTTGAAGTTTTAGAAGATTTAAATTTTGGAAGAGCAAAACTGGTTTTAGCATCTCCTGAAGATTCTAAAATCAACAAATTATCTGATATAGTTGATGGAACTGTAGTAGCAACCGAATTTCCTAATTTGACTTCCCATTATCTAAAAGAGAAAGGTATTAATGCAAAAATAGTTGAACTTAGTGGTTCAACTGAAATTGCTCCCTTTATAGGTGTAGCAGATCTAATTGTAGATATTACCAGTACGGGAACAACTTTAAAAATGAATCATCTTAAAATAATTGATACAGTTCTAGATAGTTCTGTAAAGCTTATAGCAAATAAAAATAGTTTTAAAGAGAAAAATGAGAAAATTGAAGCTGTAAGAACAGGTATAAAAGGAGTTATTGATGCTGAAGGTAAAAAGCTTGTAATGATGAATGTAGACAAAGAATATCTTGAAGATGTTAAAAAAGCAATGCCGGGACTTACAGGTCCAACAGTTTCTCAAGTTTTGTCAAATAAAGATATTGTGGCAGTTCATGCTGTTGTGGATGAGCATGAAGTGTTTAATACTGTAAATAAGCTTAAAAAAGTGGGTGCAAGAGATATTCTCGTTGTTCCAATTGAAAGAATAATTTAAGCCAATTATATTTATTATTAATAAAAATAGATTTTTAAAACCTTTTTGCTATAAAAATTTATTAATAATTATTTAATAGCATTTAGGGGGATAATGTATAAAAAAAAATGCTGTGATGAATAATACTTGGTACCAGAGGGGATAGGATCGTTTCAAAATCATAAAAAATTATAGAAACCCTTAAAATGCACATCAACCTTTAGAATCCTTAAACATTAATTAAAGATCATTAGCCACATATAACCATTTTGGGAAAGTAATTAGGTTAAATCACGAAAAAAATAAGGAAAGATGTATTTTCTTTTTGGCAGCATGAAACTAACTATTATTATTTTAAAGTTATATGGGAACAAGCTAAGATGATGAAAGAAATAAATAGAGATTAAATTTCATTAGAGATATTTGATACCCTGGAATTAAAATTACGACAATTTTTATAGAAATTACAAATATCAGGATATTAATGGATTATTGTATTTTTACACTTAGGTTACATCAGTTTAAAATTGGGTTTACCATAGTATTAATCCTATTGGCATTAAAGCTTTTAATTAAAAGTATTATAACCCTTAACCTATTTATAATTACTCTGATTTGCCAATAAGTTATCCTTTATACATAGATGCCACTATAGAGATTATAGCACTTGCTATATTTCCAAAAATAATATGAGATTATTAATTATACTTAATTAAAATTTAAAAATTTTTTCCAAAATATAAAAATTTTAATATTATCTAGTTTAATAATAAAATGAAAATAATTTATGTATAATCTGTACAAATTTGCAATTAATTATGAAATACTACTTAAATATTTATTTTTAAAGAAAATGATGAATTAGATTAATAAATCCAAATTGAAGGAGATTAATTATGAAATATATTGGATTAATTGTAAAAAATCCATTTAGAAATAAAACAAGATCTTCCCTTGCCATTATTGGAATTGCAATTGGAATTGCAACTATTGTGGCTTTAGGACTTATTACTGGTGGGCTTAAAGAATCCACCGAAAACACTCTTAAATCTGGCGGTGCTGAAATAACAGTTATTCAAGACGGGACCGATGGTTTCTTATCTGGAAGTATTGATAAAGAACGGGTAACAGATATAAAAAATATAAGCGGAATAAAGGATACGGCAGGTATATTAAGAACAAGTGTTCGGCTGGAAGATGACTCAAGTTCTAGTTTTGGCCCTGGAGGATTTACAGTTAGCGGAATGGAAAGCAACAAGCTTTATCTTGCTGGTATAGAAAATGTGAACGGAACAGTTTTCTCGGAAGGAGATAAAAATGAAATGATAATGGGCAAAACAGCTGCTCAGAACCTAAATAAAACTGTTGGGGATACAATCACTATTTTCAACGAGGAATTTAAAATCACCGGGATATTCGAATCAGGAAACTTCATAACTGATGCTGGAGCATACATTTCATTAGATAAACTTCAAAATTTAACTGAAAATGAAGATAAAGTTAGTACAATTGCGGTAAAGATAAATGATAATGCCAACGCTACTGAAGTAGGCAATGCAATTGAAAATGCATATCCCGACGAATTAGCTACAACATCTTCTGCTGATCAACTTGGAAGAATAAATCAGGGTTTAAGCTTCATTGATACAGCCACATGGGCTATTTCACTCCTTGCAATAATTATTGGGGGAGTAGGGGTTATAAATACTATGATAATGTCAGTTTATGAAAGAACTCGTGAAATTGGAGTTTTGAAAGCAGTTGGCTGGAGGGGTAGAAGGATACTGGGAATGATATTAGGTGAATCCATTGTGCTTACTCTAATTGCTGCATTAGTAGGTATTGTTTTAGGTATTGTTGGTGTGGAAGTACTTTTATCCATTACACCATCAACACAAGGGATACTTGAACCTGCATATTCTCTTGAACTTTTTATCAGGGCTTTGGGAATCGCTTTCCTTGTAGGAATAATTGGTGGAATTTATCCGGCTTTCAGGGCCAGCAGACTAGCACCAACGGAGGCATTGCGCTATGAGTAAAAGCGAAAACATTATAGAAATAAATGACCTCAAAAAAAGTTATGATAATGGAACTATAAAAGCCTTAAATGGCATAAACCTTAAAATTAAAAAAGGAGAATTTGTTTCTATAATTGGACCATCTGGTTCAGGGAAATCAACCCTCCTTAATATGATAGGAGCGCTAGATAAAGCAGATGAAGGTTCTATAAATGTTGCAGGCATAGATTTGATGCTTAAAAAAGATTTAAGCAAATTTAGATCCTGCGAAATTGGTTTTGTATTTCAACTGCATAACTTAATTCCTAATCTCACCGTACTGGAGAATGTACAGATCCCTATGTTTGAAACTCAAGTATCCGGTAAAGAGATGGAAGAAAGGGCCATGGACCTTCTGAGATCAGTTGAACTTGAACATAAAGTTAACCAGAGACCAACAAAGCTTTCTGGAGGGGAAAGACAGAGAGTTGCTATTGCAAGGGCGTTAGTGAATCATCCATCCATAGTTTTAGCTGATGAGCCAACAGGAGCTTTAGATTCCAAGACTGGTGACATAATTTTGAATCTTCTTAAAGACATTCATAAAAAAGAAAATGTGACTCTGGTTATGGTTACACATGAACCTTATGTAGCTAATATGGCAGACAGAATCATAACTGTGCTTGATGGAAAAATTATGGAAGAAAAAACTAATAATTTAGGCTCATGATTTAATAAGGGGAGATTGGATCAAACTCTACTTATCTTTTTTAAGCCCTAATTTTCAAATTTTAGATCAAATAGAAAAATTTAAAGAACTGGATTTAATTTCTTATTTTTAATAATAATATGAAATAAATGGTTAAAATGACATTAGAAGTATTTATACACATAAATCAAATTATTGCACTTATTAAATGTGATACTCTTATTAATTTCATTTTCCATATATCAACTTGATTTTCTAATCAGGTGATTTTATGAAAATTATACAATTTTATAAGGACGGAAAAGAAAAAACAGGATTATTAGAAGGAAATGACGTAACTGAACTTTCGTGTTCAATTATTGAAGCAATAAATTCAACATCTATAGAAAATTACATAAATGGCCCTAATTATAAATATGAAGATATTAAAATAAAATCTCCTATTTCGCCTTCTAAAATAATCTGTGTTGGGCTAAATTATAAGGATCATGCTAAAGAATTAAACATGGAAATTCCAGAAGAGCCAATTATTTTTATGAAACCCCCTACTTCAGTAATAGGGCATTTGGATACTATTTTATATCCTTATTCGTCTATGCAGATTGATTATGAGGTGGAAATTGCCGCGGTAATTTCTTGTGAGGCAAAAAATATTAAAAAAGATGAGGCTTCAAATTTTATTGGAGGATATACGGTTTTAAATGATGTTACTGCTAGGGATCTACAAAGAAAGGACGGTCAATGGACTCGTGCCAAAAGTTTTGATACCTTTTGCCCCCTAGGACCAGCTATAGAGACAGATATAGATTCTAAAAATCAAAAAATATCTCTTAAACTAAACGGAGAACTTAAACAAAATTCTAATACTAGCAATATGATATTCCAAACAGAAGATCTTATAGAGTTTATATCAAATATAATGACCTTAAAACCAGGTGATATTATAGCAACAGGTACTCCTCCGGGTGTAGGTTCTATGAATAAGGGTGACGTGGTATCTGCCAAAATAGAGGATATAGGGGTACTTGAAAATTATGTTAAATAATTATAAATTTTGTTTTTTTAACTTTGAAAAAAATATAATATTAAGAAGTATTTGAAAAATTAATTCAAATAATTCTTTAATATGTTTTATTCTATGTAAATAGCTGGTTTGTAGGGTAATGCGTTTTTAGATTTGCCCTCTGGGTCGTAATCAGGGGTTTTATATAGTTTAATTTCTGCGCCAGCTTCTTTAGATAAAAAATCTTCAGAATTTTTAATAATGGAATATTCATCTATACGGCCGACATAATTAGTTTTGGTAATTTCTCGGGCAATTTTCTTAGCAAATTCGGCTATTTCTTTTTTATTATCGTGAACGTCCATTTGAATGGATTTTCCCATAATTTGTCCGATATCGGGCTTACCTACTTCATTAGCTATCTTAAAAACATCCCATTTCCAGTCGGGAGCAATGTATATATGGATTTTTTCAGGTTTAACGTCTATAATCTTTTTGATTTCGTTAATATCCTCCAATAAACCCTGAAAAATTTCTTCTGATTTTTGTACTTTTTCGTCTATTAATTCCGGATTATACTCTGGCCAAGCTGCTTTTGATACAAATCCATCCCCGCCGTGCTTTTGCCACATTTCTTCACAAGTATGTGGAACAAAGGGGGCCATTAACCTAATCCAAATATTTAAAACATAATTTAATGTATCAGCCACCTCTTTTAGAATTTCATCATTATTAAGTTCATTTTTCACTCGATAAAGATAATGATCTAAGTCCTTTTTTAATAAAAAAAGCGACTCTTGCAGCGCTTTTCTAGTCTGAAAACCTTCTAAAGCTTCTGTAGAATCACGTACTCTCATGTGCAATTGATTTATAAGCCATAAATTTATAGGTTTTAATTGTTCAAATTTTAGGTCTATCTCTTCAAAATCCAATTTATAAGAGGTCAAATTTTCAATTAAATTATCAAATTCTGAAAACCATTCTAAACGTTTTTTTATCCCTTTCACTTCTTTTTCACGCCAATCAAAATCTTGCCAGGGTTCTGCAGAAGACATTAAGAATAATCTAACCACGTCAGCTCCGTGATCATTAACTGCATCACTTAAAAGAACCACATTACCTTTAGAAGAAGACATTTTATGTCCTTCCAGAAGTCCCATACCAAAAACAACAGCACCTCTTGGCCATTTATTTTCAGGAAAAATGGCAGAGTGATGGAATAGATGGAAAGTCAAATGATTCCCAATAAGATCTTTGGCCGAAAGCCGCCAATCTAAGGGATACCAATAATTAAATTCATCTTTAATATCTTTAAATAATTCATCACCAATTTCGGGGGAATAATCATTATTAAAATCAATAAAAACGTTTTTGAAGAAATTATCATCCAAACTTTCAGCATCTATTTTTTTCAAGTAGGGGGCAATGGTATAATAGGCCATGTATATAGTTGAATCACTTAAAGGTTCAATTATCCATTGGGGATCCCAGGGAAGTTTTGTACCGAGGCCTATTCTGCGTGAACAAGCCCAATCCTGAAGCCAACCAATATAATATTCAAAATTAGCTTCCACTTCTTCAGGAACTATTTGCATGTTTCTTAAACATTGGAGAGTTTTTTCTTTCCAATCTTCGTCAGAATATTTCATAAACCACTGATCTTCCATTATACGGACCACACATTTGCTTCCACAACGACAAACCACCGGTCTTTCTGCAAAATCATGCATTTTATCTCCCTTTCC
This sequence comes from Methanomicrobiales archaeon, assembly GCA_049975245.1. GTDB lineage: Archaea > Methanobacteriota > Methanobacteria > Methanobacteriales > Methanobacteriaceae > UBA117. The sequence goes on from JBNGDB010000010.1 coordinate 50,171, forward strand.
AGTTTCAAGGAGTTGTTCTATAATTTTTTCACGCGCTTCACTGACAGGAAGATCTTTATAATTATGTATATGCTTGGACATTACTCCTTTAGCATGTTCCAATTTATAAAGTTCATTGGTGGCTTCTTTAAGTTTAGAATCTTCCTGATTTTTTACTCCAAATTTTTTTATCATATCTTGCGCAGGATATTCTCCGAAGCCCTTTAATTTTATTACATTGCGTGGTTGAATTTTAACGACCTTTTCGGTTAAATTATACCTTTCAAGAAGTTCTTGATTTTTTTTCAGATCTTCAAGTGCTATGTAATCAGCTGGAGCATGACCCGGTACAGAATAAACTACTCCTGATGCATATTCTGGATCAACAAAGGAAGCAGGGAGTATAGTATGTTCTTCACCAGTCAAAGGATTCTTTGCATATTCCCCAATTAAATTGGTTACATCCACTTCTTCTAATATTTCTATATCCTTTTTTTGATGGATCAAATTATCATATGCTTTTCTACTGATAATCCAATCTTCATCCCCCATTCCAACTTTAACATAATCTTCTTCTGGGTTTAACCATAAATTAGTCACACCAAATATAGTTTCTGGACGAAAAGTTGCAGGAACCAGATAAGATCCATCTATTTCAAATTTAATAAGTGTTAATTCATTAATGCCTACTCCTTCTCCGTCTAGAAGGTCATGATCTCCCACGGGATTTTCACATTCAGGGCAATATTTAACTGGATGAGCTCCTTTGTGGATTAGACCTTTATTTTTTAAAGTTCTAATTTGCCATTCAATAAATTTCTGATATTGGGGATCAATAGTTTTAAATTCTCTTCTCCAATCAATTGAATATCCCATTTCCTGCATTACGTCCTTATATTCGCTGCTAAAATAATCAACAATATATTGGGGGTCAATAAATTTTTTTAATTCTGGTTTAGGTACCTTATGTATCTTTTCGTAGATATTTAGCGTCCAAGGATCATTCCGGGCTATTCTTTTAGCAATTCCAATCACCGGGGCACCCGTAACGTGCCATGCCATGGGGAAAAGTACATTATAACCTTGCATTCGTTTGAATCGAGCATAAACGTCTGGTACTGTATAAGTTCTACCATGTCCAATGTGCATAGCTCCACTGGGATAGGGATAAGCAACTGTTATAAATAATTTTTCTTGATTATTGGGATCAGCTTCAAATAACTTGTTTTCATTCCATTTTTTTTGCCACTTTCTTTCTGTATTGATGTCTGTCAATTTTTCACCACCAGAATCAGCGTAAAGGTATAATAAAATTTATGCAATAAAATTTTTGTTAAATATTTTAACCTAATATTTTTAAAATTCAAATTTAAGCCATTTATTATGGCATAGCCAACTTGGATAAATATATCCCATATTCCTAATTAAATTATCACGATAAAATTTAAATTTCTAATCTCCTCAAAATGAATGATTTATTTAGCTAATTCATTTTCTAACCAATTTAAATAATCTTGAGATCCGTGTATAACAGGTATCGCTAGTATACAGGGATTATCGTAACTATGAACTTCTTTTACCTTTTCAATTATATTTTCAATTTTACTAGTATCGGTTTTTGCAATTAATAATGATTCAGCGTCTTCTTCCATTTGTCCCTCCCAATGGTATATGGATTTGATTGATGGTAAAATATTGGTACAACCAACCAATCTTTCATCTAATAATATTTTTGCTATTTTTTCAGATTCGACCTTTCCCGATGTGGTAATATATACTAAAATATACATTTTATCACCTTATTAGAGGCATTTCTGGCAATACTAATTTATGTCTAGATTGTATAACCATATTTTTGACCCTTATAACTTCCTTCAAAGGAATATTAATAATCTTAGCAACATCTTCTTCATTCATATTTTTATCAATCAAAAGAGTTAACAATTTATCAAGGGTTTCATAATCTATACCAAGTTCTTCTTCGTCGGTTTGCCCAGGCCAAAGACCTGCTGTAGGAGGTTTATTTATTATTTCTTCAGGGACTCCAATGTAATTTGCGACTTGACGCACATGTTTTTTGTAAAGGTCTCCTAAAGGTAAAATATCTACCCCACCATCACCATACTTTGTGAAGTAACCAACCAGAAGTTCTGTTCGATTTCCCGTCCCCACCACCAATCTGTTGAGGATGTTAGCATGATAATAAAGTATGACCATTCTAATTCTTGCTTTTAGATTGCCATAAGCAACTTGGTTAGCTTTATGTGAACAAATAGTTGAAAATGGTTCAATTAATGAGTCTATGTGTATGATTTCATATTTAATTCCTAAGTTTTTTGCCACTAACTTTGCATGTTCTAGGTCATCGTAGGAAGTAGTTTCACTGGGCATTATCAATCCTAATATTTTTTCTTTTTCAATTGATTTTGAACATAGATAAGCAACAGTTGAAGAATCAACACCTCCACTTAGTCCTAAAACAAATCCATCAACATTACATTCTTCAATTTTTTTTTGAAGAAATTTAATTATCTTTTTAAATGCTTTTTCATAATTTATTTCATCATTTTTTAATACTTCGTGCATAAAACCACGTTTGAACAATTGAGTAGATGGATAATTTATTAAATTTTTAGAATTTTTATAAATATATGTTAGAATCAAATGTATTACTTTTTATTGCATCAAATTTTAGTGATATTCTATAACTTTATAAGTTATTATATATGATAAAAGTTTAAAACTGAAGATTTATAATGGTATTATATAGTATTTTCTAAAGCTGATTTTAGACTACTTAACTTATACTAAAAATATGGAGGTATGAAATGGCATTTAGAGATCTTTTTAAATTTAACAAAGGAAAAACAACTTTCGTTTTTATTGGAGGTAAAGGTGGCGTAGGTAAAACTACTATGTCTGCTGCCACAGCGCTATGGGCTTCTCAACAAGGCAAAAAAACATTGATAATATCCACAGATCCAGCCCATTCTTTGGGAGACTCATTTGAAAGAAACATAGGACATGAACCAACACCAATTAAGGAAAACCTTTATGCAGTAGAAATCGACCCTGAAGTGGCTATGAATGATTATCAAGCAAAAATGAAGGAGCAAGCAGCTTTAAATCCTGGCATGGGAATGGACATGCTTCAAGATCAAATGGATATGGCTTCTATGGCGCCGGGGATAGATGAAGCAGCAGCTTTTGATAAATTTTTACAGTACATGACCACTGATGAATACGATATTGTGATATTCGACACTGCTCCTACTGGACACACACTCAGATTCCTTTCTTTCCCAGAAATGATGGATTCCTGGGTGGGGAAAATGATTAAGGTAAGAAAACAAATTGGGAGCATGGCTAAAGCATTTAAGAATATTTTACCCTTCATGGGAGATGAAGAAGAGGAAGATAGGGCCTTAGAAGATATGGAAGTCACTAAAAAGAAGATCAGAGAGGCAAGAGCCGTAATGGCAGATCCAGACAGGACTTCTTTTAAGATGGTGGTTATACCTGAAGAAATGTCCATTTACGAATCTGAAAGGGCTATGGAAGCACTAAGAAAATATAACATATTTTCTGATGGGGTTATCGTAAACCAGATCTTACCTGAAGAAACTGGATGTGAATTTTGTGAAGCTCGTAGGAAGTTACAACAAAAGCGTCTTGAAACCATTCATGATAAGTTTGGCAGACAATTAATAGCAGAAGTTCCCCTTCTTAAAGAGGAAGCCAAAGGAATGGACACCCTTAAAGAGGTTGCCAATATACTCTATGGGGAATCTGAAGTTCCACAAATTGAAGGTGATTAATTAATTCATTTTATTTCCTTTTAAATTATTAGAGGTGTTTTAAATGAAAGATAATCAAAAAAATGCAATTTTGAGTTTAGTTGGAGGTATTGGTCTTTTAGTTATGTTAGGTGGAATTTTTGGATTATATCCATTTAATTATGGTCTATTAGGAGCAATAGCCATCTGGATAGTTGCCGGTGTATTGAAAGCATATTTTGCCTAATACTCTAATAACTTTTTTAATATCCTTAACCTATATTCGTACTTTTCCAGGGGAATATGTTAATTAAAGATGTTAAAGATGGAAAATATTTCACATCATTGGATGAAACTATTTTATGTGAGTTATTACATCCAAAAAACGATATAAAAGCTTTTAAAATGAATTTTAGTTTAGCTTACGCTTTTTTAGAGCCGGAAAAATCTTCTCTACCTCATAAAATAAAAAATTCTGTTGAAGTTTACTATATCCTAGAGGGTATAGGATTAATGCATGTTGATGACGAGATTAGGAAAGTTAAAGAAGGTCAGGCGATTTATATTCCTCCAAATTCCATACAATATATTGAAAATGCGGGAAATTCAGTATTAAAGATTTTATGCATAGTTTCACCGCCATGGAAATCAGAGAACGAGGAACTGGAGTAACTGGTTAATAAATTACCATAACACACATGTAACTAAAATTGTAATTTAATACTTTCTCTAGCGACGTTTCTACTACTTTTTCATCTTCATAACTAAGCTTTTCACATATTGCTACTTTTTTTAGAGGATTAACACCATTATCTATTAAAAAATTAACTATTTCTTTTACATTAAAATTGGGGAGTATTATGGTGGGTTTATCATTATCTATTGTAGATATTAGCTCTTTTGAAACACCTTTACCATGTATGGTTACTAAATCTGCGCTATCCCAAGGCAAGAGTAGCCTAGCGGCACATAACTGAATAGAGCTTATACCCGGAATAACTTCTATTTCAACATCTTTTGACATTTTTATAACTGTTTTTAGTAGTCCAGAAAATCCAGGATCTCCTGTAGAGAGAATGCAAACATTTAAACCATTTTTTACATTTTTAATTCCATATTCAATTTGTTCTTTTATTTGTTCTGGGTGAAGATTTATCTTTTCAGCACCAACATTTTCAAATAAATCATTGGCTCTCTTACTACCAATAACAATATCAGATGATTTTACAACATTTATGGCGGCTAATGTTAAATAATCCTTTGAACCAGGTCCAATTCCAGTAATATAAAGTTTTGACATCTTAATCCTCTAGATGAATGCTTTATTGTTAAAGATCATTTTTTTTGTCTTATTTTTATTTTGTTTTAAATAATTAATATGACTTATTGTCCTTAGTAATAAAAATCTTTATTTTTAGTGAGTAACATAATACTTATATCAATCTATTCAGTGAAAATTATGATAAAACGCATTATATTACTTTTAATTATTTTTTCATCGTTTATACTAATATTTAGCGGATTTTCAGCAGCTCAAGCTCCTTATAATGATTCAAATGACTTTAATATATCTGATAATAGCTCAAATACGGTTTTAACTAATACATATTCCAATTTAACATCAAATGAATTAAATAATGCTGTAAATTATCCCATAAAAAAAAGGAATAAACAGTTATTTGTTAAATTTAAATTTAGCGATCCTGATAAAAACCAAATTTCAATAAATTTACACTCTAAAATTAATGCTCAAGTAATCAAAAATTATAAAGAAATCAGTGGACTTCAATTGGTCAGTATACCTGATGATATAGGTCTAGATAAAGCAATTAACTTATATTTACAAAGTCGTCATGTTGTGTACGCCGAACCGGATCAATTAAATAAAAAAGGAATAATACCTAATGATCCGGGATTTCCATACCAGTGGGGGTTATATAATTATGGACAAAGCATTTATGGTATTTGGGGAACACCCGGAGCCGATATAAATGCAATAAATGCCTGGAATACAAATACAGGTTCAAATGATGTAATTATAGCTATTTTAGATACCGGAATCCATCTGAATCATAATGATCTACTACAAAATTTATGGATAAACAGAGGAGAAATACCTAACGATGGAATTGACAATGATGGTAATGGTTACATAGATGACTATTATGGGTGGGATTTTTTCAATAATGATAACGATCCAAGTGATGATAACGGCCACGGAACTATGGTAGCTGGTGTAATTGCTGCTATAGGAAATAACAATTTAGGAATTACTGGAGTGATGTGGAATGCTCAGATAATGTCCCTAAAATTCTTGGACGACGATGGATACGGATATGATTCAGATGCACTTAATGCAATTTTGTATGCTAATCAAATGGGAGCAGATATTATAAATAACTCATGGGAAAGTGATAATTATTCAAAAACCCTTAAAGATGCACTTGAAATGTCTAAAGCTTTAATAGTTTGTGCAGCGGGTAATGATTCTAAAAATAATGACTTAATTCCAGATTATCCCTCAAGTTACAGTAGTTTAAACATTCTTAGCGTGGCATCTACAGATGCCGATGATTACATTACATATTTCACCAATTATGGTATTAAATCTGTAGATGTGGCTGCACCAGGAGTTGATGTGTACAGCACAACAATTGGTAATTCCTATGGGTTTTTTAGCGGAACATCCGCATCAACAGCTTTTGTTTCAGGATTAGCTGGTTTGATCAAATCATTGAGGCCTGAACTTACCAATATTCAAATCAAAAATACCATAATAAATAATGTAGACGTTAAAACATCTTTGATAGGTAAAATTTTAACAGGGGGCAGAATAAATGCTTCAAAAGCCATCAACAATATAATTGTTAATTTATCTTATCCAAAAATAATAAAAACAACCCCTGAAAAAAATACTTCAATATTTACCCTCAATAAAATAATAAATATATATTTTAATCAAAGTATAAGGCAAGGTAGTAGCTTCGGTTTAATAACACTTAAAAATTCAAGAGGACAATCCATATTCATTAATAAAAGTATTAAAGATAATATTCTCATGATTAAACCTTCAAAGATGAATTATTCTACCAAATACTATCTTAAAATTCCTGCAGGTGCAATTAGAAATAGTTATGGTAACTACTTTTCATCTGATTATGATTTAAGTTTCACTACCTCAAAATTGTATAGTTCTTTCATTAAAGTTCAAAACAGAAGCTACCATACAATACACTTTATATATTACTTTGCAATAACCAAACCCGGTCAGAAAACTTTTTACCAACGTTTAAGTAGCACAATATACCGGGGAAAAACTAAAACATTATACTTAGGCAAATTTCCTAGAGGAACAAAATTTATTGTGACACAATATATTTACAATAAATATAGATACAGAAGCACAGTTAAGGTAAGAAACACCTTCTTAGTTAAAAAAATGAAATATATAACTCAAAATATTTATATGAAGCGGGTTAGAGGTTCTCCTAGAAAATTGTATCAATATCCAGTTTATGCTTTACAAGAAATTCAAATTTCTACTTCTGGGTTAAAAATAAGGAAAATAAAACTTCCAAGAAGATTATAAAAATAAATTTTTAAATTAAATTTCTTCTTATTATTTTAATCTTTTAAATTTATATAAAAAAACAAATTTAATCCTTAAAAAATCTCTTTATAAATTTAAATTAAAATAATTATAATTAGGATAATTATCTAATATTTCATCCAAGAAAATATAGAATGTATATTTATTGAAAATTTTAAGTGATAACATGCTTCAAATAGCAGTAACCGGAAAACCAAATGTTGGAAAATCATCTTTTTTTAATTCATCCACCCTATCTGATGCGGAAGTTGCGGGATATCCATTTACTACTATAAATGCCAATAAAGCTGTGGCTTATGTGATAACTGATTGTCCTTGCCAAGAATTGCAATTGGAATGTAGCCCAAAAAACTCAAAATGTGAGGAAGGTATTAGATTCATCCCTATTGAATTGGTAGATGTTGCAGGATTAGTACCTGGTGCCCATGAAGGTCGTGGACTTGGTAACAAATTTTTAGATGAGTTAAGACAAGCAAAAGCTTTTATCCATGTTGTTGATGCTTCTGGTTCTACCGACGATGAAGGAAGGCCATGCGAACCAGGAGCCCATGACCCTCTGGACGATGTCGAATTCTTACGCCATGAAATTACCATGTGGCTTTTTGGAATATTAACTAAAAATTGGAACCGCTTAGTTAGAAAAGCTCTTTCTGAAAAATTAGACTTTTCTAAGGTATTATATGAACAGTTAAGTGGTATTGGAATAGGATTAGAGGATGTAATCGAAGCTAAACGTACCGTTGAAACTGAATATCACAAGTGGAATGATGAAGATATTATCAGTTTCCTGGACAAACTTCTAAGCATATCAAAACCAATGTTAATCGTAGCTAATAAGGCAGATATACCTGAAGCTGAGGATAATATTAAAAAATTAAAGGAAAAATATGAAAATGTAATTCCCGCTTCTGCTGAAGCTGAAATTGCGTTGATAAAAGCTTCAGAATCTGGATTAATTAGTTATAATCCTGGAGACTCTGATTTTGAAATTTTAAACCCGGAAAAATTGAATAAAAATCAAAAAAAAGCTTTGGAATACATTCGGGAGAATGTACTCAATAAATATGGTAGTACTGGAGTACAAGAAGCTCTAAATAGGGTTATATTTGATCTTTTAGATATGATTGTCGTATTTCCTGTAGAAGATGAGCATAAACTATGTGATAAAGAGGGAAATGTGCTGCCAGATGCTATATTAATTATTAAAGGGTCTAAACCAAGGGATCTAGCATATGTTATACATACTGATATAGGAGATACTTTCCTGCACGCAGTTGATGCCCGCAGTTCCAGAAGAGTAAGTAGTGATTATGAACTACAAAATTTAGATATTATTAGTATTATATGCAGATAATGATATAGAAATATATTAAACAAATAAATTTATTATTAAAGCTGTTAACAGGATTTTAAGTTTTATTTTTCCCGGTAAAAAAAATATAAATTTATATTTTTAGAGGTATGTTTCAACTGTAAGTGAGGAAAATGAAGGTTTATAAAATTCCTCCTGAAGAAGTATATGGCGAATTGGACACATCACCATCAGGTTTATCTCAAAATGAAGCATATAAACGTTTAAAGGATTATGGCCCAAATAAAATTGAGGAAATTAAAAAGCCTTCCTTAATATACATTTTTTTAGCAAATTTTTATCACATACTGGCCTTACTGTTATGGGCAGCCAGTATACTATCTTTTATCTCCGGAAATCCTCAGTTAGGTTTTGCTATAATTGCGGTAATTATAATAAATGCTATTTTTAGTTTTTGGCAAGAATATGAAGCAGAAAAAGCAACTGAAGCGCTTAAAAATATATTACCTACTCATGCAAAGGTAATTAGGGATGGAAAAGAAATAGAAATATTAGCAGAAGAATTGGTACCAGGGGATGTCCTTATATTGGAAGAAGGGGACAATATTTCTGCTGACGGCAGGTTAGTAGAATCTTATCAAATGAAGGTAGATTCTTCTACTTTAACTGGGGAATCTCGTCCAGTAAGAAAAATTTCTGAAATACCTAAAAAGGAACATAGCTTTTTAGAAATGCCAAATCTTATTCTTGTCGGTACCAGCGTAGTATCGGGGTCTGGAAAAGCAGTAATAATATCTACAGGGACGAATACTGAGTTTAATAAAATTGCATCTCTTACTCAGGCTGTTAAAGATGAACCCAGTCCTCTACAAAAACAAATCAATCGGTTATCCCAAGTAATTGCCTTAATAGCAATATTAATGGGAGTTTTACTGTTTATACTTAACATTTGGGTAGTTAATTTGCCTTTAGCTATTGGATTTACTTTTGCCATAGGTTTAATGGTGGCTAACGTTCCAGAAGGACTTCTTCCAACAGTTACTATGGCATTAGCAGCTTCAGCCCGTAAAATGATTAAAAAGAATGCATTAATCAAACGTCTTTCTAGTGTTGAAACATTAGGTTCTACTACTATAATCTGCACTGATAAAACAGGGACACTTACCAAAAATGAAATGACTGTGAGCAAAATTTGGATACCGTACCAAGAGATCGATGTAACTGGGGTTGGGTATGGATCTGACGGGGAGTTTATTCATGAAGGGGCAAAAATATTACTCAAAGATTATAAAGAATTGGAATTAGTGATTAGAATTGCTACCTTCTGTAATGATGCAAAAATTAGAAAAGAAAGCGAATCAGGAAAAAAATTTGAAATTATTGGAGATCCTACAGAGGCTTCTTTGTTAGTAGCTGCACGTAAAATCAATTTTGACTGGAAAAAAGAATTGGAAAAGATACCACGCATAGTAGAATTGCCATTTGATTCAGAAAGAAAATCTATGAGTTCTATTCATCAATTAAACAATAAAAAAATTGCTTATATAAAAGGTGCTCCTAAAAAAATTATTTCTCTTTCTAAATTTATTTCGGTAGACAATAAAATTATAAATTTTAGTCAGAGTGAAAAGGAAAGAATAATAAAAATACATGATAAACTTGCCAACGAAGGTCTCAGAATCCTGGCAATGGCATACAAATACTTACCCAATGATTTTGAGGATTACAATCCTTATACAATTGAAAAAGATATGGTATTCACAGGTATGATGGCAATGCAGGATCTTCCTAGGCCTGAGGTCAAAAAAGCAGTTGAAAAATGCCATCAGGCAGGTATAAGAATTATAATGATCACAGGGGATTATGGACTTACTGCCCGGGCTGTTGCTAAAGAAGTGGGAATAATATCCAATAAATGTAAAATTATAAAAGATAAAAATTTGGATCAAATGTCCGACGGGGAAGTTATTGAAATTCTTAAATCTAAAGGTAATGTAATATTTGCTAGGGCAGTACCCGAGCATAAAATGCGAATAGCTTCTTTACTAGAGAAAGAGGAAGAAGTTGTGGCCATGACCGGAGACGGCGTAAATGATGCTCCAGCACTTCGAAAAGCAGATATTGGAGTTTCAATGGGAATTACAGGTAGTGATGTTGCTAAAGAAGCTTCGGACATGGTTTTAACAGATGATAATTTTGCCACTATTGTTTCTGCCATTAAAGAAGGTAGAACTATTTACGAAAATATTAGAAAATTTATTACATACATTTTTGCCCACGAAACTGCAGAAATACTTCCCTTTATTTTAATGGTAATATTTAAAATTCCGTTACCTATAACTGTAATGCAAATTTTAGCTATTGATTTGGGTACTGATACTTTACCTGCTCTTGCTTTAGGAATGGGCCCATCAGAATCTGATGTAATGCAAAGACCTCCTCGAAATGTGAAAGAACGACTTTTAAATTTAGCTGTAATTTTCAGAGGTTATATCTACTTGGGATTAATTGAAGCTTTACTTGTAATTTCTGGATATTTCTGGGTTTTATATGGTGGAGGATGGCAATTAGGCCAGAGTTTATCATTTAATGATCCTTTATATCTTAAAGCTACTACCATAGTATTTGTAGGTATTGTATGTGCCCAAATCGGGAATTTAATTGCTTGTCAGACCACAAGGATGTCCATATTCAAAATTGGGTTATTTAAAAATAAATGGGTTTTAATAGGAATTATTTTTGAGATTACTATTATTATGGCCATTGTTTACATTCCATATTTACAGAATATATTCGGAACTACTGCTCTTGGAATAAATGAGTGGTTATATGTGGTTACTTTCATACCAATAATGCTAATTGCTGATGAAATAAGGAAATATGTGATAAGGAATAAAAATTTTATATAATTTAATTTATTCTCTTTTTATTATTTTTAGTTTTAATTTATATTCTAAAATATTATAGTATTTTAGCTATGACAACAATTTAGAAATAATTAAATAACAAAATAATTCCAATATTATTTAATTAAAGTATAATTTGGTTTATATGATATTCGATAATAATTTAATATGCTCATATCTTTAGTAATTAGAATAGGTTATTGAAATGGTTGTTATATTCAGATTAATTAGAAGAAATCTTCCAAAAATATTCAAGCAGAGTATAACTCGTATAATTATTCTTATATGTGGCGTTATTGCATATGGTACTATTGGTTTTCATTTTTTAGAAGGTCAACCGTGGATAGTATCGTTTTATTGGACTTTTGTGACCATTGGAACTGTAGGTTATGGTGATTACAGTCCAGAAACTACATTAGGCATGTTTTTTACCATAAGTTTGATAATTTTTGGTATTGGAACATTTGCTATGGCCATAGAGTCAATTTTGGAGTTTTTAATAAACAGACAGCAAATGAGGTTAATGGGGTTGATTGAAGTGGAAAGATCAAAACATGTAGTTATTTGTGGCTGGAGTGAAAGTACAGCGGAGTGTCTTACCGATATGGGTAAAACCAGCCAAGTCTATGTAATTGATTTAGATGAGAATGTGAGGAAGAATGCTTTAAAAAGTGGAGTTAATTTTGTTCATGGAGACCCAACCAGAATTAAGGATCTTAAAAAAGCCAATGTTAAAGGAGCTCGTGCAGTTATTGTGGACATGCCTTCTGATTCAGAATCAATTCATTGTATATTAGGTATTCGCAAGATTGATGAAAATGTGAGAATAATAGCAGAAGTAGAACGTTATGAGAATATAGATCAAATAAAACTTGCTGGAGCCGACCAGATAATATCCCCGTTTGTAATTTCGGGAAAACTCATGTATAAAAGTATTGATGACGGCTATGAGGCCATGTTTGTCCAAGAAGTACTAGCTAAACAAGGTAATCGAGAGATGAGGGAAGTAAAAATTTCTAAAAATAGTAGTTTTATTAATAAAAAGGTTGTTGAAGCGGATATACATGAAAATACTGGTGTAGTTGTTTTAGGGATAGGTCATGAAGGAAGATTAATTATAGACCCTTCTCGTGATCATATAATTAGAGAAAACGATGTAGTTTTAGGTGTGGCTAAGCCGGAAGAATTCGAAAAGTTGGAAAAAATATAATTATTTATTATCTAATACAACTTTTATTGGTTTAAAAGGTTCAATCTCTAATTTATCTTTTTTCAAAATTACTTTGAACGAATAAGCCAGAATTTTAACATCTTTTTTGAAAGCCATTTTTAAGGTATTGGAAAATTCGGGATCCATTTCATAGTTTGGTGAGAATTTTTTAGCATCTTCTCTCATAATTAAAAATAAAATAGCCGCCGAAAATGAATCTTTGATTGATGAAATTAGTTCTTCTACATGTTTTTTTCCACGCAGAGTAGGGGCATCTGGAAAAAGTGCCAATCCATCTTCAACTAAGGTGCAGCCTTTGACTTCTAACAACATTTTATTCTTATTATCTGATAATAAAAAATCAATACGACTTTTTCCGTATGTATATTCTCTTTTTTCTATCGAATAGTTATTTAATTCATTAATAGTTTTTGATTCAATAAGATTAGCTGCTATGGCACTGTGAAAACCTGAATTTATAAGAACCCATTTGTTTTCATGAAGAACGGCAATAACATCATATTTAGTTTTTCTATTGGTTTTATTGGTCACAGGTCTGATTAATAGTTTTACTCGGGGAATTAGAAGTTCTTTTAATCTTCCTGGATCTTTTAGATGAGCTTTATGGACTTCCCCTCCTGCTTCAAATAATATCAAAAATCTGTTGGGTCTTTCAACAAAATATCCTTCTATTAAATTATCAATTATCATTTTAATCATTTAATTCAACAATTTAAAACCAATTACTATTTAATCCTTCAAATTCAATTGGTCTACGTTTATTATGAAATCTTTGGCGTAATTTAAAATAGTTGAATAAGAATCATATTCATAGACTTCGTAAACCACAGCGTTAGTACCAGAATTTATTAAGGGAACGGTAACGTAGGGACCGCTGGTAGGTTCTGGCAGTAAAGGGGGAACGTAATAAGTTAACCAGGATATTTTATCTTTAATTTTCCTGGCAATTCTTTCAGATTTGGTGGATTTTACAGGTGAGAAGATGAATAATTTTTCTTTATAAAATCCTCTGTTAGAGTGCACATCCACTGCAAGATCATAATCGGATCTTTTTATATCTGGCACGGAATATAAACTGGCCAAAATCTGACCATTCATCCTACCTTTATTATAATCCACTTTATCTTTGGTAACTATCACTCTATAAATATAATAATTATATTTAAGCGATTTATCTTCATTTTTTATTGTTTCTAGGACGGCATGATGTGCTTTAGATTCTAGAGGGTGAACTCCTATAATATAAGCGATTTTAACGTCCGAACTCGTATTTCCATATGGACCATCTTTTAATACGGCCCCATATTTCATTTCATTAGGAATTACTTTAAAAGTTAAATTTCCTTTATTTAAATCCTCATCCACCCAATTAAAGTAATTTATACTTGATAAAAGTATAATTAATACCATAATTGCAAAAATAAAGTATATTTTTATTTCTCCATAATTTCCCATGTTAATCACATAATTTTTAACATATAATGATAAATCTAGTATAATTAAATGTATTTTAGTGATTAAATTGTAAGTTGTATAATATAGTTTATTTCATTAAATTTATTTCATAATAATTGAGGTGAAAAATTGCATCCTAGACCAAGCCCTATTGCAGCGTCATTATACACATTAAGGGATTTAAATGCAGATGTCATAGTATTACACGGTCCACATGGTTGTTGTTTTAGAACTGGGCGTTTATTGGAAAATGATGGTGTGAGAGTAGTAACTACCGCCATGTCAGAAAATGACTTTATTTTTGGAGCATCATCCAAGTTAGAAGAAGTATTGAAGAAAGTAGATTCCATGTTCTCCCCGAAACTAGTTGGTGTGGTGGGTACATGTGCAAGCATGATCATAGGTGAAGATTTGAAAGAAGCAGTTCAAAATGCGGGAATCAAAGCTAAAGTCATAAGCGTTGAATCTCACGGAGGTTTTGGAGAAGGTGATAATACTGAAGGTGCCATAGCAGTTCTTAAAGCCGCGGAAAAAGAAGGTATAATTTCTTCTGAAGAGAGTGAGAGACAAACAAGAATGCTTAAACTAGCCACGGATATTGAAAAAACAAGGGGCATGGCTAAAGGAGAATATATTGCACCATCTTATGGTGATGATAAGGAGAAAATTGCACAGATACTTATTGACAAATTCGAAAAAAATAAAAAAATTGCTATTATTTTGAATTCCAAAAAAGAAACCTCTTATCTGTTTGCAGATATATTGCGAATTCCATTTGGACAATTTTATCCAGACAATAAACCTATTATAATTGCTAATCTAGACGAAAAAATTGGTTTACCTAGAATAAAGCAACATGCAGTAAATATTAAATCTGAATTACCCACTGGAGTTGATTTAGATTATATAACCGGAGGATTGGACGAATATCCTATCACTGGTGAAAAGGCTGCGGAAATTTTAGATGATAATGATATAGATTTTTTGGTTGTAGCAGGAGTACCTCACGCAGTTCCAATAGAAAAGATTGATGTTGAAAGCTTGGCAATAACTGATGGGCCAAGGTTAGTGGAGCCATTAAAGGAATTAGGATATAATTATGTTGTTACAGAGTTGGACGCCCATTCAAAAACTTTGGGCACTGAAAAAATTGTTAAATCCGATTTTGGAGAGGTTCTAAGGACGTGCTTAAGAAGGTGAAAAATTAATAAATTATTTATTTATTAGTATTACATAGTTTAAATGGTGAAAAGATCTGCTTCATAATTCTTTAAAAATTGATTATAATCTTAAATGTGGTGATGTTGATGAGTAAAACTGTGGGAATGATCCTTTGCGGAGGTTTTGGAAAGCGTTTAAGGCCTTTGACTGAAACTATTCCTAAACCTTTAATTGAAATGAAAAAGGGTTATACTATTCTAGATAAACAGCTATTTGATTTTAAAAACGCAGACGTGGAAAATGTTGTTCTTTTGACCGGTTTTTTAAGTGATAAAATCCAAGAGAGATATGGTGATAATTACAAGGGACTGGGAATAGATTATGTGGAAGAAGATGAGCCTCTTGGAACACTGAATGCAATAAGAATAGGAATGGATCATATTGACGGAAATAAACAATGTGTTATAAGAAATGGCGATGTTGTAGCTGATTTGAATCTTAAAAAGATGATTTATTTAGGCGAACGTTCAGATTATCCATTAAATATTTTTATAACTAAAATGCAATCACCTTATGGTATTGTGGAGATAAGTGGAGATCGTTTAGCATCTTTCAAAGAAAAACCTATTTTGGATTACTATATTAATGGCGGGGTCTATTTTTCCAATGGAGAGTTGGATTTTGGTGATTTTGATGTGGGAGATATAGAAAAAACAGTCTTTCCTATGATGGCTAATGAAAATCAATTAGGTTATTACAAAGAAGATGGACTTTTTTGGATGGCTATAGATACATCTAAGGAACTGGAAGAAATTAGAAAAGAATATAAAAATCGGGAAGATAAACCATGGGGCTATGAAAAGGTTTTAATCAATACAGAAAAATACCTTACAAAGGAGCTTTTTATAAGGGAAGGATATCAGACTTCATTCCATTATCATCAAGAAAAAGATGAAACCATGTATATTGTCAGCGGCGCAGGTTACATCGAGTTTAAGGATAAAAAAGAATATTTTGCTAAAAATGATACAGTTCGCATTGAACCGGAAAAACCTCACTCCATTGTAGCTATGGAAAATACAATTTTACATGAAGTTTCAACGCCACACTTGGAGGACACAGTTAGATTAAAGGATTATTATGCAAGATAAAATTTGGAATTTAATTCTTATATTATAAATTTAATTTAGAAGGGTTAATTTCTCTAATAAAAATATATAACACTCTATCGGGATAAAATGATAACAATAATCGATTATGGAACCGGAAATCTCAAAAGCATAAGAAATGGTTTTTTAAAGATAGGTAAAGAAGCTAAAATAACTAACAATATAAATGAAATAGAAAAAGCAGAATTTTTAGTCCTACCCGGTGTGGGTGCATTTGGCTTGGCAATGAAAAATATAAAGAAATTTGAAACGGTCATAATTGATCATATAAATGAGGATAAACCCTTTTTAGGAGTTTGTTTAGGTTTACAACTATTATTTACTAAAAGTCAGGAAAGTAAAGGGATTAAAGGGTTGGATGTTTTTCCAGGAGAAGTTGTCCGCCTTCCTACTGGAATGAAAATCCCACACATGGGATGGAATAATCTTAATATAAGAGGAAATTGTCCTCTATTAAAAGACATAGGTAATGATTATGTCTATTTTGTCCATTCTTATCATGTTAAACCAGAAGATGATAATATTATCGCTGCAACAGTGGATTACGGTGTTGAAATAACTGCAGCAGTTTGTAAGGATAATATATTTGCCACCCAATTCCACCCAGAAAAAAGTGGAGAAACGGGTTTAAAAATCTTAAAAAACTTTACAAAATATAATCGTTAATTTATATTGGATAAATGATATAAAAAATATAAATCAACCATATTTAATAGATTTAAAAGATTTAAATAATTTATTAAGTATTAAGAACCTTAATCTTATTTAAAGTTATCAATAACGGTGATTTGATGGATATAGAAGGATTTGTCAGAAGAAATATTAACATAAACAGTGAAGAAGCAGTAAAAACAAATTTAACAGAAAAAATTTTAGAATTTAAAGATATATCTAATGAAAATGCTGAAAAAATGGCCGAAGCGGTCATAGAAGAAGTTAAAAATACTCTAACAATAAATGATAACGAGGATACATTTTTAAGGGAACTCATAGGTTTTCCTAAATCGAATATTAAAATGGGGGAGATTGGTGTAGGTTCCCGAGGAGAAGGAGATTTTTTTGTTCATAGGAAAATAGCAGACATAGTATCCAGTACCAATATAAATTCTTTTGTCAATCCAACTGCTCAAGATGACGGAGGAGTAGTTAAAACTCAAATAAACAAGGACGAAGTTTATGTAACTACTGCAGTTGATGGAATACATTCTCGTTTAAGTGAATACCCCTTTTTGGGAGGTTTTCATGTTGCAAGAGCTGCATTAAGAGATGTATGTGTAATGGGTTCTAATCCAGTTGCAGTAATTAGCGATCTGCATTTAGCTGATGATGGTGATGTGGGAAAATTATTTGATTTTACAGCAGGAGTTTGTGCAGTATCTGAATTGATCGACGTACCATTAGTAGCTGGAAGTACTCTTAGAGTAGGAGGTGATATGGTTTTAGGAGATAGATTAGTCAGTGCAGTGGGAGCAATAGGCGTTTCAGAAATTCCACCAACAGCAAGAAAAAGAGCAGAATCTGGAGATGTAATACTTCTCACTGAAGGTTCAGGGGGCGGTACAATTACAACTACTGCATTATATCATGGAATGTTCGATGTGGTGTGGGAGACAATGGATATTAATTTTATTAAAGCTTCAGAAGCCATATTTGATTCAGGTATTCTGCCACAAGTACATGCAATGACTGATGTTACCAATGGAGGATTAAGAGGAGATGCTCATGAAATTTCCAGAACTACAGGTTTAGGACTTACATTTTATCACGATAAAATCAGAAAGATGATTAATCCTAAAGTGCTTCAAATGCTTGAAAAATTAGATATAGATCCTTTAGGTGTTTCTGTAGATTCATTAATGATTATTATACCAGAAGAAGTGGTAGACGAGGTTAAAAACGCTGTAAATAGTGTTGGTGTTAAAATATCTGAAATAGGATTTGTTGACGAAACCGGGAAATCCAAGCTGATAAAAGACGATATAGAAGAGGAATTAAAACCATTATTTAGGGAAGCTGCTTATACAAAAATTAAAAAGATTGTTGGAGATACTGAACCGGCAGATTTTGAATTAATGAAACAAAAAGTTGAAGAATCTGCATTAAATGCCATAAAAAAGAAGGAAAAAATCGTTAAAGCCATAAAAAAGCATTATTAAATAAATAATCAAATTTTTAGTTGTTTAGGAGATACCATGGATAATAGGGGTATAATAATAACTTCAGATTCTATTTTTTCTTTAATTATTATCTTCATAATATTGGCTACTGTAACCAATATCAGTGCAAATAAATCTGGATCTCAATTAGATCTTTTAATGACTAACAAAGCACAGGATACCATGGAACTGATGGTAAATTATAGAGATGTTTCAACTAATAAAACAATAATTGAAACGGTTGCAACAGAACTAAAGATAAGTAATAATCAAAAATCAGGGATAAGTAATGCTGGTAAAGTTGTGGGTGAATTTTTAAATAAAACCTTAGATAGCACTAATTATAATTTAATCGAGGTTAATAAGTTAAATGGAACAATAATAGCTTCTAATGCAGATATTAATCAAGCTAAAAATATATCCACTGCAATCCGGAGTTATGGTGGATATACTTTTAGGTTATATTTGTGGGATTAAAAAAATTAATATAGATAGAATATACCCATATCTGATGGAAAAAAATAAAGGATTAAATGGTTATATGGAATATTTAATTAACAAGAATTATAAAGAAGAGTTTGCACAATTAGTTTCTTTGGTTTTTAATGCACCATTAGTGGCCATACCAATATTTGTTTTAATTAATTATACTTTAGTCAGTGGAAATAATTTTATTTTTTATTCTATTGTGAGCGTTATTTTCGCGGCAATACTTCCAATGGCCATATCCGGGTTTTGGATATTCCGGAAAAAAATCGAAATGGACATGCCTAATAAATCGGATAGAATTTATCCTCTTATAATGGTAATAATATCCTACATCATAGGTACACTAATTTTATATGTTATTAAGGCTCCGCCAGTAACAACAGTTTTAATGTTTTGCTACCTTTTTAATACAATAGTAGTACTATTTATCAGCCTATTCTGGAAGATCAGTATTCATGTCATGGGAATTTCTGGACCCACTCCTATTTTAATTTACGTGTTTGGGTATTGGGGAGTATTATTTGGACTAATTATTCCAGTTGTAATGTGGAGTAGACTATATCTGAAAAGACATACTTTATATCAGGTAATTGCTGGTGCTGTCCTGGGATTTGTTCTTACTACTTTGCAGATATACTTATTGTTGTATAATGCTTTTTAAGACCATATCTGATAAAAAATATATAATTAACTTAAAAAACTACCTTTGGTGGATTAAATTTAAATAGTAAAAAATTTTTATTAGATTATACAATTTTATATTACAAAATAAATTAGAGTAAATTATATGAAAATATTATTAAAAGATAATTTTCTATTAAAACTTACTTCTTATAGGGAATATATAATTTTTATTTAGATAACTAGCCCTGATAGTGTAGCGGATAACACGTAGGATTGCGGATCCTATTCCCCGGGTTCAAGTCCCGGTCAGGGCATTAATTCTATATTTAAAAACAATTTATTTTAACAATTTTGGCAAAAATTAAAAATTATAATTCTAAAAATCTTTTTGACTACTAAAAAGGATTGAATAATGATTTTATTGAATTCTAAAGCATTATTGATTTTTGAATAGAATTGTTTAAAGCCAAATTTTATCTGGTTATTTCTATAAAGATAAACATGCACAATTATTGATAAATTATGAGGGAAAATTATGGCCTACTTTAATGAAGAAATAGAAACCATGCCTAGGGACGAACTGGATTCATTGGTAGAAGAAAGAATAAAGTATACTTTGAAATATGCTTGTGAAAATTCGCCTTTTTATCGAAAATGGTTCGAAAAAAATAATATAAAACTATCAGATATTAAAACTCATGATGATTTAAGAGAATTACCCATAATCACTGGAAAAACAGTAAGGGAGAAACAACCTCCAGAAACCCAGGAATTTGAATTCAAATGCACTGATTGGGAAAACATTTTTACCATACATGAAACCAGTGGAACCAGCGGAATGCCTAAATCATTCTTCTTAACATGGGAGGACTGGAATCGATACGCAGTAAAGTACGCCCGGTTTTTTGTATCACAAAACTTCACCACTGGAGATAAGGTAGTGGTATGTGCATCGTATGGCATGAATGTTGGAGCTAATACTATGACACTAGCGGCACAAAAGATTGGAATGACCATCATCCCCGAAGGAAGATGCACATTTCCTGTAAGGATAATGAAACATTACAAGCCAACCGGAATAGTAGCCAGCATATTCAAATTAATAAGATTAGCCAGGAGAATGGAGTCAGAAGGAATTGATCCACAAAATTCCAGTATTAAACGTCTTATAGCAGGTGGTGAAAGTTTTGCTGAAGAATCTCGAAAATATGTGGAAGAATTATGGGATGTAGATGTTTACAATACCTACGGAAGTACAGAAGGTACAATGTGTGGTGAATGCCATAAACAAGTAGGTTTACATGTTCCGGAGGATTTAGTTCATCTTGACGTATATGATCCCAACATGAAAGATTTTGTTGACGAAGGAGAATGTGGGAGAATAGTATTAACCACACTATTACCGGTAGGTGGTAAATCCGGAACATTACTTCTAAATTATGATACTGAAGATACCACAGTCGTAGTATCCCGTGAAAAATGCCCCTGCGGCAGAACACACATGCGTATAATGAATCCGCAAAGAGAAGCAGAAACATATTGGATATCCGGCTCACCTTTTAATCGCGTGGATGTAGAGGCAGCAGTTTTTCAGAGAGAAAATATGGAATATCTAACAGGAGAATACGAAACCTTCCTTTATGGAGATGAAGATGAAGGAGAAGTAACTATGAGGGTCAGTATGGAGTGTGAAGATATTCAAAACTGTGAAAAAGAGCTGATTAAAGAAAACTTTATTAAATCATTTTTTAAATATAAACCCATCCTTTATGATGCATTTTCAGAGGGAATTTTAAACTTAGCATTCAATTTTACCAGACCTGGAGAATTGGAGTTTTATAAGATTAAAGGAAGACCAAAACGCATAGTTGATCGAAGATAAAACGTATAAAAACCTTTTTTTAATAAATTTTTCACATGGAGATAATCAATGTTAAATGCTGAAACATATATAACACCACAGGAAGGGATTGGAGGAAAAATTAGAACTACATATGAAGATTTTAATGTTGAAGAAATCCCTGAAAGAATACCTAGTGGAAAAGGACCGAATATTTGGATTTTTATAGAAAAAGTAGGCAGAAATACTTTGGATGTTGTACTGGATATGGCGCGAATTTTACGCATAAGTCGCAAAAGAATGGGATTTGCTGGAATGAAGGATAAAAGGGCAGTTACCCGGCAATGGATATGTGTAAGTAATATAGATCTTCCAAAAATCTTGGAACTGGAAAAAAAACTTCATAATGTTAAAATATTATCTATCCTACCTAATGAAAAAAAACTGAGAATAGGACAACTCATTGGTAACAAATTCCGCATTTTGATACGAGACGTGATAAATAGAGAATCAGCAGTAGAAACTGCCAATAATGTGTTTGAAATATTATTAAAGACCGGCGTCCCCAATTATTACGGTTGGCAGCGGTTTGGTTCCCCACGGACCAACACCCATCTGGTTGGAAGGGCTTTAATAGAAAATGATTTAAAAAAAGCAGTGGATTCATATATTGGAAATCCTTATGACAGTGAACCTGATTATATCAAAGATGCTAGAAATTTATATGATAAAGATGATGTGGTAGGATCTTATGAACTTATGCCCTCTAACATGAGATATGAACGAATGATGCTTCGAGTGCTAATAAAAGAGCTTAAAAAGAAAGAAACGTTGGATGAATATTCTTACTTAAAAGCTATAGAAAGCCTGCCTAAACCTCTCAAAAGAATGTTTGTTCACGCCTATCAATCCTATTTATTTAATAAAGCTGTAAGTGAAAGAGCAAAATTAGGAATTGATAAATATATTGAAGGCGATATATTAATTGACAATGAGGAACACCTTATACATAATTTTGACATCCAAAAAATTGATGAAATGATCAAAAACTTTCAGGCACATCCAACTGCTCCTCTCTATGGGACTAAAGTTCCTTTTGCAACTGGAAAGATAGGTGAAATAGAAAAAAATATTTTAAGTTCAGAAAATATATCAAAAAAGGATTTTGAAGTTCCAAAAATGCCCAAACTTGGAAGCCACGGGCTCAGAAGATCCATAAGATTTAAAATCTGGGATGCATCAGCTACTTCCACCCATGAGGGGCTTATGGTAGAATTTTCAATTCCAAAAGGTTGTTATGCCACCGCAGTACTGAGAGAAATTATGAAAAATGAAGTGGTATAAAGTCATTTTTAATATTCAAAATGGTCTGATTACATAAAATGAGGTTTTCTAATGACACATTCATATCAAACAATAAAGTGTAAAAAAATATCCAAAGGCACGGCTAAAGGCAAAGTTATTCTTACTAATGATCCTATAAGTTTTTTAGGTGGAGTAAATCCCAATACTGGGCTTGTAATTGATTCGGGACACCAACTTTATGGTGAAAGTATCAGTGATAAGATACTTGTTATACCATCTGGTAAAGGTTCCACAGTTGGTTCCTATGTTATATTCCAGATGGCAAAAAATAAAAAGGCACCTCTAGCCATAATATCAATAAATGCTGAGCCTATTATTGCCACCGGTGCCATAATGGCCGATATACCCATGGTACATCAGCCTGAGACTAATATAATGGATTTACTAGAAAATGGAGATATTGTCGAAGTTAATGCGGATAGAGGAGTTATAAAAATTTTTAAATAAATAATTACTAATTTTTTATTAAATAGTTCTAAAAATCTTCATTTTTCTTTACAGACTCTCCAATAGCCCCACCTACTGCACCAAGGACTCCACATATAAGCACGGCCATTATAGTAATAACTACACTGATTATGGCGCTTATAGTGCCCATTACAATGCCCACCTCAGTTAGAATGAGTCCAATTATGGCGGATATTGCGCCAAAACCAATGAATGATAAGAATCCGATTATCAGTCCACCAATTACTCCTGAAAGTGCGCCGTTTTTTATACCTTCAAGTTCTCTTTCTTGAATTAAATAGACGGTTATGAAACCACCAGACACCGGCCCCAAAAAGAACAGTGGAAAAAAGGCCAATGCGAGGACTATTGTAAATACTGCAGTAATTATTGATCCAATTCCTATAGCTTTCCAGTCTATCATCCTATCACCTTTAATATCATTTATGTATTAATATAATCATTTTAATTAAAATAAAACTAAGTCCTGATTTTTAAAAAAATAAAAAAATGGAAAATTTTAAAATTATTATTCAGGCTTCACCTTTGATTAAGACTCCTATAGCTCCACCAATAGCACCAATAATTGCAGAAATTATTATACTAATAATTACAGCTAGTATTCCAAAGGCGGCGCCAGCAGCTCCTAAAAGTGCTCCAAGACCGATGATAAGGATAAGTCCTCCTATTATTCCGCCTATAATTCCTACTAATGCTCCGTGGATAGCTCCGTTCATATAGTCTCCGCCAACACTGTAACCAACATAGATAGTTGCTAATAGGTATCCAATATATGATCCCCATTCTCCTGCGATCGCTCCTAATATAATTCCTAATATAATTGCTAATATGAAACCTATAATCACGGGTTTCCATTGTACTTCTACCATGCTTTTCACCTCCTTTAAATTTTCACATATTTGTATTATAATATATAATAAATATTTTTTTCTTTTTTTCTCTAGAAAGACTTATTTGGTTAAAATAAAAACTAAAATAGATTTAAACTTCGTAATATAAATGTATGAACATTTAAAAAAAAAATAATATTGATATAACTATTTTGGGTTATATCCATTTAATCTTTTTATTGTCCTTTTATTAGAATTCCTATTGCTCCACCAATAGCTCCCACAATTGCAGCAACTATTATTGCTAAAATAATAGCCAATACACCTACTAATGCGCCAGTAGCGCCCAATACACTTATTGAAACTGCAATTGCTATTATTCCTGTAATCAATCCACTTATCACACCAACTAATGCTCCATGAATAGCTCCGTTCATATAGTCTCCGCCAACACTGTAACCAACATAGATAGTTGCTAATAGGTATCCTACTGTATTACCTATACTCCCGGCGATTGCTCCTAATATAATGCTTAATATTATGGATAATATGAACCCTATTATAACTGGTTTCCATTGTACTTCTACCATTTTTTTAAACCTCCCAATATTAAATTTAAAATCAGGCTTCTCCTTTAACCAATGCACCTATGGCACCACCAACAGCCATAACGAGGACCACTCCGATAGTACCTACCAGTAAAACTAAAGCAGTCACGCTGGCAATAGCAAAGCCGATTATGCCTAAAAATATGGTTCCAAATACTAGAAGTATTATTCCAATTATTATAGCGCCAAATGCGCCTGCAACTGCTCCGTTACTTGCACCATTCATAGCATCTTCATTTACCATGTAACCTACTATCAATCCCGCAATAAATACTCCGAGGAGTCCTCCAAAGGGCCCTCCAAACGCTCCGAATATGGCACCTAATATAACTGATAAAAAGAATCCTACTATTACTGCTCCCCAATCAATGATATCAATCACCCCATTTATTTATTAAAAATAAAAAAAATATAAATTTATTTTATTCAAGTTCAAGCTTAATTCCACCAATTCTTGGAGCAAGTAAATTGTAAATCAGCGCTACAATTGCGTACATTATAAATCCTCCTATAAATGCCAATATAGGCCAGACTATAAGGAACACAATAGCGGACATTGCTCCTCCAAAAGCTACACCATTAAGGGTATCAGCAGGTATCATAGCTAATATTGAGGCAAAGAATATGGTCATTATTACACCCCAAATAAATGTTAAAACTGCTAATACAGCTCCTGATATCAGTGCAAAAGGTACAACTGGAACCGATCTGATTTCTTTAATATCACCCATTTTTTCACCTCCTAGTTATTTTACAGATTTTAATATATTTTTTAAATCTTATATTTTTTTCTTCTAAATTCTAGAAAATTGTAAGAGGTCAATAAAACAAAAATAATTTTAAATAATATCTCCATAAAGTAATTAGAGGGATTTAATATTATTTTCGATAATAAAAGAGTCATTTACCTATTATTATTTTTACTTTTCTTAATTTTGATTTTAGCTTCTATTTTTGTTGATTTTTTATATTGGAAACTTATCTTGGGTTTTATGTTAGTATTTTTAATTTTATCATACAATAAAGAAAAAAAACTGGACAAGTATCAATATAAAATTTTTTTGATTGTCATATTCTTTTTTCCAATAATTGAAACATTAACAAAAATTTTTAACCAATATTATCTCCCACCAGAATATAATACTCTCTATATGCATTTTTTAATTAATGGTGTTGAACATTTAATGGCAGGTTTTGCTGTGGGGGTTGTTTTACTCCCATTTATCAATGATACAATTAAAAAATTAAATTTTAAAGAACAAATAATTGTATTTATACCTCTAGTTAGCTTTATTTGTCTTTGTTACGAATTAGTAGGTTATTATCTATTTTATATTTATAAGCCATATCTTTCCCTGCTTTATCAAGACACTATACATGATCTTTCTATGAATATACTGGGCGCAATAATTGCGTTTATTATTTTATTGGGCTTAAATATAAAAAAAGGACAAAAACTGGAATAAATTAGAATATTTAAAAAATGAATTCAAGGTTCTGATGGTGGAATATCATTATTGGGCGGGTTTGAACTGCCTCCAGAATTAACACTATTATTTCTGACATTTTTAATATCTTCTGTTGAATTTAGATCTGTACCACTGAAATAAGATCCATATATAATCAACGCAGCTATAGCAACGACGATAATGGCACCAAAAAGAAGTATATATTCTGCGGATCCCTGTCCATTTTCATCTTCATTCAATTTCACAATTTTCATCCCCTAAATTATGTATATAATCTAAAATTTATTTTTTATAATTAATAAATCAGTATTATATTTTTTAATATTTTTATAGGATTCATAATAGCAATCTTAATGATGATAGAAGTTGATAATATTAATTGCTTAATAACATTCTAAATTTAAATGGTGTATAGAAATGACTTACATATTAATTCATAATGGAACCATTATCGATGGAACTGGCAAAAATCCACTAAAAAATGGATCAATACTGTTAAAGGACAATAAAATTATTCAAGTATCTAAAAAAGATTTATTAGATTTACCCGATGACAAGATCATTGAAATAGATGCTGAAAATGGCTACATCTTACCGGGCTTTATAGATACCCATGTACATTTACTCTTTGATGGTTTCAGTTTTGATAAAATAATCTACACACCTCTTTCACTATATTTCTACAAAGCAATCAAAAACATGCTTCTCACTTTAAATGCGGGTGTTACTACAGTTAGGGATGCTGGCATGGCTGATATTGGTTTGAAGTTGGCTGTTGAACAGAATCTGATTAAAGGCCCCCGCATGCAAATAAGTGTAGCACCATTATCCATAACCGGAGGACATTTCGATCTAATGCTCAATACAGGATTTGACGCCACTATTAAGTACCCTGGATTTCCAGATGCCAGATGTGATGGCGTTGAAAATGTGAGAAAAAAAGTAAGAGAAGTTTTAAGGGCAGGGGCAGATGTTATAAAGGTTATGACCACCGGAGGTGTGATAAGTCCCAATGACCGGTCTGAATATACTCAATTTACCCAAGAAGAGATCAAAGTTATGGTAGAAGAAGGGGAATATAGGGAAGGTGTCAAAGTCATGGCCCATGCTCACGGCACTCAGGGAATTAAAAATGCTGTAAAGGCAGGTGTTCATTCTGTAGAACATGGGACCTATCTTGATGACGAATGTATTGATTTGATGCTGTCTAAGGACACCTATCTTATACCAACCCTTTATGTAATAAAATACAATGGAGAAATAGCTAAATCTGGATTAGGAGATTTGCCGGATTGGCTTCATAATCAGGCAATAGAAATTGTGGATATACACAGACAAAACATTATAAAAGCATATCAAATGGGGGTAAAAATAGTTATGGGGACTGATTGTGGAATTGCACCCCATGGAAATAATTTACAGGAATTAGGTCTACTCTGTGATGTAGGTATGAGTCCTATGGAGTCCATAATGGCAGGAACCAAAAATGCGGCTAAATGTCTTGGATGGGAGGATCAAATTGGAACTTTGGAACAAGGTAAACTAGCCGACATAGTAATCTGTAAAAAGGATCCTTTGAAAGATATTGATGTTTTAGCCGATCATAAAAACATTATTATGGTTATTAAAGATGGTGTGGTAGTTAAAAATATTTCAAAGAGTAAATTATAAAAATTTTTAGATTAGAGGGGTCTTTAAATGTCTGAAAAATCTAAAAAACAAACTGAAATTAAGGTCTCCGGCATGAATTGTGCTTCATGCGCTATAAATGTTGAAAAATCTCTTAAAGATTTGGATGGTGTAGATGATGCGCAAGTTAATTTTAGCTCAGAAAAAGCAACGGTTAAATTCGATCCTGAAAAATTAAAACTTCAACAATTAGAAAATGCTGTTGAAAAAGCAGGTTACGGTGTTATAAATGAAAAAGCCATTCTTATAATTGGGGGAATGACTTGTGCCATGTGTGTAAAAGCAATAGAGGATGTGTTAAATAATTTGGATGGAATAAGTAATGTAAACGTAAATTTAGCTGCAGAAAAAGCTTACGTTAGTTACAATCCTGATCTAGTTACAATAGAAGATATGAAAAAAGCAATTGAAGATTTGGGATACCAATTTTTAGGTTTGGAGGGAGAAACCACAGAAGAATTGGAGGAAGAATTACGCCAAAAAGATTTAAAATCTAAAAGAAATAAAATTATAGTCGGTTTTGGAGTTTCACTACCTTTACTGGCCATGATGCTTTTGGGGATCCCTGCCCCATTTTACATGCCTTATTTCATGTTAATTGTTTCCATTGTTCCATTTATTTATGTTAGTTACTCAATTTTTACAGCAGCCTTTCGATCACTTCAAAATCTTACACTGGACATGGATGTTATGTATTCCATGGGAATAGGAGTGGCCTTTGTAACCAGTCTGCTGGGAACATTTAACATAGTTTTAACTCCAAATTTCATGTTCTATGAAACCGCATTAATGTTAGCAGCATTTTTAACTCTAGGCAGATATTTAGAAATCAGGGCAAAAGGCAGGACATCCACAGCAATAAAAAAACTTATTGGTTTACAGCCCCAAACTGCCATGGTAATTCAGGATGACGACGAAAATCTAATACCCATACAAGATGTTCAAGTTGGTGATATTATCCGGGTACGTCCCGGTGAAAAGATCCCGGCAGATGGAAAAGTAATATCTGGGGAAAGTTACGTGGATGAATCCATGATAACCGGAGAACCTATACCATCATTTAAAAAAGAGGGAAATGAAGTAGTGGGCGGAACATTAAATAAGAACGGAGTTTTAATATTTAAAACAACCAGGGTAGGTAGGGACACGATTTTATCCCAGATAATAAGACTTGTGGATCAAGCCCAGGGTTCCAAACCACCAGTACAACGTATTGCTGATAAAGCTGTTAGTTTTTTCATACCAACAGTATTAACCATTGCAATCATAGCATTTGTGGTGTGGTATTGGCTTTTAGGTTCATCACTCCTTTTTGGACTAACCGTATTAATATCCATTTTAGTAGTAGCTTGTCCTTGTGCACTGGGATTAGCAACCCCTACAGCAGTTACTGTGGGAATAGGTAGGGGTGCAGAATTGGGAATTTTAATTAAAACTGGTGAATCATTGGAAATATCACAAAAAATCTCAACTATACTCTTTGACAAAACCGGTACTCTTACCCGGGGCCAGCCACAAGTAACAGAAATAATAAGTTTTAAAAAAAATGAGGAAGAGGTTCTAAAATACGCTGCAAGTGTTGAAAAAAATTCACAACATCCTATTGCTGAGGCCATCGTAAAAAAATCTTTTGAATCAAATATTAATCTTTTAGAAGTTTCTAAATTTGACACTATAGGCGGTAAAGGGGTTAAGGCCAAATTAGATGGTGAAAATATTATTATTGGCAATAGAAACATTATTAAGGATCATAAATTAGATTTAACTGATGAAATTGAAGTTAAACTTTCGAAAATAGAGGAAGAAGGTAAAACAGCTATTTTAATTGGTTTAAATTATGATATTATTGGAATTATCGCGGTTGCAGATACAATTAAAGATACAACCATTGTTGCAATTAGTGAATTGGAAAAAATGGGCCTGAACACGGTGATGATTACTGGTGACAATCAGAAAACTGCCAAAGCAGTAGCTCGACAGATTGGAATCGATGATGTAATGGCTCAAGTTTTGCCTCAGGAAAAAGCCCAGAAAGTTTTAGAACTCCAAGACCAGGGAAAAATGGTAGCATTTGTTGGAGACGGAATAAATGATGCTCCTGCGTTAGCTCAAGCAGATATTGGAATTGCAATAGGAAGCGGTACTGATGTGGCTATAGAAAGTGGTGATGTAGTTTTAATTAATGATGAACCTTTAGATGCAGCTGCATCGGTGCAATTATCTCGAAAGGTTATGGGAAGAATTAAATTAAATATATTTTGGGCATTTGCCTATAACAGTATATTAATACCAGTTGCGGCAGGAATCCTTTACCCTACATTCGGAATCACTTTCCGTCCTGAATATGCAGGTTTGGCAATGGCTTTAAGCTCTGTTACCATTGTTTCATTATCTTTATTGCTTAAAGGTTACATTCCTCCTGCTAAAAAATTAGAAAAAAAGATTTAAATTATTAAAATATAGAATTGAGGTTTTAAAATGGCTATAGATCCAATATGTAAAATGGAAGTAGATGAAAAGACGGCTAAATTTGTCAGTGAATATAAGGGCAAAAAATATTATTTTTGCGCCCCGGGGTGTAAAAAAATGTTTGATGAGAATCAGGAACAATATATTAAAGAATAGAACCCGATTAAATTTTAATTTTAAATTTGTAGAGTTTATTAAAATTTAATTAATAAATTTAATAAAAAAAATAAAAAAATATAATTTGGAATTGTTTTCCAAATTATTTTTATTCTAATTCTAGTTGTATTCCACCGATTTTTGGTGCTAGGACATTGTAGAGAAGCGCCATTATTGCGTAAGCTATGAAAGCACCTATAAATGAGAGTATAATGTTCATTATTAAACCTACTACTCCACCTACAGGATCTCCTTGGGAAGCAAATGTGATCAAGTTTAATAGTCCTTGTAAAAGCCCCCATACTGCCATTACAACTGCAATCGCCAATGCAAATGGAACTGCTGGTATATTGGTTATTTCGTTGAAGTTATGTGCTGCTGCTGCTAGTTTTAATTGTATTCCACCAACTTTTGGTATAAGTACATTATAGAATACTGCTGTTAGAGCGTAACCTATGAATGAGAATACGAAGACTAGTATTGGCACTGCTATAATGAATATAATTGCAATTAGGACTCCAGATGCTCCTACTGCTGCGGTCATACCTTCAATTGCTGTTGTATTATTAGCTAGTTCTGGTATTGCTGTTAAAAATTGAGGTAATGTACTTAAAATTCCAAGGAATGGAGCGGCTATTGCTGTTAGTAGTAATCCTATAATAAATGCCCATATGGTGTTAATTAGTGAACTGATTAAAGCTAATGATACTACTGGGAAACTTTTTATTTCTTCTCCTTCCATCCCAAGTTTTATTCCTCCAACTCGAGGTACGAGAAGATTATATAACCATGCGGTAATAAAAGCCCAAACTACATTAATTAAAAATGTGCCTATTGGAAATACTACTATCATTGCAATTCCTAGGCCCGCTACTAGACCTGCTAGGTCTGCTGGTAAAATTGCTGCTATTAGGCCGGAAATTAGTAGGAAGATTATTGCGTATATCAATGCTAAAATTGCTGAAACTGAAGATGTCATCAATGTGAAAGGTACTATTTTTACAGATTTAATTTCTTTAATATCAACCATTTTTTCACCTCCAAACATTTTTAAAGAAATTTACAAGATTAACTTTTTAATTCTTTCAATATATAATTTGCTATTTTTATGAATAAATAAACGAAATTAAACCTTTATTATGTATTAATTTTAATTTAACCTTAAATAATCAAAAAATTTTTATAAATAATAAGTTTCAGGCTATTAAAAGTTAAATTCTATTTACTTATAAATGATTAGTAATCCAATTGAATAAATAAAATTATAAACCAATCTATTTTTATTTATTAAAAAAATAGGATATATGAATTAAATTATTAAAAAAATTATTAAAAAAAATAACATATCGAAATCTAAACATTCAAAACCAGTCTTTAGATTTTTCGAGCACCTTTTCTATTATTTTTTGTGATGATCCAATATAAGTGTGGGGATTCATAATCTCCCGTATTTCTGTTTCAGAAAAATACTTTTTAATATCACTTTCACTCAGTAGAACATCCAAAAGAGGGGTTCCGGTTTCATTAGCTTTCAAGGCGCATTTTCTAACTATTGCATAGGCAGTTTGTCTTCCCATCCCGCTACGTGTAAGTTCTGCCATTACCCTTTCTGCCATAATTAATCCGTTGGTCATGTTTAAATTTCTTTCTATGTTTTCTGGATAAAAAACCAGATTATTCACCAGTTTTATAGTAAGATTGAGAATATAGTCCAATAAGATACAAGCTTCAGGGAAAATTATCCTCTCACAAGAAGAATTAGTTAGATCTCGCTCATGCCATAATGGATTATTTTCAAGTGAGGGGATAGTATATGAACGCACCACACGGGCAACTCCACATATCCTCTCAGCAGTAATCGGATTCATTTTATGAGGCATAGTGCTACTGCCTACTTGTTTTTCAGGGTCGAAATATTCGCCAAGCTCCATAATTTCTGTCCGCTGCAAATTACGTATTTCTAAGGCAAATTTATCCAATGAACTGGCAATATTAGCTAAATCCATCATAAATTCAGCATGATTATCCCTTTGAACCACTTGATTAGATATTAAAACAGGATTAAGATTTAAGATTTCTGAAACTTTTTCATGTACATCTAAACCGTCCAAACCGAGCGCGGCAGTAGTCCCCACTGCTCCAGTCATCATACCTACACATAGACGATTTTTAACCTCATCAATTCTTTCTATATGGCGATGTATTTCATCCACCCATAGAGCAAATTTCATTCCATAAGTTATGGGTAATGCATGCTGTCCGTGGGTTCTACCTATACATACATTATTTTTATGTTCTTCAGCTAATTTAATAAGGATTTTTCCTAGATTAACTAATTTAGATCTAATAATTTCAATAGATTCTTTAAAAAGAAGTGATTGTGAAGTATCAATTATATCGTTTGATGTGGCACCAAAATGAACATATTCACCTGCATCATTTTCACATACTTCAGCTAATGCTTTCACTATGGAAGCTATGTCATGGTTTGTTTCCCTTTCGATTTCATTGACTCTTTCCAGTTTCACGAATTTGGTACTGGCTTTTCTGTTAATTTCTTCAGCAGCTTCTGAAGGAATCAATCCTAGTTCTGCTTCTGCTTCGGCTAATGCAGCTTCAACTTCAAGCATTCTTTGCAGTTTGTTTTCGGCTTCCCAAACATTTTTCATTTCAGGAGTTCCATATCGAAATTCAATAGGATGTATCGCCATTTATAATCTTCCCTAGGTAAAACGTAGTGCGATGCAGAAAACTGCCAGCAGAATGGTCATTATTACTACTTGTTCAGGACTTAATTTTGGTCCTCGGGTTTCTTCATCGAAATATCTAACCAATCCAGCACCACTGGGAGGTAAGGATTTTTTGTCTTTTTTTGCCATTATTATCACCGATTAATATAAGATAAATAAATTTTGAAAATTTATATTTCAATTTTCTTATTAATAGATACAAATTCTATTATATGAATGAAAACTATTTAAATTTTGTTCATGTTATTCATTAAATTGATATTTTTTATAAAATATTTTTTATTTAAACTTTTTAAACAATTATTTTTTAAATCAACCTACTAATTCCATTTTTCAGATTTTTATTTATGATAGCCAGTCGAGAATTATTATAATTCATAAATTAATATCAATCTTTTGAAAATGTAACTAATTTTCATTTTTTTTAAAAACATTTCATTTTTTTAGGGTAATGATTATTAATTGAGCTAAAATAGTTTAAATTATCGTAATACTTTAAAAGGGTATAAAATTTATTTAAATTCTATTTATTTCTTTAAAGGACACTGTCAAAAACTTGGTGGTTTTTAATTTTGCGTTTTTGATAAACAAT
>JBNGDB010000011.1:0-76019 GCA_049975245.1 Methanomicrobiales archaeon
AATTGTTTATCAAAAACGCAAAATTAAAAACCACCAAGTTTTTGACAGTGTCAATCTTATGTCATAGATTTTTAATTTTATTCAGGTTTTTTTTTAACATTAGAAATGTTATAATAGTCAAATTTCGCTGTTCTTATCTTTAAAGTATTTTATTTATGTATTATTTTCACGAGGATATTAATTTTTATACTATATATGTGCATATTATCACATATAATTAATAAGTGTGTTTGTAATGCCGAAAAAGTCTAATTTAAAAAATATGGTAGAGAAACTACTTGAAGACAAGGATTTATCAAAAAAAGAGCTAAATTATCAGCTTAAAGAAGTTTATAATAAAAATTTTTCCGATAAAACTCTAAATGAAGTATTAGTCAAACTTTTGAAAGAGGAAAAGATCGATTTGGTTGGTTATGATTTGAGTATTTATGATGGTATGAAAAGGATTCAGTCATTAAAACCTGATGGGATGATTTTTGGTTCCCTAAAAATTGATAAAATTGAAATAGAAGTTTTATTCAGAAAATTGGATTCTGAAAATCTTGAAACGGTAAAAAATGCTCATTCAAAGCTTAGAAAAATTTTCCTAAACCGTTTAAAAAACGTTAAACTAATAGAAATCTTGAAAAAATGCGATATCACTATAAATGATGATCTTTTTGATGATCTGATTTATTATATCAACTCTAAAGATTTAGAACAAAAAAGAACATTAATTGAAAAATTAATTTGGGCATTAACTAATAGAGAAGATTCTGATAAAATATTTAGTCAGATAATCCAGTTATCAAGATTATATGCTCATAATAAATAATATATTATCACTTAATATTCACTTTATTAGCTATTGGACACATTTTCTCTTACTATATGCAAATCATTTCTTGAATCAAAAGGGCTGGTACCGTTGAAATAACTATTATAAATAAATAAACCAGCTATAGCTATAACTATCACACCACCAAATAACAATATATACTCTGCGGCCCCTTGTCCCCTTTCATCTTCTAAAATCATCATGATTTAACCTCAAATGAATTTTGTTAATACATATATAATTATTTATCGGTTTTTATTATTTTTAATATACTGTTACTCCTATTTTCGCCAGTTTTCTATACAATAGTTTGTATTCAATTTTAAAAAAACATATTTTTTCATTTTTGAAATGTTAAAAATAGTATTATCCAGCTTGGCGAATTAATAAATATTATATTAGTAATAAGTGAATTATATAATTAATAAGATTATTTGCAGAATTTTTCACCTAATAAACTTCATAGTTTGAAATTTCTAAAATTTTAAACTAAAAAAATTTAAATAATAAAAGTTAATATAACATTGGAGGCATCAGATGATCAATTTAATCATTACGATTTTCGGGGCGTTGTTGATTATTGCAGGAATTTATGCTATGACTTTTGGTTTTGGTACTCCGCCTAATTTTCTATTTTTCTTTTTAGGATTGTGTTGTGCAGTCCTAGGCTTTATGTTACTGATTATATTTGGGTCCAATGTTGATTTATCCGAGTTAAGAAAACCCAAGACAAAAACTACTGTAAAACCAGTTAAAAAAACAAGTCGGGGATCAACTAAAAGTGCAGAACGTGTTAAACAAGTTATACAATCAAAAAATAAGGCTAAACCTGAAATAAAACCAGTAAAAAAGGTATACAAGGAACCAGAAAAGCCAGCTGAGATTAAACCTCAAAAGATTGAGAAGAAACCGGAGAAACCTGTTGAGATTAAACCTCAAAAGGTTGAGAAAAGTTTGGAGAAACCTGTTGAGATTAAACCTCAAAAGGTTGAGAAAAGTTTGGAGAAACCTGTTGAGATTAAACCTCAAAAAGTTGAGAAAAGTTTGGAAAAACCTGGTGAGATTAAACCTCAAAAGGTTAAAAAAGAAGACCAATCAATAATTGAAAAAACTGATAAAGAATTAGAAAAACCTGCTGAAAAGATCCGAGAAAAAACCAAAAAGGAATCAATAGTGGATTTAATCAAGAAAAGACAAGCCGAAAAGTCAAAGCAAGAAAAAAGTGAATCTGAAGGTAAATCTTTTGTAGAAGATATTGAACCAGTTAAACCTGAAGATAAACCTGTACCAGCTGAAGATGAATCTAAAAAAGTTCCTAAGGAAGAGCCGGATAAAGAAAAATTAAAACCAATAACACCTGTTCCTAAAACTGACCTGGATAAAGATGATAAACACTACGTAAAGGAAAGATTGGATAAGTTAAAGCAGGATTATATTGAAAATGTGGCGGATGTGGAAGATCTAATCGAAGAGAGATTGGAATCTTTCCGGGGAACATTAAATAAGATAAAATCCGAATCAAAAGAGCCTAATATTATATGGTCATTTGATGCGGCGGATGTTCAGGATGCCATGAAGGAAACTATTTTAAAGGCTGAGAATAAAATTATAATGATGTATCCGTGGGTTAGAAATATAGACGTGGGAATTTTAAAGAAATTTATGGATACTGAAAGTAAAATGATAATCCAGGAAGCCAGTCTTGATGACGATGCTTCTGTAGAACTGATAAAGGTCTTGCAGGATAATAATGTTGAAATAAAAACTATGCCTCATGTTCACACTGTTGCTGTTGTTTCAGATGAAAGTAATGGTCTTATTATCTCCACTGATCCTATATACGAAAGTTTTGAGGTGGGTGTGATTTACAAGGATGAAAATTCCATTTCAGAGATTGAAAAATTATTTGGAGAAGCATGGGAATTGTCTAATGACGTAAAATTGGAGGAACTTGATTGAAATTAAAATGGTTAGGACATTCAGCTTTTGAACTGGAAACTGAAGAAAAATTACGCTTATTAATAGATCCATTTATTAGCAATAACCCTGCCTGCCCAGTACCAGTAGAAGAATTGAATGCAGATATTATTCTGGTAACTCATGGACACGCTGATCATTTTGGTGATACCATGGAACTTGCCAATAGAACCGGCGCAGTAGTAGTGGGGAACCATGAATGTTCACTTTATCTTTCTAAACAAGGATTTGATACAATTGGGATGAATATTGGAGGATCAATTAATCTTTACAATCTTAAAATAACCATGGTTAATGCTGAACACTCATCCGATATGGATTTCATTGATGAAATAGGAACGGGGGGGAGTGCCACAGGCTTTATAATAGAATTAGAAAATGGTTTTAAAATTTACCATGCAGGAGACACTGGTTTATTTGGTGATATGAAAACCATTATTGGAGATATATATAAACCAGATATGGCCCTTTTACCCATTGGAGATACCTATACCATGGGACCTGATACTGCCGCCCTGGCTGTGGAATGGATAAATCCAAAAATAGTAATCCCTATTCATTACAACACATTTCCAGTAATAAAACAAAATCCCCATGAATTTGCAGAAAAGGTGGAAATGAAAAAACCAGAGGTTGAAGTGGTAATATTGGAACCAAATCAATCTTACTCCCAATAAAATAATTTTATAATTTCGTTCATTGAGTATAATAATCTAATTAATTGTTATAATAATTTAAATTGAATAAATACAGATAAAAAATGTAAAGTGGTGAATATGAGTAATTTTTTCATGAGATTTTTAAAGCGTTTGCTTGGTAAGGATAAAAAATTAAAGATAGGGCTTTATGGTCATCCAAATTCTGGAAAAACTACACTGGCTAATCAAATGTCAGAGGACTGGGTTGGTAAACCCATTGGATTGGTCTCGGAAATACCTCACGAAACTAGGAATGTTTATCGTCAGGAAAAGGTCACCATCCAACATGATGGTGTTGAACTTGACTTTGATATTATTGACACTCCAGGTATTGCAACTAAAGTTGACTATAAA
Source organism: Methanomicrobiales archaeon (assembly GCA_049975245.1). Classification (GTDB taxonomy): domain Archaea; phylum Methanobacteriota; class Methanobacteria; order Methanobacteriales; family Methanobacteriaceae; genus UBA117. The sequence goes on from JBNGDB010000011.1 coordinate 3,847, forward strand.
AATTTCTTAGAATTTGGTTTATCTGAATCTGAAGCTAAAGAAAGAGCAAAAGAAGCAACTAAAGGTATAATTGAAGCTATAAAATGGTTAGATGATGTTACTGGTGTTCTATTGGTTATGGATGCAACTCAAGACCCTTTAACCCAGGCTAATATTACTATAATAGGGAACTTGGAAGCCCGTAATATTCCATTTGTTATAGTGGCTAATAAAATAGATATACCTGAATCTTCGGCAGAACGTATAATGTCAGTATTTCCTCAGCATACAGTTGTCCCTATTTCTGCGTTGCATGGTGAAAATACAGGCGCTCTTTACATGTCAATGGTTAAAAAATTCAAATAATGCGGGGTTTTATTATGGAAGGTTTAAAACTGGATTTTCTATCATCGGACGCACTTCAATCACGTACGAGTATGGAAAAAATATCAATGATTATTGATCGAGTGAAAAATGGTGACTTGTTAGTAATCGAGGGAGGACTCACTCCTGAAGAAGAAGCAGAACTTATAGAATCTACTATGCGAGAGATAGATGTGGAAAATTTTGTAGGAATAGATATATACACATTGGAAAAGGATAAAAAATCATTTTTAGGTATTTCTAAGAAAAAAACTGTGGGATTAACTATTATTGGCCCAGCCAATGTTATGAGAACTGTTAAGAAGAAATCTAACTTCTTATCAATGATAGCAAGTATTGGTGATTCTGGTGCATCAGTGCATTAAATGTGGTGCTAAATTTAAGGGAAGTGCTGAAGAAATTTTAAACGGCTGTCCCAACTGTGGTAGTAAATATTTTAAATTTAGTAGTGATGGTAAGGTGGAGAAGATAGAAGAAGTTAAAAAAGATTCTATAGAAACCATCATGGTAAAAAGACCCGGAATCTACGAAGTTAATTTAGCCCCTCTTTTAGAAAAAGATTCAATAATTGTATCTGATGAGGAAGGAAAGTATCTTATTGACATTAATTTTTTACTTAAAAAGAAGATGAAAGAAAAAGATATCTCTAAACATTAAATATAGTTTTTTAAAATTAAACAATATCTGCTTTTCCTGATGGTAAAACTCTTATCACATCCTCTGTTGTTAATAGACGTTCTTTATCTATTCTTCTCAATATTTCCCGGGCTAAGGCTTCTTTTTTCATATATCCAGGTTTTATGGTAACATAGTTATCCGTATATTTTTGGACAGCTTCCGGGGGTCCGGCCATTATTCTTTTACCTTCATAGTCTACTAAACCTACTGAAATTAAAAGTGGAACATTTCTAATATAATTCCTCTTACCTCTAATTATGAAGGCTCCTTTTGCTACGAATTCCCCTGATTCGGGCGTTTTTGAGACCTGATCAGGTGTTACCCAGTACACGTCCAGCGAACCTAGTCCTTTAGGCCAGGCACTGGAGAACGAGGCGGCAAAAACTGCAGCTTCTTGAATTGTACTTTCTGGAATTTCTTCCTCAACCTTTTTTATAACCACAGATGGTGCTCCGTGAATATCTGAATGCAGGTAAAGGTCATTATTCTCCATGTACTTTTTAACTACCATCTCATTGGTATTGGCATCTCTTCCACCTATAACCAGCAAGCCATCTGAAGACAAAAACCATCTTAATTTCTCAAACCATTTCAATTCCTTTTTAACTCTCTTTTGTGGTAGAGTGATTTTTTCCATGGCCACTTCTTTTTTATCTTTAATTTTTTTAATTTCCTTTTTAGTTTTGTCTATGGCAATATTAACACCATTAATTTTCCTTTTAGCTTTTTTAGCTTTTTCATAATATACTTCAGCATTTTCAGGAATAGAGGATAAAGCATCTATCCTGATAGGTGTATCTTCTATTTTTAGAACTATATTACCCATTTTGTCTATGGATTCTATCATATCCAGACCAGTTACTCCTTTTTTCTTACCTGATTTGATTTTAGAAATAATTTCCTTCCAGGAATAAGTTTCTCTAGCCGTTAGTATGGTATCCAGTATTTCCTGGATGTCCTGATAGTGAGCATATAATAAATCTCCTTTTTTCTTAGACTCTTTTATAGTTTTTTTAAAGTTTTCAAGGGTTTCTTCTTGTAATCTTAACCTTTTTTCAAATTTACCTACTTCAGCACCCCAAATATCTTCTTGCACCTTTTTAATGTCAGCGCGAACTTTGCTACTGTAAAATTCGTCGGCCGCTTCATTGAAACTGTCAAATTTCCTTTTATCGTATTCTTCATAAATTTCCAGGTTCAATGGTAAGACATCTTCTTTACCGTTGGAAACAATTTGGGGGTGGAGCTGTTGATCTCTTAGAGGTTGGAATAGATCTAAAATAGACTGGTATATTAAATCAATTTCTTCTTCTTTTATATCACTGGCGGGTCTGTCCTTTTTAAAACCGGTTCTGGAAATTATCTCCTCAGCATAAACACCTCCCAGACCTGTCCGGGCAATTGTCCTTATGAGATCTGTATTGGATTTTTCAAAATTCTCCCTAATTTCTTCTTTATCCACTTTTAATGGGTTTATACCTCTTTTAGGAGGATATTTATATTCTTCTTTAGAAGAGATCCTTCGATCTGTCCAAAGTTTACGCTTCAGGGGCAGTATAATGTCGCGTTTTTCATCTAATAGTATTATATTTCCTTGTGCAAAAAGCTCTATAACCATTACGTAGTCCTGATCTTTAGTAACATGCAATTCTATTATACGATCGAAGTTGTACTGACGTATTTCTCGTACATTACCTCCCTTTATGTATTTACGTAGCATCATAGGAAATGAAGGAGGTACCTGTGGATTGGGGAGGGGGTACTGTGTCAGGTGCAATCTTTTACCAGCTTGGAACACTACGTCGACACGGCCCTTTCCAGGAACGTGGAATCTTATTATTACGGTATCTTTAGTGGGTTGGAATGCCTTATCAACTCTGGCATTTTTTAGAATCTCATTTAATTCTGTACAAATTGCATAAACATCAACATTGGACATGCCTTTCATGGTAACACCTTGAATATATTGAAACATATTTAAGTAAGAAAAATTTCAAATGATTATAATCTAATAATTTTAACTGAATATAATATTAAATTCTAAACTCTATAATTTAGTGTATATTATATTAGTTACAATAATGATAATTAAGATAGTCGGAGGTAAAAATTATGGATGTAGATGGAAAAATGGCCGTTATTCATGCTGCGGCAGGAATATTGGCAGGATACGTGTCTTTTGTCCTTTCAAATGGTTCTATACCTGCAATAGGTCAAAATCAAGCTTTAGGTGCATTAGCAGGTGTAATTATTCTAATTATTATAGGTAATATTTCTGAAAGAATTTTTGGAAAGGAAGCTGTGGGCGGAACTAAAGGATGGTTATGGAGTGGAATCGTTCCTTTTGTATTTATCTGGTTTATTTCATGGACCATATTCCTAAACATATAATCTTCAATTTCAAATATTATTTTAAATTTTATATAACACTTTTTTTATAATCTTATTTAATTTATTTCTTTTTAATTTTATATAACGCTTTTTTTATAATTTTATTCTATTTTAAAAAGATTAGAAAGCCCAATAGAATATCCAGATAAAAACAAAGAATAGGGCTAGGATGAAAATAAATGGGGCAAATATCCGACTAACAGCCACAATAGAACTGATGGTGGAAACTAATTCGGTGGCATTGGTAGGGCCCAATGTTTTTATATCTTTTATTTTTTCAACTTTAACTGCAACTTCAACTTTTTCCAAATCAGCCAGTGCATCTATGGTGCACTTGGTAATAAAATCTAATATTTCATCTTGATTTTTCATCCCAACTGGATTGTGGCCACCAGCCAAAGTATTTATAGAGTGGGTGTCTGTGGTCATTACCTCGGCAAAATCTAGTCCTAATTTTTGGGCATGATCAATGATTCTTTCTCTAAATCCTTCCACCATGTTATTGGCATCCAGGAGTATGTAGCCGGTTTTTTGATTGTTTACCTCTATTACCATTACTTTTACTCCGCTTTCTCCAATACCTTCCTCTCTACCCATATCTTCAATAGGATCTTCGGCCACACCTATTTTTATCCCACTGTATTTATTATAATCTCTGATTTTTTCAACAGCACCCATCAGATCAAATACTTCCTTATTCCCCGGCAATATTCGTCCTTTCTCTCCCTTAAAGCAATTATGGCAGTCTATCAGGATGGCATTTTCTGCCCCGCAGCTTGATTTAGCTAAATTCATCAGCGCTAAACCAACTCCAAAGTCAATATCGTCAAATCCTTTGGGCGATAAGGTAGCTAACATTAACAAATTATTATCAAAGTATTGTGCACCTATTTTAGACCCATTATTTTCTATTCTATAAAATTCACTGGCTTTGGAGGAGTAAGCCATATCTCTAAGAGATTTAGAAACTACGTCTTCTATTTTGTCAATTTCCTTGGTGGCAACCGGATTGAAATCGTGGGTGGAAGGTCCGTGGGACACCATGGTGAAATAATCAAACTTATTAGAAAGGATTGTGGGCATATTTCCCCCTCCTATACTCCCTATAGGGCCGGGATGCACGCAAGGAGTTAAAAATAGTGACTTTATTCCTTTTTCGTTTTTAAAACTAATTATTCCCACTAAAGTGTCTATAGGCTCACCAATATCTTCAAAAACTTTCTCCATTGCAGAAGATCCTTCACTTAAATGTGATATTAGCAGGCTGAGCAGCTCCAGTACTCCTATACCTAAGTTTTTCCTCATTGGGGATTCGATTACCATTACAAAGGAGTAAATAGCCAGCATCAGTATCAAGGAAGCGATTATAATTTTTATTACCACTCCTAATACGCTGAAATACCCTAAGCCAATATTTACGGCTATGCTGGTTAAAAAAGCAATAACAGTTAACATACTAAATATTAGGGCCGGCTGGGTAGCTGCTATTAATACAGCTTTAATGAGGGATATGTTGGACGTGGCCCATATAATAATAATTCTAAATGCAAAAGCCAGTGCAAAACCAAAAATCAGAGCATCAACAGTGTAATTATACAAGGTAAATTCGGAAATTATAACCCCAATTAAATAAATCAAGGCAATAATCATCATGGAAATGAAAGCAAGAAACATTGATTGCTTCATCTTCATTTTACGGCCCTGTAAATTGTTAACCAGGTATTGGGTTAAACCTCCCGCCATTATAGAGGAGAAACCAAATATGAAAAATCCGGCAGTACCACCGTATATAACATTATATAATATAGTTATTTCATTTGATTCTATCAATGATGCAATGACTCCCACGAGGAAACTAATAAAAATAATACTAAATAGAGAGATTTTTGTGCGGGGAAGGCTTACCATATACTTTGAAAGGCCTGTAACATTTTTGACACTGGACATTTTTTTTTCACCGATTTAAATATGATATTGTCTAATACTAAATTAATATAAGATATTCTAGAAATTAATTATTGATATATTTTACATTTAGATTATAAAATAATATGATGGACTGGGAATTAATTTTACTTATAGATTATAAAATTAATATGATGGAATTGAAATTAATCCTTCCTTATAAAATCGTATAATAAGTGTATATATCATCTATTAATATTACTTAAAATAGTAGTTTTTGGATATTAATATTTAGAGCAAAATACTGCTGCTTTATAAATAATTTAATTAAAATTCAAATTAAGAGAATTATTTACCATGATTTGTTATAATAATAACAGGAGATTTATATGGAAATTAAACTTCAAACACCTATAGACAAAAAAGAAATTACTAATTTAAATGTGGGGGATGTGGTTTATTTGTCTGGAACAATTTATACTGCCAGAGATCGTGCCCACTCCAAGATAATTCAGGAAGGGTCTCCAGTGGATCTGGATGGTGCTGTAATTTTTCATGCAGGACCTATAGTGAAAGTTTCTGAAAAGTCTGATAATAATGATGGTGAAAACTTCGAAATGGTGGCAGTTGGACCCACCACCAGCACCCGAATGAATCCATATCAACCTGAAGTAATTAAATTAGGCCTGAGCGCCATAATTGGAAAGGGTGGTATGGACGAAAATACTTCTAAAGCATTATCTGAGAGTAATACAGTATATCTGGCTGCTGTTGGTGGATGTGCTGCTCTTTACTCCAAGTCGATTATTAACGTTAAAAATGTACACTGGATTGATTTGGGTGTTCCCGAAGCTGTATGGGAACTAGAGGTAGAGGATTTTGGTCCTTTAATAGTTTCCATGGATTCTCATGGGGAAAATCTTTATGAAAAAATTAGAGAAAAATCTTCTAAAGGGATTTGTTGACACCCATATTCACACTTCGCCAGATATACGCCCTCGTTTATTAAATGATATGGAAGCGGCATCAGAAGCTAAATCTGAGAAGATGGAGGCTATAATAATAAAATGTCATGCCGAATCAACTGTGGGCCGGGCTCAGATGGCCTCTATTAATGCTGATTTTAAAGTTTTTGGCGGAATTTGTTTAAATGAAAATACAACTTTTTTAAATCCTCTTGCAGTAGAAAATGCTGCAAAAATGGGTGCCAAGATAATATGGCTTCCCACTATATCATATCCTAAAATATCTATTAAGCAAAATAATTTGGAAGAACTAATGCATATAATTGCCCAGTATAATATGATTCTGGCAACGGGGCATCTGAATGTGAATGACATCTTCATGGTACTGGATATGGCCCACAGTATGGGTATATGGAAGGTATTAGTTAATCACCCTTTAACTGGGGTGGTAGGTGCCAGTATTGATGAACAGATAGAAATGTCTAGATACGGCTTCTTGGAGCATTGTTATGTGGCTTGCATGGAGAAACATGATAATTTAGATCCTAAATTAATTGCTGATTCAATTAAAGAAATAGGGCCACATAAATGTATTATGGCCACAGATTTTGGTCAAAAACATAATCCCAAACCAGCGGTGGGAATGAAAATGTTTGTAAACACCATGATGGAACATGGTATTTCTAAAAGTGATATAGCTACCATGTGTTGTTTAAATCCTTCTAAACTACTTTTTAAATAATTATTTCATATCTATTAAACAAAAAAATATAGTATAATAATTATAAACTTCTATGCAATAAAATAGATTAATTAACCCACATAATTTTTGATTATATTATTATCTTTTTGAAATTTTTAGTGAAGATGATAATCATTAAATATTAAAAAAAGATAATTTTAACAAATTAAAGATAATTCTTTAATGATAAAATGACTTATATTAAAATAATAAATCATTTATAGTGATATTATGGCACAAAGTAACGATAAATATTCAAAAGAGTTTAAAAAAAATTTAAATTCAAGAATTAAACAGTTCAAAAAAGCTTTAAAAAGCGAAAAAGAAAAAAATGAATTGTATGATAATATTTGCGGATCTGAAATTTTAGTAAGACTGGAAATATTTTTACCTTCTCCAGATCCAGAAAATTTCGTGGATGGACTATTTCTTTATATGAATGACTCGGGAAAAATTGTAGATGTTGAATACTATTTTAGAAAAGGTCAGGAAGTGTCAATCACTACATTAAAAGAAAAGGATCTTGACGTGGTTAAAGATTTATTCCAGGACGAATTTTCTTTAGAAATAGAGTGAAATAGTAAAAATTAAACGAATATTCTAAGTAAAAGATATTATTACAATTAATTATCTTTAATTTTTCTATAATTCTCGGATACTATTTCATTAATTTTTACTTTTCCCAATCAATTATTGAATGAGAAACTTATCAATAATAATTTGGTAATTTTACTATTATTAATCTAAAATTAGTGATAAGAACAGTATTTATAGAAATAATGTTGTCTGCTTATTTAAATTGTGTAATAAGATTTAATATAGCTATATGATTAAATTACTTTAAATTTATATATTTTAAAAGGTATATTAATTAATGATAAAATGTTTAATTTGTTGAGAAATTTTTTGGATTAATTAAAACCTCATTTTATCAAAAATCATTAATAAAAAATCGAACATATTAAATATTGAAAAATTATTAAATATACATTCTTTATAGTTTATTAATAATTATTAAAATATTATTATCGATAAATAATAATCATTGCTTTGGAGGCAAAATATGCGCAGCTTTGAAAAATTAACCTCTTTAAAGGAGTATATTCCCTTAAAAAGGAAAGAATCTGGAGGTAAAAATATTGGTCTTCTTGTAGATGGGCCTAACATGTTAAGAAAAGAATTCAGCTTAAATCTTGATCTTGTCAGGAAGATAATGGCTGAATATGGAGATATGCGGGTTGGTAAGGTTCTGCTTAACCAGTACGCGTCTGATAAACTTATAGAAGCTATAGTTAATCAAGGTTTTACCCCTATTGTCGTAGCTGGTGATACTGATGTTTATATGGCTGTGGAAGCCATGGAATTAATTTACAACCCTAATATCGATGTTATAGCTCTCATGACTCGGGATGCTGATTTTTTGCCCATTATTAATAAGGCAAAGGAAAATTGTAAAGATACTATTGTAATTGGGGCTGAACCCGGATTTAGTGCAGCTCTCCAGAACTCTGCAGATGATGCTATTGTCCTAAAACCAGAATACTCACAAGAAGAACAGAAAAATAACAACAAGGAAGAATAAGATGCTTATAGATTCAAGTTCAGACGAAGTAAAAAGAAGAGACAATGCCTTAAGAATAATAGGTACTATTTTAAATGAAGAGGGTAAATCAGGTCTTTACGATCTTACTGGGCTTTCAGGAGGTTTTCCTCTTGAAGACGAAGATTTGGGATTGATTGAAACATATGCAGGTCCTGCATTATTTGAAGATCAATTAACTAGGTTGGGAATTGAGCATTTAGGCGGAGAAAAGGTTTTAGCTTTTAATAGAACAACTTCCGGTATTTTTGCCACTATACTCTCCTTAGTTAAACCTGGTGAAGAAATAGTTCATTTTCTCCCCAAATTACCATCACATCCATCCATTCCACGAAGTGCTAATGTAGTGGAGGCTGTTTACACAGAATATGATAATATAGATGATTTTAGAGTGACTGATAATACAACACTAGTAATTATAACCGGTTCAACCATGGACCATGATATTATTAAAACCGAAGAGTTTAACAAAGTAGTGGAAATTTCTAAATCAAAAAATGTCCCCATATTTGTTGATGACGCGTCAGGAGCAAGTCTTAGAACCATAATACATAAACAACCTAATGCAATTGAAATGGGCGCGGACATGGTTATCAAAAGTACAGATAAACTTATAGAAGGGCCCCGGGGAGGTTTAATGGCAGGCAGGTCAGAATTTATCGACAAAATTAAATCAAAATCTTATGAATTTGGTTTAGAAGCTCAGCCTCCCGTTATTGCAGGGATGGTTAGGACGTTGGAAAAATTCTCTCCGGATAGAATTTTTGAAGCAAATAACAAAAAAAATGAGGTTTATAATGTATTAAATCAGCATATAAAAATTCTGAAAAAAACTCCCACTGGTATAATGTTATCTGCGGAAGGTCTAATAAATGAGTTAAAATTAAATAGTCACGATACTGTTTTATCTGCACGTGAAGTAGCATTTGTATTTGCCATGATTCTACTTAAAAATCATCACATAATTACCATACCCGCAGTGGGAATGCCCGGTGCATCGGCAACTATAAGGATTGATCTGGCTTCTAAGGACGCTGAAAAAATCACCACTGATTTCATAGTAAATGCATTTTTAGAGACTTTTGATGTTCTTAAAGCTAATCTTGATGATATTAACGCTTGTAGAACATTTTTATTTAATTAAACTTCTCAATATTTTTTTATTCAATTTTTATCTTTTGATTAATATGATAACCATTGATGGTTCATATGGAGAGGGTGGCGGAGCAATTGTGCGCACTGCTACTGCATTATCTGCATTAAAAACTATTCCTATAAAAATAAATAATATACGCGCTGCCCGACCTAATAAAGGATTAGCGCCCCAACATCTAACCGCCATAAAAGCTTTATCTAAAATAAGCGAAGCCTCTATTTCTGGCCTTAAAATTGGGTCTCCTGAAATCTGTTTCTATCCTGAAACTATTTCTGGAGGAAGTTTCAAGATAGATGTTAAAACTGCAGGTAGCGTAACTTTAGTTATCCAATCGTTAATGATACCGTCAATTTTTGCAGATTCTGCTATAAAATTTGAAATTATAGGAGGAACAGATGTTAGATGGGCACCTAGCATTGACTATTTAAGTAATGTTACCATGCCTATTTTAAGATCCTTTGGATATGATTCCACCATCAAATTAATCAAAAGGGGGTATTATCCCCGTGGTGGAGGAATTGTAAAAATAAATATTAATCCAGTTAAAAAACTTAACCCTATAAATCTCACCACTTTAGAAATAGACACTATTAAAGGAATATCTCATTGTAGCAATCTGCCCTGTCATGTGGCCCAGCGACAGGCACAAAGCGCCAAAGAAATACTTGCAAATATTGGTTATGATGTGGATATTAAAGTGGAATGTGATAATAATTCACTCGGACCAGGGTCAGGGATAGTTCTCTGGAGCGAAGGTAATTCACGAATCGCGGGTAGTGATATTGGGGCACCGGGAAAAAGAGCAGAACTTGTTGGAAAAAATGCTGCCAATGAACTCAAATACCATTTATCCAAAAAAGCACCAGTAGATAAATATATGGGAGATCAATTAATCCCATACATGGCAATAACCGGTGATTCCACCATTAAAACTTGTGAATTAACGGATCATACCCTAACCAATATATACGTTGCTGAAAAAATTACAGATAAAGAGTTTCAAGTTGAGGGTAAAATTGGCGAAACAGCATTAATCACAGTTAAATAGGGTTATTATAATTTTTAGCGGTTATATAATTGCAAAGAATAACTTATTATTACTACATACTTTTTATAAATATTTTAGATACTGTTAGATGTTTAATTGATTAGATACTGTTAGATGTTTAATTGATTAGATACTGTTAGATGTTTAATAGAAATATAGATTAAATTTTTAGAATTAATTTAAATATATAGCTCTGGTACTAAAATTTAAAAAAAAGATATTAATTTAGATGAATACATTCACCGGAGAAAACTTTTCTCAGTGTTCCATCATCTAACTCCAGGATCAAAGCACCTTTTTGGTTTACACCGACTGCTTCTCCTCTGACAATTTTACCTAATTTTTTGTGCACTTCCACATAGCTGCCGATGGTTTTAGAATATTTACGCCATTTCCTGAGTATTTCTGGGAAATTGCCCTTATTAAATTCCTGATAAAGTCTCTCAAAATCTTCCAGAAATCTTTGAACTAGTTCCACGTAGGATACTTCTTTTTCTAACTCGTTTTTAATAGAGGTGGCACCACTTCTCAATTCCTTAGGGAAGCGTTCCATATCCACATTAGCATCAATACCAATTCCTACAATCACATAATCTAAAGTATTGTATTTGGCATGTGCCTCGGTTAGTATTCCACATACCTTTTTTTTATCAATTAAAATGTCATTTGGCCATTTAATTTTAACATCCAATCCAGTATATTGTTTCAGAGTTTCTGCAACAGCCACTCCCGTAACTAAAGTTAATTGTGGGGCATTCTCGGGGGAGGTGGTAGGTCTTAAAATTAGGGACATCCATACCCCTCCAGTAGGGGATATCCATTTCTTTCCCAGTCTGCCCTTACCCCTTCTTTGGGTTTGAGCTATAACTATAGTTCCTTCAGGAGCATCTTTTTCGGCTAATTCCTTAGCCACATCATTGGTAGAATCAACTTCTTCATAATAATAGATATTTTTACCAATAACATTGGTATTCAAGTCTCTTTTGATTTCATAGGGTAACAATAAGTTAGGAGTTTCATCAAGACGATAACCTAACCTTTCAGAATAGGATATACTGTATCCCTTTTCTTCTAATTTATGTATAGTTTCGGTTAGTTCAGATTCTGATATATTTAAATAATCTGCAATCTCAGATGCTAAAAAATATTTACCCTTTTTTTCATAGAAAAAATCCAGCAATAATTCTTTCAATTTCAATCTAATCCCCCTCTTTAGAACCTTTTTGAGATATAGAATGTGCTACATAATTATTTACAGCTGCAGATATTGCTGCAACTCTTTTATTTGGTAAAAATGTTGATTTTAGTCTGATCTCCATCTCTTTATCTTCAGCTATGACCTTATGCATATCATCCATAATACCATTTTTATGTTGGTCCACGAAATGGGTGTGTAATTTAGCAGCTATAAAGTCTTCATTCTTCATAATAGCTTTATGGAATGGAATAGTAGTTTTAACTCCCAGTATAATGTACTCACTTAAAGCTCTCCTCATACGGGCAATAGTTGCATTACGTGTTCGTCCCCAGACTATAAGTTTGGAAATCATAGAGTCGTAGAATGGTGGTATTACATAATTCATGTAAACACCACTGTCCACCCTAATACCATTACCTCCCGGGGACCGGTAGCCGGTAATTTTACCGGGGTTCGGTGCAAAATCTGAAAGGGGATCTTCGGCATTGATTCTGCATTCAATGGCGTGACCTCTCACTGATATTTCGTTTTGAGCGCAGCATAACTGGTAATCAGATGCAATTTTTAATTGCTCTTTTACCAGGTCTATCCCGGTAATGACCTCGGTTATAGGATGTTCTACTTGAATACGGGTATTCATCTCTAAAAAGTAGAAATCTCCATTTGAATATAAAAATTCAACAGTTCCTGCATTAGTGTATCCAATATGCTCCGCGGCTTTTACTGCAGCTGACCCCATTGTATCTCTTAGTTCATCAGTCATTATAGGGGAAGGAGCTTCTTCTATAAGTTTTTGGTGCCTTCTCTGGATTGAGCATTCACGATCTGCCGCGTGTATAGTGTTTCCATGTTGGTCTGCCAGTATCTGGAATTCAATGTGGCGGGGTTCTTCTAAATACTTTTCAATGTAGACAGTGGAATCTCCAAAGGCAGATTGGGCTACTGATTGGGTTGATTCGATGGCTCGGACAAGTTCATCTTCTTCATAAACTGTTCGCATGCCTATTCCTCCACCCCCTGCAGAAGCCTTGACAATAACCGGGTATCCAATTGATTCTGCAATTTTTATTGCTTCATCAATTTTTTTTATTCCCTTATCAGTACCGGGTATAACTGGAACATCTGCTTTTCTCATGAGCTTTTTAGAGGTTATTTTATCCCCCATAGCTTCAATTACACGGGGTTCTGGACCTATCAATTTAATGCCATGTTTTTCACACTCTTTTCCGAGATTTGAATTTTCAGCTAAAAATCCATACCCGGGGTGTATTCCTTCTGCACCATATTTTTCAGCCACCTCAATTATATTATCAATATTCAGGTAACTTTGAGAGGGTGATGAACCGCCTATGTTATAAGCCTCATCAGCATATTTGGCAAAAAGTGAGTTTTTATCAGCATCTGAATAAACTGCAATACTTTTGATATCAAGTTCCCTACACGCTCTCATAACTCTTATTGCAATTTCTCCACGATTTGCAACCAAAACTTTTTTAAACATGGTATCTCCTTATATTTTATTAATCTTTAGACTTAAATTCCATATCAAAGATTTTTAAATAAATTTTTTTGCTTACTAATAATATAATTTATTTTAATTATGTTAGTGGATTATATATCAACAATAATATTTAATTTATTCTTCTTTGATTAATCCCATTCATTACTTAAAATTTCTAAAGATAAAAATTTCCAGATTATCTTCCAGATATATATAATATTATTAATACTAAAATTTGATTCATATGAGAAAACCAATAAAAAAGAAGCGACAATTAGAGATAGCCCTACAAGACATACCATTTCATCCTAACCCCAACATACAATTAGAGCAGTATTTAACTCCAGCCACTATTGCAGCGGATGTTTTGTGGAATGCTTATTCACTGGGAGATATTGAAGGAAAAAAAGTAGTAGATCTCGGGTGCGGTACTGGAATATTCACTATTGGATCAGCCCTTTTAGGTGCAAGTGAATCTATAGGGGTAGATGTTGATTCAAGTGCTTTAATAATTGCTAAAGAACAGGCAGAACGTATTGGGGTGGCTGATGTGGTAAAATATGTCAATTCTAGTATTGATAATTTTTTCACTAAGGCTGATACTGTGATTCAGAACCCTCCCTTCGGCGCTCAGAAAGCATTGAGAAAAAAATCAGATAGACTATTTATGGTAAAGGCGTTAGAAATCGCTCCAACAATCTTTTCATTTCATATGGCTGAAACTGAAGATTTTGTTATTAATTTTTTCAATTCCCTGGGGGGAGTATTAACTCATAAATTTTATTACAAATTTTCAATACCAAAAACCTACCATTTCCATGAAAAAGAAAAAATAGATATTGATGTGGTGGTAGTTCGAGTGGTTAAAGCCTGAAAATGAGTTAATGATATTAAGATTATAAAAATAAATAATTTACAAATTAATAAATACTTTACAATATTTCAGTTTTTTAACTTGGATCAAATTTTACAATTATTTCAGTTTTTTAACTTGGATCAAATTTAACTTAAATGTCATCAACTTTAACCATTTTTCAAATTAAATTTAGAATGGTCAAGATCACTTACCAATATATTATATATGATAAGGCAGAAAATTAGTAAAACTTATCCAGATAGTTGGCTAATATTATATTTAATATAATCGTGAAATATGGTGCTATGATCATATGAATATCCATTCTTGCAAACTTTAATGTTAAGGAGTATTCATACCATTTGCACTTAATATCTATATTTCTAGAAAAAGGTAGTTAGGGTTATGTACAATAACCTTTATAACCTATAAAAACAAATATTTGAAGATGGGAATAAGCCACTTAACCATTTTCATACCGGCCTCTCTAACTGCAGAATCTAAAGATTTGAAAATTAAAACCTATAAGGTAGGACTTATTGGTAGATCTGCAGCAGTTTTTAGGGTTGATAAGATAGTGGTCTACAATGACGATGCAGACCCTCAAGAGGCAAAGTTTATTAGTGATATTCTCAGTTATATGAATACACCCCAATATCTTCGAAAGAAGGTATTTCCTATAAAAAAAGAATTAAAACATGTGGGAATTCTCCCGCCACTGAGGTCTCCTCATCATCCTACTGGCATGCCTGGTCAAGGGGATTATAGACAAGGTTTAACCCTTAAACGTACAAAAAAAGGTACAGTTGTTGATATAGGGGCCGATAAGTTAGCTTTATGTAAGGAGAAACTCACTGTAAATAAAATATTGAGCTTTAAAATTAAAAAGCTAGCCAAAGAGATAATCGTCGAACCGGATAAACCAGACGTTTATTGGGGATATGAGACTTTACTCTCAAATAAAAATTTATACGATAGTATTAGGGCAGAAAAACCCGATGTTGTAGTATCAACTTCGCGTTATGGAGAGCCCATCACTTCTATTCTAAATGAAGTAAAACATAAGATAAAAACGGCCAAACATCTAGCTATTTTGTTTGGCGGTCCTTATTCAGGCTTACATGATATTATTCAGGGCCAAAACATTGTAGATGTTGATGTAAATACAGTCCCCGGACAAGGGACTAAGACTGTAAGGACGGAAGAAGCGGTTTTAGCTACTTTATCTGTGTTTAATCTAATTTTAAACACAGAGTAATCAGGAAAATTGGAAATTTGCTATATGTAAGGAGGTAAAATTAAATGGTTAGACATCACCAACCAAGAAAAGGATCAGTTGCATTTAGTCCTAGAAAAAGAGCGGCCAAGGAGACGCCGAGAATTAAATCCTGGCCAGATAATGCAGAGCCGAGTCTGCTTGGTTTCGCAGGCTATAAAGTGGGTATGACTCACGTAATGATGGAAGATAATGTTAAAAACTCACCAACAGAGGGAATGGAAGTAGCAACACCTGTTACTATTCTTGAGATTCCTCCCATGGTGGTCATGGGAATAAGAGCCTATGAAAAAACCACCAGAGGACTTAAAACTATGTTGGATGTTATGGCAGACAATTTAACAGAAGAATTGTCACGTAAAATTAATTTGCCAAAAGATTATGATACTAATTCTAATTTAAAAGAACTTAAAGAAAATCTAGATTCTGTGGTAGACATTAAAGTAATAATGCACACCAATCCAAAAACAACCAGTGTTCCTAAAAAGAAACCTGAAATATTAGAACTGGGAATCGGAGGTTCTAATGTGGAAGAAAAACTAGATTATGCCCAGGAAATTTTAGGAAAACAATTAAATGTTAAAGATATTTTTTCTGATGGAGAATATGTTGATTCTATTGCTATTACTAAAGGTAAAGGATTCCAGGGACCAGTTAAAAGATGGGGAATACGAATCCAATATGGAAAAGCTGCAAGAAGTAGTAAAGGAAGGCACGTAGGTTCTATTGGGCCGTGGACTCCTTCCAGAACCATGTGGACTGTAGCGCAAGCTGGTCAAATGGGATATCATAAAAGAACTGAATATAATAAGAGAATTTTAAAAATTGGAGAATCATCAGAAGTTGATGCTGTTAATCCGGAAGGCGGATTTGTAAAGTATGGTTTGGTAAAAAATGATTATATTATGATCAAAGGTTCAGTACCAGGGCCCTCCAAAAGATTAGTGGTTTTAAGAAAGGCAATAAGACCTAATGGGAAACAGCAAGAAGCACCCCAAATATCTTTTATCAGCACAGCTTCTAAACAAGGCGTTTAAGTAAAGAGTGATGTAAATGAAGAAGTTCAAGGTTTATTCATTAGAAGGTGAAGTTATTGATGAGATTGACTTACCTGAAATTTTCAATGAGCAATTTCGACCAGATTTAATAAAAAGAGCAGTTATATCTTCACAAACCGCTAGAATCCAACCATGGGGATCAAATCCTATGGCAGGTAAGCGTAACACTGCCGAATCATTTGGGGCAGGACGTGGAGTTGCAATGGTGCGAAGAATTAAGGGTAGTAGACACCCTGCAGCATCAAAAGCAGCATTTGCACCCCAAACGGTAGGTGGTAGAAGAGCTCACCCACCCAGGCCGGAAAAAGTTTTACACGAAAAAATCAACAGAAAAGAAAGAAGATTTGCCATAAGGTCTGCCATTGCAGCAACTACAGATCAATCTCTAGTTGAAAATAGGGGACATGAAATTGAAAGCGTACCCCAACTGCCTATAATTGTGGATGATGAATTGATCAAGGTCAAAAAAACCAAAGAGACCCGGGAAATTTTCAAGAAATTAGGATTAATTGACGACATTGTACGAGCTAAAAATGGTAAGAAAATACGCGCTGGAAAGGGTAAAATGAGGGGTAGAAAATACAAATCACCCAAAGGACCTCTAATAGTTGTGGGCGAAGATAAGGGAATAAGTCTTGGAGCCAGAAACCATCCCGGTGTAGATGTGGTGGTTGTTGATAACTTAAATGCCGAGCTTTTAGCTCCAGGTACTCATCCAGGAAGACTTACCGTATTCACTAAATCTGCCATAGAAAAATTAGGTGAATTGTTTCAATAATAACCAGGTTGTGTAAAAAATGGATCCTTATGCAGTAATTGTTAAACCTCATGTCACAGAAAAAAGCATGAACCTTATTGATCAAAATAACGAATTAACATTTGTAGTTCTAAGACAAAGTAACAAATCAGAAATTAAAACAGCCTTTGAAGATTTATTCGCAGTAAAGGTTGAGAAAGTAAATACTCAAATTAGCTCGAAAGGTAATAAATTAGCCTACATAAAACTGGCTAAAGAACATAATGCTGAAGACATAGCAGTGAAAATGGGAGTATTCTAACTTTAATAATTTAAATATAATAATTTAAATCCTGAATTTATGGAGGAAATAAAATGGGAAAACGATTAAAAACGCAGAGGAGAGGAAGGGGAACTCCTACTTATAAAAGTGCGTCTCACCGTTTCAAGGGAAAAATTGAGTACAGATCATATGATAACTTGGAAAAAGAGGGCATTTTAAAAGGTAGAATAGTGGATATTATGCACGATCCTGGAAGGACGGCCCCTGTTGCTCTCGTTAAATTTGAAAATGGTGAAAAGAGACTAATTTTAGCACCAGAAAGTATAAAAATTAATGATGATATAGCTTGTGGAATTTCAGCACCAATTAAACCAGGTAATTCATTACCTCTTGCTGAAATCCCAGAAGGTACACCAGTTTATAATCTTGAAAAAAATCCGGGAGATGGCGGAAAATTTGTCCGTTCTTCTGGAACTTACGCTTCTTTGATCACTCATGATATGGATAAAGCAGTAGTTGAACTGCCATCCGGCGAATTGAAAGCATTTAATCCTCGTTGCAGAGCAACCATAGGTGTAGTGGCAGGTGGAGGTAGAAAAGAAAAACCATTCCTCAAAGCAGGTAACAGATATTATGCTATGAAAGCTAAGGGTAAAAAGAATGTTACTGTTAGGGGAGTTGCTATGAATGCTGTAGACCACCCACACGGTGGAGGAAACAGACAGCACCCAGGAAGGCCAACCACTATATCAAGACACGCACCACCAGGAAGAAAAGTCGGTTCAATAGCTGCTAAAAGAACAGGGAAGAGAAGATAGGAGGTGAATTATTGGCTAGAAAAGAATTTATGTATCGCGGTTATACATTAAAAGAATTACAACAAATGCCTTTGGACAATGTAATCCAATTGTTCCCTGCAAGGCAGAGAAGATCCCTAAAAAAGGGATTCTTACCTAGACAAAAAAAGATACTGGAAAAAATACGAAAGTTGAAAAAACAAGAAAACAAAGGTGGAAGACCTCAAATTATTAAGACTCATTGTAGAGATATGATAGTACTTCCAGAAATGGTTGGACTAACCTTTGGGATTTATAATGGTAAAGAATTCGTTCAAGTGGAGATACAACCTGAAATGATAGGATGTTACTTTGGGGAATTTGCACTCACCAGAAGAAGGGTGGAACACGGAGATCCCGGAATGGGAGCTACCAGATCATCAATGTTCGTGCCGCTTAAATAAGGAGAATATACAATGGCAAAGATTAAATACGCTTATACAGGTGACGAAGAAAAAACAGCAAAAGCTGTTGGAAGATCTCTTAAGATCTCTCCAAAACATGCTGTTGAGATATGTAAACAGATTAAGGGCATGAAAATAGAAAACGCCAAAGATTATCTGGAAGAAGTAATTCAAATGAAGAAACCAGTCCCATTCAAAAGACATAATAAAAAGGTTGGTCACAGGAGAGGTATGCAGGGATGGCCTAGCGGTCGATACCCAGTTAAAGCTGCAAAACAGATTTTAAACGTTCTAGTTAATGCAGAAGCCAATGCAGAATACAAAGGTCTGGATACTGAAATTCTTAAAATAAAACATATATCCAGTCACAGAGGTTTTGTTATAAGAGGATGGACACCCCGAGCATTTGGGCGTGCAAGTCCATTTAACACACCCACCACCCACATTCAAATAGTTCTAGGGGAGGCATAGATTAAATGATAGAAAAAGATTTTGTCACAGAAGGTCTTAGAAGAACCACCATTGACGAATACCTTGAAAACGAGCTCGAAAGAGCTGGATATGGTGGAATGGAAATTCAAGTAACTCCCTTAGGTACAATGGTAGTTGTTTATGCGGAACGTCCAGGTATGGTTATAGGACGAGGCGGAAAAACTGTTCGTAACATAACCCAAAACCTGAAAAATAACTTCGGAATTGAAAATCCACAAGTGGAAGTTAAAGAGGTTGACGTACCGGAATTAAACCCAAAAATAATGGCATATAAAATTGCTAATATGTTACAAAGAGGTATGCACTTTAGGAGAGTTGCATATACAGCCCTTAGAAGAATCATGGGTGCTGGAGCTCAAGGTGTAGAAGTTACCATTTCTGGTAAAATAAGAGGAGCAAGATCTGCTTGCGCCAAATTCACTGACGGTTACATAAAAAGATGTGGAGAACCATCCACCCGATTTGTAAGAGAAGGATTTGCAACAGTCCAACTTAAACCCGGTGTATTAGGTATATACGTTAGAATTATGCCTCCGGATGTTGTTTTACCTGATAAAGTTGACATATTAAAACCTGAAATTGAGGAAGAATCTGTTGATCAGGTAATGGAAACTTTAGAAACCGAAGAATCTGCTAAAACAGATATTGACGCTGTAGAAGAAACTGTGGAAAAAGTTGTGGAAGACGTGGAAAAAGTCGTCGAAAAAGCAGTTGAGACTGCTGAAGATGCCATAGAATCAATTGTTGAAGAAATCACAGAAGAAGCAGAAGAAGCAGAGGAAATAGTTCAGATTGAAGATACTGAAGAAGCAGAAGAAGCAGAGGAAATAGTTCAGATTGAAGATACTGAAGAAGCAGAAGAAGCAGAGGAAATAGTTCAGATTGAAGATACTGAGGAAGAAAAAGTAGAAACAAAAGCTAAAGAAGAAAAATCATCTAAAGCCGATGTTAAAGAAGATTCCACTGAAACTGAGCAAACTGAAACTGAGCAAGATTCCACTGAAGACACAACGGAAAAAAAATCAGATAAATCTGAATAAATATAACTAAAATAAATATACTTAAGAAGGGATAATAAATGGTTATATTAAGGAGCAAAGAAATAAGAGAGATGGAAATGGAAGAAATCCAGAAGAAACTGGATGAACTTAAGGCAGAATATGCAAAAAACGTCTCTAAAAGTTCTGCAGCCGGGGTTTATGAAGATCCAGGAAAAATCAAGGAGCTCAAGAGAACGATTGCTCGTGTTCTTACTATCATTAATGAAAAAAAGGGAGAAATAAACTAGATGAAAATCTGTGATGTGTGCGGTCTTCCAGAGGAACTATGCGT
This sequence comes from Methanomicrobiales archaeon, assembly GCA_049975245.1. Lineage (GTDB taxonomy): Archaea > Methanobacteriota > Methanobacteria > Methanobacteriales > Methanobacteriaceae > UBA117. Next base: position 24,667 of record JBNGDB010000011.1, read on the forward strand.
CTGTGAAGAAATTGCCAGAGAAGTTCAAACAGTTAAAGTCTATACCGTAAGAAGACGATTCGGAAAATTAATGACTATCGTTGAGGGAATAGATGAACACGACATTGATGTGAAGGAACTAACAAAAGAGCTTAAAGCAAAATGTGCTTGTGGAGGAACAGCCAAGAAAGGCCAGATAGAACTTCAAGGGGATCAAAAACGAAAAGTTAAAGAAGTTCTTGCTAATATGGGCTTTTCTTCAGATACAATAGAAATAAGAGATAGAATTCAGAGATAACCATTATTAAATGTATTTATTCTGTTTAAATTCTCTTAATTTATTTTATCTAATAACTGGCGAATCATGAATTATGATAAATCCACAAAACATCTTTCGGCACGAACTAATTGGACTTTCAGTTAAGATTATTGAAAGTTCAAATTCGGATTTAATCGGAATAAAAGGAAAAGTTGTTGACGAGACCAAATATACACTTAAGATTGAAAAAGAAGATGGAAAGGAAGTTTTAATCCCTAAAAATGTTGCAACTTTTCATTTCATATTAAATGATGGAAAGATAGTTGAAATAGAAGGTAAAATCCTTATGGCTCGTCCTGAAGATAGAATTAAAAAAAAATTCAGAAAATATTGGTGATAATATGGTTGGCATTGACGTACCAGAACCTAAATCAAAATGTAATGATCCTAACTGCCCCTTCCACGGCACTCTTCCAGTGAGAGGTCAAATATTGGAAGGTACAGTGGTAAGCAACAAAGCAGAAAGGACAATTACAGTAGAGAGAAGTTTTTATAAATTTATTAGAAAATACGAAAGATATGAAAAAAGAAAATCAAAAATTAATGCACACAAACCCGACTGTATAGAAGTGAATATTGGTGACACAGTGAAGATAGCCGAGTGCAGGCCACTTAGTAAAACCAAAAATTTCGTTATAGTTGAGGTTAAAGGAGAGAAATAAAATGAAGGCTATTACATCTAAAGTTACAAAGGCCCTGCCTATAGGTGCACGACTCCAGTGTGTAGATAACACCGGTGCCAGAGAGCTTGAAATAGTCTCTGTAAAAGGATATAAAGGTGTTAGAAGAAGATTGGCTCCTGCGGGTGTTGGTGACATGGTGATAGTCTCTGTTAAAAAAGGGACCGCGGACATGAGAAAAGAAATACTTACCGCCATAGTTGTAAGACAAAAAAAGGAATACCGCAGAGCAGACGGTTTAAGGGTTAAATTTGAAGATAATGCTGCAGTAATTATAAATCCTGAAGGAACTATTAAAGGTTCCGAGATCAGAGGTCCGGTTGCAAAAGAAGCAGCAGATAGATGGCCCACTGTTGGAAGTGCAGCGAGCATAATTGTTTAAATTATCAAGGTGATTAATAATGTCAAAACAACCTAGAAAACAGAGAAAATTCATCCATAACGCACCTTTACATAAGCGTAATAAAATGATGGGTGTAACTCTGAGTGATGAGCTTAAAAGTAAATATGAGATAAGATCTCTACCAGTTAGGTCTGGTGACACAGTAAGGGTCATGCGTGGAAACTTTAAGGATCACGAGGGAAAAGTGGAAAAAATTGATCTTAAACATTATAAAGTAATGGTTGAAGGAGTAATAATAAAAAAACCTGATGGAAATCAAGTTTACTCTACAATTCACCCCTCAAACTTAATGATTGTCGAATTAAATCTAGATGACGATGAAAGAAATCAAATATTAGAGAGGAAGGGATAAAATGGCAAAGATGGGTTCAAGAAAACATCTTAAACGTTTTAAATCGCCAAAAACATGGCCTATTGAAACAAAAGTAGATAAATGGACAGTAAAACCTAGTCCAGGTCCTCATTCTATAGAAAATTCTTTACCTTTATTAATAATAATCCGTGATATTTTAAAACTCGCGGATAACTCAAGAGAAGCTAAAAGAATTATTAACACTGGAAAAATTTTAGTAGATGGACGGATAAGAAAAGATTACAAGTTTCCAGTAGGATTTATGGATGTTATTGAAATTCCAGATTCTGGAGATATTTTCCGGGTTTTACCAGATGAAAAAGGTAGATTGGTCCTTCACCCCATACCAACTGAAAATTCAGAATTCAAACTATGTAAAATAGAAGATAAAACCACCATTAAAGGTGGAAAAACTCAATTAAACCTTCATGACGGCAGAAACTATTTAAGCGAAGATAAATATGCTGTCGGAGATGTTTTAGTATTAAAAGTTCCTGAACAGGAGATTTCAGAATCAATCAGCTTTGAAAATGGTACCATTGGCCTGGTTACTGGTGGAAAACACATTGGTGAAATTGGAAGGATTAAAGAAATTAATATTACCAAATCATCCATGCCTAACACTGTTGTTATTGAAACTGAAGACAAAAAATCATTCTTAACCTTAAAAGATTACGTGTTTGTAATTGGTAAAGAAGAACCTTCAATTTCACTCCCAGGAGGTAAATAGATGAATCCTATGGAGGAAGTAAAGATAGCCAAAGCAACAGTGAACATTGGAGTAGGAGAAGGTGGAGAACCTTTATTAAGAGCTGAAAAACTTTTAAATACAATTACCAATCAGAAATCTGTTCGAACCTACTCTAAAGTAACTAATCCAGAATTTGGTATAAGGCGAGGACAACCTATCGCTTGTAAAGTTACTTTAAGAGGCGATAAGGCTGACAATGTTATCAAGATGGTTTTAGATGGTATTGGGAACAAATTAAAATCTACTCAGTTTGATAATCAAGGAAATGTTTCTTTCGGTATAGAAGAACATATTGATATTCCGGGAATGAGATATGATCCGGATATTGGTATATTCGGGATGAATGTTTCAATTACTTTTGAAAAACCAGGTTATAGAATAAAGAAAAGGAAAATTAGAAGAAGTTCATTACCAAAAAAGCATAAAGTAACTCCGGAAGAGACTATTGACTTTATGAAGGAAAATTTTGGGATTAAGATAAAATAGGTGATAAAGTGCCAAGAAAATACGGAAAGGCATCAAGAAAATGTAGAAGATGCGGGGACCATTCTGCAATGGTCAGAAGATACGGTCTAATGTTATGCAGGCAGTGTTTCAGAGAACTCGCACCAAAAATAGGATTTAAAAAATTTAATTAGAGGTGTTTAATGTGACTCTTATGGATCCTCTAGCAAATGCTCTAACAAACATGAGAAACAATGAAATGCAGGGTAATAAAAGGTGTACCATATCACCTGCATCCAAGTTAATTGGTCGTGTTTTAAGAACAATGCAGAAAGAGGGATATATCGGTGATTTCGAATTTGTAGACGATAATAAAGCAGGGAAATTTATAGTGGAACTGGAAGGAAACATTAACAAATGTGGTGTAATTAAACCTAGACACGCTGTAAAAAAAGACGAATTCGAAAAATTTGAAAAAAGATACTTACCTGCAAAAAATTTTGGTATAATGATAGTTACAACACCACAAGGTATAATAACCCACAAAGAAGCCAAAGATAAAGGTATCGGTGGGAGACTTATTGCATTTATTTACTAAGGTGATATAATGGTTCAAGCAGCAGTTCTAAGGGAAGAAATACCTGTACCAGAAGACGTGGAAGTAACTATAAATAATGAGGTTCAGGTTAAAGGTCCTAAGGGAGAACTATCCAGAAAATTTACCTCAAAGAAAGTTACCATAAAACAAGAAGATAGCAAAGTTGTACTGGAAACTCCCTTCCCAAAAAAGAAAGACAAAGCCATGTTAGGAACTACAAAATCTCACATAACTAATATGATTCACGGAGTAACCGAAGGTTTTACTTACAAAATGAAAATAGTTTACGCTCATTTTCCTATGACCGTAAAAGCAGCCGGAGATAAAGTAACCATAGACAACTTCCTTGGTGAAAGATATCCCCGAACCGCTAAAATCGTAGGGAATGCTAAAGTTCAGATAAAGGGCGACGAGGTGTTAGTCACTGGAATAAATAAGGAAGATGTGGGACAGACCATGGCTAATTTGGAACAAGCTACCAAAATAAAAGGCAGAGATCCAAGGGTTTTCCAGGATGGAATATACCTTGTAGATCGAGCATAATCGGGAATAATGATTTAACGGTGATCCAATGAGAAAGAAATTTAAAAGACAGGAATACGCCAGGTACAAAAAACTTGGCCAGAAATGGAGAAAACCTAAGGGCAAAACAAGTAAAATGCGAAGATATGAAAAAGGTAAACCCGCAATGCCCAGTGTAGGTTACGGGTCTCCAAGTGAAACCAGAGGTCTTCATCCATCTGGATTTGAAGACATACTAGTTTGCAATATCAGGGAACTTGAGGGTTTGAATCCAGACACTCAAGCAGGTAGAATCAGTTCCACTGTGGGTAATCGTAAAAAGGAAATAATGTTAGAAAAGGCAAAGGAATTAGGAATAAAAATCCTAAATAAAAACCTTTAGACTAAGTGGAATAAAAAAATAAAAGTTTTAATTTGGTTAATAAATTATTAAATTTATTTAAATATTACAAAACTGAAAATTTTACAATAAAAATACTAATAACAGTTTTAGAACATTATTAGCCAAGTAACTATTGAATTATTAATAAATGATTTTAATATCATTTAAAATCTTGAAATCAAAATATTGTGGAATTATATTTTAATTTCATATTTTATTTCGGGTAAAACTTTTAACAACCTTAATGGTTGAACGGAGGTTTATTAATGAATCTTACTACTCAGAAAAGATTGGCTGCAGATATACTAAAAGTTGGGGTCAACAGGGTATGGATAGATCCTGAAAATGTTGAAGAAGTATCAAGAGCTATTACCAGAGAAAGTGTTAAACAGCTTGTAGATAACAAAATTATAAGAGCCAAACCCCAGAAAGGAATAAGCAGCTACAGATCAAAGAAAATAGCTCAGCAAAAAAGTAAAGGAAGAAGAAAAGGGCATGGTAGTACTAAAGGTGCCAAGGGAGCTAGAAATCCTAAGAAAAAGGCATGGATGACTACTATAAGGGCTCTAAGAAAAGATTTAAAAGATATGAGAGATAACCGGGAAATTAACAAGACCACCTACCGTAAACTCTACAAAATGGCTAAAGGTGGCGCTTTCAGAAGCAAATCATACATGAAAACCTATGCACACGATCATGGTTTGCTTAGGTAGGTATGGAGGGATATAATTGGCACACGGATCAAGATATAAAGTCGCATTCAAAAGAAGAAGGGAAGGAAAAACAGATTATGGGGCAAGATTGAATCTTATCGAAGTAGATAAGTCAAGACTTGTTGTTAGGATAACCAACAACCATATTATAACACAGATCATAAAGGTGGCCTCAGAAGGTGATGAAACAATTATATCAGCACATTCTAGGGAACTTAAAAATATGGGATGGATTGGAAATACCAAAAATACTGCAGCAGCATATCTAACCGGATATTTATGTGGTAAAAAAGCATTAAAAGATGGAGTAACTAATGCAGTATTAGATATTGGTTTAAAATCTCCAATTAAAGGATCGAAAATATTCGCTGTATTAAAAGGTGCAGTTGACGCTGGTCTTGATGTTCCACACAATGATGTTGTTATTCCTGACGAGTCACGGCTCAAAGGAGAACATATAGCTGAATACGCCAAGACTCTAAAGGAAGAAGAAATCAAAGTGAAATTTTCACAATACGTGGAAAACGGTTTATCACCTGCTGATCTCCCTAATCATTTTGAAGAAATAAAGCAGAAAATAACAGATGAGGTATCATAATGAATTATAATAAGGAAGAATGGGAACCAAAAACTAAATTGGGTTACATGGTTAAAGAGGGTACCATAACTGATATTGATGAAATATTTGAAAAGGGCCTTCCTATAATGGAACTGCAAATAGTTGATACCCTGTTACCTGACCTTGAAGAAGAGGTAATGGACGTAAATTTAGTACAGAGAATGCACAAATCCGGTCGTAAAGTAAACTTCCGAGTAATTGTAGCAGTAGGAAATAAAGATGGCTATGTAGGATTAGGCCAAGGAAAAGCTAAAGAAGTAGGTCCGGCAATCAGAAAAGCAGTCGACGATGCTAAATTTAATATTATTAAAGTTAGAAGAGGTTGTGGAGATTGGGGATGTGTATGTGGAAGAGAACATACAGTACCATTCAAAGTAACTGGTAAAAGCGGCAGCGTCCGGGTAACCCTAATACCTGCACCAGGGGGAGTTGGTCTTTCCATAGGTGATGTTGGTAAAACCATAATGAGACTGGGTGGAGTAGAAGATTTATGGTCTCAAACCATGGGCCAGACCCAAACCACTGTAAACTTTGCTTTCGCGGTTTTTGATGCTCTTAAACAACTAACAAAAGTTAAAGCCAGTCAAAAAGAATTAAAAAACCTTGGCGTCCCTGTATAATTAATTAAATAATAATCGGTGATAAAATGATCGCAGCAATAAGGGTAAGAGGTACTGCTGGTGTAAATAAAGATATTAATGACACCTTACTCATGTTAAGACTTAACAGAATTAATCACGCAGTAATACTGCCGGAAAATCCAAGTTTTCAGGGAATGTTAGTTAAATCAAAGGACTACATAACCTGGGGAGAAATTGATGAAGAATCTTTATCTCAACTTATTCAAGAAAGAGGAGAGATTGTTGGAGGCAGTAAAGTTACAGACGATTACATAAAAGAAAATACTGATTACTCATCAATAATGGAATTTTCTAAGGCAATACTGGAATCTAAAGCAGAACTGGAAGATGGTAACATTAAACCAGTATTCAGATTACACCCTCCTCGAAAAGGATATGAAAACACTAAAAAATCTTTTAAAGAAGGGGGAAGTATTGGATACAGGGGAGAAACTATTCAAGACCTCTTGAAAAAAATGATTTAAATTAGGAAGCTAATTAATTAACTTTAACTGAGTTATTAGATAATTTATGGATAATTATCTTTTAAACCTTCCAAAATTTCTAATGGAGGATTATGATGATAAGGAAAAAAAGAAAAATTACGAAAATGAGAGGCTCCCGAACAGTCGGCGGTGGCTGTTCAAAGAAGAGAAGAGGAGCAGGCCATAAAGGTGGAAAAGGGATGGCCGGAGGCAACAAACATATGTGGACCTGGATGGTAAAATATGATCCAAAACATTTCGGAAAATACGGATTTAAAAGGCCACCATCAAGCATAGCCAAAACAAATACGGTTAATTTAAGTTATTTAGACGAAAAATCTGAAGAATTACTAGAAAAAGGTTTAGCTACTAAAGAAAAAGACAAAATTGTCATAGACATCACTGTTCTTGGATATGATAAATTATTGGGAAGCGGTAAAATTACCAAGCCAATGATAGTAAAAACTCCTTCTTTTTCAAACTTAGCAGAAAAGAAGATCCAAGATGTTGGGGGAGAAATAGTAACCCTTTAATTTGGTAATTTTCTAGTTAAATCGAGACAAGCAAGGAGTGAAATTAATTGATTGAAAAACTACAGCCGTTTTTTTCCATACTTCCCGAGGTCAAATCACCAGTTCATAGAATTTCATTTAGAGATAAGCTAAAATGGACGGGAATAATACTTATCTTATACTTCTTTTTGACCCAGATACCATTGTATGGATTAAGTCCATTAGCAGTAGACCAGTTTTCACAATTAAGAGCAGTTTTGGCCGGTAACTTTGGTTCTATTCTAACTTTAGGTATAGGTCCCATAGTTTCTGCATCAATTGTACTGCAGCTTCTTGTAGGTGGGAAGATTATTAATTTAGATCTTTCCAAACACGAAGATAAAGCCATATTTCAGGGAACTCAAAAACTTCTTGCCATTGTTTTCACTTTATTTGAAGCATTGGTAATGGTACTTACCGGAGCTATATCTGCAACCTCACCAGATTTTGTTTGGATCCTCATACTACAGATGACTGTAGGGGGAATTTTAGTTATATTCCTGGATGAAGTAATTTCCAAATGGGGATTCGGAAGCGGTGTAGGACTATTTATTGCTGCCGGTGTTGCACAACAAATGATAGTAGGTACATTCAATTTCCTACCGTCACCAACACAACCTGGAATACCTGCTGGTAAAATACCTGCATTTATTTACTCTTTAACTGCAGGACAACCTGCATTTGACCTTTTAATACCAGTAATAGCCACTATAGCAGTTTTCCTGGTGGTAGTTTATGCTGAAAGTATGCGGGTTGAAATACCGTTATCATACGGCGGTGTAAAAGGAGCTCGTGGAAAATACCCCTTGAGATTTATTTATGCCAGTAACATGCCAGTTATACTTACCAGTGCATTGCTACTCAACATCCAATTATTTGCAAACATATTCCAGAAACTTGGAATTCCCATACTGGGAACATTTTCCAATGGTCAGGCCATAAGCGGACTTGCTTATTTCCTATCAACCCCAAATTCCTTAGATCAACTCCTAACAGAACCTTTAAGGGTTTTGTTCTATGCAGTGGTATTCGTTTTGTCATGTGTCCTATTCGCTTGGCTATGGGTAGGATTAAGTGGAATTGGACCTAAACAAGTTGCAAAACAGCTTCAAGGAATGGGAATGCAAATCCCAGGTTTCAGAAGTAATAGAAAACAGTTTGAAAAGATATTAAAAAGATACATCCCGGTGATTACCATATTAGGCGGTGCATTCGTGGGTTTGTTAGCATTCGGAGCAGATCTTACTGGTGCATTAGGGGGAGGTACCGGTGTACTTTTAACAGTCGGTATCGTGTACAGATTGTATGAAGAAATTGCTCAAGAACAATTGATGGACATGCATCCAATGCTGCGAAAGTTTTTAGGTGATTAAAGTAATAAAAAGGTAGGGTGAGGTTTAAAAAATGAAAGTTGTTGTATTAGCCGGAATACCAGGTTCAGGAAGTACCACAGTATTAAATCATGCTTTGGAAGAACTTGATTATATAAATGTTAACTACGGAGATGAGATGTTACAAATTGCCAAACAAAAAGGTTTAGTTGAACATCGTGATGAGTTAAGGAAGTTATCTCCAGATGTACAGAAAGAAGTTCAGAAAAATGCTGCCAAAAGTATAAGGAAGAAGGCAGAGGTTAACAACATCATTGTAGATACTCACTGTACTATTAAAACACCTTCTGGGTTTCTACCCGGACTGCCAAAATGGGTTTTAGATGAACTACAGCCCGACATGTTTGTATTAGTTGAAGCTGACGGTGACGAGATCTTACTAAGAAGAATAACTGATGAATCCCGTAAAAGGGATATGGAAAAATTAAAAGACATAAATCTTCATCAGGAAATGAACCGTGCAGTAGCAATGGCTTATGCGGCATTAACTGGGGCAACAGTTAAAATTATAGAAAATCATGATGATTTACTTTCACAATCAGTTGAAGAGATGATGAACACTTTAAAATAAATGAATTTAAATACTTCCATAATTTAAATTAATCAAATAATTAATTAAACAAAAAATTGAGGAAACTAAGATGGTACTTGATATATTCTTTAATGCACTGGATTTCATATTCGGACCTTTGCTATTTCTGTTTAAAGATTATCCCTTCATGGTGATACTGGTTATTGCAGCCATAATAGCATTTATAACTACTCTAGCTAACAAACTATTGATAAATCAGGATAGGTTAGAGTATTTGAAAAAAGAAATGCAGGGTTTCCAGCAAGAAATGATGGAAGCGCGTAAAACCAATGACCCGCAGGCTCTTGCTAAAGTGCAGAAAAAACAATCAGAATTTATGGATCTGCAAAAAGAAATGATGACCATGTCTTTCAAACCAATGCTGGTAACATTTGTTCCAATAATCATTGTATTCTGGTGGTTGGCACAATCAGCATTAAACACAGTAGTGGTTAAATTACCAACAATAGCCTATTATGTACTCCTTGTACCGCTGTGGCACACCTTTTATCAACCAGCAGCTACAACCCCACTAGGAGCTATTGAATGGTTAGGATGGTACATACTTTGTTCATTTGGTTTGTCAATGCTCTTTAGAAAGATAATGGGCATAAAGGGACAAGGAATGTAAAAACTTTATTGAAACTCATTAAAAACTGAAAAAGTGTTTTTTAACCTACTTCCGGGGATTAGATTAAATAGGGTTAAAATTTAATCCCTCAATCAATAATAAGTAGAAAATATTGACATTTTTTCTCTTTATCTAAAAAAATATTAAAATTTAATTAGGAGATGTAAAAATGCCAGAATTAAGATACAGATCTAGATCATACAAAAGAACATTCAAAAAGACCCCTGGAGGAAAAACGGTATTACATTATAAGAAGAAGAAACCCAGCATACACATATGTGCTGAGTGTAACAAGCCTCTTCACGCTGTTCCAAGGGGAAGGCCATATGAAATAAGGAAACTTTCCAAATCAAAAAAGAGACCTAACCGGCCGTATGGAGGATATTTATGTCCGGAATGTTCTCGTAAGTTTTTCAAACAAGAGGCTAGAAAATAATGATTATTACTATCGGCGGCTTAGCAGGAAGCGGTACCACGACAACTGCTAAGATATTATCTGAAAAGATGGATATTCCATACATATCTGCTGGCGATATATTCCGGCAGATGGCAGTTGAAAAAGGAATGGAAATCCTCGAATTCAGTGAATTCGCTGAGAATAATACACAAATTGATGTTGAAATTGATAAAAGACAGGCTGAAATAGCTAAACAAAAAGACAATTTAATAGTCGAAGGACGTTTATCTGCCTTTTTTGTGGATGCTCAGCTTAAAATATGGTTTACTGCCCCTTTAGATGTTCGAACTGAACGGATATGTCAAAGGGAAAATAAGCCATTTGATGTTGTAAGAGATGAGATTATTATAAGAGAAAACAGCGAAGCAAAGCGGTACCATGAGATTCATAACATTGATATAAAGGATATGGATGTATATGATCTGATAATAAATACTGACCGCTTTGAAGCAGACGAAGTCGCTGATATTATATTTAAAGTAACAGAGGTGATTTGATGCCAGCAATAGAAGTAGGAAGAATCTGTGTAAAAACTGCAGGAAGAGAAGCAGGAGAAAAATGTGTTATAATTGAAATTATTGATGATAAATTTGTAGAAGTTATTGGTACATCTATAAAAAATAGAAGATGCAATATAAATCATTTAGAACCTGTAGATCAAGTAATTGAAATTAAATCTGAAGATCCTGAAGCCATTAAAAAAGATCTGGAAAAAGCTATAGCATAAATACTAAGCGATTTAATTTCATAAAAAATTTTTAATTGATATGTCTTTTTGAAGGGTTTTTCAATGGTCGATTTACTCATCAAGGCAGAGGCCGAAACTGATCCTAATTATGGGTCCTTTCCAGATGAAAGATCTATTGAAGAACACATCAATAAAGGTGTAATTAATTTAGATAAGCCTCCAGGACCCACATCCCATGAAATTGATGCCTGGGTTAAAAAGATTTTACAAGTGGAAAAAACTGGACATGGAGGCACTTTAGACCCTAGAGTCACAGGAATATTACCTATAGGTATTAACCAAGCAACCAGAGTTATCCAATTATTACTTGAAGCTGAAAAGGAATACATTTGTCTTATGAGACTTCACCAAGAAGTGAGCCAGTCCAGAATACGTGAAGTACTAAAGGAATTCCAGGGTAAAATATTCCAAACTCCACCAATCAAAGCCGCAGTAAAACGTGAACTACGAGTTCGAAACATTTACTATGTTAACATCCTTGAAATTAATGGACAAGATGTCCTGTTTAGAATTGGATGTGAGGCAGGTACCTATATCAGAAAGTATTGTCACGATGTCGGCGAAGCGCTTGGATGCGGAGCCCACATGGCCGAACTTAGAAGAACCAGGGCAGGACCATTCACTGAAGATGAAACCCTTATCACTCTTCAAGACTTAACCGACGCCTACTATTGGTACAAAGAAGAAGATAACCCCCAAGTACTGCGAAAATTTATATTACCCATGGAATTTGCGGTGGAACATCTCCCCAAAATAATAATACGCGATTCGGCGGTGGATGCCATTTGCCATGGAGCTGATCTGGCAGCTGGTGGAATTGTATCATTACAAGATAATATTAATATGAATGATACTGTGGCTGTTCTCACCATGAAAGGTGAACTGGTTGCCTCTGGCAAAAGCTTAGAAAATTCAAAGGAAATTTACAAAAAAAATAAGGGTATTTTGGTGGAGATAAAAAAGGTTTTTATGGAACCGGGTACATATCCTAAGATGTGGAAATAGGAAATAAAAAAATATGGACAAATATACACAAACTATTTAGATAATAAAATATATAAAAAAATAATCTAATATTAATAAATTCTATATTTTAATAGTGAATTTAGAATATTGATAAAAATCTATAAATTAGTAGAGTATAACCACATCTTTTAATTGAACTATCTGAATATTTGAATTGATAAAATTCTGGTTCTGTAATATAAACATGTACAACATGTAATCTCAATAAATCAGAAAATTAAAAGCCAGTATAATTTAGATACTCCCCCCAAAATTGTAAAGAATCATATAATAATCATATGCCGGGATAGTCTAGCCTGGTAAGGCGCAAGACTGGAAATCTTGTGGAGCTTTGCTCCGCCTGGGTTCAAATCCCAGTCCCGGCGCTTATTAGCAATATAATTGCTACCCCTATGACTGTTCAAATTTTAATGCAGGAATGCGTTGAAATCACAATAATTGCACGAAAATAAAAATAATAATTTAAAATAAAACAAGGAAATAAGATGCTTACTCTAATCGGAGGTTAAATAATGGAAGAAGAATTCAAGCACATGGTCCGTATTTCCCGTAGAGATATAGATGGGAATAAAACCATTGAAAACGCTCTAACTGGCTTAAAAGGTGTCGGTCTCGGATTATCTAGAGCAATTGGTATTGTACTGGGCTTTGATCTTAACGAAAAGATAGGAAATCTTTCAGACGAAAATATTTCTAAAATAGAAACACTTCTTAAAGATCCTAAAAAATATGATATTCCAGAATGGATGTTGAACCGACGTAACGATTACGAAACTGGAGAAACCCTCCACCTTATCGAATCGGACCTGGCAATGTCTTTAAGAGAAGATTTAAATCGAATGAAAAAAACCCGTAGCTATAAAGGCAGAAGACATGAAGTAGGTCTTCCAGTTAGGGGACAGAGAACTAAATCCACATTCAGAAAAGGAAGTTCTGTTGGAGTTAGAAGAAGAAGAGGAAAACCACAATAAGGAGATTTTGATATGGGACATCCAAGAAAGGCTAGGAAAAAATATGATACACCCCCTCATCCCTGGAATGCAGATAGAATAAAGGAAGAGAATAAGCTTACCAATAAATATGGATTGAAAAGTAAAAAGGAAATATGGAAAGCAGAAACTATGGTAAGAAGATATAGAAGAGATGCAAGATATCTTCTGGGTTTATCCACTGAACAAACTGGTGATGAGAGAAAACAACTTTTAGGGCACCTTATTAAATTAGGTTTCTTAAAAGAAAATGCTAAACTGGAAGATGTTTTAAACCTAACTGTTGATGATGTATTACAAAGAAGATTGCAGACCATGGTTCATAAAAAAGGACTTTCCAGAACAGCAAAAGAAGCCAGACAATTCGTTATACATGGACACATAGCTCTGGACGGTAAAAAAATAGATTCTCCAAGTTATCTGGTTAAAAAGGGTCAAGAAGACTTAATAGATTATTATGGGTCATCCCCAGTACCTAAAAATCTAGAAAAACCATCTGAAGAAAAAACAACGGAGAAAAGTGAATAGGTGATAAAATGGCTGAAAAAGAAAAATGGGGAATTGCAAATATTTACTCATCATTTAACAACACTATAATAACAGTAACTGATATAACCGGTGCAGAAACTATCACTCAATGGTCTGGTGGAAAGGTAGTACGTGCAGATAGACAGGAAGCTTCACCATTCGCTGCTATGGAAGCTGCTTCACGTGCAGCAGACGATGTTAAAGAAAAAGGCATAGTTGGATTACACATTAAAGTTAGAGCACCTGGTGGAAACGGTCCAAGAACTCCGGGCCCTGGTGCACAAGCAACCATAAGAGCTCTTGCAAGAGCTGGTATTAAAATAGGAAAAATTGAAGATGTTACTCCAATACCTCACGATGGTACAGGTCGACCAGGAGGTAAGAGGGGAAGAAGGGTCTAAAATGGAGATAGATGTAAAGAAAAAGGATGATAATGAGCTTGTCTTTATTGTGGAAGGAGTTGACGTCCCCTTCGTAAATGCTCTTAGAAGAATTTGTATGATGGAAATTCCCAAAGCATCAATTGAAGATGTGGACATAATTAGAAATGATTCAACCTTATTTGATGAAGTATTAGCTCACAGACTCGGATTAATTCCCATAACATCAAGTACAGCATCTAAATCTTTAATATTCTCAAGTGAATGTGATTGTGGAGATCACTGTCCAAAATGCAGTGCTTCATTTGTTCTAAAAGAGAAAGGTCCTAAAGTTGTATATTCGAAGGATTTAAAACCTGAAGATCCGGATATTAAACCAGTATATGATACGGTACCAATTTTAAGACTTAAAAAAGATGAAGTTGTAGAATTAGCTGCAATTGCCCAGTTGGGAATTGGATTGGAACACGCTAAATGGGAACCTACAACTGCCTGCGCTTACAAGTACTACCCTAAGATTACAATAGATGATAATTGTGATGCTTGCGGTAAATGTGCAGAAGAATGTCCTAGGGGTGTTCTTGAAGTAGTAGAAGGTAAAGAAAAGGTAACAGTTGTGGATAATGAAAATTGTTCCATGTGTGGGACATGTATGAGGACCTGTCCAACTGGAGCCATTGATGTGGGAGCAGAAGAAGGGAAATTTATATTCAGAATAGAGTCTGACGGTTCCCTGTCCCCTGAAGAAATTTTAATGAAAGCATGTGATGTTTTATCTGAAAAATCAGAAAAAATTACGGAATTTTGTGCATAAGGAGGAAAGTTAAATGGTAAAAAAGATTACCAAGACTAATCCTAATATCATCGAACTCATAGGAAATCTTAAAGAAAAATCTTATCAAGAAAACGTTGCAATATGGAAGGATGTTGCCAGAAGATTAGAGCGATCCAGCCGGAGAAAGGCTGAAGTGAACATATCCAAAATAAACCGATACAGTAATGATGACGAGACAATTCTTATACCGGGTAAAGTTTTAGGAAGCGGTAACATTGATCATAAGGTGAATGTTGCGGCACTAGATTTTTCACAGAGTGCTGCTGAAAAAATTAAAACTGCTGGTGGAGAATGTCTGTATATCGCAGATATTTTGGAGAAAGATCCTAAAGGAAGTAAAATAAGGATAATTGAATAGGAATTAGCATTTTAATGCTATATTTACTAAAATAAGTGGATTGGTGTACTTTATGATTATAGATGGAGAAGGACATGTCTTAGGAAGACTTGCAAGTATAGTTAGCAAAAAACTTCTTGAAGGCCAAGATGTTGTTGTTTTAAACTCTGAAAAAATTGTTATATCCGGTTCAAAGGAATGGGCTTACGCAAAATATAAACAAAGAGTTGACAGAGCAAGCATATCAAACCCCAGAAGGATGGGCCCTAAATATCCTAGAAGGCCTGACGACATTTTCAGAAGAACTGTTAGGGGGATGTTGCCTTTTAGAAAAACAAAAGGTAGGGAAGCCTTCAAAGGTTTAAAAGCATTTGTTGGAGTACCTGCAGAATTTGAAGATTCAGAGATTTTAAGGATTCCAGAAGCAGAACCTAAAAATATTACAAAGAGCATAGAACTTGGAGAAGTTTCAAAATTACTAGGAACTAAGTATGAAGTTTAAGGGTGTTAAAGAATGAAAAAAGTAATTCATACAAGTGGAAAGAGAAAAACTGCCATAGCCAGAGGGACATTCAGAAAAGGAAAAGGCAGAGTTAGAATAAATAAATGTCCTGTAGAACTTTACGATCCAGAACTTGCCCGACTTAAAATAACCGAACCTGTAGTCTTAGCTGGCGATATTACTAATGACTTGGACATTGACGTTAAAGTTATAGGCGGAGGAGTAATGGGCCAGGCTGAAGCAGCCCGTATGGTCATTGCTAAAGGTCTAGTTCAGTGGACTAATGATATGGATTTAAAAGAAAAATTTGTCCAGTACGATAGAACCATGCTAGTAGGAGACCCTAGAAGGTCAGAGCCTAAAAAGTTTGGTGGTCGCGGCGCAAGAGCCAGAAGACAGAAAAGTTACCGATAAATTAAACTTTTTAATTTATCATATTTTAAATGTGCACGGCACAAAAATTAATAGATGATTAATCATGATCCCAGTAAGATGTATAAGTTGTGGTAAAGTCGTATCAGCCTTTTATGATGAATATCAAAAAAGGGTTGAAGACGGAGAAAATCCCAAAGAAATTCTAGATGATCTTGGAATAACAAGATATTGTTGTAGAAGAATGATAATTGCCCACGTAGAGGCATGGTAGGGGCCGTAGGGTAGCTTGGTCCATCCTCCCAGCCATTGAATCAAATTTATATAAAGTATCATTTTCCATTAAAGATCTAATCAATTTATTGAATTAAATTTCAATGAATATTTAACTTCTTTAATTAGGGGATACTTGTTCAACTGGAACGGGGATGGTCACACCGGAACGCTGGAGACCCGAGTTCAAATCTCGGCGGCCCCATCTAAACTATAGGAGAAGATGCAAATGCCATCTAAACTCACAAGATTTGAAAAAGCACGAATTATTGGTGCAAGAGCTCTTCAACTATCAATGGGCGCAAAACCATTGGTAAAAATTCCTGAATCTCTTGATCCAATTGATATTGCAACATTAGAACTTAAAAAGAAAGTAATCCCTCTTGACATCAGGAAATAACCATTATTTTTTTAAAGGAGAGGTGTTTTTGTGGATAGCGTTATTGAAGACGTTCGAGTTAGAAAAATTTTAGATAGTAGAGGAAATCCCACGGTAGAAGTAGATGTGATAACGTGGAATGGTTTTGGAAGAGCAGCAGCCCCAAGCGGTGCCAGCACTGGTATGCGAGAAGTAGTTTCTTTTCCAGAGGGCGGTGTTGATAGGATAATAGGCGAAGTTGAAGAAATAATTTCATCAGAGCTTATTGGAATGGATGCAGAAGACTTGAAAGATATAGATATGATCATGAAGGAGATTGACGGAACCGATGATCTATCTGCCTTAGGTGGAAACACTATAGTGGCAGTTTCCATGGCCACAGCTAAAGCAGCAGCCTCATCCTACAATATGCCACTTTACAGATTCCTCGGAGGCAATATGCCTGACGAAATTCCATATCCTCTAGGAAACATGATAAACGGAGGAGCACACGCAGGAAAACATGCTCCAGACATACAAGAATTCTTAGTAGTTCCATTAGGAGCTAAAAATATTACAGAGGCAGTTTTTGCCAATTCTAATGTTCATAAAAAGATAAAGGAACTTATCCAAAATAAGGATAAACTGTTCACTGGCGGTAAAGGAGATGAAGGCGGTTGGGCCCCCAATCTTTCCAACAACGATGCCCTGGAAATCCAGGCAAAAGCCTGTGAAGAAATAGGCAACGAGATAGGAATCGAAATTAGGCCTTGTCTAGACATAGCGGCCAGCGAACTGTGGAACAGTTCTGAAGAAAAATATTATTATAAACAGGAAGATATTAAGAGAGATACAGGTGAACAGATAGATTTTGTACAGGATATTATAAAGACCTATAATATGTTCTATGTTGAAGATCCCCTCCATGAAAATGATTTTGATGGATTTACTGAACTTACCAAAAAAGTGGGTAATGAGTGTCTCATATGTGGAGATGACCTTTTTGTTACCAATGCTTCCATATTAGAGAAGGGAATAGAACAGAAAGCAGGTAATTCCATAATCATCAAACCCAATCAGATAGGAACATTAAGCGATACTTACGACACCATAAGATTAGCCAAAGATAACAAATACGTACCTGTAGTCTCGCACCGCTCAGGAGAAACTACCGATGAAACTATTGCCCATTTAGCTGTGGCATTTTCATGTCCAATGATAAAGACCGGAGCATTAGGCGGGGAAAGAATAGCCAAACTCAACGAATTAATTCGAATAGAAGAAGAAATACTAAACTCACGCATGGGAATATTTGGATAATTATAAAAAACTAAACTAAGCATGGGAATATTTGATAATTATAGATATTATAATTTTTAACGATACCATTCATAAGATACGTAAATTTGTTAAATTCTTTACCCTAACCGTCAATTCAAATATTAGATAATCTAAATGGTTTAAAATATAAATAAACTAATAAAAAAATAAAATAAATAAAAGGAGATAATATGGTTAAAGTAGTTATTGATTATGAAAATTGTGATGGTGCAGATTGTGCAGAATGCGTTGATGTATGTCCTATGGAAGTTCTTGTAATTGAAGGGGACAAAATAGTAATTCAAAATATCGAAGAATGCAGCTTATGTGAAGTTTGCATGGATGTATGCCCTAACGAGGCAATAGAAGTAGAAGATGATTGAAAAAATTAGTTAAATAACAATAATTTAAGGTTTTACATAATAACCTTTGTTTATGATTAAAATAATTTACATTGATAAAATGAGGTGATAAGTTGTCAGAACTATTAATTCCATTGGACAAGTACTTAGCAGCCGGTTTACACATTGGAACTCAACAAAAAACTGGAGATATGGAAAGATACATATACAGAGTTAGATCAGACGGATTATACGTATTAGACGTGAGGAAAACTAACGACCGCATTATGGCCGCAGCAAAATTCCTGGCCAAATACGACCCCGATGACATACTGGTGGTATCCACCAGACAATACGGTCAAGCGCCTGTGAAAAAATTCGGAGAACTAACCAAAACAAAAACTATACCCGGAAGATTTATTCCAGGTACTTTAACTAACCCTAACTATGCTAAATTTATAGAACCAAAAGTACTGGTTGTAACCGATCCAAGATCAGATTTCCAGGCTATTATCGAGGCAAAACAGGTAGGAATACCCGTGGTCGCCCTTTGTGATACTGAAAACCTACTTGGAAATGTGGACATTGTGATTCCAGTTAATAATAAAGGTAGGAAGGCTATTGCACTAGTTTACTGGTTGCTTGCCCGACAATATCTAAGGGAAAGAGGCATTTTAGCCGAAACCCAAGAATTGGATATCTCACCCGCAGAATTTGAGATAAAAATTTAAAATACAAATTTTTGTTTAGAATTAAATCAAACTATAAATTATTAAAATAATTGGTTAAAGTACTAATCCAAATTTAATAAATTTAAAAAATTGGTTTAAAATTAATCAAAATTTAAATAAATAATTGATTAAAAAATAATTGATTAAAATCAATCAAAAAAATTCTTTAAAATATTTGATTGTTAATATATGGCCGTGGTTTTATGATAAGAAAACCTGCAGTGGCAGGTACTTTTTATGAAGGAACCTCAGAATCTCTAAAAAAAAGGATAGAATGGTGTTTTAAGCACGAACTAGGTCCTGGAGAAATTCCCGGAAAAATTGGGAATAAAAGAGCTATCAAAGGAGTTTTAGCTCCCCATGCAGGATATGCTGCTTCAGGACCGGTGGCTGCCCACACATATTACCATTTAGTGGAAGATGGTTTTCCAGAAACATTTGTCATACTATGTCCTAACCATTATGGAATGGGATCAGCAGTGTCAACCATGACCCAGGGAGTGTGGGAAACACCACTGGGAAATGTTGATGTTGACCAGGAATTTGCAGAGACAATGGTTCAAAATTCTACTATAATTGATTCAGAAACTTCAGCCCATGTAAGAGAACACAGTTGTGAAGTACAAATACCATTTTTGCAATATTTTAGTCAAAATTTTAAGATAGTACCCATATCCATGTGGATGCAGGACTTGGAGACATCCCAAGAAATAGGTTTAGCCATTGAAGAAACAGTTAAACAGCTGGATAGAGACGTGGTAGTTATTGCCAGCTCTGATTTTACCCATTACGAGCCACAAGAAATTGCTTATTCTAAGGATAAACAAGTTTTGGAAGCCATAAAAAATCTTGACGAAAAACTGATGGTAAAAAGAGTATCTGAACAAAACGTAACCATGTGTGGATACGGACCAGTAGCTGCAACTATTGTAGCTGCAAAAGGCATGGGAGCCCAAAATTGTGAAATTATCACCTACGCTACCAGCGGGGATGTGATGGGTGATAAAAGTCAAGTAGTGGGCTATGCATCAGCAATATTCTGGTAAAAAACTGGTAATACAAAAATTAGATTAAAAAACTGGATCTAATAAGTTCTTGTAGGTAAAAACATTAATTTAGCCTAAATAATGGCTGATTCAGGTTATATGCTATATAATAATCAAATCATTTATTTAAATAGGATATTTCTAATCAATATTATTGGGGAAGCTATTTTCAGCTTATTAAACTAAATAAATCCGTTTCATTAATAACTTAGGTGAATATATGGAAGTTAAAGCATCTGCACCAGGTAAAGTAATTTTATTTGGAGAACATGCTGTAGTTTATGGTAAACCAGCTATTGCAGTTGCCATTGACAAAAGAGCGATAGTCACCATCAAAAAAAATAAAGAAGACGTTATTAGCGTTAATATTGATAAATTAGGAGTTCATGCTGATATTAATCCATTAAATTATACTATATCTCTAAAAAGAGGCGAATCAGGGATTTTAAAATATGTTATAGAATCACTTAAAATGGTGCATGACGGATCTCCTATAACGGTTGATATAGACCTGGAAATTCCCATTGGAGCCGGCTTAGGATCATCTGCTGCCGTTACAGTGGCAACACTATCTGCAGCTTCAAAATATAATGATAATAAAATCTCACTGGAAAAAATATCTAAATACGCTCATCAAGTAGAATTAAATGTTCAAAAATCAGCCAGCCCCATTGACACAACTATAAGCACTTATGGCGGAGCAGTTTATCTGTCAGAAAATGCAGAAGAGATAAAATCAATAGATATTCCATTGAATTTTCCATTAATTATCAGTTATACTCCTCGAAGAGGAAACACGGGAGAACTGGTGGAAAAGGTTAAAATTCGAAAGGAATTATACCCCCAAATTATCAACCCCCTAATAGATTCAATGGGTATTTTAACTAATACGGCCCTGGAATCAATACTTAGAGAAGATTATGCTACTGTAGCTGAATTAATGAATATTAACCACGGATTCTTAGATTCTTTAGGAGTTAACACTCAAGAACTATCAAACATGGTTTATACAGCTAGAAAAGCCGGTGCATTAGGTTCTAAGATAACGGGGGCTGGTGGTGGAGGAAGTATTGTAGCATATTGTCCGGAGAATCATTCGAAAGTATTATCAGCCCTTCAAAATATTGAAGATGCAATAACAGTCAATATATCTCAAAAAGGTGTTGAATATATTAATTAATCTATAAACTTTGTAATAGGGCCCAATTCATATAATCAATTTATTGAACATGTAATAGGGCCCAATTCATATAATTAATTTATTGAACATGTAATAGGTCCCGATTCATATAATTAATTTATAAATCAAGTAATAGGTCCCGATTTAATAATTTATAAGAGAATCTTTAGTATGTAAATAAATTTTAAAACGGGCCCTGCTAAGATCCCAGTTAATGATGCTATTTAAAAAAGTGAAGGTCGGATTTCATTTGATTATTCTAAAGTTAGGCGGCAGTGTTATTACTAAAAAGGACGCAGTGGAACCTGAAGCAGATTATGAAAATCTGGAAAGAATATCTAGAGAAATCGCTGATTCTAATGTCGGAGATCTTATAATTATTCATGGTGCAGGTTCTTTTGGCCATCCTTTCGCGAAAAAATATGATATTGGGAGTCCTATAAAAAATGAGAATGAATTTAACCAAAAAAAGCATGGTTTTGTAATAACTCAAAGTTGGGTTAAACGATTAAACAGCATAGTATGTGAGAAATTACAAGAAAAAGGGATAAATGCAGTATCCATCCAACCTTCCTCATTTATCATGACAAAAAATAAGAGAATTTATAAAGCTAATCTGGCTTTGATTAAAAATTATCTCAAATTGGGTTTTGTACCGGTCATTTATGGTGATGTGGTTCTTGATATTGATGATTCCATTAAAATTGCGGTTCTCTCCGGTGATCAGATAATTAAATATTTAGCTGAGAATTTTAAACCAGAAAGGGTAATTTTAGGGTCTGATGTGGATGGTATTTACACCAAAAATCCCAAAAAATATGCTGATGCTAAACTGATAGAGGAAGTATCATCATTAGATGATCTGGAGCTAACTGAAGGAGCATCAGTGGTGGATGTCACTGGTGGAATGGTTGGAAAACTTCAAGAACTTTTAATACTTGCTCAGATGGGAATTGAATCGGAAATAATCAATGCAAGTAAATTAAATCTCATCAAAAAAGCTTTAAACGGCGAAAAATCTATAGGAACTTTAATTAAATAATATTTAAAAATTTAAAAGGCGTATAAAATGATTTCAGATCGAAAATTAGAACATTTATTATTATGCGCGCATTGTGACGTGGAATATAAAAATAAAAAAACTGGATTCAGCGATATTGAATTAATTCATAGAGCTTTACCAGAAATTAGTAAAGAAGAAATAGATATATCTTCAAACTTTTTAGGCAATAAATTGGATGTACCTTTAATAATTTCTGCAATAACTGGCGGACATCCTGCATCATTACATATAAATCGTGAACTTGCTAAAGCAGCAAATGAACTTAATATTGGAATGGGTGTTGGAAGTCAAAGAGCAGGGGTTGAAAACCCTGAATTGGTTTCTACTTATACTGTG
The DNA here is from genome assembly GCA_049975245.1 of Methanomicrobiales archaeon. Taxonomy (GTDB): domain Archaea; phylum Methanobacteriota; class Methanobacteria; order Methanobacteriales; family Methanobacteriaceae; genus UBA117. The sequence continues at coordinate 47,500 of JBNGDB010000011.1, forward strand.
GTGAGAGAAAATGCACCTAAATCTTTTATAATTGGAAATATAGGCGCTCCGCAGTTGGAATATGCTGAAAAAGCATCTGAAATGATGGATGCTGATGCAATGGCTGTTCATTTAAATCCCTTACAGGAATCAATCCAGCCAGAAGGAGATGTAGATGCCACTGGTTATCTAAAATCAATATCACAAATCAAAGAAAAATTAGATATCCCCATCATAATTAAAGAAACTGGCGCTGGAATTTCAATGGAAGATGCCCAATCACTTGAAAAAGTTGGAGCAAGTGCTATCGATGTTGCCGGTGCCGGCGGAACTAGTTGGTCTGCGGTAGAAACCTACCGGGCTGAAGATAAAAATCTTGGAGAATTATTCTGGGATTGGGGAATACCCACTGCAGTTAGCACCATAGAAGTGTGTGAATCAGTAAAAATTCCAGTAATATCTTCTGGAGGAATAAGAAATGGTCTTGACGCTGCAAAAGCCATAGCTTTAGGCGCGGATGCAGTAGGAATGGCGCTTCCTTTACTTAAAGAAGCATACAAAGGTCATAAAGCTGTAATATCAAAAGTAGAACAGTTCATAAAAGAAATAAAAGTTGCCATGTTCCTGGTGGGGGCAGAGGATATAAAACAACTTAAAAAATCTAATCTAATAATTAAAGGCCAAACAAAAGAATGGCTTAATGAAAGGGGCTTTAATACTAAAAAATACGCAAGGAGGATACATAGTGAGCGTTGAAGTAATAGCAATCGGCGGATACGAAGAAGTCGGAAAAAATATGTCTGCAGTTAAGGTCGGTGATGACGTAGTAATATTTGACATGGGCATTAACCTGGACAGATTACATATTCATGAAGATACAGACATTGCCCGGATGCATAGTCTGGACTTAATAGAAAGGGGTGTCATCCCAGATGACACATTAATGAAGGAGGTGGATGGTAAGGTAAGAGCCATAGTTTTTACCCACGGACACCTGGATCACATAGGTGCTGTGGCCAAGCTGGCCCATAGGTATGAAGCACCAATCATTGCCACTCCCTACACCTTAGCTTTAATTGAGCGAACCATTAAATCAGAACGAAAATTTAAGGTGACCAACCCTCTACAAATATTGAACGGAGGGGAAAAATGTCAAATATCACCAGATATTACCCTGGAATTTATTAAAACAACCCATAGTATACCTCAGACAGTAACAGCAGCGCTGCATACGTCTGAAGGGATAGTAATCTATGCCAATGATTTTAAATTTGACAATCATCAAAAAATATCTCCACCACCAGATTATGCAAGATTAAGGGAGTTAGGTAGGAAAGGTGTTCTGGCATTGATCGTGGAAACCACCCGGGTAGATGAGAAGGACGAGGTTAAAACACACTCCGAGAAGATAGCCCGTATAGTGCTTGATGATATAATGAACGCACCTCTAGAAGAGAAGTCGGGAATGATTATTACCACTTTCTCATCCCATATTGAAAGGATTCAAGCAATTTGTGACATAGCCAAGCAGAGTGACCGTAAAATTTTATTATTGGGAAGATCAATGGAAAGGTACTGTACATTAGCCGAGTCAATGGGCATACTAAAACTTCCTAAATCAACCAGCATATACGGAAGCCCAAAATCTGTAAACAGGGCGTTGGCCCGGGCAGAAGAAAATAGAGAAGATTATCTTCTGGTTACCACCGGCCATCAAGGCGAACCAGATGCATTGTTGCCTCGTATAGCCAATTCCAGAACTCAATTTAATATAAAACCAGGAGATAATGTTATATTTTCTGCTCCAGTCATACCCAACCCTATGAATGTTGCCAACAGAAACTTACTGGAGAAAAGAATTAAATCAAGCGGAGCCAGAATTTATACAAATGCCCACGTTTCTGGACATGCTGGTCGGGAAGATCATCGCGACTTTATAAAAATGTTAAATCCAATACATATCATCCCAACACATGGAAATCTCCATATGCTAGCATCATACACTGAATTAGCCGAGGAAGAGGGTTATAAATTGGGAAATAATGTCCATATTCTCAGAAATGGCCAGGCACAAGTATTTAATGGGGGAATTTAATGGTAGATGTTATGGAGATACTAAAAAAATATTCAGAGAGTATTGATAAAGAAATTAACCATTCATTAAGTACAATTGATCCTAAAAGTCTTCGCAAGGCATCTGAGCATCTTATAAAAGCGGGAGGAAAAAAATTACGTCCATCGCTAGTTGTTCTATCCTGTGAAGCAGTAGGAGGAAGCCCAAAGAATGCGCTAAAAACTGCTGCGGCCATGGAACTTATCCACACCTTTTCATTGATACACGATGATATTATGGATAAGGATGAACTTAGAAGAGGAGAACCTTCAGTGCATGTTTTATGGGGAGAACCAATGGCCATCCTGGCTGGAGACACCATATTCTCCAAGGCATTTGACGCAATTTTAGAAACAGAAATCGAAGGTATTTCATCTGGTCATGTGCTTAACGCCCTTAAAGTAGTGGTTGATTCATGTATTAAAATATGCGAAGGACAAGCCTGTGACATGGGTTTTGAAGAAAAATTAGATGTCCGGGAAGATGAATATTTGAACATGATCTACAAGAAAACAGCTGCACTAATAGCTGCTGCCACCAGATCAGGAGCCATATTAGGAGATGGAACTAAAGAACAGATAGAAGCATTATCTGAATATGGAAGACTTATAGGCATGGCCTTCCAGATCCAGGACGATTACCTTGACGTGGTAAGTGATGCAGAAGAGATAGGAAAACCGGTAGGATCCGACATTGTCGAAGGAAAAATGACTTTAATGGTGGTACACGCCATAGCAAATGCATCTTCAGAGGATAAAAAAACTTTAATATCCATATTACAAGATGGAAAAGATGAAGATGTTGATACTGCCATATCCATATTTGAGAGATATGGTTCCATAGAATACACCAGAAACATTGCTTTGAATAATGTCAAAGAGGCTAAAGAATTATTAGATTTATTAGAAGATTCCCCTGCCAAAGATGCACTTTTATCCATAGCTGATTTTGTCCTGCAGAGAAGTTTCTAATGATCATTAATAATTATATTTTTTAATAATTTGTTTTTTCATAAATAGAGGAATTTAGATGAGTGATCTTAATAGTTTAGTATATAAAAACGCGCTTTTAAACGCAGTAAAACATAAAGGTCAGGCTAATGATGGTGCGGTAATAGGATCAATAATGGCTTCCAACCCTGAACTGCGAAAAAATGCTGGTGAAATTGTTAAACTTACAAAAGAAGTGGTTGCTGAAGTTAACCAGATGGATCATCAACAACAAAAAAGTGAATTGGAAAAATTAGGCGGAATAATTGAGGAAAAAAAGGTAGAAGAAAAAGGCCTGATTGACCTGCCCAATGTAAAAGACGAAGTTGTTTTAAGATTCGCACCTAACCCTAGCGGCCCATTACACATTGGTCATGCAAGGGCAGCCATTCTCAACAATGAGTATAAGAACCGCTATAATGGAAGACTATTACTTAGAATAGAAGACACTGACCCCCGCCGGGTAGAATTGGACGCCTACCAGATGATACCTGAAGACCTTGACTGGTTAGAGGTAGAATGGGATGACATGATAATTCAAAGTGATAGGATCCCCATCTACTACGAATACGCAGAACTACTAATCAAGAAAGGCGCGGCCTACATGTGTACCTGTGAGGGTGGTGATTTCAAGAAATTAAAGGATTCATCAACACCTTGTTCTTGCCGTGAAATGGATGAAGAGGAAAACCTGAATAAATGGTTTGAAATGGAGAATATGGGCGAAGGCGACGCAGTTTTAAGAGTAAAAACTGATCTGGATCATAAAAATCCGGCTATTAGAGATTTTGTAGCCATGCGTATAGTGGAAGCTCCGCATCCCCGGATAGGTTCTAATTATAAAATTTATCCTATGATGAATTTCTCGGTGGCGGTAGACGATCATTTAATGGGCATTACCCATGTATTACGAGGTAAAGATCATCTGGCCAACTCTGAAAAACAGAAATATATATATCAGCACTTTGGATGGGAATTACCAGAATTTATTCATTATGGTCGGCTTAAAATGGAGGATATAGCTTTAAGCACTTCCCAGGCCAGGGCAGGTATAGAAGATGGAATATACAGCGGCTGGGACGATCCCCGTCTGGGAACTATTAGGGCCATAGCACGTCGGGGGATAAAATGTGAAGCTTTATATGAGTTGATGAATGAAATTGGGGTTAAAATTGCGGATTCTACCTTGAGCTGGAAGAAGATCTACGGATTAAATCGTAATATATTGGAAGAAGAGGCTAATCGTTACTTCTTTGTCCATGATCCAGTAAAAATTTCCATAAAAAATCTCCCAGAATCTGCTAAGGGAATAATAAAGCGACCCTTACATCCAGACTATTTAGAGCGGGGATACAGGAGCATTCCCTTTGATGGTGATGTATATATCCAAAAAGACGATATCCAGGAAGATAAAGTACTGAGATTAATGGACGCTGTGAATATAGTATTTGAAGGCGATGAAGCGATATTTCACAGTGTTAGTTTTGAAGATGCCCGTGAAAATAAGGCACAGATCATCCAGTGGATACCTTCAAATAAAAATATGACTGCAGTTATTGTGATGCCTGATGCAACTTTAATGGAGGGCTTAGCAGAACCATCATGTTCAACTTTAAATGCAGGAGATGAAGTGCAATTTGAACGATTCGGCTTTGCACATGTAGACCAGATAAGTTCAGATGAAATAAAGTTATACTTCACCCATAAATAATTAAAGATTTTTAATTTATTGAAAAAAAATAATCCATTCAATCTAATAAAAACTTAATTAACAATTTTGATTCACATTAGAAGCGATAATCATATTTTCATTCAATTAGAAGAGGTAATTAATATGGCTGTAAAAATAAACGAAAACTACCATTTACTTAAAAGTAGTTATATATTCGCTGAAATCAATCAAAGAGTGGAAAAATTCCAGAATGATAACCCTGATGTAGATGTGATCCGTATGGGTATTGGAGATGTTACCCGGCCTCTGCCTCAGGCTGTTATAAAAGAATTCCACAAGGCAGTGGATGAAATGGCCGACCCGGAAACATTTCATGGATACGGACCAGAACAGGGCTATTCCTTTTTAATCAATGATATCATAGAAAATGATTTTCTACCCCGGGGAATAGAACTTTCAGAGGACGAAGTATTTATCAGCGACGGTGCTAAATGCGACACCGGAAATATTCAGGAAATATTTGGATTGGATAATATTGTAGCAGTCACAGACCCCGTCTATCCTGTATATGTGGAAACCAATGTTATGGCCGGCCGAACCGGACCTATGGGTGAGGATGGACGATATGAAAACTTAGTCTATCTGCCCTGCACCGCTGATAATGATTTTGTACCAGAATTACCAAGCCAAAAAGTAGACCTGATCTATTTATGCTTCCCCAATAACCCAACTGGAACAACTCTGAATAAGGATCAGTTAGCTGAATGGGTTAACTATGCCAGGGCTAATAAAGCCATAATACTTTTTGACGCAGCTTACGAGGCTTATATTACCCAAGATGATATTCCTCACAGTATATATGAAATTGACGGTGCCAAGGAAGTGGCTATCGAGTTTAGAAGTTTTTCCAAAAATGCTGGATTTACCGGTACCCGCTGTGCCTACACCGTGGTTCCAAAGGAAGTAAAGGGGTATGATGAAAACGGCAATCCACAATCATTAAATCCTCTATGGAATAGGAGACAAACCACTAAATTTAATGGAGTATCTTACCCAGTTCAGAAAGCTGCAGGTGCTGTTTATACCTCAGAAGGTCAAATGCAGATTGAAGAATCGGTAAGTTACTATATGAAAAATGCCTCTATTATCCGGGAAAGCCTGGTGGAGATGGGTTTAAATGTTTACGGCGGGATTAATTCTCCTTACATTTGGATAAAAACACCAGAGGGTATGGATTCCTGGCAGTTCTTTGATCTACTCTTGGAGAAGGCCCATGTAGTTGGAACACCAGGTGTAGGTTTTGGGCCTAGTGGAGAAGGATATTTACGTATAACTGCCTTTAACACATTAGAAAATACTAAAAAGGCAATGGATAGAATATCGAATCTTTCCTTATAGATATCATATTCCTCTCTTTTTTTGTATTGATTGATTTTTTTTAATTCCTTTTTTAATTTGTGAAGTAATTAGTTGAATTTTAATTATTTGGTGGTTGCTGTTTTTCATTTTTTATCCTGTAATATGATCAACATCCTTAAAAATTTTAAAATATTATTGAACAAAATTATTTTTATTTAATTATTTTTATTAGATTGTTCATTATTAAACTAAAATTTATAAACATTTTTTAAATTAATAGTAATATTTAAATATTAAAACTTTTACATTACACATTAGTTTTTGCATTCGGTTACTAAATTTTTGAAATTTTAGTACAATAAATTTGAGATGATAAATATGATAAAAAATACTGTTGTGATAACTAAAACCCAAATTGAACGACTAATAACTATGGAAGAAGTTATAAACTCCGTTGAACTAGCATTTACAGAAGACGCCCTTTTAAATGTACAAATGCCGGCAAAAAAGTACATGTTTTTCGATGATATTACCAATAAAACCACGGGAGATTTGCGCATAATGCCATGTTATATGGAAGGTACTAGAGCTGCCGGCGTTAAATGTGTAAATGTACATCCTGAAAATCCTTCAAAACATAATTTACCCACGGTCATGGCAGTAATAGAATTAATTGATCCTGACACCGGATTTCCCATTGCCATTATGGATGGAACCTCTATTACCAATATGCGAACAGGAGCATCCGCAGGAGTAGCCACCAAATACTTGGCGAGAAAAGATTCGGAAGTTTGTGGATTTGTCGGAGCAGGTGTTCAATCATTACTAGCATTTACAGCATTAAATGAGGTAATGGATATTAGCGAAGTTAAAATTTCCAGTAAAGGCCATATAACTGCAGAAGAACTAGCTTCCACCATCAGTAAAAAATTTGGTATAGAGGCAAGCGCTGTGTACAATGTAAAGGATGCAGTTACTGGTGCTGATGTAGTCACCACAACTACTCCTTCTCGGTTACCAATAGTAAAATCAGAATGGGTTGAGGAAGGTACTCATATAAATGCAATAGGTGCTGATGCACCCGGAAAACAAGAATTGGAAAGTGAATTATTGCTTAAGTCTAAAATAGTAATTGACGAGTGGGAACAGGCCACCCATAGTGGTGAAATTAATGTTCCACTGGAAAGAGGTGTTATCAAAAAAGAAGATGTTTATTCTAAATTAGGAGATATCATAATAAATAAAAAACCGGGAAGAGACAATGAACAAGAAATAACTGTATTTGATTCAACCGGATTAGCAGTGCAGGATATTGCAACAGCTTGGTGTGTATATCAAAAATCACTAAGTAAGGGAACGGGCCAAAAAATCGATTTAATGAGTTAAAAATATATATTGATACATTTTTACAGATCTATCAGATGAATATCCCTTATTTTTACATTAACAGACATAGAATCTATTGATCATATTATACTTAGTTATAATTCAGCCAATCTTAACCAGAGATATAATATCCTCGTAACTGGTGATACATTGTACAAGTGGTTATACAAAGATCCAGATAATAACCATAAATTATCGATTAAAGCTAAATTATCGATAAAAAATTTTTTAGACAATTATTTCCAAATTTCCAAACATAATTCTACTATAAAAACGGAGGTTGTAGCTGGGATAACCACATTCATGGCCATGGCCTACATAATGGTTGTGAACCCTCTAATTTTATCTCTGGCTGGAATGGATTATAAAGCTGTTTTTATAGCTACTTGTATTTCAGCAGCATTTTCTACATTATTAATGGGCATTATTGCAAAAAAACCATTTGGAATGGCGGCAGGGCTTGGTATAAATAGTATGATTGCCTTTGGAGTAATTTTAAACATGAATCAACCATGGCAGATTGCCATGGGATTAATATTTATTGAAGGATTTTTGATCTTTATACTGGTGCTTACCAATCTACGTGAAATGGTAATGCACGCTATTCCCTCTTCATTGAAAATAGCTATTGGCGTAGGTATCGGGATGTTTATAACGTTTATCGGTTTTAAACTAGCCAATATAATGGTTTATAGTTCTGAAAATCTAATAAAATTTGGAAATATCTCCAATCCTGTTTTTATTGTATCTGTTGCGGGCCTCAGCATCATGATTATATTGATGGCTCTTAGGATAAAGGGAAGTATTTTTTATGGTATAATACTAACTTCTATTTTCGCGTTTTTAACCTGTATTTTCGCAGACTATAGTCACACTGCTTTTAACATTTTCGGAAATCCTAATTTACCTCTAACAATTTCAAATCTTCCAGCAGGAGCCACCAATCTTCCCTCCCAATGGGATGGTAGTTTTATTAATATTCCCTCTCTTCAAAATCTTTCTACAATCGGGGGGTTGGATGTTCTAGGTGCACTTTCTTTAACATTTGTACCAGTGATATTCGCCCTTATGATGGTGGATTTTTTTGATAGTTTAGGCACAGTGTTGGCATTAGGAACTCAGGCCGGTCTGGTCAATGAAGAGGGTAAATTATATGATTTAAAAAGAATTCTTGCTGTAGATGCTTTAGGTGCTATGATTGGAGGTTTTATGGGGAGTAGTTCAAATACAGCTTACGTTGAAAGTTCTGCAGGTGTAAGTGAGGGAGGTCGAACCGGTTTAACTTCAATAGTAGTTTCTTGTTTATTTTTATTAGGAATTTTATTCATACCTCTGGCATATTTCATACCTTCAGCAGCCATAGCTCCTGCTCTAATTATTGTAGGATTTTTCATGATTTCTATGATAAACAGGATAGATTGGAACAATTTTGACGAATCTTTACCTGCATTTCTCACCATCACTGCAATGACATTTACTTTTAGCATATCTAAAGGAATAGGCTTTGGTTTTATCTCTTATTCTCTCATAAAATTATTCAGGGGAAAATGGCAAGAAATGCATCCTTTAATGTGGGTGGTTACAATAATTTTTATTTTATACTTTTTATTTGTGGCAAATTTGATTTAATTAATATTTTTAACTTCTAAGGAAATCTAATGCTAGTTTTAAACCATTTCTAAAATTTTTCTAAATATTTATTGTTAATTTTATTATGTATCCTCTACAAATCTATGATAGTTGAGGTACAAATTATGGAAACTACAGAATTTTACTCTACTATTTTTAAAAGAAAGTCTGTTAGAAATTATGACCCAAACCCATTGGAGCAAGAAGTTATAGAAAAAGTGAATAATTTTATTGAATCTTTAATTCCATTATTCCATGATATAAAAACTGAAGTAAAAATAATTCAGGGAGATCAGGTTAAAAGTTTTATCCCCCAAAAGAAGGCCCCTCATTATATAGCGGTTTTTTCCCAGGAGAAAGAGGGATATTTAACTAATATTGGATATATGATGCAGCAGATGGATCTTTTTCTATCTTCACAGGGCTTGGGTAGTTGCTGGCAGGGCATTCCAAAACCTGTAAAAACTGTAATTAACAGTTCCTCATTGAAATTTGTTATAGTCATGGCCTTCGGCCCTCCTAAGGAAACTTTGCACCGAACTGATATTTCTCAATTTAAAAGAAAACCCCTAAAAGAAATAACCTCCATTAATGGCAAGGAAAAACTTTTAGAACCAGTCCGTTTAGCTCCTTCAGCTACCAACAGCCAGCCATGGTATTTCACTGGTGATGATCAGTTAATACATGCTTACTGTAAAAAATTAAACTTTTTAAAGGCTAAACTACTGGCTAAATGGAATAAAATTGACATGGGAATAGCCCTATATCATCTTAAAGTATCTGCAAATCATCAGGGACAAAAAGTAGAAATTTATCATGACCAGGATGCAGAAGATAATTCTCCAGATGGATATTATTATACTGCATCAGTAAAGATATTCTAATTATAAAAAAAATCCAAGTTAAGGATAATTTAATAGTTTAAACATTAAATCTAAAGGTAAAGATAATTATCATTTATAAAAATAATTATCTATGGGGTGTGAGAAAATGGGTGATGAGGAAAATAAACTATCATTTAAAAATGTTTTTTTAAAGGAGAAAGAATTTAAAACATCTGAATTTATCGGAGCTATAATAGCTAACATAATATTCCTATACATAGTGAATAATTTGCTTAACTGGAATTTATCTTTCATAGCTCCCACTTTCAGTGAGGTATTGTGGATTTTTAATTTTTCCATAATTTTAAATATCCTGGCTAACATCGGATTTTTAATCTATCAAAAAGGATGGTTCAGGACAATAGTGCAGATTATTTTAAATATTATAGGATTTATAGTGGTCTACAGTTTATACACCGTATTTCCATTCGTATTCCAGAATGTGTGGTTTGCTTATGTTCTACAATTTGCATTAATTATTGCCATGATAGCTTTAGTTATTGCTACTGTTGTAGAGCTGGTAAGATTTATTTTGATTTACATACTGAAAATCAACAATTAAAAACTATATATTAACCTATTTTTAATTTTATATATGATAATTAAGTAATACTATAAATAGAAGAATATAATCACTAAAAATTAGCGAGGTTGTTGAAAATTTATGAGTTATAATGAATTGTTAATACCTATAATAATTATATTAACTGGATTTGTAATAGGGTTACTATTTGAAATAATTATATACAGAAAAATCAGGGAAAAAAGCCTTGAAACTGATTGGGATGGTTTTAAAGTAGTTATAAGGGCTTTAAGGGGATTATCTATTTTTTGTTTTACCATTGCCGGAATATACATTGCATTAGGTTACATGGTAATTGATCCTAAAACTCTGGAAAATATCCATAAATTTCTGATAATTGTTATTATATTATTAATCACCTGGGCTGTGGCCCGTTTAACCTCGGGATTCGTAAATCTTTATACTAAAAGGGCTGAGGGAGTTTTCCCGTCCACATCCTTTTTTGGTAATATTACCAAAGTAATAATAATACTAATTGGGGTAATGGTGGTTATCCAGTTCATTGGCATTTCAATAACTCCCATGCTAACTGCCTTTGGTATTGGTGGTATTGCGGTGGCACTGGCTTTAGAGGATACTCTTTCTAATATGTTCGCTGGTTTGAATGTTATTACCTCCAAGGAGATGAAGATGGGTGATTATATTATGCTTTCTACTGGTGAGGAAGGATATGTTCAGGATATAACCTGGAGAAATACTACCATCAAGGCAATAACCAATAACACCATTATAATTCCCAACTCTAAAATAGCAAAGAATATTATAACCAATTTCCACCAGGACCAGAAAGAAATGCTGGTAAAAGTAAATGTTGGAGTTTCTTATGACAGCGACCTTAAAAAGGTGGAATGGCTCACTGTGGATGTGGCCCGGGAAGTGATAAAAGAACTTTCTGGAGCAGATGATACAATAGACCCATACATAAGATACAATAAATTCGATGATTTTAGCATTAACTTCACGGTTTTTTTAAGTGTTAAAGAATTTATTGAACAGTATAGATTAAAACATGAATTTATAAAAAAATTACACGAAAGATACAATGAGGAAGGTATTGTTATCCCCTACCCTATACGTACAGTTTATATGGATAATAAAAATTAATTTAATAAGTAAAAATAGGTAAAAAACAGATTAAATATCTAAAATTCTAAAAAAAATGGAGTATAAGTAAAATAATTATTTAAAAAAAGAGTATTTCTGGTAAATTAACTTTAAATAATTGGATGAGGAGATTTTATCAAATATAATTTGATGGTTGAACTATTTCCTATGTTTAGCTCCTCTTCCTCTTTTACTTCCTACTTTTCTGTAACCTGGTTTTGGTCTTATTCTTTTATTTGTTCCTTTAACTTTTGCCATGTTATTCAACTCTTGATATTAATTAGATGAGTATCCATACGTTGGGATACTTATATTCCCTAATAGTTTCTATTTAAACCAATTATAGGGGGTATGTAAGGCGATTTATAAATTTTATATAATTGCCATCTAGTTTTTTCATATCTTTAAATTAAGATTTATATACCTTTGTTTGTCATACTTTTAAAGGTTATCCCCAGATTAAAATGAAAAGTGTTTAAAGTTTTTATGTTAAACAAACAATTTAATTAGATTATTATTAGATAAATTTTTTTAGATTGAAGATTCAAAAGGGCCTGTTAAAATGAATAACACAGATTTTAAAATAAAACTGTTAAAAAAGACCCCCTTTGGCCCGGTAGCCATAATATGGACTTATTGTAATGATATGCCCATTATATATCAAATTTTTATATCAAATCCTGAAAATTCGGCTATAGTTGAGGTTGAACGTATTTACCCAGATTCCAGTTATTCAACTTGCCCAGAAATTAATAATATGGCTACAAACATTGAGAAATTCCTGGCAGGAGAGAATATTTGCTTCTCATTGGATGATATTGCACTGTATCGTTGTTCAAAATTCCAAGAAGCAGTTTTAAAGGCAGAGTACCAGATACCGAGGGGTAGAGTAAGCATCTACCAGGATATAGCCCGACGCATAGGTAATGATAAGGCCGCCCGTGCAGTGGGTAACGCCCTGGCTAGAAATCCATTCCCACTGATTATTCCATGCCACAGAGCTATACGTTCTGATGGTAGTTTAGGAGGATTTCAGGGCGGTGAAGATATGAAGAGGGCTTTATTAGAGAATGAAGGAATCAGATTCAAGGGGGGAAGAATAATTAATAGAAAATTCTATTTCTGAATCAAATCCATATTAACTGTTTTTATTCAATGGTTGCTGATTTTAAATTAATGAAATATAATTTTTATTCTAATTTCAATCTATTTTCCACCAATCTTTTAAATCAAATCTTTTAACTCCTTAAGATCCCTGCAAGTAATAAAATTTTAAATAGAAAGTAGTTTATACTACTTTTAATGTCGGAAAAAGTAAGATCCAGTAAAATCCAGAGGGTTGATTATGCGGATGAATACGACGATATGGCCCGGGAATTAGAGTCTCATTCAGCAGATATAATATTCGGATTACTATTTGAATACATCCAACCAGGACAATCACTACTAGATCTGGGCATAGGAACAGGAATAAGTTCAAATCTTTTCAAAAAATATGGATTAAAAATTTATGGTCTAGATAACTCACCAGACATGTTAGATGTATGTGAAAAGAAGAACATAGCAGTTGATCTAAAATTATTTGATCTTGAAAATGAAACATTCCCCTATGGTAATCAGCAATTTGATCACATAATATCAGTGGGAGTATTCCATTTTTTCCATTATCTGGACAATTTTTTCAAAGAGGCTAAAAGAATCCTTAAACCAGGGGGAACTTTCAGTTTTACAGTAATAGTATCTCCCAGCGAAATTGATCATGAATTTAACCAAGAATATGAGATAGATGTTTATAGTCATAGTGAGAAATACGTGAAAACATTAATAGACAAGTACAAATTAAATTGTCTAAAGAAAATCCGGTTTTTAACCTTTAAAGATATCAGTAAAACTGAAAGAATATGTTTTGAGGCTTATGTCTTGAGCAATGAATAAGTTATTATGCATTTTTTTTTGAAAGGATTAATTTTTTATTCTAGTAATAGTATATGATGATGAGGATTATGGATTCACATTTTTGATAATAAGTATCATGATTAAATCATATGATTAATATCATAATATAATCTCTTTACATAGGAGGATCTAATTCCATGGAATACATATACCAACGTTCACTTGAGGGGGATATAACCAAAACTGATGTATTAAAACTTCTAAAATCAAACCCATTCCAACTTTTTGACGTGGCTGACCAATTAAGACAGGAAATAGTGGGAGATGAAGTAACCTTTGTAGTAAACCGAAATATCGATATAACTGATCAGTGCATGATAGAATGTGCCTTCTGTTCCTTTAGAAACAGCATAGGATATGAAATGACCATAGAAGAAATATTAGAAAGTGTAAGGGAAGCTAAAGATGCAGGTGCCACTGAAATATGCATATTTGGCGGTGTAATGCCCCACATGGATGTTGATTATTACAGTGAAATTTTTAGTTCAATAAAAAGTAATTTTGACATTGAACTACATGCCCTCTCTCCGGTGGAGATCTTTTACACCGCAGAAGCATCAGGCATGTCTACCCTAGATGCTTTAAAATCCTTGAAAAAAGCAGGTCTGGATACCTTGACCGGTGCATCCGCTGAAATTTTAGTGGATCGTGTACGTGCTCAGATATGTCCTAATAAGGTTACTACTGCCCAATGGGTTGACATTATCAAAGAAGCCCATAGTCTGGGTATTCCCACCACATCTACCATAATGTACGGTACCGTGGAAACCTGGGAAGACCGTATTGATCACCTGTTTATATTGAGAGATATTCAGCGAGAAACTGGAGGATTTACAGAACTGGTCCCTATGACTTTCCTTAATGAAAATAACGTGGCAGGAAGCCGTTCAGTAGGGGTTAGTGGAATGGAAGATCTTAAATTACATGCCATTTCCCGTATAATACTGGGCAGGAACATACCAAATATTCAGGCTTCATGGATTAAAATTGGCACCCGGATGGCTCAAGTGGCGCTGTGCTGCGGGGCAAATGATCTGGGCGGTACTATGATGGAGGATAAGATTTCCATAGCTGCAGGCGCATCTCATGGTGAACACTTACCGTATCAGCAAATGAGTGAAATTATAAATGTTATAGGTCGCATACCATTACAGAGGACCACAACTTATCAACGGGTTTGATTAGTATTTTGATTAAAATATAGATTGATCAGTTATTTTTAAGTTTAAAATATATAAAATAGAATAAAACTAGTTATTATTTTTCTATTTCTTCTAGGTCGCAGGTTTTAGAAATTTTTCCCATTTCAACGGATGAATTATCATCATTGTCCAGCCCTTCCATTTTAGCAATACCATTAACCCAGTCTACACATTTACCATTCTTTTCAGCTCTTTTAATTAGAAATATTCCTATTATTGCCCCGGCAATTCCCCCTATAAGATCAGTAAAGAGATCAGCCATGGTATCCATCACTGCGTCCATGGTGGGCGAGCCTTGGGTAAGGCCGGTGGGCATGAAATGTGCAATTTGAATATATAAAAATGCGTCATAGAAGTATTCAACCAGTTCCAGTATTGCCCCTATACCTAAGGTAACTAAAACAATTAAAAATGCCATTATGGGCAGGCTGGTCTTTAATCTTCCGTAAACATAGGCCGTGTACAGGAACATCATCCCGGTTAGAGCCACAATCAATGGGATGGTGAAGTGCATGAATTTGTCGTAGTTAGGTAGTCTTCCGTAAAGTCCAAAGGTGTTACCTAATATTTATTCCAGAATAACCACAGCCAAAAATAGGATTTCCACTTCGACAGGTATGATCTGGAGGTGTTGTTTATTGAAGATTGTGGGTAGATAAATAACTGCCAGTGCCAGTAGAGCCATCAATCCAAATACCTTGGTTCCTCCGGCTCCAAATATTATGATGCTGCTTCCTAGTATTAGTAGAGTTAACCGCATAGTTATAAGTAATTTTTTCTTCCAGGAACTTACCATTGCCTGTGGATCGATAAAGCTCATTTTTTTTATCACCAAATTAGTATATTTAACTCGATTACTATTATAAATGTTTTTTTTCCATGTTCTAATAATACATTTTTTTTAGAAGATTGATTGACGAAATATTTAGGATATATAAATTAATCGGGAGTTATATAATATTAGATAAAGGTGGTAAATACTATGAAAAGAGATGTTATCCGGATTGATGAGGAAAAATGCACTGGCTGTGGTGATTGCATTACAGGATGTCCTGAAGGAGCTTTACAGGTTATAGATGGAAAAGCCAGGCTCATAAGTGACTTATTTTGTGATGGATTAGGGGCATGTATTGGTAACTGTCCCGAGGGTGCAATTGAAATAGAACATCGAGAAGCCGAAGCCTACGACGAATTTAAGACTATGAAAAATATTGTTAAAGCCGGCCCCAATGTGATTAAAGCACACCTCCAGCATCTGCAGGAACATGGTGAAGAAGAACTGCTTAACCAGGCTAAAGACTTCTTGAGTGAGAATAATATTGAAATACCTGACTATGAAGAAAAACCATTAGCTTGTGGCTGTCCCAGTTCCATGACCCAGGATTTAAGTAAAAATATCCTAAAGGGTAAGGATGAACAAATATTGGTGAGTCCAGAACTTAGAAACTGGCCAGTCCAATTGCAACTCTTAAACCCTAGTGCCCCCTACCTTAAAAATGCTGATCTTTTAATATCTGCAGACTGCGCGCCTTTTGCTTATCCTAACTTCCATAAGAGATTCCTGAAGGATAAGGTTTTAATAATATTCTGTCCCAAGCTGGATAAAACCATAGAACAGTACATTGACAAATTGGCGGAGATATTTGAAAAACAGGATATTAAATCCATCTCAATAGTTCACATGGAGGTACCGTGCTGTTCTGGTATTGAAGTTATTGTTAGAAGGGCTCTGGAGAAGGCAGAAAAGAATATAATTGTTAAGGATTACACCATCTCTTTAAATGGGGAGATAATTTAGTTTCTAACAATTTTTTATTATATAGAACATCAATTTTCTTTAATTCTTTCAGATACTTCTATAGGGAAAAACTCCCTTTTCTTCAAATTCACTTTTGAGCCAGGCCTTTAATATATGTTCGGAAATATTATAAACGCCCTTTTCTGATTCTATTAATCTTAACTTCTGTATTTTGTTTAGAGGTTTACTTAATGAACCTGGCGTTACTTCTAATTGTTTGGCTATTTCATTTCTTTTCAGGGGCTTATCTATGAGAATGGTTATTATATTTTGTTCTTTGAGGGTCAACCTGCTCCATTGATTTATTAAATGGACAGCAATATAAGGTAATGTCCTTTTAAATTCTTCATTTACTTTATTTTCAGTTAAAGGCACATTCTTTTGGAGTAATTTAGCAAAGGTATTCACGTAGAAGGGTATTCCTTTAGTACATTTATAGAATCTTTCAAATCCACTGTCATCTAAATTCAGGGAAGGTAATTTTTCCCTCAGATAATCATGTACAGTTTCTTTGGTGAAAGGAGATATTTCTATATTCAGCATTCTACCTCCAAAAGCACCGTCATGACCTGCTATCTTTTCTATTATAGAATCTCTGGAAGTTATTGATCCTGCAAATACATAAGCTACATTTTTTTGATTTTGAATCACACTTCTAAGAAACCATAAAAACGCGTCTAATTTATCATCCAGATCATTAAGGGCCTGAAATTCGTCGATAAAGATAATTGATCCTTTTATATCATTATGGTGTTCTTTGTATATTAATTGAGGTAAATCCAGAACAAATTTTGAAAGTTTTTTATAATCATCTTCTGATTGGGGAATAGGAACTGGTATACCTCCTGCATCGGCAATTTCTTTTATGCTGAAATTTTTTGTTTTAAAAAATTTTGATATTTTTTGTAACATGGTGGAGAATTTCTTATTTTCACAGGCTTCTATCCAGCCAGTATAAAAATGTTCCAATATTCCCATTTCAGTTAATTGACCTCTTTGATATCCTGTAGTTGCAGATAGATCAATATAATTTGTTAAGTAATCATTTTCAAGTTCTCTTTTTATTTTTTTAATTAAGACTGTTTTTCCTACTCCTCTAATTCCTATAATCATCAGTGTAGGGGGAGATCCTTTTGATGTTGTTTCTAAAAGAGTTTTTAGCAGGTTAATATCATCTTCTCGATTATAAAATTGTTGATCTGTTAATTCTGCGTCTGTTCCCCATGCTAGATCTTCCATGGATTCACCTCAAGGATATTTTATTTTGAAATATGTATTTCAAACTTGTATTGTATTTTGGATCATGTGTTATATATAATCTTTTTTGGATCATGTATTGTATTTTGGATCATGTGTTATATATAATCTTTTTTGGATCATGTATTGTATTTTGGATCATAATCTAAGTTATTAATTTTTTTATCTAAAACTTGATTTCTTTTAAATTCACCAGTTTTTTTATTGGAACCAGGAATCCAGCGAATCATTGAAAGGTCTTACTGCGTAAATATATGGATTTACTGTTCCTTCAGTTTCTTCTTCCTTTTTTAACTGTTTTTTCATCTTTAAGAAATAGAAGATAAGTTTTCTGTCTCTTAATTTTGCACAGTTTTCTTCTTCAAGGTTTGCTTCGAGGACCAGCTCATTTGGAGTTAAACCGACTAGATTGCATTACTATTTGAGGCAGTACATGTAATAGTAATCTTCCATATCTTTGCGAAAAAACCTAGATCAATATGTTTCCAGTCATTTCCAAAACTTCATACTAATACTTTTAGAATTATTATTAATAACTATTTATATTTAAAATTTTAAGTAATATATTTTAAAACTAGAAAGGCATATTTAATGAATTCATATTTTTTGGCTATTTTGCAGATTTCATTATATTTTAGGATTAATCTTTGAGTTTTATGTCGTTTAATTTTTACAATTACCAGAGAATCAAAGATTATATAGCTTTATCCATAATTTATCTAAATTCTGAAAGAATACTATGACTTCTATTAAGTCATAAATGAATTTCACTCACCTTTGAAGGTGTTAACTCGTTTAAAAAAGATAACTCTTTTTTCTTTAATTTCTAATGATTTTTAGTAAATTTCATATATTTTCATCCACATATATAATACGAAAAAAGCTTGCAATCTATATCGGTAAAGGATTATACCGAAAATTCTATTAAATATTGATGAATATTCATAATTTATGTATTTTTTTAAAGGGGTGAAAAGACATGTCTGATCCATCATTAAAATCTTCAGGCCTAGAAAATAACAAAGAGGCCTGGTATGCATTAAGCAAGGAAGAAGTTGCCCAAAAGTTAGGTGTTTCTACTAAAGAGGGACTTAGTTCATCTGAAGCATCCAATAGGTTACAGACCTATGGTCTTAATGTACTGGAAGAAGAAAAGGAAAAACCAGCCTGGAGAAAATTTCTGGAACAATATAAGGCTTATATGCAGATTGTACTGGTTATAGCAGCTGTTGTAAGTCTTTTCATTGCTGAGTACCGTACATTTTTATTATTACTTCTTTTAACTGTTTTTATCGCTAATCTGGGATACCGCCAGGAGGCAAAGGCATCAAAGAGTGTAGCCGCTCTAAACAAGATGATGAAGGTGGTTGCCAAGGTACGGCGGGATGGTCAGGTAATTCAGGTAGAGGCTGAGAATATAGTCCCCGGTGATATTGTGGTATTGGATGCTGGTGATCGTATACCTGCTGATGGTCGGGTGGTCCTGGCCTCAAACCTTCAGGTTGAAGAGGCAGCCCTAACCGGTGAGAGCATGGCTGTTGAAAAGAACGGTGATGTTATCACCCAACAGGACCCACCTTTGGGGGATCGCTTAAACATGGTGTTCATGAACACCACGGTAACCAGGGGTCACGGTGAGGTACTGGTGACCGAGACCGGTATGAAATCAGAAGTCGGGCATATTGCCACCATGATCAAGGAGCATAAAGCAGAAAAAACTCCCCTCATGCAGCAGATCGACCGGGTCACCCTATTTATCATTGGAATGGCTGTACTGGCCTTTATTGGGATTGTTATTATAGGTCTGTCTAAGGGAGGGTCTTTCTCTGACCTTTTTAATATTGGAATATCCTTGGCTATTGGTTCTATCCCCGACGCACTTCCTGCAGTGGTAACCACTATTCTGGCTATGGGGATGGTGGCCCTGGCCAAGAAAAATGCCATCATAAAGAACATGCCTGCCGTTGAAACCCTGGGATCAACCTCTGCAATAAACTCTGACAAGACTGGGACACTTACTATGAACCAGATGACAGTGCGAACTATTTCAACTGTTAAGCACCGTTACAGCGTCACTGGTGAGGGTTACAGTTTTGATGGTCAGATTCAGAGAATTGAGGGTGAACCAGAAGAAAACTTTGATCATGTCCTCTTTCCATGTGCTCTTTGTATAGATACGGATATTAGAGACGGAGAAGTTATAGGGGATCCCACCGAGGCAGCACTCTACGTACTGGCCCAGAAGGGCGGTATTAACGTTGATGAGTTTCGAAAGAATTACCCCCGGATTGCAAGCATTCCCTTTGATTCTGATTATAAATTCATGGCCACCTTCCATAATATGAAAACATTTTCTGGAGATCCTGTAATACGGGCATATATTAAGGGCGCACCAGATGTGATCCTTGCACGGTCTGGTTATGGACTCGTGCCGGACGGTTCACAAAAAGAGTTAAATGATGATGATCAAAGAAAAGTGGAAGATGAAAACCAACGTATAGCCAGCCAGGGATTACGGGTTCTGGCCCTTGCCCAGAAAGATTTTGATCCTGCGACATTTAACCCTGAATCTGACTTGATGCCGCTGATGAAGGATCTTACCATGACTGCTCTTATTGGTGAAGTTGATCCTCCACGTCCTGAGGCAAAGGATGCTATTAGCAAGGCAAAAAAGGCCGGTGTCCGGGTGAGGATGATCACAGGTGACCATGCAGTCACTGCTCAGGCTATCGGTCAGGAGCTGGGTATTGTGGGTCGTGCTGTTACCGGGGCTGAATTTGCATCATTAAGTGATGAAGAAGCTGAAAATCAAATCGATGATATTGGGGTGATTGCCCGGGTGGCACCTGAGCATAAAGTACGCCTGGTCAAGGTCCTTAAAAATAAGGGTAATATTGTAGCCATGACTGGTGACGGTGTGAACGATGCTCCCTCCATTAAGGCAGCTGATATAGGTATTGCTATGGGTATTACTGGTACTGATGTTGCCAAGGGAGCGGCCAAGATGATCCTGGTGGATGATAACTTTGCCACCATTGTGAAGGCTATCGAGGAAGGTCGAAAGATTTATGATAACTTGCAGAAGTTTTTACGTATCCAGATCGCCAATATGTTCATGTTTATCCTGGCCTTTTTAGGTGCTTCCATATTTTCTCTTATTGGCACAGCTCTATATTCTCCCGGGCAGGTTTTATGGATACATATGCTGGTGG
The DNA here is from genome assembly GCA_049975245.1 of Methanomicrobiales archaeon. Lineage (GTDB taxonomy): Archaea > Methanobacteriota > Methanobacteria > Methanobacteriales > Methanobacteriaceae > UBA117. Next base: position 68,623 of record JBNGDB010000011.1, read on the forward strand.
TTGCGCCTATTGGGGCTATGTTTGGATTGGACTTGGCCTCACCAGGGATTATGGCCCGGAAGCCACGGAGAATAGATGAGGGTATAATTTCTAAGGGTATGTATGTGAGATTGTTTATTGCCGGTGCATTCATGGCGGCAACTTCTCTGTTTGTGTATCATATTGGAAATACTGCCTATGGAGATCTGCAGTTTGGTCAGACCATGGGGTTAGTGACCATATCACTAATGAACATCTTTTTGGCATTGAATCTAAGGTTTCCCAGTGACACTGCATTTCAGAGGGCCACATTTACCAATACCAGACTGCTTTACGCATATTTATGGGTAATATTTGGAACATTTCTTATTACAGAAACTAGACTTTTCCAGCAGCTCTTTGGCACTGTTTCACTTGACGCATATCAGTGGGGTATATGTTTAATTCCAGGTGTAATTCTTCTCGTTGTAGGCGAGGTGTATAAGGCTGTCCTTAGATATAAGAATTAATTCTTCCCTTATTCATTTATTTTTTTAAAATATTGAAGATTATTTTAACATTTTATTTATTGCAGAATATTCTAAAAATTAATAAAATTTAATTAATTAAGTGTAATAAGCAATTTAAATGTTTTTTTAAACACTAATATAATTTTTTTTTAATATTTAATAATTATATTTAATTAAATTAATTTTTTATTATTATTTTATAGTTTATATTATTAATTATTGTTATATTTTTATATATTTATGAAATAAATTATTTTTAAGAATATTTATTTTTTTTTAAATTTTATATTTGAAATAATATGATATTTTATTGCAATATATTCTAAAAAATATAAAAATTTATATATTTAGATATTCCCTATATTATTTGTTAAAATTTTTGATTGATATATAATTGTATTTATCAATTTTAGAAAATGTATTAGGAGGTGTTTATGGGATTAATTACTTTAATTATGGTATATAATCTCTTAAAACTTAAAAAAATAGTATAATAAACCTTATAAATTCAATATAATAAAAATATTATCTTTAAATACAGATTATTTGTATTTTAGTATTATTCGTGAGAAAAAAATAATCTAGTATCATCTATATTTCTAGTAGCTATGAATAATGATTTGAAACATGAAAAGATATGATTTGTGATTATGAAAATGGATTAGGGATTTTTTTAAAATTTTTCTATCTTTGTTTAGTTGGAGGCCTATTATGGAAAATGTGAGAAAATTTATAATTTTAATCAGTTTTTTTATGGTTTTAGCTTTATTTATGGGGGAGGTTTCTGCTGAAAGTTTGAATCTTACTGAAACAGAGCTTGCTTCTGAAGCAGTTCAAAATTACACTGAAGCACGTGGCAATGTACCGGGCTTTGTAGAAGTATCTGGCAAGAATTGTTCTGCTGCTTCTTATTTGAAAGTTATTACTAAAACAGCTGTGCAGCTTGATTCTGGTTCAACCAAACCAGTAAATATAGAACGTGTTAATAAACCTTCAAGTCCTTGCGGTTCAGCAAAAGGCAAATTGTGGAAGGAAGATTATGTTCAAGTAGCAAAAAATGTTCAGAATTTTATAAATTCTAATGGCAGAGCTCCTAGTTATGCATCAAGTGGTTTGGGAAGAATCCGTTATGAATCACTTATCTATACTTATTCGAAAGTATTAAATTTTTACCGCCAGAACGGCAGGTTGCCGGGATATATAATGGTGGAATATTATGCGGGGGTGGATTCTAGTGGTGTGGTAATAGATAATATTCCTCCCACGGTAAGTAAGAATCTTGCGTCAGGATCCTATGACACTTCAAAAACTGTGACTTTAACTGCCACTGATAATCATGACCCTAATCCTAGAGTTTATTATAGTTTGGATAATGGGGTTAACTGGAGTAGTAAGATTAAAACAGTTACATTAACTCTTAATCAAGGTATAACTAATTTAAAATATTATGCTCGTGATGCAGCAGGTAATAAGGGTTCAGTGCAAACAGCAACTTATGCCATTAACACGGATTCAACAGCAACAACCAGTTTCACAATAGATGAATTGAAATATGCATCTAATTCTGTACAGGCATATATAGAAGCTAATCACCATTTACCTGAAAATGTAACTATTAATGGAACTACAGTAAATATGGCTCAATTTCTGAAACTTGTAACTACATTAACAACAAATATTGAGAGTAGTATTAATTCTACAATTCCTATGGGAAATTACTCAGTAGCGACTAATTCTTTAGAAACTATAACTAAAACCGGAAATCTTAATAAAATCGATTATATAAACCTTGCAAATAGTGTTAGTTCTTACATGAATTCCAACGGGAGAGCACCAGACTATATTACAACTAGTTCAGGAAAAATTTCTTATGAATCACTTGTCTACACATTCGCCCAAATTATAAGATCATACCAAGTGGCAGAAGTTCTACCAAACTATATTATTATCCGACCATGGAGTATTGTTTCAAATCAAAACACTGAGTTCATAACTATGGCTCATATAAACAATGCAGCAGATACTGTGCAATCCTACATCGAAAATAAACATCAGTTACCGGATTATGTGACTATTTTAGGTTCTAAGGTGAGCATGCCTCAATTTCTGAAACTTGAAACCACATACTTGACAAATGCCAATAATAATTTATACCAATCAATTCTTATTGGAAAATATGGAACAGCCCCTAATCCTTTTGAAAGTATTACAGGGGGAGATCTTGCCATTAATGACTATTTAATAGCTGCAAGTAAAATTAACACATTTATGGATAATAATGGACGAGTACCTAACTACCATGACACTGTACGGGGATACATAGGTTATCATTCACTGGTTTACATGTACGCTCAAATAATCAATTCTGCCAGTAATAATCTACGCCTACCAAACTATATTACACTTAGTCCATGGGAAACTGTTACAAACCCTAAAACCGTATTTATAACTATGGATCAAATAAATACAGCTGTTTGGACTGTTAAAAATTATGTGGAAACTAATAAGAGGTTACCCGGCAGTGTGAATATTTCTGGAAGACAGATTACCATGCCCCAATTCCTTAGACTAGAAATCATATCACTTAAAAACATAGACTCTGGATTATATCAGTCCATTGTTCTAAAAAGTTACAGTGCACCTAACAGTCCTTCAGAAACATTAACACCGGGGAAGATTAATAAAGATAACTATATGAATGCAGTAGCTAATATAAAGTCATATATGGATTCCAATAAAAAAGCACCAAACTATACATGGACTTCACAGGGAAACATGCGCTACGAAGATTTAGTATACATGTACAGTCAAATATTAAATTATTACAACGTTAATAATAAACTTCCACAGTATGTCACAGTCAACCCTTGGTCCACCATATCAAATAAAAACACTGTAACTTTCAATGCAGACCAGATAATTATTGGGGCAGAAACTGTTAAAAATTATGTGGAAATTAATCATAAACTTCCAAACAGTGTAACTATATCCGGAACTGTTGTAAGCATGCCTCAATTCCTGAAACTTTTAACCACAACATTGCATAATCTAAATGGTACTTATGCTGGGCAATTGGTTTTAGCAAGTTACGCGCCTCCTATAGACACACCGGAAACTGTAACTGGTGGGACTCTTAACCAGACACAATATCTGGATCTGGCAAGAAATACTGAATTTTTCATGTACGGTGATAAGAGAGCGCCCAACTATCAAACCAGTAGTCTGGGAAATATATGTTATCAATCACTGATCTACATGTACAGCCAAATTCTAAGTTCTTACAAGACAAATAATTACACTTTACCAGATCATATTACAGTAAGACCATGGTCAGTTGTTTCAAATTCAAATACCAAATTTATAACAACAGATCAAATAAAAAACGCGTCAAAAACTGTTAAGTCCTATGTGGAGATAAATCACGCCCTCCCCAATAGTGTCACAATCTCTAACACTCAAGTAACTATGCCGCAGTTCTTAAAACTTCTAACCACAGCAATAACAAACATAAACGGCAAATTAAACGCGACTATTGTCCTGCAAAATTACAGGTCAGCTTCTAATCCATCTGAAACTGTAACTGGGGGAAATCTTAACAGTACAACATATTTAAGTCTGGCAAACAATATAATCACTTTTATGGACTCCAATGGAAAAGCACCAAACTATACATCCAGTAGCCTGGGAAATATACGCTACGAAAACCTAATTTTCATGTACTCGCTAATCATGGATTATCATGGTAATAAAACAGAGTTACCACAGAAGGTTACTGTAACTCCATGGTCAGTTATTTCAAATTCAAGTACGTTCTTCTTTACTAACAATCAGATAGAAACTGCAGCAAAAACAGTGCAATCCTATGTGGAAACTAACCATAAGTTACCAACTACTGTGAATATTAATGGAACTGTTGTAAGCATGCCTCAATTCTTGCAAATGGCAGCTAGTAACATATTAAACATAGACCAATCCCTTTACACATCAATCTTACTTAAAAATTATAATACCGTTACAAACCCCTCAGAAACCATAAAAACCAGTGAAAATATTGCCTACAAAGATTATTTAAACATTGCAAATGATATAATCTCATACATGCGTGCTAATGGAAAAGCACCCGATTATATGAATACTAACATTGGAAAAATTCGTTATGAATCACTAGTATATATGTATAGTCAAATTTTAAGTTCTCACAATACTACAAGCACCCTACCTGAATTTATCACTGTAACGCCATGGGCCATTGTTTCCAATACAAGTACGGTGTTTATAACAACAGACCAGATAAAAAATGTATCAGAAACTGTTAAATCCTATGTAGACACGAATCATACCTTACCAAGTAGTGTTACTATATCTGAAACTGTTATTAGCATGCCCCAATTTTTAAACTTATTATCTAAGGCAGTAATAAATATTGAAAGTTATTTAAATACTTCCATAATTTTAGATAGTGTTGGTAATCCAACCAATCCCACGGAAAATATAGCCAGTGGCACCATACTTAGCCACGAATTTGTGGATATTGCCAATAAAATATTATCTTATATGGATTCTAATGGAATAGCACCCTCTAATGTTACTGATACTAGTTTAGGGGACACCATGAGATATGAATCATTGGTTTACATGTTTTCTAAGATAATGATTTCATATAATGCTGCTGAATATCCTCCGGATAATGTTTCGGTTGTTCCCTGGTTAGCATTGTCTAATGCTAATGGAACTTTCAATTTCAGAACACAAGAAATATTTAATACCATACAGGATGCTATAGATGACGCTGATACTATTAGTGGTGATACTATATGGCTTGGAAAGGCCACATACCTTGAAAATGTTATAATCAATAAAAAAATTATTATAAGACCAATTTATGGATTAGATGTAACAGTTCAGGCTTTAAATCCTAATTTACCCATCTTTACTATAAATTCTGATGGAAATGGTACAGTTATACAGGACCTAATCATAAATGGGTCCAATGACAATTCAGGTATCTACATTAACAATTCTGCTGAAAATCAGATATTAGGCAACAAAATAACCAGCAACATTAATGGATTATACTTATACAACTCCACTAACAATATTATTTCTGGTAACGAGTTATCAAACAACACTTCAAATGCCATATTAGTAAGTAAAGGATCTGAAAACGAAATTTCCAGTAATAAAATTAGTTCAAATGGTTATGCTGGAATTAATATTCAAAATTCTAATAAAAACAGGATTTACAGTAACTTAATATCTAATAATCTATATGGGATCTATCTAAATAATGCTTCAGCAGAAATTCATTTAAATTCCATTATCCAAAATAGCAGACATGGGCTTTATACAGAGGGCAATAGCACAGTTAATGCAACTAATAATTGGTGGGGTTCTAATAATCCAATTATTTCATCAAACGGCCCTAGTGATATTAATATAGCTGGTGGAAATGTAACATATGATCCCTGGTTAATTCTTACCATAAATAGTTCAACTGATCGATCAGATCGTAATGGTACCATCTATAATTATCATATTACTGCTGATTTAACTCATAACAACCAGGGAGATGATACTTCATCCGATGGTAGTGTGCCGGATGATATACCTATTTATTTCAGTTCAACACTTGGAACTATAAATACTTCGGGATCCACTAAGAAAGGCAAGGCAGAGCTTAAACTTACCAGTTCTTGTGCAGGATTAGCTAATGTTTCTGTGACTTTAGATAATCAGACAGTGTCCGAGAAGGTTAACATAACCAGTGTTGATGTACTTGGAGTATATAACACCAGGACTCATGAGAGATTTGCCAGTATACAGGAAGCAGTAAACGATGTTGACACACTTAATGGTGATACTATAACTCTAGCTGAAGGTATCTACACTGAAAATGTTATTATTTTTAAAAGACTTACCATAATGCCGGTTACAGGGGCAACTGTAACAGTTAAAGCAAAAGACGATGATAAAAGTGTTTTTGTAATAACTAATGGTGGAAGCGGTTCTACCATACAAGGACTTAATATTATTGGCGCATCTAGTTCGTATGGTGTATCTTTAAGCCATGCTTATGGCTGTCTTATAAGCAATAACGTTATAAAAAATAGTAGCCGAAATATTTATCTGTATTTGTCCGGAACCAATAGCATTACAGGCAACAAAATAGAAAGCAGCGTCAATGGAATATGCCTTTATAAATCAACTAGTAACAGTATATCTTATAATACTATAACAAAGAATGAAAATGGAATTTATCTTTTTAATTCCAATAACAACTCAATAAATGGAAATGATGTCAATGGCAATTACTATGGAATTTATATATTCCATTCCAACAATGTCAACATAACTGGAAACAATTTTACACTTAATTGGGTAGGAGTTTATCTTTATGATACCAACAACAATCGCGTAACTGGAAATAATCTTACTGACAATGGTGCAGGAATTACTTATTATAATTCTATTGGTGTAGTACTTTCAGGCAACAATTTTGTTGATAATTGGCTTACAGATACTTCAAGGATAGATTCTGGTGAAATGGTAATGGCCACAACCATTTATACTTGTGGTCCTGCGGCCTTAGCTACTGTCTTAAAAAAAATGGGAATATATACTACTGAAGCTGAATTAGCTAAAATGGCAAAAACTGATTCAACAGGAACTAGTTTATTGGGTTTGAAGGATGCAGCTAATGCTAAAGGAATCAATGCGTATGGATATGAATTAAGTGTTGAACAACTTCAACCCAATTATATTGTGGTTTTAAAAATTAATGGTTATGATCACTTTGATGTTATGCAGAGCATAATTAGTGACACTGTAACATTGTTCGACCCCAATTTAGGAATCAGAGTGTCTGATTTAGTGTGAAAATTTATGAGTTATTAGGGTTCAAATTCACAT